>JAFZBS010000005.1 GCA_017561575.1 Candidatus Saccharimonadota bacterium
ACTTTGCCAGTATAAGTATCGGCAGCTTGAGTATTGGAGATATAGGCAGCATAAGTAGTAGTTAGTTTAGCACCTAGTGTTTGATCCGTAGCGGATGAAAAGGTGGCGACCTTTTCATAATCATTTGGCACTGCATGATAGCTATCAAAGCTATTAGTAATAGTAAGATTGGCTGGATTATAAGCAGTACTATCAGTTACTTTGGCTAGTTTCATTGCCCATTGTGAAGTACTACCTGAAGTAGCAGTACCGGTAGGAATAGTAGCATTAGTATTAGCACCAAGCATATTGGTAACGCCATATTCATCACCAGAGAATCCTACCGCATAAATGGCAAAACCCGAAGCATCATTACAAAAAGCGGTTAAAGTAGTTTGTCCTATACCATTTGGATAATAATCATTACCACCAGAATAAATACCATTAAGAAGTGTAGCGTTATGAGCCGAATCTACTACGGCAGTGAGCGAACAAGAAGATGGAACTGTAATAGTAGCAGTAGAAACGACAGAATCATCGTCAGCAAAGACGTTTGTGGGTAAATTTGCTAATACCATTGCAGCAATAGTTGTAATACCTACTAATGCAATACAACTACTAAACATAATATTATGTTTTTGAATCTTGAGATTATGACTTTTCCGCTCTCTATTAAAAAGCGTTTTATGTTTTCCAAAAACAATATTATGTTTATCGTGCATATACTTATATATTAATCTTTGCTTTGGGGTTTGTCAATGGCGAGAAGAAACCGCCTAGCTGCCAGCTAGGCACCTAATAGAGTTGCCGTTGTACTTATTGTTATATTCGGTACCTGGGTTGACACTGGAGCTATACAGGAACATGCCGTACGAACCGAGGTTGTTATTACTCGCAGTAGACGACCAATAGCTCCCGCTACTGCCTCTATTATTGACCGACGAATTAATGGCGTAGCCGGAGTAGAGGAAATTGTTAGGATAGCTTCTGAGGGCAATGGAAGCGTTAGTGCCTTCTGAATCGCCTGTGTAGTATGGAGCGGTGCTACTGTCGTAGTTAGCTGGGTTAGTACCGCCATTAATACCAGTGACAACGAGTGCCCAGAAGTCATTAGTAGCTTCTCTAGTTTTATTGCCACCACGCGGTAGTTTCCAGCCAGCTGGGCAAAGCGAAGTGTTTACAGTTTCACTAGTTTTACCATCCGCATCAGTAGCAGTAGGGCTAGTATAGTATATAGTGTTAGCTAGAGCTGCAGACCAAGTATAATAGTTGCCATAGGAGTAAACGTTTTGGTTTCTTTCAGTCATATTAGCCACAGTAGTATTTGGGTTAGTAGTACTATCCGTGTTGGTATTATCATTACGGTATCTTGGCATACGATAACCAGCATAATTGGTTTGGCTAATATCTATAGTGGCAGTACCACTCTGGGTGCCAGCATAGTAGATGGAATTAGCGGTAGTAGGTTCTGTAGCGCTACCAGAAGAAGCGACGAAGTTGGCTGTTTCTGGCGTAGCTAAGCCAATAAAGTTGCCATAGGTGGTAGACTTACCATAACCTTGTGAGAGGGCTTCATTAGTGGCACCAGCTGTAGCATCATAGTCTAGCCTTAAGTTCTCAATCATCCAACATTTGCCATCGGCAAGTTTTGCTACGGCATAGGTATTATTATCACGTTGGTCAGTAAGAGCAGTGACGGCACCTTGGGCTAGGCTACTACAACCGTTCCAGTTTTGGAGACTACCAGCTGATGGTACCCAAACAGCATAGAGTGAGAGACCTTCAGTGCTATACTGTCCTGCGGTGAAAGTAATGGTAGCATTAGGACCATAAATGTGATAGCCAGCATTAGCACCAGTACCGTTGCCGCTAGCATCATTAGCGCCAAGTTCCCAGTCATACTTATCGCTCCAGCCAGCGAAACCATAACCTGAACGTTTGAAATTAGAAGCCCATAGTACAGCCGAGGTAGCAGTTGAGCCAATGATTTGGTCTCCCATAGTGTCTTCTACTAGATTACCAGCATTAGGAAAATAGCCAATCCTATTAGCGCCAGTAGTGTGTGCAATATTTGGTGCATTTGTAGCCGGGTGAACCAATGTGTATTTGACCTTACCCGTATAAGTATCTGCCGTCTGAGTGCCGGATATGTAAGCTGCATAAGTAGTAGTGAGTTTGGAACCTAGAGTTTGGTCTGTGGCGGATGAGAAGTTGGCTACTTTGGTGTATGTATTTGGCACTGCATGATAGCTATCAAAGCTATTAGTAATAGTAAGATTGGCTGGATTATAAGCAGTACTATCCGTTACTTTAGCTAGCTTCATTGCCCACTGTGAAGTGCTACCTGAAGTAGCAGTACCAGTAGGAATAGTAGCGCTAGTATTATTGCCTAGCATATCAGTGGCACCATATTCATCACCAGAAAAACCTACTGCATAAATAGCAAAGCCTGAAGCATCATTACAAAAGGCAGTTAATGTAGTCTGCCCTATACCATTTGGATAATAATCATTACCACCAGAATAAATACCATTAAGAAGTGTAGCGTTATGAGCTGTGTCTACTACGGCGGTGAGTGAGCAGGCTGATGGGATGGTGATGGTGGTCGTGGAGATGGTGGAATCATTTTCAGCAAAGACATTTGCGGGGACATTGGCTAATACGATAGCGGCAATGGCAGTGATGCTTATTAATGCAAAACAGCTGCCAATCACAATATTATGTTTTTGAATTACAAGATTATGATTTTTGCGCTCTCTGTTAAAAAGCGTTTTATGTTCCCTTAAAACAATATTATGTTTATCGTGCATATACTTATATATTAATCTTTGCTTTGGGGTTTGTCAATGGCAAGAGGAAACCGCCTAGCTGCCAGCTAGACACCTAATAGAGTAGCCGTTGTACTTACCGTTGTAATTGGTATCTGGGTAGACAACGGATCTACCCAGGTACGCGCGGTACGAACGGAGGTCAGTATTCGCAGTAGACGACCAATAGTACCCGTAGCTGCCTCTATAAAAGACCGACGAATCATTGGCGCTGCCGGAGTAGAGGAAATTGTTAGGGTAAGCTCTCAAGGCAATGGAAGCATTAGTGCCTTCTGGGTCGCCTGTATAGTATGGTCGAGTATTGCTATCATAGTTAGCTGGGTTGGTGCCGTTATTGATGCCGGTGACAATCAGTGACCAAAAGTCATTAGTAGCTTCTCTAGATTTATCGCCACCACGTGGCAGTTTCCAGCCGGCTGGACAAAGTGAGGTATTTACTGTTTCACTGGTTTTGCCATCAGCATCGGTGGCGGTAGGACTATCATAATATATAGTGTTAGCTAGAGCTGCAGACCAAGTATAATAGTTACCATAGGAGTAAATGTTTTGGTCTGCATCAGTCATATTGGCTACATTAGTATTTGGATTGGTAGTACTATCTGTGTTGGTATTATCATTACGGTATCTTGGCATACGATAAGCAGGATAATCAGTGGTATTGATATTAATGGTGGCAGTACCACTTTGAGTACCACTATAATATATACTGTTAGCAGTAGTATAAGTAGTGAAGTTTATTGTTTCTGGCTTAGCTAAGCCAATAAAGTTGCCATAGGTAGTAGATTTACCAAAGCCCTGGGATAGCGATTCGGTAAAGTTAGCATCATAGTCTAATCTTAAGTTCTCTATCATCCAGCATTTACCATCCGCGAGTTTTGCTACGGCATAGGTATCATTGTCACGTTGGTCAGTAAGAGCAGTGACATCACCAATGTTCATAGAATTGCAACCATTCCAGTTTTGAAGATTACCTGCCGATGGGACCCAGACAGCATAAAGTGAGAGACCTTCAGTGCTATATTGTCCAGCAGTAAAGGTAATAGTAGCGTTAGGACCATAAATGTGATAGCCGGCATTAGCACCAGTACCATTGCCGCTAGCATCATTAGCGCCAAGGACCCAGTTGTATTTATCAGACCAGCCAGCAAAACCATAGCCTTCACGTTTGAAATTAGAGGCCCAGAGTTCAGCCGAGGTAGCACTATTTGAAACGCTTTGGTCCCCCATAGAATCCGTCACACTACTAGGCCCTGGAGAATAGCAGATTTTACCACCAGCACAAGCCACTGGCTGAGCCGGAGTTTCTGGTAGAGCACTAGCTGGGTGCACCATGGTATATTTCACCTTCCCGGTATAAGTATCCGCGGCCTGATTAGCTGAGACAAAAGCGGCATAGGTAGCAGTGAGTTTAGAGCCTAGAGTCTGATCAGTAGACGAAGAAAAGCTAGCTACTTTAGTATAGTCACTTGGTACTACATGGTAATTATCAAAACTATTGGTGATGGTGAGGTTAGAAGGATTATAGGCAGTGCTATCAGTCACTTTAGCTAGTTTCATCGCCCACTGCGAGTTATCTCCAGAAGTAGCAGTACCGGTAGGAATGGTGGCACCAGAAGTACCTATCATAGTATTATCACCATAGGTATCACCAGAAAAGCCCACTGCATATATAGCAAAGCCTGCATTGTCATTACATACAGCTTTGATAGTAGTACTACCTATACCATTAGGATAATTGTCATTACCAGAATAAATACCATTAAGTAAAGTAGCGGTGTGCTCAGCATCAACAGTCGCAGACAATGAGCAAGAAGATGATACATTTACGGTTGCTGTGGCGGTAGATGAAGATTCTGCCGCAACGCCTGGAACAATATTAGACAATAATAAGCCAGTCACGATGGTTATACCAACAAGACTAAGGCTGCCACAAAAGATAACTCTATAGATTTTATTATGCATATACTTATATATTATCCCCGCCAAAGAATAAAGTCAAGCAATTTATTATTCCCACACCGGCAAATCTTCCGGAAACGGGTCTAAATCACTCTCACCAAAATCATCATCGTTAAATACATCGTCGCCATAATCCTTAAATCCATCTCCATCCTCATCACGATACCCCACCGAACCATACGGATTATATCCTAGCTCCGTCAAAAATCTTGACGGCATATTATAATTCCGACTACCAAACGAATATCGCGACATCGCATACGTCAAAAACAACCTCCGCATTGCCCGCGTCATCCCTACATACATTAGTCGCCGTTCTTCTTCCAAATCGCTCTCATTATCATACGCCCTAGACCCCGGGAAAAGCCCCTCCTCGAGCCCCACCACAAACACCACTGGAAATTCCAGTCCTTTCGCCGCATGTAAAGTCATCAAAGTCACCGCATTTTTTCCAGTCACCTCATCTGCCGACGACATCAAACTCGCATCCGCCAGAAAATCATCCAAACTCGCAAATTCCGCTGCGTTCGAAGCCAATACTTCCAAGTTTCGCATTCTCTCTTCTGCCGCCGGCGTCCCGTCATCCGTCAATCTTTGAAAATCAAAATACGCCACCACTTTTCGCACCACTTCACCAGGATTTACCACATTTTCACCCCTATTATATGCAACACTTGTTGCATTTCTTATTTCTTCCAAAAATCGTGTAAGTCTCACCAAACCATTGCGCGCCTTTACTGCATTTAACACATCCGGAAGGTCCGGATTAAGCAGCGGGTTAGCATCGTTCATCGCATCCATTGCCATTAATAGCTTATTTAACGACACTTCGCCAATTCCAGACAGTACATTCTTTACTACCCTCTCAAAACTCACCTTATCGCGCCCATTTACAATCAGCCTCAAAATCGCCAGCACATCCTTCACTTCCTTACGATCATAAAATCTCACCCCGCCCACAATTTTGTATGGCACATGCCCCGCCATAAACGCTTTTTCAAACGCATACGATTGCGCATTTGTCCGATAAAGCACCGCAAAATCCGCATAATCGGGGTATTCCTTTTGCATCCTTAGAATCGTTCGCACCACAAATTGCGCTTCCTTTTCCTCATCCGCCAAACTCTCAATCTCTACCGGCGCACCTTTCCCAGCTTCTGTGAACAAAACCTTATCCGTCCGCGTCTTATTGTTATTGATAATCTTTTGCGACGCCTCAAGGATATTTCCCGTCGAACGATAATTTTGCTCCAACTTCACCACTTTTGCTCCCGGAAAATCCCGTTCAAAATTCAAAATATTCGTAAAATCCGCCCCTCGCCACGAATAAATCGACTGCCAATCATCCCCCACCACACAAATGTTGCGTTTTTCATTCACAAGTAGTTTCACCAAATGATATTGCACTGCGTTCGTATCCTGATACTCATCAATTAGAATATGTTCAAACTTTTTTTGCCACTTCTCCCGCACTGCCAAGTTATTAGAAAATAGTTCCAAAGTTTTTAAAAGCAAGTCATCAAAATCAAGTGCTCCCGCTTTTTCCTTTTCTTTTTCATAAGCCTCAAAAACTTTTGCGATGTCGCGTTGGTTCGGATAAAGCGCTTTCGCTGCATATTCTTCCGGCCCTCGACCTTGATTTTTTTCGCTCGAAATTATCGATTGAATCGATTTCGGCTTCAGAGCCTTTTTCTCTGAAAGTCTCAAATTCTTCATAATACGCTTAATTAATGAAATTTGGTCATCCGTATCATAGATCACAAAATCCCGGTCAAGTCCCGCCGCCTCCGCTTCAATTCTCAATATTTTTACGCAAATCGAATGAAACGTCCCCATATATGGCATGAAAGAACGCGGAGGCTCTTGCGACCCGTCCCGAGAATGAGCTTGCAAAAGATTCCATAGTCTTCCCCGCATCTCTTTCGCCGCCTTATTCGTAAACGTCACAGCGAGAATGTTTGATGGCTTCACTCCACGTGCCAGCAAATTCGCAATCCGATGCGTCAAAGTCTTAGTCTTGCCCGACCCCGCACCAGCCAGTATCAACACCGGCCCTTCAAGACATTCTACCGCCTCTTTTTGCCGCTCGTTTAAGCCTTCAAAAATCTCATCCATTACACCATTATAGCAAAAAACTAAGTTTAAATACCAGTAAGTGGTTCAATATTTGCCCCAAGGTGACGAAGTCTTGCTGCGAAATCTTGATAACCACGTTTAATTGGGTAAATATTACGCAAAATTGAAGTCCCTGGCGCCGCCAACATGCCAATTAGCACCACTACCGCCGGACGAAGCGCCTGCGGCGCCACCATTTCAGCCGGTCGCCAATTCGTCGGCCCCTCAATATACACGCGGTGTGCATCAAGAAGCTCAATCTTAGCATTTAAATTCGAAAGTTCCGTAATGTAAATCGCCCGATTTTCAAACACCCAGTCGTGAATCAAAGTCCTACCCTTACTTACTGCCGCAATCACCGAGAAAAATGGCAAGTTGTCAATGTTTAGTCCCGGAAATGGCATCGGGTGAATCTTATCTATCGGCGCCACTAAATCTGACTTGTGAATTGTCAAATCCACCAACCTCGTCCGCTCATTATTAGACAAATATTCCGCCGACCGGTCAATTTTTGCATTCATACTTTTTAGCACTTCAAGCTCAATTTCCAAAAATTCAATCGGCGCACGCCTCACTACAATCTCAGACTTAGTCACGAGTGCCGCCGCAATAAAACTCATCGCCTCAATCGGGTCTTCTGACACATTGTACTCCACATCCGCATCAATCATTGCCTTGCCATGTACCACTAACCTCGTAGTGCCAATACCGCTAATTTTTACACCTAATCTTTCCAGGAAAAAACAAACATCCTGCACCATATAATTCGGCGAAGCCCCTACAATCGTAGTCTTGCCACTAGAGAGTGCCGCTGCCATCAATACATTTTCGGTCACCGTATCGCCACGTTCAGTTAGTACAATATAGCGATCCGTATATTTATGCAAAGTCTCTTGCCTCACCGTCACTTCATAAAAACCACTATTACATTCCGCATCCACATCAAGCCCAAATGATTTCAAAGCCTGAATATGCGGCTCTACCGTCCGCGTCCCAAGTGAACAACCACCTGCATATGGAATTCTAAAACGCGAATATTTGTGAAGAAGTGGACCTAAAAACATGATAATTGAACGCGTTTTTCTCGCCGCCTCAACATCCATTTCATCTAACTTTAATTCACGTGGTGATATAATTTCTAGGTCACGATGGCGGTTGCGCCAATAGCATTTTACGCCAATTGACTCCAAAACTTCAATAATTCTAAAAACTTCTTCAATCCTCGCCACGCGTTTAAGAAGCGTCTTGCCTGAGTTTAAAAGTGCCGCACAAAGTAGCCCTACGGCCGCATTTTTAGACGTATTTACAGTAATTTCACCATGTAGCTCCTGTCCACCACGAATCCGATAACTTTGCGAAGCAAGGTCATTTATAGAGAGAATTTGTGCCCCAAATGTCTCAGAAAGCTTTTTTATCATTTCAAGCGAAATATTTTGCCCACCTTTTTCGATGCGATGAATTGCCGACTGGCTTGTACCAACTTTTTCTGCTAATTCACCCTGCGTCCAGCCTTTTTCTGTCCGCATTTGTTCAATGGTTTCACCAATCACCTCGTTATAAGTCTTTGCCTTTTTCATGCAGTAATTATATCACAGGGTGCATATTTTTGTAAAGACTTTAGATGTGCTATAATTAACCTATGAAGACAATCAAGGATATCAACGTACGAAACAAAACAGCCTTAGTCCGCGTCGACTATAATGTACCTTTAGAAAACGGCAAAATCACGAGCGACCTACGCATTCGCGCCAGTCTCCCAACTTTACAATATCTCCGTGAAAAAGGCGCCAAGAAAATCATCTTACTTTCACACCTCGGTCGCCCCGAAGGCAGAGACAAATCGTTGTCGCTAAAGCCAGTCGCAAGTGCCCTAAATGATCTTATTGGCAACGTCACTTTTATCGATGACGTTTCCGGTCCAGACGTTGAATCCGCTGCCAAAAAGACCAAAAATGGCGGCATTTTACTCCTTGAAAATCTCCGCTTTTCTGCTGGCGAAGAAAAAAACTCTCCGGACTACATTCGCGAAATAATAGACTCTGTTAATCCTGATTTTTACGTCCAAGATGGCTTTGCGGTCGTTCACCGCGCTCACGCTTCTACCGACGCAGTCAAAGAATATCTCCCAGTTTACGCTGGTCTCCTAGTTGAAAAAGAAGTTGAAAACCTCTCAAAGGTCATCAGCCATCCCGCCAAACCATTTTTGATGATTATCGGTGGCTCCAAGGTCGAAGACAAACAGCCCTTAATTGACCGTTTTGCACCTAAAGCCGACCAAATCGTCGTCGGTGGCAAAATTGCCGCCGATGGTTACAAATCAACTCACAAAAACGTCTATGTCGCCGAAGATTTCGATGAAGACGCCGAAGGCCACAAACTTGATACCGGCCCAGTCTCTACTGGCAAAATCGCAAACTACATCACCGACGCCAAAACTATTGTCTGGAACGGTTTACTCGGCAAAGCCGAAGATCCGGCTTATGCTACCTCTTCTACCATTGTCGCCGAATTAATGGGCGAAAAAGAAGACGCCACTACTATTATTTGCGGTGGCGACACTGCTGGTTTTGTTGAAAACCTCACCGCCGAGCACAAAAGCCTCAAATATTCTCTTCTCTCCACCGGTGGTGGCGCCGCACTTGAATATTTACTCGGCAAAAAACTCCCTGGTCTCGAAGCCATAGAGCAATAATTTAAATCTTTCTCACCATCACGGTGTCAGTGCCATATCTGTTTTTGTCGCCAGAAACAATCACCGCAAGCAAATCTTTTTTACCTTCTTTAGTTTTAAGGTAACCGCTTTTCTTCAGTTCCTTGACAAGGTCCATTCCAAAATGCTCCGAATATGGTCTTACAAACGCCGAATTCGCATATATGAGAGCTAGCTGATTTGCTACTCGCTGATTAGAAGTTACCGACACAATTGGTACATTTGGCCTCTCCGACGCCATTTTGGTCGCCGTGGCCCCAGTTGCAGTTTGGCAAATAATCACATCCGCCTCAATTTTCTCCGCCAGTCTCGCCGTCGCTTCCGAAAGTGCATCGTAAATTACACTTTCGCCAGTCTCATATTTATGAATTCCCGCCACTGGTGAATTATTTTGCGTATAAAGAATCACTTTCTTCATTTCCTTCACCGTCTCGACAGGATAAGAACCATTTGCCGTTTCATCCGACAACATCACCACATCCGCCCCCTGTATTACAGCCGTCGCCACGTCCGATACTTCCGCTCTTGTTGGCTCCGGATTGTCCACCATTGACGACATCATTTGTGTTGCTACAATCGCAAGCTTGCCGTATATCCGGCACAGCGCTATGAGTTTCCTCTGTATTATCGGCACCACTTCCGCCCCCGCTTCAACCGCCATGTCGCCCCTCGCCACCATAATGCCATCTGACACTTTGACGATTTCCTCCAAATTTTCATCCGAGGCAATCGCTTTTTTTGTCTCAATTTTGGCAATGACCTTCGCCGTCGAGCCATACGAGAGCAAAATTTGTTTTAGTTTTTCTATATCACTCGCCGATTGCACAAATGACAACGACACGTAATCATAATCCTGTGAAGCTCCATACTCAATATCAGCTAAATCTTTTTCGGTCAAAATATCCCCGCCAAAATCCGTATCCGGTAAATTAATACCTTTTTTAGACATAATAAAACCATCATTTAAAATCTCGATTTTTATTGCGGTATCACTTACAATTTCACGAATCACCGCCTTCACCTTACCATCAAACATCGACAATGGCTCGCCCACACGACATTTTTCCGCCAAATTAAACTGCACTGGCACCACAAACCCACCATCATGTTCAAAGCGAGTATCTGATTCAAGAGTCAACTCATCACCTTTATGCAAATCAAGCCTATTATCCTTTAGCATTCCCAAACGAATTTTTGGCCCCTGCAAATCCTGCAAAATCGCCACACTACGCCCTTTTTTCTTGGCCGCTTCCCTAATCCATTTTATCTGTTGGTCACGCTCTTCACCTGAGCCATGCGAACAATTCAATCTACAACCATTCACGCCGGCCATAATCATCTCCTCGATAATTTCCGGTGAATTCGTCGCTGGCCCTACCGTCGCCAAAATCTTTGTCCGCTTAAAAAACTTGCTCATATAATTATATTACCACAATTTAAACTTTTTATGCTAAAATAAAACCATGGGTACTACCAAAAAATCAAAATCTTCAAAAAAGACCACTAAACCCACCCCACAAAAAACCCGAGCAAGAGCTACCAAAATTTCCGCCCACACTCCTCGCGTCAGCACAGCTCGACGGAGCACCAAATCAAGCAAATCTCGTCAATTATTTTTGATTTCCAAACGCTCCATCCTTGCCGTCATTATTCTAGCCATGCTCACCGTTATTTTAACCC
The DNA here is from genome assembly GCA_017561575.1 of Candidatus Saccharimonadota bacterium. GTDB lineage: Bacteria > Patescibacteriota > Saccharimonadia > Saccharimonadales > Saccharimonadaceae > Nanosyncoccus. The sequence goes on from JAFZBS010000005.1 coordinate 11,272, forward strand.
TCCTATTCTCTAACTTCTACGACCCAGAAAAACTCACCACCAAAAGAATCGAGGAAATCACTGCCGATTATTATGAAACCTACTTTTACCCCCGCATCGAGAATTATGGCACTACCGACAAATCTATGTCCGATATTATGTCACGCTACAAAGAAACCGGCTTCTCCAAAATCACGCTTCGCCAGCTCCTTCTCTTTGATAGCGCGCGTCACGCTGATCTCTCCAAACTTCTCACCAAATATTGCGATCCCGAGGCCACTTATGTCAAAATATACCCCGACGAGCCCTATGGTAAAACCGATTATCACGTAGATTATACCTATTCTTGTGCATTTTAAGCTTGACTTTTTTAGTAAAGTGTGCTATAATTAAAGTATTCGTGTTCTCATGACGTACCTTAATTTTTAGTGTTTTATTAGGGTGCGCCAAAAAATCTTATTGTTATGAGGAGGAAAAACTCATGAAAAAAACAATAGTATTCATTTTGGCAATCGTTCTTGCCGTTGGCATCTTAGCCACCGGCACCCTGGCAGCCACCTGGACTAGTCGCCAAGAAAAAGCTCACGAGCTCGCCGACGGCGCGCGCGAATTGGGCTATGGCGACGACAGCCCCGCCGTCGTTGTAATGCAGGATATCTGGTGGTTGGAGCATGGCTCCGACTTCGAGGGATCCTACTACTACAGCGCCCGCACCGGGCGGTACTACACCCTCACCCCCAGCGAGGGACGCGGCGCCGACGGTAGCTACTTTGATGGTGAGTACCAGTGGTACTTGGATGAGGAGTCCGGGTACTACTACCGCTACGACCGAAATGGTCGTTGCGTATGGGGCGAGCGCGCCCGGTACTACGAAGAGTACCAGGGGCGCAAGCTCTGGTTCGGTCTCGTCACAGATGTCGACAAATACGTCGACAAAACGGAAGCCGAGCAGGTGGCCAGATTCATCCTGTCCTACACGGATGGGACCGAATCTACCCGGTTTAAGGCAGAGCTGGCCTGGTGCCTGCTAAACTGCAAAGGCGGTGGCACCATGAAGAAGGCCCTCGACAAGTTCGAGGACTATAATTCTAAGCTCAAGCTCGACACCGACCGCGGCAAAGAAGCCCTGGCTATCGCCAAGGACGTCCTGTTCCGCCTTGCGGCGGAAAACAGCGGCGTCGTAGCCTCCGGACGAGTCCTGCCTAAGGACTATTCCTGGATGTGGGAATACGATGGCGAAATCTACTTCCGCCAATCCAGGAACGGGGAGAACTGGGATCACTCCAGTGATTCCCCCTACTAAAACACTAGGAAAATCCCCGGCAGCCAGCCGGGGTTTTCCATTCTTGCATTTTTTCACCATTCTTGCTATAATATATATGCGGTCTCTTAGTATAACGGTTAGTACATCGGGTTTTCATCCCGACAACGCGGGTTCGACTCCCGCAGAGATCACCAAGAATAAAAAGAAGCCCTTCAGGGCTTGTTTTTTATTCTTTGATTTTTGACGGGAGACGAACCCGTAGGGTTCGCTCGTGGTAGGAACCGAGCAAAAATCCAGAATTTATTCTGGATTTTTTGAGGTGACGCCCCACGAATTGTTTCGCGCATATAGCGCGAAACAAACTCCCGCAGAGATCACCAAAATTATTCTATAAAAAACGCCCCGTAGGGCTGTTTTTTATTCATTGAGCCATCATAGTCCTTGTGCTGGGTTGATTGGGTCCGAGTTTTGATTACTTTCGCCAGAAACAATCTCAGGTGTTTTTGGTTTACGGTCGTGCTTCTTCTTTACGATTATCGCCACTACTACGCTAATAATTAAGACTCCGCCAACAATACAGGAAACCAGGACCGGAATGTTTACGTTCGATCCGGTGTCGCTATTAGAAACGTCTTGCACTTCGCCGGTAGTGGTTTCTGTGCTGTCATTAAGGAATGATGCCGGCGCTGCTCCTTGGTTGATAGAGATCTCAGCCCCATTGACGTAAAGCTTATAGCCATTGGCATAAATATTTGAGTTATCAGACGTAGTGTTCACTAATGAAGCTACATATGAATCGCCAGTCAAAACGACGATAGATTCTGCGTCTAATGTTAGTTTTATATTTCCGCCGTTCTCAACAGTGCCTTTATAGTAACTCCCAGTTAGGTTCATATTTAGCGAAGAAATGCTATCGATAACGATATCACCAATAATCTCTTGTGAAGTCGCATTCAAAGTTACATTGCCGCCGTTTGAACCAGAAGTGCCCCATTTGCCGCTCTGCGCGCGTAAGAATGCGCCGGTAGAGTCATTGTTTGTGAACTTGTTGCTCGTAAGGTTGATTACCGCGGTTGTATTGGTGATAAAGAAATGATCGCCTTTATTCGTAATGAATGTGCTATTCTTAGCTGTAAAAGTACCAGTGCCAGTTTCGGCATCGCCGCTCATGGATTGGTAAATAAAGATATTCTTGTATGTCTCGGAATTGCCATTGAGCTTGTTATTCGTATCGGTTACCGTGGTCGATTCTAGCGTGACGCTATTTAGGCCCTCAATTACGACGCCCTCAGACGCAGTTGCGGTGAGCTTGGCATTTTTAACGGTAATATCAGCGGTAGAATAAATCGCCGGGCTACCAGTACCACTAGAAGTGTAGCTACCGCCCTCAATAGTGAGTGTTCCGCCACCACGATCACTACGAATTGGCGCAGAAGAATTGCCCGAAGTTTCTACGGTTAGATTAGTAGCATTAAGCGTGCCGCCGCCAGTAACCATAACACCGCCGGAATTATTGGAGCTAGTCGTGATTTTTGTGTCGGTAATATTAATCGTACCGGAATCATAAGCAAAGACAGCATTAGCATGGGAGCCATTAGTAGTGATTGTGCCACCTGTAATATTTAGAGTTGCTTTGTTATACGCAAAGACTGCGGCATTGGTACCATAAAAGTCAGAGTTGTCACCACTATCGTCGCCAGTTTTATTAATTGTAGGATTAGAAATAGTGACCGTAGCGCCAGAAACTAAAAGAGCGTTCTCAGCTGAGCCAGTGCTAGAATAGCTTTGATCTGACAGAGTAGCGTCACTAGTTAGCTCGGTAGCGCCACTATGTGAAACATTGCTTGAATCCTGTCCACCAGGCGCTCCACCTGGACCACCGCTCGGTGGTGTGCCCCCTGGTTGTTGTCCTTGATTTTGCATATAAGCTCCTTGTTTTCTATTATTAATTATACCGTAAAAGCTTAAAAATAAGCTTAAAACGATATATTATAAGAATCGCACTATTAAGCTTTCTCATTGACATTGTAAGCTCTTAAGAGAGCTTTTGCATTGACATTGGCGGCTCTTTTTTCTTTGAGGTTACACTTAAAGCGGTATTATTCGGCGCTAAAGGCCACAGATACGCTGCCGTCGCCAAGGTTTGGTAAGTTATCGATATGTCCAATTTTCGTATAGCTATAGCTTGTATCGAAAGATTTATAGAATATAACGAGACAATTGTCGCCAAATAGCATTACGTCGCCAGCCTCGATATGCTTCGGGCTATAAGTATTTGTTGGCAACGAATTATCTAGATAAACATATTTTTCGTTACTATTTAAATCACTCATAGATACTTCTAGCGGTAGCTCTTTCAAAAGCGCAGAAACAGTAGAATTATCTTCTAATTCTATCTCTAGCCTCTCGCCATTTATGGTCGCATATATTTTATCCATTTTTGCAGTCTCCGTTTGCGAATTCGTAGGATTTAGGTTTGGATCAGTGTCTGGCTTACGATTGTTTATTAAAATCGCTGCAACAACTACCGAAACGATAATGACAACTAGAATCGGTATAGATATTGTCAGCTTTTTATTTAACACAGACATTTTAATCCTCTATATTCTCCCTGATAAAGCTTTCAATCTTATCAAACGGAATAATATCTTTCTGGTCATACAAGTCACAATGCGAAGCACCCTCTACGATTAGGAGTTCTTTATTGCTATCGCGCGTTTCGCCAACTGGTGCATTGCCGGTATATGGCGCCGGTGCGTTGTTGGTTTCAAATTCGTGACCGGTCATTCCAATAAATGAATCCTCGCCCATGTAGCGTGAATGTGCCTTTTCGCCATGAATTATCAGGACAGCATTCTTGATTTCGTTAGAATTCGTAAATGCCGTTGTGTTAGCGAGTGAAATATTGCCAGTCATTGCCCAGCCATCGTTGGAGTTAAGGCTACGCTTATGATATCCACGATCTGTTTTATAATATGCGTGGTAATCTTTCAAGAATTGCGGTGCGTCTTCTGGCAACGGATCAATAACTCCGCCAGCACGCTTTAATTCGCCGTTTTTATAATCTTCGGTGCGCTGAGCATTGATAGCTTCTTTTGCTTTTTGGCGCGACTCGGCGGAATCTTCGGAATCAAAGTAGCCATTACGAGCTACGCGTGGCATATCATACATTGTCATGCAGACAGTCGCTTTTATGCGCGTGTCTAGACAAGCTGTTTGAAGTGCTACGCCACCCCAACCACAAACTCCTATAATAGAAATCTTTTCTGGATCCACATTATCTAAATTGCTTAAATAATCTACGGCTGACTGAAAATCTTCAACATTTAAATCCCAGCTCGTAACGTAGCGCGGTTCACCACCCGATTCGCCGGTGTAAGATGGATCGAATGCGATAGTAAGGAAGCCGCGTTCGGCCATTTCTTGCGCATAAAGACCGCTAGACTGCTCTTTGACTGCGCCGTATGGACCAGAAACAGCAATGGCTGGGAGTTTTCCGCTCACATCTTTTGGCTCGTATAGATCTGCTGCAAGCTCAATTCCGAAGTGGTTCTTAAAGGTAACCTTTCTGTGGTTTACTTTGTCGCTTCTTGGGAAGACTTTATCCCATTCGTCAGTTAATTGTAATGCCATTTTTACTCCTTTTCATATTCTGGCTTCCAGGCCGCATATCGCTGTAACTGTTCTTCGGTACCGTTATAGTAGCGCACACCCTTATCTAGCTTAGCGATTTCTGCCATTTCATCGTCAGTGAGTGCGAAGTTAAAGATATCAGCATTTTCTTTAATATGCTCTGGGTTGCGGCTACCCGGAATTACGATAAAGCCCATTTGGTTGTGCCATTTCAAAATAATTTGCGCCGGAGATTTACCATATTTTTCGGCGAGTTTAGAGAAGATCGGCTCGTTCACCAAGCTCTTATCACCATGACCAAGTGGATACCAGCACATAATCTTAATGCCTTTAGGGTCTGTAGTTGCACGCGTTTCTTTTTGTGTAAAATACGGATGGCACTCCACCTGCATAACTTGTGGCACAATTTCGCATTCTGCTAGCAGTTCGTCTAGATACTTGCCCTCAAAGTTGGAAATACCGATCGCCTTAATTTTGCCATCTCTGCAGGCTTTTTCTAGCATTTTGTAACCAGCGCGCCAGTTTCCGGCTGGCTGATGAAGAAAGAGCAAATCAATATAATCTAAACCAAGTCGCTCCAATGTTTCATCAATTGCATTCTCGTTCTCATATTCTGATGGCCAGAGTTTAGTAGAAACAAAAACTTCTTCGCGCTTTACGCCTGATTTTTTAATGCCGCGACCAGTACCACGCTCGTTCATGTAGGCATTGGCAGTATCTACTAAATGATAGCCAGATTTCAGCGCCGCCTCGACGGATTTTTCAGCTTCTTCTGGCGTAAATGTAAACACGCCGATACCAACAGTTGGCATTTTGATTCCGTTGTTTAATGTTGTATATTCCATATTGTCTCCTTAGAATCCTATTTTAGCTAACCAGTTTTTAATAGTTTCGGTTTGGTCAGTCGGCGTGCCGCCATCTGGATCTACACCGATATCGCCACCACGAATCGGCAAGCCCTCTAAAATATTGGCGTTCGGTTCAAATTCTTTGATTTTCGCATATGTTCCACCATCACCAGAGCCCTCATGAGTATTGAATGGGATAATGTTTTTGCCAGAGAAGTCGTAGTCGTCAAAGAACTTGTAAATAATCATTGGAAGAGTGTAATACCACATCGGATAACCGACAAAAATGTTGTCGTATTCTTCTGGATTGGCGCTGATTCTGTATTCTGGGCGCGCATTATCGTCACGTTCTTTCTCTGCGACTTTCGCTACCTCATTGTAGTCTGCTGGGTAAGGAGAAACTGGTTCAAGCTTAACAATATCCCCACCGATTAATTCGTGGATCTTATTCGCGAATTTTTCCGTATTTCCCATGTGTGAGAAATATACAATTAGTGTTTTGCCGTCTTTCATGGCCAGTCTCCTTTAAAGTTGCTATTTAAGATAATGTTCTACTTTAATTATAACATGCGGCTATTTACCATTGACATTGTAAGCTCTTAAGAGAGCTTTGCATTGACATTGGCGGCTCTACTGCTTGTCCGGGTTGCTAATGCTTTGGGTTGTATATTCATTAGTTCTACTGAGGCCGGGGATATAGTTTGTAGGATATAAAATACTGATAATACCCCTCACTCGGTAGAAGTCCTTTTGCGAGGATATTCCAATTCGATTGGACGCGGTTCACCATAGGAGAATTTGAGCCGTCAGAAGGCTCATTTTTGTTGCCAATAACAGAATGGGATTACACGACGATGAAGGAATAACCTCGGTTTTGCGGATGTGAATAGTTTTGCCGTTTATATAATGTCCAGAGAAACCTGCAACACAGAGCCATAAAACCAACCTTAATATAACCATGTATAATCTCCTATATACACAAAGAGATCCCATCCAGAAAAAGAAGAGTCACCGCAATTCTTATCGCCACATCAAATTCGCACACTATCATACATAAAGGAGAGCGATCGGAGGATTACTCTCCACTCCTCACAAGTGAGGTGACAAAGTGCCCGAGAAAAACTATGTAAGACATCTCGACAACTAAGCTCACAAAGTTCGCTATATGTCTCAAAAACGAAGTGAACCAGGGGAGCTCACCACTATAGTTAGGAGACAAACTCAGTAAAATATGTTATAATTCATATTATGGAACAGCCACAAGAAACCAACGGAATTATTGCATTAGTTATCTTTATGGTTGTTTGTTTCGCCATCATGGCTGTATGTATTCTTTCTAGCCTCAAACAAAGGAAAGGCAGATTCGTAGATACATCGGATGCTACGCTAATAAAAAGTGACTACAAAAATGCCGAGATTGGCTTTGTCTATACCTCCATGTTCGGGAAGAAGGGTGCTATCATGACAGATAAAAACATTATTCTTCTAAATAAGAATACCGTAAACTATTACTCTGTTCTCGATAAAAAAGGATTGGGAAAACTATCAAGTGCTTTTCTACATGTTCTGGCAGGTCATCTAGTAGGGTGTACAGTTGATGCGATAATGGGAGAAAAGAGACGGTTGGTGTTCATAGAACTAAATAATGGCAAACAGGTGCTGGCAATAACCACTGGTTATTATTATGATGATTATATCCAGGGCAAATGTACGAAGAAAAAGATGGACGAAAAAGACCTCGAACGAGTGCAAAGAATACTTGGTGAGACCAACGTAAAACTTTAGCTAATAACGATGGACGAACTACAAACAGAATCAGAAGCAACAAAAACTTGCACCAAATGTGGCGAAATTAAGCCTCTAAGTATATTCGGTAGGAATGCTAGCTATAAAGATGGGCATACTTCACAGTGCCTAGAGTGCTCAAGAAAACACGATAGATAGAAGGCTAAGGATCCTAACCGTAGACAAGCAAATATAGAGAGAAGTAGGAAGTGGTATGAGCAAAATAAGGACACACCGAAGCTAAAGAAATATAAACACAAATATACTATGGACCACAGCGAAAAAGCAAAGGTTAGGGTTAAAGAATGGTATTACAACAACAAAGAAAGGTCTCTAGCTCATGGTAGAGAGTGGGCTAAAAGCCATCCAGAAAAGGTAAACTAATCTAAACTAGCTAATGTGGTTCATAAGGTTTCAAAAAAATCCCCAAGACAACTTAGAAGGTTGTGGGGGGATTTTCCGGTGGTACCCATGCCAAGAATCGAACTTGGGAGCTGGTTTTAGAAGAACCTGCCAAGGAATCCACCAAACATGGGCAATTTACCAAGTATAGCCCGTGCCTTCTACTATATAACCTTTCGATTACCCCTTTCGGGCCTAGGGCTTGGTTTCCTGCAAGCGACGCGTTCCCAGCCGCTATAGCCTAGGCTACGTCCTTCGGAGTCATGGACTACAGGTATTCATTATTATAACATGTTTTAGCTAAAAACATAATTTTTCACAAAAAACTATGCGCGCGGTAGGGTAAAAGAATATAAATCACCAAAAATAGTTTTTACCCACCTATTAACCTCAAAAACTCCGCTTCTGACAAACGTGAAATTCCTAGCTTGTCCGCTTTATCCGTCTTCGATTTCCCCGGCTTCTCACCAGTAATTAAAGCCGTGGTATTCTTTGTTACACCCGAAGTCACCGTCGCGCCAAGCGCCCTCAATCTATCCTCCGCCTCTTCGCGTCCCATACTTGAAAGCGTCCCAGTCACCACGTAAGACTTACCATCGAGTGGCAAAGCTACGCTAGACTCACTCAGAGGTTTCACGCCAAGCGACTTCAAATCAGCCAGTAGTTTCGCATTATCTTCATCCGCAAACCACGCTACAATCGACTCCGCTACCACGTCACCAATATCATTTATTTCTAGTAAATCTTCTTCTGTCGCCTCCATCAATTTCTCAAGCGTCCCAAATTTCCGCGCCAAACTTACCGCAGTTTGTGCTCCCACATGCCGAATCCCGAGCGCCGTGATAAACTTCGCAAGTGGCGGATTTTTAGAGTCAGAAATCGCCTTTACTAGATTTTTCGCCGAAAGCTCGCCAAATCTTTCAAGCCTCGCCACGCTCAAAACATCCAAACGATACAAATCCGCAATCGAGCTAATAAGCCCTGCATTTATCAATGCTTCCACATTTTTCTCGCCTAGACCCTCAATATTTAGCGCTGGCTTCGACGCATAATACTCTATCGCTCGCTTCAAAATCAAATCTGACGATTCCCCTTTCACGCGATATACCACTTCGCCCTCCGGTCGCACAAATTCAAGCTCCGGATATTGCTTTGACAATTCCTTCTCAAAATCAAACGGCACCGTGCCCTCCGGACGAAGTTTCAGTAGCACCTCTTTCACCTGCGGAATTATATCCCCAGCCTTATAAATAATCACCGTGTCACCAATTCTCACATCAAGCCGCTTTATTTCATCTGCATTATGAAGCGAAGCATGTCGCACAGTCGTCCCCGCTACTGAAACTGGGTCAAACAAAGCCACCGGTGTCGCCGCCCCCGTCCGTCCAATCGAAATCACAATATCTCGCACCTTTGTAGTTGCCTCTTCTGCCGGGAATTTAAATGCTACCGCACCGCGTGGTGTTTTTCCGACAATCCCTAAAGAATCATACATAGCACGATCGTTAATCTTAATCACCATCCCATCAGTATTAAACTTCAGCCCCTTACGATAATCGTCTAACTTATCAATATATTCAAACAATTCTTTCTGCTCACTCGCCTTAAATACTCTATCCTCGCCCGAAGTTTGAAACCCAAGTTCACGAAGTTTTTCATACGCCTCATGCCAAGTCAAAGAATCCGGCGTCACGAGGTCGTACGCGATAAACCTTAGCGGCCGCGCAGCTGCCACCTTTGGATCAAGTTGCCGAATCGACCCCGCCGCAAGATTCCTCGGATTCGCAAACTCCCCCTTCATTTTCTCAAAATCCTCTTTAAAAATGATTATCTCGCCTCTTATTTCTGCTTCTTTTGCATCAATTTTTAATGGTATATTCTCTACTGTTCTCACATTCAAAGTCACATCTTCCCCCACTAGCCCATCCCCTCTCGTAGCCGCCTGCACAAGCAGCCCATCACGATATTTTAGTGAACACGCCAGCCCATCCATCTTAATATCCGTAAAAAACTCATCTATTTTACCACCGGGCACCAATTTTTCATTCCGATTTATCCAATCCAGCACTTCTTCGCGCGAAAACACATCCGCAAGGCTAATCATTCTTTTATCATGTTTCACTTTTTCAAACTTATCTAGCGCTCTACCGGCCACTCTTTGCGTTGGTGAATCTGGTGTAATTAGCTCTGGATATTCCGCTTCAAGCACAGAAAGTTCATGTTTTAAGGAATCTGCCGCCGCCTCACTCATTATTGACTCGTCCAGCACGTGATAGTGATACCGGTAATCATTAATCAGCTCACGCAGCTTCAAAATCCTCGCCTCAGCTTCACTTTTTGTCATTTTACCTCCTTTGTGTCATAATCTAGCATCCAACGATAATACATATATAAATAAATCGCAAGAAAAACACTACCAAAGCAAGCCAAAATCTCCGAACAAATCAATATCACTAGCGCCGGAGCTTTAATCAAAACCACAAGCGGCACAATAACTACACCCCACACCGCCACAAATAATAGTGTCACCGCAATTAATCTTAGTACAAATTTTATTTTCCTCCCCATCATTATCCTTGTCGCAGCTTTAAATGCCGCCAAAGGATAAATGCCCGGCGCACTCACGGCAACAAGCGCTATTAATGTCGATGACAATAAATAACCAGACATCAAAATCAGAAGCATCGCGAAAACCAAGAACAAAAATGCATAAAACGGCATCGCGAAGAAATTTGTCTCTTCAGCGGTCGAATAAGCAATTATCACAATAATAATTGGTATGCATTCAATCGCCGCGACCAAAAGCACCACGAGAGTCGAAGCAAGTGGCGTCATTGCATTATATATCGCTTCACGAAGCCCAACGTCACCACCTGCCATTTTTCGCCGAACGACAAAAATCGTCGTCAACCACAAAAACAAAAACACCAAAACCGCAAATACAATCCCCGTCTCATTTAATGCTTCTATTGTCGATATAAGCACAATTGCCGCAATAAGCATAAGTGGCAAAAACAATTTATAATTACCAAAAATCATCCGAAACACCATTCCAAAATGAGTCATAATCCCAGGTGTTTCCATATCACGCACATAATCCTCACGATAGGATCGTCTAAAAGATCGATGCGCACTGATTGATGTCTTCTTTTCAACCTTTTTACGATTCTTCCCTACATCCTCACGGGCATCTTTATTTTTCTTTTTAGAAGTTTTTCTTGCCATTTTCTAGTCTCTCGATTCGTTTTTCAATTGGTGGATGAGTACTTAGCAAATTATTAAAAAATCCCTTCCTCAAAGGATCATTAATATACATCGAAGCCGCCGCCACATTCTGGCTCTTCATTGGCTGCGAATGTGATTGCAATTTTTTTAATGCATCAATCATCCCTTCTGGATAACGCGTAATATTTACAGCTGATGCATCCGCCAAATATTCCCTTTGCCTCGACACCGCCATTTGCGCCAACGCCGCAAGTATAGGCGACAAAATTGCAGCAATCAAAATCAAGAAATACCCAACCGGGCTACCTTCATTATCGCGTCTGCGATTACCATAAAACATCATCCGATAAGCAATATCCGATATTAATCCCACCATGCACACCAAGCCAAACACAATCATCGATACTCTAATATCATAGTTTTTCACATGTGACATTTCATGTGCCATTACCGCCGTGAGTTCTTTATCATTCATGATATCGAGCAGCCCAGTTGTTGCTGCAACCGACGCATGTTTTGGATCTCTACCGGTCGCAAATGCATTTGGCGCCGAATCATGTATAATATATACTTTCGGCATCGGTAGCCCTGTTGTAATCGATAAATTTTCAACAATGTTGTATAATCTCGGATTATCTTTTTTGGCAATCTCTTTCGCACCGGCCATCGCCATCGCTAGCGACCCAGCCGCAAAATACTGAATCAACGCATAAACAAGTGCCACCACAGATGTCCACACAGCAATCCACGGGTCATTATAAACCCACGCAAACACCCCGGCAATTGCCACTATCATTAAAACAAACAAGAAAACGATAAACACCGTTCTTCTTTTATTTTGAGCAATTTGCTTATACATTTTTAGCCTCACATTCCTTGTAAACATAAAGTTATGTTTTTAAAACATAACTTTATGTTTTTTGAAAGTTCAAGTTAGTTAAAACTTAACTTCTGGCGCTTTTTCAATCTTTGCCTTTTCGCTATCGGCAACTTCAAAGTAATCGCGCTTTTTAAAATGACCAACAATGTTGTTTACTACATTGGTTGGGAAAGTTTTTAGTTTAGTATTAAGTTCTTTTGCACCTGCGTTATAAAATCTGCGTGCTGCTTGGATTTTGTCTTCCACATCCTGCAGCTGCTCTTGCAATTTTACGAAATTTGAATTTGCTTTTAGCTCTGGATAAGCTTCCGCAATCGCAAAAATCTTACCAAGCGCCGAAGTCATTTCTTTTTCTGCCTCCGCAGCCTGCTTTACGGTCTTTGCGCCCATTACTGCCGAGCGAGCTTCGGTCACCATTTCAAAGGTTTCCTTTTCATGCTTCGCATAACCCTTTACGGTCTCGACGACATTTGGAATCAAATCCGCACGGTATTTAAGTTGAACTGTAATATCGCTCCAGGCTTCGTTGACGCGCTCATTGAGGCCTACCAAGCCATTGTATATTGCAATAATCGTACCCACGATCAGCAATAGTACAACCACTATTACAATTGCTATTATTGCTCCTGTGCTCATTGCCACTCCTTATTTATGTTATATATAACTATTATAACACTATTTTCCAACTGGAGCGCGATTATCTGCCGTAAATACAATGTAAGTCGGATCGCGACGAACCGTCGTAGCATAAGTTGTGAAACCTTGCGAAAGCGAAGTTCTCCAAGCCAAAGCCGTCGAGCCGCCACCATCAAAGTTAAAAGCAAAATGACAACCACGACGTAGCGCTATGGTCGTCATATCATCAAAGTTCCAACCGCCACCATCTATACCTTCGCCCGAATTTGTAATAATTGTATAAGCATTATTTTTTCTCACACAAAACATCGACCGAGCACGATAACTAGAATAGTTGGCGATTTTGGTTTTGTATTCTGTTGCCGCCTTACCATTTATTACTACCGGCGTAAATCCAGTCACCGCTGATACAATTTTGCGGCCCGAAACAGTCTTGCCAGTCATCGCGTCAGTATATGACGTTGTACCGTTTACGATTGCCTTATTGGTATAACCAACATTGCCAGTCTCGTCAATCACCAAAGTTCTCGGAATTTTATCATCCTTTGTCTTTGCAACGACAACGCTACCATTCTGAATAGCTGTCCCAACCGGTGAAGAATCTACCTCGTTAAAAATCCCAGCATTTGCTATCAAAACGATATTTTTACCCTCTTTACCAAGACGAATATTATTAATATTATCAGCAAAATTCCCACGAAAAGTCGGCGCATAAACATATGGCACACCGTTTTCAACTTCTACATATGCATATTTATGCCCTTTATAAACGTTAGACCAAACGGTAAAACTCGGAATAAGAGTACTCTTTTTTGTGACCGGTGCAGGCGCCTCTGTCGCAGGAGCCGGCTTTTCTGTTGGCTTTTCTTCTGGTTTATCTTCTGGTTTATCTTCTTCCGGCTTGTTTACTTGTTCATTATTTTTAGGTTCCTCAGTTCTGCCGGCAATCTCTTTTTCTTCAACCTCACCAAAAGAATTAGGAAGTTCAACCTGTTTTTTGGCTTTTTTATCTACCGAATTTTCTGGCTCATTCACTTCTTGGATAGTTTTCCCGTTTGTGCCAGTAATCCAAGAAATCACCATATTGCCGGCTTTTTGCATTGTTTCACTAGATAAGAAAATCATTCCCGAAAATACCGAGAATAAACCAGCAATCAAAATAATACCAAGGCTAAAAGCCAACTTTTGGCTCTTTTTTAAAAACTGATAGCCTTGAAAAGTTTTGAGATATAAAATTGCGGCCCTGGCTAGCCCAAACGCTGCCACGACCCCTAAAATGAATAATATTATCCCAAATACATTCATATCTACATTATAGCACATTTTACTCAAAAAGTCAATGCTTAAATCTGTTTCCTAAGGTCTTGCAAGCTACCAAGACCTGTGCTATAATAACACTATTAACACCTTTCGTGCGAATGTAGCTCAGTTGTTTAGAGCGCTTCCTTGCCAAGGAAGAGGTCGAGAGTTAGAGTCTCTTCATTCGCACCATTTTTTGTTCATTGCTAACTCTCGTACCTCCGGTGCGAGAGTTAGAGTCTCTTGCGTTCTGCACCATTTTTGTGCCAGAAATATTAAACCCGCCCTAGCAATTTTCCTACCAAAATCATCTAGAATCTAAAATAAATAAATGGATTGTATGAGCTATTCACTAACGCAAAAATACCAATCATGAACAACACTATCAAAACCAAATCCAGTATAAACCGCCCAAACTTCTTTTTGAGAATCCATTTGCTAATTTTCTTCCCCACTGGAAACATAAAGATAATCCCCAGAATCATAAAATTAATATACGGCACAATCGAATAATTCTGCGCCAGAAAATCGCCCGCCGAAGCGCTCGGATGAAAAAACGCGTTGACCGTATATCCAAGATCATCCAAAGTATTCACCCTAAAAAGCAACCACCCAAAATTTACAATAATAAAAGTATAAATCCAAGTGATAAACTTCGGCATTTTAGCAAGAAGCTTCCCCAAAAACTGCTTTTCAGCAAGCAGGATAATCATATAAAACACACCCCACAGCACAAAATTCCAACTTGCTCCATGCCAAAGCCCCGTAAGTAGCCACACAATCGCAAAATTTCGCACCCACTTAATTTTTGAGCAACGATTCCCGCCCAAAGGAATATAAATATAATCGCGGAACCAAGTCGTGAGCGAAATGTGCCAACGCTTCCAAAAATCCGTAATGGTAACCGCCGAATACGGATAGTTAAAGTTCTCATCAAAATCAAACCCAAAGATTTTACCAAGCCCAATCGCCATATCGCTATAACCAGAAAAATCATAATAAATCTGCAAAGTATACGCCAGTAGTGAAATAATAATTGCCGCCGGTCCTAGCGCCTGCGCAGAAGGGTTATTAAATACCGTATCCGCAATCACCGCCACATTGTTAGCAATCAAAACCTTCTTCACGAAACCAACAATAAACCGCCTAAAACCATCACAAAATTTATCGAGCGAATGAGTGCGTTCCTTTAATTGTTTTTCAACATCTGAGTATCGCACAATTGGGCCAGCAATGAGCTGTGGAAACAGCGCAATATAAGTGCCAAGTGTAAAAATATTTTTCTGCAACTTTACCTTTTTACGATACACATCAATCACATATGACAATATTTGGAATGTATAAAACGAAATACCAATCGGGAGCGCCAAATTTGTCTGCCCAAGGTTAAAATTAAATGCAAGGTTAAGATTATAAATTGCAAAATCAAGATATTTAAATATAAATAGTGCTCCAATATTCACTACTACTGCCACAATTAGCCAAAGCTTCGCCACGCCTTTTTTCTTGCGTTTTTTGTCAATTAGTCGCGCGACAAAATAGTTAAATATTATTGACGCAATCATTAGTAAAACATATTTTGGCTCACCCCAAGCATAGAAAATCAGCGATGCCACAAGCAAAATATAGTTTTTAAATTTATCATTCGCTAGAAAATATAACACCAACGTCACCGGCAAGAATACAAACAAAAATGTCAAACTACTAAATAGCATTACTTCTCCAATCCTACGTTAGAATTTTTGTCGAAAATAAAACGTGAACTCATAATAAACAAAACTTTATCTATTTTGTTATCTTTAATATACTTGCTAAACTCAAAATCCTCTTTTAAATTACTTTTATAATGACGTAAATCCACTGCAAAAGTTTTATTATAATACTGCGCAATCAAAGGCGCTATAGGATTATCAAAAGAGTTTGAAATAATCAATAAATTTTCTTTTTCTGGCCGATGATAATCAAAAAGCACTTCGCCATTATCTCCACCATAAACCCAACCATAAAAATTTAAACTTCTTTTATACGTATAATTATGCTTTATATAATCAGCGTAATGTCCATATTGTTTTTCCTTACGATTTATAAAAGAATCGTGCTTTGGCAAATCATAATTGTAAAACTCGAATTCCTCCAAATAATCATATATCTGTACATCTTTTGCTCGCGAACCAAAGAAATACTCATGATTATTAACAAGATCATTTGGGGCAAGTGGCTTTTTTATTCCCATCATCTTCACGATGTCTTGATACGCTTGATACTGCCCATTATGATTTAAATGATGATCGGTTTTATAAAAATAATTCTTATATTCATCGTAACCGTTGTAGTGTAGACTAGATAACGTATAATTGCCTTTCATTCTCTCACGTAAAAGACTCTTTATATCAATTATTTTTTCGCCAATTGTAAAATCATAAATGTTCGACTCATCAAAATAATAATAATACGTATTGATTAGATTATTTACATGATTGTATTTCTCAATATTTGCATCCATTACATTTAAAGTCTCTTTACTAAGTACTGCTGGAGGCGCCATCAGATAATCCTCACAATTAAACACCGCATTAGTATATTGAGAACCTTTTAAAATAATATAACGATTGTGGCAAATCATATTATCTATGCCAAAATCTGACAAGTTGTTAATCACCTCACCATATTTAACGCGTATTTTCTCACTAAAAGCAAACTGATCTGATAACGCTTTCTCAAAATTATCCTGGAACTTCCCACTCAAAAAATCACTGAATGTAAAATGACTAAACTGCGTCAAACTGCGATTTTCTGAAACAGATGTTTTTTGCGGCGTCTTCACTAATCCATACATCCCAAAAATAAAGACCAAAACAATCAGCCCCAAAAACACAGAATTCTCTTGTACTCTTCCTCTACTCTTCACAATACAACTATTATATCATATATAACTACTTCACACCATGCAAACTACTAAATACATAAATAGCATAACTGGATTTTTAGACCATTTTATGATAAAATATACCTATGGTAAAAAATTCATCAGCACCCCTGATTAGTATTGTTGTACCTGTTTTTAATGCCGAAAAATATCTCGCCGAGACCATCGCAACCGTCATAAATCAAACTTATCAAAACTGGGAGCTCATTCTCGTCAATGACGATTCAAAAGACAACAGCAAAGAAATTGCCAAACCATTTTTAAAAGACAGACGCATTAAGTGGGTTGATTTACCCAAAAATTCCGGCAATGGCGCAACGCCACGCAACAAAGGTGTCGCACTTGCCAAAGGTCGCTACATCGCCTTTTTGGATGCTGACGATCTCTGGGCTAATTGCAAACTTGAAAAACAACTTGAATTCATGCAGCAAAACGATTGCCCGTTTTCATTCACTAGCTACGAATTTACCGATAAAAAAGGCCGCCCCAACGGCAAAAAAGCCATCGTACCAAGCAAACTCACCTACAAACAGGCCCTCAAAAACACTACAATTTTTACTTCCACCGTCATGTTAGATTTAGATAAGCTCACCAAAAACGACATCAAAATGCCAAATGTGCCCAGCGAAGACACCGCCACTTGGTGGCAAATTCTAAAGAAAATTCCCGCCGGCTACGGTATGCCAGAAATCTATTCATACTATCGTCGTAGCGAAGACACCCTTTCTTCCAACAAACTCGAGGCCATTCGTCGCATTTGGAATCTATATCGTAAAGTTGAAAAAATCAACCCCCTAAAAAGCTCCTATTATTTCTGCTTTTATGCCATCAATGCCGTAAGGAGACGTGTATGAAAAAAATCCTTGAAAACTTAAAATATATCAAGTTTTACGATATCATTTCTATATTCATTTTTATTCTTTTATTAATTCCTTCACTTTTTTACAAACTTTATCTCCTTATTACTCGTCAACAAATCTGGCTCATCACCGAAGACGGTCACTACGCTCGCGACAATGGCTACTATTTCTTTAAATACATGCGCGAAAAACACAAAAAATTCCGTGCCTACTATGTAATAGATAAAAAATCCCACGACTACGCCAAAGTTAAATCTTATGGCAACATCGTCCAATTCAGGAGCATCAAACATTGGATTTACTATATGACCGCCAAATATAATATCAGTAGCCAAAAAAACGGCAACCCGGCACAAGCACTTTTTTACATTTTGCACGTAAAACTCGGTCTATTTAATAATCGAGTTTTCTTGCAGCACGGTATTACCATCAACTATGGCGACTGGCTCACCTTTAATAACACAAAATTTAAAATCGTGACTTGTGGCGCAGCTAAAGAACATGATTTTTTTAAGAACACACTTGGTTATTCCGAAGATAATACATTATATACCGGCTTTCCGCGTTTTGATAGCCTAAAAAATACTAACAAAACTAACCAAATTCTCATTATGCCAACTTGGCGCAACTGGCTCGGTCGCGAGACCAATAATTTCGCTAAGAAAGAATCATTCAAAAACACCAATTATTATAAAAACTGGAATGGTCTCATCAATAATCCTGACTTTATCAATTTCATCGAAAAAAACGATATCAAAGTCAAATTCTATCCTCACGTCCATATGCAAAAATTCCTAAGTGAATTTATGTCAAAATCCAAAAACATCGAAATCATTTCTACTGATGTTGATATCCAAACCGCCATGAAAGAATCCGCTATCATGATTACCGATTTTTCAAGCGTCGCCATGGATTTCGCCTACATGGAAAAACCAATCTTCTATTTTCAATTTGACCAAAAAGAATACCGCGAAAAACAATTAAAGCCCGGCTATTTTGATTACGAAAAAGACGGCTTTGGTCCAGTAGTAACAAATCAAAAAGATTTAATATCAAAACTTAAAAGCTCCTTCAAAAAAGGCAACTTTTCAAATCCATCAAAATACCAAAAACGCGAACACGAATTTTATAATACAAAAGATACCAATAATTCAAATCGCATTTACGAAGCATTATTAGCAAAAGAAACGAATGAACACCCAATTATTTCAAATATTATTCTTCCAGTATTATACTTCTGCTATATATTCATGTTTAACATATATGGTCCAATCGATTCTAGCTTCTTAGTTGGCGGTTTACTGTTTCTATTCTTCATTATTAATAAGCCATTTCGGAATCATACCATAAAACTATTAAGAAAACAGAACATTGAAAAAACAATCCTGATAACGGGAATAATACTTTTATGGAGCATTGCAGCCATACTAATAAATCAGTCTAACGATCTTAGCCTACTTAGAAACTTTTGCAAAGTCTTGATAACAATTTTAATTGGATTCTATCTATACTCAGCTACAGATTATTATAATCAATCGTCAAAAATTGTTAATTATATTCTTATTGCCTTCCTCATGCAAACTATTTTTCAATGGATTTGTTTTGCATCACCAAACTTTTCTGATGCTTTCAATTATTTCCGCAGTAGTGACGCAATTCAAGTTGCCAAACGTTATAAAGGTTTTCGCGGCATTGCGCTTACAAAAACACCATACTTCGTTCTTTCGGTTTCATATGCACTATCATTCATAATTTATGCAACAAAGTATAATACACTATTCAAAAACCATACAATTCTAAAAATCATTGGGTTTATTGTTCTAGTTTCAGGCAATATTTTTGCCGGAAGAATCGGTTTTATTGGACTATTGTTCGTACCATTCTTGATAAACTGGCGAAACATCAAATGGCGCCGACCATCAAAACGTGCCGTCGCAGCAATTATTGCAATTGTGCTGGCAATCACTGGTATATCGGCTATAGTATATAATACACCACAAGGAAAGAGATTATCTAAATACGCCTTCGAAATAACTAATAATCTTTTTGCGGGCAAGGGTGTTAGCACCGGTTCTACTAATAAATTGTTTGAGATGTTCGACCATTCATTTGCTCCAAAAACATTACTAATTGGCGACGGACGCTTTGAGGGCAATAACAATCAATATTATATGAAAACCGATGTTGGATATTATCGCAAAATCTATTTCGGAGGTATTGTTTTCTTATTGCTAATAATAGCCTGGCATTTTTCGCTATTTAGACGAAAAACTAAAGCGGCCATCTTGATAACCATTCTGTTATTTACAGCTGAACTCAAAGGCGTTTCAATAGGACAAAATGCCATGGCTTATGCAGCAATAATAATGTTTATACTTTGCTCGAATAATTATTATGAAAAGCTCCACCTTGGCGTCAAAGCCTCCGTCCTTCTCCCAACCCTAAACACGAACGAACAATATCTTAAAAAATCCATCACCAGCATCCTCATGCAAACCCACCAAAACTTTGAGTTCATTATTGTTGTAGATGGTGGCAACGATGATAAATTCATCACTAAAAATTTCAAAGACGACCGCATCATAATAATCAAACATGACAAACCTCATGGCATCGCCAAATCTCTAAACGAAGCTATTAAAACCTCCACCGGCAAATACCTTATTCGCATGGATGCTGACGATATATCAAGAAATACCCGCCTCGAAGAACAAATTATCTACATGGAAGAACATCCTGAAATTACCGTTGCTGGCACTTTTGTCGACAAATTCGGCGATAGCAGAGTTCTCGCCTGCGAATCTTTCACTAAACCAAATGATATTTATGCCAAGTCCCTCTTCGTTGCGCCCATCATCCACCCGTCCGTAATCATGCGCGCATCCACCATTAAAGATAACAAGGAGTTTAATTATAATCCAACCTATGAACGCGCCGAAGATTACGAACTCTGGCGCCGTATCATGGAAAGCGGCCACAAAATTTCTACCATGAAATATTTTGGCCTCTTTTACCGCGTCCACGCTAATCAAATCAGTACTGCCAAACGCGAAGAACAATCAAAAATCCTTACCAAAATTTATAACAATTCCCTGCAAGCTCTCCATCTTCCCGATTCCAACGAAAAATATCTCTTCATACTTTCTGGCCGTTCCAAACTAAACAATAAAAAAGACCTAAAACGCTTTATCAAAAAAGTATTGTTAAACAATAAAAAATATAAAGTCTATAATCAGTATTCTTTGAGACGCACACTTCTCGCCGCCTACAACCTCACCTGTCTCAAAAATAAAACCCTGGTCTTTCCTAATATCTACTTCATTTCTTTTTGCACACGCAAACTATTCTATAAGCTACTCTTCATCCCAGCAATTAAGAATAAAAAGAGGTATAATTAAATCATGGCACAAAATAACATTAGTAATTTAATTGACAATTATACATTTGCAAAATTTGCTTTAAACGAAAACGAAAAATACAACATCGCCACTGTAAAAGCCATTGATCTTTTAAATCCTAACCGTTTCGACCTTGTTGCCAAATATATGTATTTATTTTTCAAAATAAATCACATCAAGTCTGATCTCGCCGAAAAAGTCTACGAAAAGCACATTGAAATCTTTTCTGAAGGCAAATGGAATGAGCCTGGCAGTGACACCAAAAAATCTTTTGCAGATTTTACTAAAGAATTTGACGATATATATAATAGCATCAAAAAAGACGGTTTTGATGCAAAAAAATCTCTCATCCCTATCGGCAACGATGGCGTTATTATCAATGGTGGCCATCGTACCGCAGCGGCCATGTTTTTAAACAAAGAAGTTACCGTCCTCGAAATACACAATCATACTGGCCCACGTTACGATTACAAACATTTCGAAAAAGCTAGAATGCCCCGCGAATACTTAGATTTTCTTGCCCTAAACTACGTCAAACTAACCCCCAAGTCTACTTTTGCCATTTGTCTTTGGCCTAGAGCTGTCAGCATGAACAAAACTAAAGAATGTGAAGAATTGATTTCAAAATACACTTCCATTATTTACAAAAAAACCATGCCACTCAGCAAAATCGGACTCAAAGATTTTATGATGCATCTATATCATAATGAAAAATGGGTCGGTCGTGAAAAAAGTAATTTCATGGGCGTCTATGGCAAACTCGACGTTTGTTATGCCGAAGCCGACACTATCGTCTATTTCGTTGAAGCCAAAGATCTCGCTACTATTGTGGATCTCAAAAACCAAATCCGTTCCATTTTTGGTATTGACAAACATTCCGTCCATATCACTGATACCGAAAGCGAAACCCACCTCGCCGCCGATTTAATTCTAAATCCCAACGGCATCCTCGCCATTAATTGTGGCTATCCAGACAAGCTTAATCCCAAGCTCGATAGTCTTCGTGTCAAAATTAGTGAAAGAAAAAATCAAAAAGTCATCTTGAACCCACTCTATACTCTTCAATACTTTGGTTACGATATCAAAGTAAAAGATAATGATTTTTATAATATTGATGATTTATCACGTGACGTTGTCTATGATACACGAAATTTCTTTTTATATCGTGGTTTCAAACTTCTATCGCCAGAATATGCCAAAGAGTTATCAAATGACAAACACGCAAATCTCTTCGATGCCATCATTAATATGAAAAAACTTAAAACCAAAGCCAAAATCAAAGAAGGCTTTGCTAAGGCTTGGTATTTAACCAAACGCAAAGGTCGTGGCGCTTTGAAAAAAGTCGGCCTGCTTGATACCTACTATAAAATTCGGAAGCGAAAACAATGAATAAAATAAAAAACCTAATCCACAAATATAAAACCATGAATTATCAAGCCAAAGCTGGCATTTGGTTTGTTTTTTGTAGTTTTCTCCAAAAAGGGATTAGTTTTATCACCATTCCAATTTTTACCCGAATTCTGTCTACCGAAGATTATGGTATTACTAATCTTTTTGCCACCTGGTCTTCACTGCTTGTTTTATTTGCTACGCTCAATCTGTCCGGCGGCGTTTATAGTCGTGGCCTCCTTGAATTTAATCACAAAAAATATACTTCCGCCGTTCAGGGCCTTGCTACCTTGTGTTCACTCATTGTCACTATTTTAGTTCTCGTCTTTCAAGATTACCTCACTCAGATTTCCGGCCTACCCGCACCTGCGATCTACGTCATGTGTGTCTACTTCTTCGTTATAGCCGGCATTAATTTATGGACCGTCAAACAACGCTTTATTTACAAATACAAAGCCCTCATTATCGTTACCATCATTAATTCCATTATTTCTACTATTTTCGGCCTGCTCGCAGTACTACTATCATCTAGTGACAAAGGTGAAGCCAAAGTTATTTGGTCTACTGTCGGTATCATTATGGTTGCCTTGCCATTTTATATTTACAACTTCGCCAAAGGCAAGACCTTTTTCGACAAAAAAATGTGGAAGTATTCCCTCTCGTTCAACCTACCACTTTTGCCACATTACCTGTCCAATTTAATATTACATCAATCTGACCGCATCATGATTGGCTGGTTTACGGGCGCTGCCGATGTTGCACTTTATAGTGTCGCTTATTCTGTTTCATCCATCGTCAAAGTCCTAACCGACGCCATTGGTCAAGCCATGATGCCCTGGCGCTACCAAAATATGAAAAAGAAAAACTACCAACTTATTAACAAGGTTAGCATTTCTTTACTCGTTTGTGTTGCTGCTGTTGTTGCTGTCGTCAATCTCCTTGCTCCAGAAATCATTCGTATTTTTGGTGGTGAAGCTTACATGGAAGCCATTTGGGTTGTTCCTCCCATCATGCTAAGCGTCTTCTTCATCTTTATCTATGGTATGTTTGCACACATTGAATTCTATTTTCTCAAAACCAAATTCATGATGGTCGCTTCCATTATTAGCGCTGCGCTAAATATTTTACTCAACTACATTTTTATTCAACAATTCGGCTACGTCGCTTGCGCCTATACTTCATTATTCTGTTACATGGTTTATACATTCTTCCATTACGTCTATATGTGTATCGTCTGCAAAAAAGAAATTGGCATCACCAGTATTTACAATGCAAAAAGCATCATTTCAATCATCATTGCTACATTTGCAGTCACAGCACTTTCTGCCGCATTATATGATTTTGCCATCCCTCGCTTTGCGCTCATTGCAATTGTCTTAATAGTCGCTATAATTAAAAGGAAGACCATCAAATCACTAATAAAAACAGGATTCAAAAAATGAGCACTTATTACATTTTTAAAACCAGCGCAACAAAAACCGAAATCAAAAACGCCAAAGAAACACCAGTTCATCTTACGCCAGCACAATCCCTTCGTCTTTTTGGCACTGATTGCCTAGCAAACAAAGATATTACTCTCCTCGAAATCACACCAAAAGACGACATTCTTTTTTCCGATATCATTAACGGACACTATTACTCTGATTGCAATCCCGAAATATCCAAACTTCTTTCTACAAGCAAAAATCTCTTCGGTTTTTCTAGTGAACATTTAAACCAAATATTAAAAGAAATTGTTAAAATTGACAAAAACGGAAATCTCTCTTTGCTTGGTGAAAACGGCTGGCCGGATTTAAAAACTCTTTTTCGCACTCTAAAAAAACTTGGTACTCACTATGTCGTTCTACGCAAATATGAAACTTTGCCAGACAGTTTTCAAGACGGCGATCACGATATAGACTTACTCTGCGGCAATTTAGCCGAAATGTTACTTATTACTGGGGCCACCAAACGCAGTGTTGGTATCAGCGGTTATCAATTGGTCATTGATAGCGAAAAAACTGATTTTGATATCCGCTTTGTCGGCGATAATTATTATGACTCTAGTTGGGCAAACAATATCCTGTCATCACGTCAGTTTAACGTAAATGGCATTTCTGTCATGACCAAAGAAAACCAACTTTTCTCCATCCTCTATCATTGTCTTACGCAAAAGAAATCAATTTCAAATTATTATTCCAAGGAAATCTCTAGGCTCATCAATCTAATCTTTAATAAAAACCTCCCCACCTCCACAAATGCTCTCCTGGATCTGCTTGCAAGCTTCATGAAATCCCACGCCTATACATGCCCCAAACCTAGAGACGCTTCCGTCATTCAAAATAAAGCAAATATTAAAATTATTAAGCGTAAACTCGGCAAGCAAAATGAGCTGCTAAGAAATATCTATATTAAAACGCCAAGCAAAATCCGAAACAAACTCCCCGGCACCCAGAAATTCTACAAATCATAACCACTCATGTTATAATTATTAAATAATGGGTATTCCTATCAAACAAATCGAACCACAGCTGATTTCTGATTTTGTTCCCGTCAAAAAAAGAAAAAAACTGAATCCGCACCAGAGCTTCCAAAACCTACAAAACTCAAACCTCAGCCAGAAAAAATTCAAATTAAACCCAAAAAACCAATCCTAGCTCTTATCGCCGCCTTTTTCTACTTTGTCTTTCTTTTGTCTGCTCTTACAGTTTGCGGCACCATCATTTGGCTCTCCATTCTCCCACTAAAATACCTGTCCGTCGTGATAGCCTTCATCATCATTCTTGCCGCCATTCTCGGATATTTTACTTTCAAAAGACCTTCCACTAAAAAAACCAAGAAAAAATCAAAAAAGCACACCAAAGCCAAATCCACCAAAGGCAAAGCAAGTGTCAAAACTAAAACCGGCCACCTTACCAAGATAATCTGCATCTTTTTCGATTTACTTTTTACAGCCATACTAGGCATTATTTATGTTTATCTAAACCATACTATCGGTTTCATGGATTCTATTCAGGCCTCAGAATATCAAATCGACAATTATTACATTCTCGTTAAAAAAACCTCCCGCTTTACTACGCTCGAAGAATTAAACGGCCACAGCGTCGCCGTCTACGATGATGGCAGTGAAAATTATGAAAAAGCCTTCGGTATGCTCAAAGAAAAAGTTTCTCTCACCGCCACCGACTGGGGCAGCGTTACAAACGCCGTAAACGCCACCATCAATGGTTCTTCTGATTCTCTATTTATCAAAAGTTCCCTTACCGAATCACTCTCTGAGTTTATGGATAATTTCTCAATCGACAATTTCAACATTTTAGATACCATCGAAATCAAAACCGAAATTACCACCACCGCTGATAGTAATATTAATATTTCCGAAGATTCCTTTAATATATTCATCAGCGGTATCGACACCTACGGTACTATTTCTACCGTCGCAAGAAGCGACGTCAATATGATTGTCACCGTCAACCCACGCACACACACCGTATTACTTACTAGCATCCCACGCGATTTCTACGTCCAGCTTCATGGCACCACCGGTCTCAAAGACAAACTCACCCACGCCGGTCTGTATGGCATCAATATGTCAATTAATACCATCCAGGATTTATTTGGTATCAAAATCGATTATTATATTCGTGTCAACTTTGACTCCACCATCAAGCTAATCGATGCTCTTGGCGGTATAGATATCACTCCAGATTTCACTTTCTCAAGAAAAACCAACGGTATTTACTGTTCATACGAAAAAGGTCGCGTCAACCATCTCGATGGTTTCTGTGCGCTACGCTACGCTCGCGAACGCAAAGCTTATGGCGCTGGCGATTTACATCGCATTCAAAATCAACAAGAAGTCCTCGTCGCAATTATCGACAAGCTCACATCTTCCAAAGTTCTTCTTGCTAGATATACCGATATTTTATCTTCCCTAAGCGGCACCCTCGAGACCAACATCCCCAGCAGCCAAATCTACAAGCTCGTCAACAATCAACTCGACACCATGCCTTCCTGGAAAATTGAGCGTATCGCCACTACCGGCACCCATATTGACGCCCCAACTTACACATTCGGCTCACAACTTCTCTACGTTTTTGTCCCAGATATGGAAAGTGTGGCTAAAGCCGCTAAAAAGATTGAAGCCGTCATGTCTGCAAACTAAACATTGTAATATGTAATTGTTATGCTATAATAAAAACATAATATTATAAAATAAAAACATAAAATGGATATCGCATTACAAATTGTTTTACTAATCGTCGGCTTTGTAATTCTAATCAAAGGCGCAGATTGGTTAATTGACGGCGCATCAAGCACCGCCTCGCACTTCAAAGTTAGCAAACTATTAATTGGGCTCACCATTATCGCTTTTGGTACCGGCGCACCAGAACTCGCCGTTTCAATTTCTTCACTTCTCAGTGGTACTACTGATATGCTCCTTGGCAACGTTATTGGTAGCAATATATTAAATATATTATTACTTATTGGTATCGCCGCAGTTATCAAGCCAATTCGCGTCAAAAAGGATACTGTTAGCAAAGAGCTCCCTTTGCTACTCTTAATTTCTACTATTCTCATCGTTCTTTTCCTTGACACCCTCCTCATGAACGCTGACGCCAACACCATTTCTCGCGCCGACGGCATTATTTGTCTACTTTGTTTCTCAATTTTCCTATTCTATATCATTTCCATGGCTCGCAAAAATCGCAAAGCAAAAAAAGAAGTCGAAAAACCCAAATTCAAACTTGGCATTTCCCTTCTTCTGGTAGTAATAGGCCTAGCGGGTGTTGTCGGCGGCGCCGAACTCGTTGTGACATCTGCTTCTACCATCGCAAGTGCCATGGGTGTGTCAGATCGCATCATCGCACTTACCATCGTCGCCTTCGGCACGTCACTCCCAGAACTTATCACCACTATCAAAGCCGCCAAACGTGGCGAAAACGAACTCTTGATTGGCAATATTATTGGTAGTAATATATTTAATATTTGTATAGTACTCGGGCTCCCCGTTACTCTTTTTGGTACCGTCACACCAAAAAGCTTTGAGCTAATTGATATAGTCATGTTAGTTGGCTCAGCCGCAATACTACTCCTCGTTTCCCGCAGTGGCCGTAAAATCACCCGTGGCGAAGGTGCACTCATGCTTACGACATTTGCCCTATATTACGGCTTTCTCGTCTTCACGACGATTTCGGCTCTTCCTAACTGAGTCAGTTTATGATACAATTATTCCAAGGTGGTGCTTTGGCGGAGTGGTTACGCAGCGGTCTGCAAAACCGCGTACACCGGTTCAATTCCGGTAGGCACCTCCATTTTTAAAGCATTATTTCAAAATACACCGTACTGCATTACCATAGAAAGGATCCACTGTCCCATAAGAATAAACATGCCCAGCATCAGAATGGAAAGTACTAGCGGGATTATAACGATCAGTCGTATCGACGGAAGTCGTCCAATAAAGAATAAAATCATAAAATGAACCCGCCAAGTAATACTTTGAAAGTGGCAATGATAGCTTAACCTGAACGCTATTTGGATCATCAGCAGACATTGACTCGCCGACCATCACGCTGGTCGAACAAGCCGAACCCTTAATCGCAGTACAAAGATAATAAAAAGTCGAATATCCTGGCATCCCCCAATTGGCTGGACATAAATCACCCAAAACTACACCTGTACCACCAGTAGGAGTACCACAATAACTACCAGCCGTCGCCGCACAATAATTATAATTAACACCTCCCCTGTTTTGCCCCAAACCGAAGGCACCCATAGAATACCCAGATGGAACTCTTACATGCATTGGAACAAAGGCTTCATTAACCTGACTGGTATTAATAAATGGTATATTCCTATCTTTTTGAGTTGTCCAAGTCTCTCCCGTCCATGAATTTTTCAACGTTGCGAGCGATGTGCTATCAATATTAGTATTACTCGTCGTAAGACCGTTCATCACAGTAGAATTGCTAATATCAAGAGCTAGGCTATCTAGCATCCAACAATTTCCATCTGCTAATTGTTGTATCCAGTAAATCCTATTGTCGCGCGTATCGTATGCCGGTCTGGCCGTCGTAGTACAGCTTGAAGATGTCACATTCTGCATCGTAAGCGATACGGACTGTCCAGTAAGCGTAATTGTAGCATTACCAGTCACAGTATAACCAGTATTTTGGTAGTTTTGATTTACGAATGAACCCGCAGTAGCAGACCAAGAAGAGAATGCGTATCTCGTACCATAATTACCATAGATATGATAGGTCCCCGCTCGGGCTTTTGTTGTCTGATTATTAGTGTATGCCACGCCGTCAAACACAATGTTACTAGCATTTGATGTCTTAAATGTGATTGTATAACCCGGGTCAAGAATACACCTTACGGAATAACCATAATAGCGAGGGTGATTAGTATTCGCCGGAAAGACGCCACTGGACCTATTAAATAGAATATACATATAATTCGGTTGGTTTCTCGTTGAAGACAAGAAATAACCGTACTGGCCGTAACTACCAGAACCGTTGTTGAAGTTGCCTGATAGAGGAACGGACAAAGTATTACGATATAGTGCATCATCACTATTTATGGTAGAAGTTGTATAAAGAGCAGAATACTCACCAGCACTGCCACCCGTAGGCATTCTCCACCCAGCCGGACATACGTCATAATAATTATCACCATCAGGTGTCCCACCACTCGAAGAACCATCACCAAAGCAATAGTAGCCCACGCTAGCAGCACAATAGTTATAATAGACACCAATTTTACCCTGTCCTAATCCATAAGCCCCCTCATTTGTGCCAGTATAATTCTCTGCGGAAGATGGCCTTAAAGTGACACTCTTATAGGTAGCACTAGAAAGTGGCCGAGAATAGCTATATGAAGATGTCCAGTTTGCATTAGTAGCCGTCGGAAAACGATCCGAAGTAGTACCACCACCATTCTTAAAGTAATTCAACGCATCAGCATATAGATTGGTATTGCTAGTAGACAACGAATTCACGATAGACGAATCAGTAAGATCTAGTGCAAGGTTGTCTAGCATCCAACAGTTACCATCTGGTAGTTGCTGCACCCAGTATACAGAATTATCACGATTATCATAGACTGGGCGAGCGGTAGTAGTACAGTTAGATGTAGATAAGTTCTGCATTGCAGTATTTACATATTGTCCAGTTAGGGTGATAGTAGCATCGCCAGTGACGGTGAAGGCAGTATTTTGGTAATTTTGGTTTTCAAAGGTACCAGCCGTAGTAGACCAGGACGAGAATGCATACCTTGTACCATAATTGCCATAAATATGGAACTTTTTGCCAGTCGCTTCGCCTGCAGATATCGTAAGCGTCTGTCCATCTGTATAAGTTACGCCGTTAAAGACAATTCCAGTAGCATTATTGGTTCTAAAGGTGATCGTATAAATTGGCATTAAACACCTAACGCTTAAGCCGTAATTTAAATGTTCAAAACTATTAGGCGAAACACTATACGCAGATACATGAAGATCATACGCATCCATAACATTGCGCCCAGTAGAAGACCAGAAAGAACCATTGTTACCGCGATTAGCAGCCATACCACCATTAAAGCGACCTGATAATGGCGTAGATAAAACATCACGAAAAGTAGCATTATTACTATTAATTGCAGCATTTGTATAGAGGGCATTGTACTCGCCAGAGCTACCACCAGTAGGCATACGCCAGCCAGCTGGACAGACGTCATAAATACTATTGCTATAAGTATTACCAGCCGAAGTTCCATTACCAAAACAATAGTAACCTACGCTAGCAGCACAGTAATTATAATATGCGCCAATCTTGCCTTGTCCGAAACCATAAGCCCCCTTAAGAAGACTTGTGGAACTTGTTGCATCAGACGGCATCGCCACACTATTTTTTTCATTCATATAAGTAAGTGGCTGAGAATAACTGTCAATAGAGCCGAATGTACCGTAGGCGGCTGTTGGATAGCGATCAGAAGTTGTGCCACTACCATCTTTGAATTTGGCGAGTGAGGTAGAGTCTAGGTTGGTATTAGTATTAGACAAACCATCTACAATAGTAGAGTCCGTAAGATCTAATGCCATATTGTCTAGCATCCAGCACTTACCATCCGGTAGTTTCTGTACCCAGTAGACAGTATTGTCGCGAGTATCGTAAACTGGTCTCGCAGTAGTAGTACAGTTTGCAGCAGACAAGTTTTGAATCGCAACAGTAACTTGTTGGCTAGCTAGAGTAATTGTAGCACTACCAGTAACAGTATAGGCTGTATTCTGGTAGTTGGAGTTTTCTAGTGTACCAGCCGTAATAGTCCAGGAAGAGAAAGCATATTTTGTAGCATAATTACCATAAATATGATATGGGCTAGTTGCCTCACTCGCCCTCACCGTCCTAGTCTGATTGTTGGTGTAAGCTACGCCATCAAAGACTATATTGGTAACATTGGCACCGGTCACAAAGGTCAACGTATAAATGCTGTCCCACATTGCATAAAGTGTAGGATTATTAGCAACAGTTTGATCTATGCCGAAGTTTAAATTTGTACCATCACCATCAGGATTATAAATAGTACCATCACATGTGTCGTAGCCATTAGCGGTAGTAACTGTTCCAAAACACCAACCTAGAAAACTATAGCCTGTACGAACTGGGACGAGATTACTGAGTGCGATATTAGTAGCTGAAGCATCACCAGATTGATTAGCTGGCATATTGGTGACGGTATCAGTAGTGTTTTTATCGTATGTAATAGTATAAGTAATCGTATTTGCTACGAATTCTAGAATGAAGGTATCATTAGCATAAGTACCAGAAGGACTATTATAGTCTGCCCTAAAGCCTAATCCTATAGTGTAATCATCGGCATTGTCTACACCATTGCTACTGTTAGCAGAAGATGTGGCTCTAAGCGTAGCAGCATTCACACTAGTAGGAGCAGGATAATAGGTAGTAGTGTTAGCAGCAGAATTATAATAACTTGGTATATAGCCCCATCTATTATTCAATGCTTGACCCGCTGCATCACTAGATGAGAAGATTGCTTCTGTCGTAGAGCTTGATATAGTACTAATATTATGGCTGTTTCCATCCGTGAGCGTGGTATTGCTACCTGTAGAAGTCATAGTCAATGTATAGCCAGTATAATTATTAGTACTAATACTAAAGGCTGCTTTCTCACTACTAGATGATGTAGCAAAAGTACCAGTAGGAGAACCCATAGCGAGACTAACCGAAGCTACTGGATTAGTGCTAGTAAAAGTAAGTGTAGAAGCAGTAGGCGTGCCAGCAGTAGCGTTAGCGGTGTCTGTAATATTATATAAAGGTACAAATACGGCAAATAATAATGCCACTAAACAAAGACAAGCCAAAAAAGAACAAAACCTTAAGACATTTTGATTAAATCTAAGCCAGACTTTTGTTTTTCCAATAAACACTTATATAACCTCCAATACCTACCATTATATAGCATATTATTTTAAAGCACAAGCATTATTATAATTTAATTAGCGGCTTTTTCGTCTTAGCAAGCACCCCCGCCTTTTCAATCAAGGCACCTACCTTTTCATGCTCTTCTTTTTGTTTTTCAGCCGTAAATGCCGCCTGCTGCCTTCTCAAATCACCGTAAAATCCCGTCCCCCTCGCCGCATTCCAAAACAAATCTTCACACGGCACATCTTTATAATGCCACGGTTTATTAAACAGATTAAAATGCACCAACTTCGTATCCTTCGGGAGCTTTTTCTGCGGCTCAGCATTCCACTCCGCACCAAAATAACGTATTTTTCCTCTTAAAATCACGTTTGCATAATCCTGATCTGGTGCCACCAAATCCGCATCGTACTTTTGAATCAGTTTTATCATCGTAGATAAATATTTCATCTTACGCATCTTTTTTAAGTCCATCAGCATCACCCCGTCATTCACATACTCATCGTGTGGCACCCCTACCGCCTTGTCTACATAATCCCGAAACTCTGGCACCATCGTCACCTTTGGGTCCACCATCGCCGCAATCACTTCCGTTTCGCTAAGCTCCATATCAAACAACTCCCCGATATCCCCCCTGAGGATCGTATCGCTATCAATATATACCGCCTTCTCATACATTGGAAAAAGCCGCGGAATAAAAAACCTATAATAATACACCGCTAGTGAAAAGAAATCCCCTGCCCCTTTTTGACGCCTTGTACAATACGCCACAATTACTCTCAGATATAAGTTGTGTGATATCTTCTTAAACTGAATTGCCATATTTTTTGTCACCAAACTTCGGAGTCTAATCCGACTTGATAAGCTTAATCCATCATGCAAAATAATCACCCGATAATACCGATCTTTATTAGATTTTTGTTCCAAAGAATGAATCGCCGCCGCCGCATATGGAGCATAGGCATTATTAATCGCAAGAAACACCGGCACAACTTTTGTCAGCGGATTCAAAGGTTTACCTGTTGCAAAAATACTCATTTTTTCGCCTTCTTTTTATACTCAAAATAATCATAAGTACTATTTTTACTATTCTTCACCAGACTATTATACGCCTCTTCGGCTAATTTCGCCCGATTTTCGTCTTCAGATAACTTCGGATCTGGCCAAAACGGACCATCCACATAAATATCCATCCTCGGCAAATCGCCCTTCTTTTTATTCTTGCGTTTATGATAGGTCGTCGTCATCGTAAAAATCGGCAGATTATTTCGCACCGCATATTTAAAACTTCGGTCACCCGCTGGAAACTTTCTCACCCCAGTATAATATGGCCAAACGTGTGCCTCCGGATAAATCACCAGTACCTTTTTTTGCGCCAATCTCTTATCAACTGCATCATTGAACGCCTTTTTCTCGTCAGTCGTCTTGCCAAGTGGCAACCCACCGATATACGGCAAAACTTTCCCAATTCCTGGAATCTTCAAATTAACCGGCGAAATAATCGTAAAAATCCGTCTATCTGCCGCAAGCGCCGGCCCAAACACGTCATGAAACGGATTGGTATGATTTGCGTAAATCACATAGCCCTTCCCCCGTGCCGCCTTTAGCTTCTCTCGCCCATAAAACTTCGCCTTCCAATATCCTCTCTCGTAATACTGTCCAAACAATTTAAAAATCCGAAACAGCGCCGCCGAGTACATTTTTACAAATGGGTTCTTCGGAATAAACTCATACCCCTCCGGCAACCCCACCTCAACTTTTTTTTCCTGCTCGTCAGTCTTGATTGGGTCATCTTCTTCCGAAACATAATAAAACACTCGCTCTTCTTTTGGGATATCCTTCTGGAATAACTCTGCTTTTGCCATAAATAACTCCTAGTACTACTAGTATATCACAAATTGCCCTTAAGCTTAAGATATTCCTCTAAAATATCATCATATTCCGTAATTTTAAGCACCTTATGAATCTTTTCCACCTCAAACGATTTCACCTTTTGCACCCTAAAATATGGCCAAAACTTAAAATTGTTCGAAAAATGATGTAGCACCGTATCTTCCCGCGGCCTCTCACCCTGCTCGTTATACTTCCTCGGCATCAATTTGCGTTTCGAGATAGACTTATTTAGCGCCGCCTGATCAGCCAACATCATCCACCGTTTCGCGCAAAGCGCCACCGTCTTTTCAAACATCTTCGTCTTGCGACACTCCTTCATATTAAACAGCATCACACCCGAATTCATATAATCAAACTTAAACAACCCATGATAATGATAAAAATTCTTACCATAAATATCAAGCACGCCCGCCGCTTCAATCCCATCTAAATCAGTATTATAAAACTCCGAAATATCGCCCCGGCAAACCACATCATAATCAAGATAAAGTAGTCTGTCACACTTCTCAAGCTCCGGAATCTTATCGGCATAAAGCCTCAGCATCGAACATGGCGTAAAATACGTCCCCATATTCTTCTTTGGCAGATTTTTCACAAAAACATCCGTCGCATCAATCAATTTTACAAAACTTTTTTTGTTATATTTCTTTACCAACGAATCCAAAAACTTCGCCGACTTTTCTGTAAATGGCTTCACCCCCTCATATCTAATCGTCGCAATATAAATATTCATCATTCCAGTATTGTTTTTTAATAGCGACAGTAACGACACAAGAAGACCATCGGCAATACCCTGGTCTCCACAGTACAATATGTTCATATTACATATTATATCAAAAAACGAAACGGAATTCACTTTCGTTTCGTTTTTCATACTTGCTTTCTTTGCTAAACTTTCTTTCTTAAGAAAGTTTAAGTATAGTGGTAGCCGAGACGGGACTTGAACCCGTACGGATTTCTCCATTCGATTTTAAGTCGAACGCGTATACCAATTCCGCCACTCGGCCACTCTATTATTATATCATATTTTAATTAATTCTTACCGAAAGAAACTTTATTAGCAAGTATCCACCCACTATCGCAAACATAATCAAAGCCGTCCGAAGTGCCGTCTTTACTTCTGTATTATCCTTTTTACGCGCCACAAATGCCGCAATTATTGTATAAACCGTCACAAAGAGAGAAATGATTAGCATTATACCACTTATCCCAGCAATCGCACTAATCATCGTCGAGCCAGCCATACCAAGCCCTCGCATATCCACAAAACTCACTGGTAAATTCACAATCAACCCGCCTAGTCCAATCGCTGTTGCAAAATTCGCCAATCTCTCCAGACTTTGCCTCTTCGCCTCAGACCCACGGCTAAAACCTTTAACCTTTGAAGTACTCGCTGGGTCAAGATAAGCCAGGTTTACTTTACCTTGTCTCTTTTCTTCTTCCTCAATCGCTTTCGCAGCCTTCTCACGCTCTTTTCGAATTCGTTCCTGTTTTTTGTAAGCCTCTGTTACTTGCTCGTCATTGTCTCCCATTGTTGCCTACCCTAAATATTTCACCGCCTCACTGGCTGCCATCGCTCCGTCACTAGCCGCCGTCACCAATTGGCGAAGCTCCTTTGTCCGACAATCCCCCGCCACAAATACTCCCACATGAGAAGTATGACAATCTTCGCCCGCCACTACATATCCTTCCCTATCTAAATCCACCAAGTCGCCAAATACCTTCGTCGCCGGCTCTCTGCCGATAGCCACAAACACCGCCTCCGCATCCTCTGGAATCGGGTCATCGTGATGTATATGATAAACCTCGGAACAAATATTGGACAAATACTGCATTTCGTGTTTTGCCGTATTGCCACTTCCCACCACTACCACCTTCTTACCTTTATAAAGAGCACCATCACATGTAGCACAATAAGAAATCGGCCTCCTTCCAGCATCTTTTTCCTGCTTTTCACTCAATCTTCTCGGCTCCGTGCCAGTTGCGATAATTAAAGCCGAGCAACCATATTCCGCCTCATCGGTTTTCACCACAAATCCTTCCCGCACATTAACGACTTCCTCATACTTTATTTCCACATCCAGCTCTTTTACCTGCGCCAAAATCTTGTTTGATAAATCCGTCCCAGAAATTTTAGCTTCACCTGGCCAATTCCCAATATTCAGCGTGTTAATGATTTGCCCACCACAAACTTTTTCCTCAATCAAAAGTACCGAACGCCCAGCCCTCTTTACGTAAATCGCCGCCGTCATCCCGGCAATTCCGGCGCCCACTATTATTGCATCGTATTTTTGCATATTACTCCTCCTCATTATTATATATCTTTTTAAGTTCAGTCATTTTGTCAAAATCAAATTCTTTCTCAAATTCCAAATTCAACTTCGCTGCATTTTCTGCAAAACTGCCAAATACGCCAGCAAGCTCATTGTTTATCTCAGTTATCCGGTTTTTATAACAAGTATCTATACAATCTGCCACTGCGCCTACTTTCCCGGCAGCTTCACCAATCACCGCATTCATCATCTCTGCCATTGCGACAATTTTTTCTTCAGCAAATTTAGTCTTATCAATCTTTAACCCCATAATCTCGTCTTTTGCCGCTTTTAACTTTTCCTTAGTTATCTCATCCTTATTACCATATTTTTTATTAAACTCTTCTTGAAGCTTTGTCATCGCCTCCTTCATATTCTTTATTTCGTCTACCAGCTTCACCTTTTCATTTAGCGAGTCTACATAGCCACTAAGAGCATCCACAAATTCATCTTTATCCACCAGATAAAGTGAGTCAATCTCATTTATTCTCCCTTTCAACTCCGCAAGATTACTCTGATAAACTTCCGCGTCGCCTGTCACCACGGCAATTTTAATCATATCAAAATTGAGACCAATTCCAGCATAAGCTTCCTCAAATATCCTATCTTGACGCTCATATTCTTTTGTCACCATTGATTTTGCTTCATAAATTGCAAAACCCGTCACCGCAATGCTGCACAATAATGCAATTAGTATCTTTTTCATAATCCGCTCACTACTCCATTAATTAAATTTGCATACGCCTGTCGTCCAGCCGGCGTCAAATGTGTATGATCGGCATAAGTATAGCTATTTACGTTCGGCACCACTACTGATACCCAATCGGCAACACGTACATTGCTATAATTGTTTGCTACCCACTTTAGCACATTATTCTGCGCCTCGCGCGAATAATCCCCACAATAACCCGTCACGAATACAAACTGATGCCCCGGCCCCGCCGTATCCATTATTGTCCGAATTGTATCAACTCCAAAGTTCACATAATTAGTCACGAGTCCAATCACAATCACATATGGCAACTTTCCACCATTCGCCGCACGATATCCGGCCAATAAATTAATCGCATCGGTCATATTCCGCGACTGCAAAGCATCCACAAAAGCTCCTGACACCGTATTATAAATCGCGTTCGTCGCTCCCACCACCACTGAATCGCCAAGCACCATCACTCTTGCCGAATTTAATGCCGACACCCTGGAATAATTCGGTGTATTATAATAGGCCCGTCCCGACAAACTATAAGTTATTCCACCCCCAATATATACTGGGTAGGGTTTTGCGTACGCTGTCGCCGAATCAAAATATTTCATCACATCATTATTAAGAGTATTCGCAACCCCCACCATTCCGCTATAATCTATCTTCACATTTTCTACCGACTCTTTAGCTGTTTCATCAGCATTTTCCGCCACCACATTCAAACTTTCTTCAATTGAGGATCTATCTGGTGCTTTTATGAGCGCCATTACCGGCAAAATCAAACTAAGCATCAATAGTAGCCAAAACCACACCTTGTGCTTCACACTAAATGGCATCAATACTTTTTGTAGCAAAATCGCAAGCACCACACTTGCCACAATGACAATATAAGGTATCACCTCGAGCGGCCAAAAATTCAACAAACTCGGCAGCACAATGTATAAACTATAATGTAGCAAATAAATTGCAAAAGAAAGCGTCCCTACGTACTCCAACACCTTTATAATTTTTGATTTTACTCCAGATGCATTTTGTAGTTTCAAAACCGACATTATCATTACAAGGCTTGCCGCCGTCGTCATCGGCAAAGCTATCACGAATGTCTCTGGTGAAGCATAGTTGATAAATGGCACCATCGCCCCCACTCCCACGATACTTAAAATGAGTAGCAGAATCCATGCCCACCTTTTATCCTTTTTGGCAGGTACTATCTTCTTTGCAAATGAAAACGCCGCTAGAGCTCCACCCGCAAAGAAAGCTCCAATATGCGAATCAATCCCAAAATATGCCCTATCAAATAGCCTAAATCTACCACCATAAATTGCCATCAAGACAAACGACAATACCGCAATCAACACACAAACAGCTGTCAACTGTTTATAGCGTCTCCTGGTTTTAAACTTCTCTATCGGCAAAAATTGGAAAAACCCGGCTATCACCAGATAGCTTACCACGCAAACCTGGAGTTCCAAAGCAAGAAACCATGTCTGATTAAAGAAATTTGGAATCAAAGAATTCTCATAAGTTGTACCGTTTATGATTGACATAATGTTTGTCGAAAACGTCACTGCATAAAGTGAGTTTTGCCTCGCACCCGTCAAAATATCCGGGTCCGCAAAATACGCCAAACTTAAAGTCAAAATCATACAAAACAGCAATGTCGGGAGAAATCTCTTTAATCTTCCCCAGAAAAACTGCCAAAAGCTCTTAATGTCGCCAAATTTTTCTTTTTCCTTCCAATCAGTCTTAATTAATTTCTGTACAATCAAAAACCCTGATATCGCAAAGAAGATTTCTACCGCCAGGAATCCACCCGGGAAAACCCCCGGAAAAACATGATAAATCACTACAAGGATAATCGCAAAGCATTTAAGCGCATCAAACCCAACAATTCTCTTTTTTGCAATTTTTCCCGCAACCTTTTTTACCATAGTTACACCTTATTAATTACAGGTATCACAATTGGCGTATGCCCAGTCGCGTCAAACAGGATATGCGTAATATCTTCCTTAATTTCTTCTTTTAGTACTTTCATTTCTGGGTCGGTCGATATAGATTTATCAGTTTTTAGTCTCAGATAGTGCCTAATCTTACCAATTAACTCTTCCGAATTATCCAAATAGATAAATGCTCTTGATACAATATCTGGCGTCTTCATTAGATGCCCTGTCTTTTTAGATAGTGTCAGCACAATCACAAAAATCCCTTCACGCGAAATATGAATCCTGTCCTTCACCACTGCTTCATGCACCGGCTGGTCCGCATCATCATAAAGCTTGTTCCCCACATGAATACGCCCACATTTCCGAATTGTCTTATCTGGCATCAATTCGATAATATCACCATCGTCAGAAATCAATATTTTGTCACGAGAAATCCCAATCACGTTCTCCGCCATTTCGGCATTATGCTCTAACATGTAAAATTCACCATGATATGGCACATAATTGGTTGGGTGAAGTCTCGTCACAAAATCCACATGGTCTTCATAGTAAGCATGACCCGAGAGATGCAAAGGCCCAATATTGGTTAAATGTGTTTTGCCATTCTGAATCACTTGTGCACCCTCGCGCAGTAACCCATCCACTGTCGATACTACGTGTGGCTCATTCCCTGGAATCGGATTTGACGAAAATACAATCGTATCTGTTGACTT
Organism: Candidatus Saccharimonadota bacterium; assembly: GCA_017561575.1. Classification (GTDB taxonomy): domain Bacteria; phylum Patescibacteriota; class Saccharimonadia; order Saccharimonadales; family Saccharimonadaceae; genus Nanosyncoccus. Next base: position 50,764 of record JAFZBS010000005.1, read on the forward strand.
AATTTTGATATACTTATGTGCACCAGTCACCATTCGATTTAGCACAGCATTAAGTTCACCTTGCGACCCAGTACACACAATGCATACTTTCTCGTCAGGTAGCTTGATAATGTCTTCCATTTTTACGATAGTGTCTTTTGGTACCTTGATTGATTTAGACCGGAGCGCCACTTCAACGTTATTTATCATCGAAAAACCAGAAAACGCCACTTTACGTCCCCGAGCTGCCGCTTCCTTTAAAATCAATTCGATACGCTGAATTTGGGACGAAAAACACGAAATAATTACCCTTCCATTAGCATAGTGATCCATCACCTTACCAAGATTATCACCCACATCGTATTCAGAATGTGGATGCCTACCTGGCGAGTCAATGTTGGTTGATTCATTCAGCATCAAATCAATACCTTCATTTTTAACAATCTCATCAATTCGTTCGTAATCAGTCTGGGTTCCCATTGGTTTTGCCTCATATCGCCAGTCACCCGAGAAATAAATCAATCCATTTGGTGTCCTTACCACGATTGCCGTATTGCCAGGAATTGAGTGCAAAGTATGAATAAATTCAACCGTAAAATACTGTCCTACCTTGATTTTCTCATGCTTAAACGGATCTACTGAAATATAATTCATATCTGGCGCATCATCCAGCTCAGACATTTGTTTCTTAATCATCCCAATTGTAAAATCTGTTGCATAAATTGGCGTCAAATTAGAAAACTTAGGTAAAAGATGCCTACATGCGCCAATATGGTCAAGATGAGCATGCGTAAAACAAATTGCCTTCACTTTCTCACGATTATCCTCCAGGTATTTAATATCTGGAATCAAATAGTTTACTCCTGGATAATCCTCTCCAGCAAATAACACGCCCATATCTATCACCAACATCTCACCCTTATATTCCACGATAGTCATGTTTTTACCAATCCCAAACTCGCCCACACCACCAATCGGGATAATTTTTACCGCATCCGCATCCGGGCGCATATTCTTGAGTTTTGCATTTGTAATCTGTTCGCCATTATAGCCATTATAGCGCGATTTATTTACTGGTATACCGATAATATGCTGTGTAGCCTGCGCATTGACGTCCTGGCTTAGCATTCGCTGATGATGAACCATATCGCCTTTTTTTACCGATACAGACAAATTAACCTTACGCTTTTCCGCCTCTGCTTTAGCCTTAGCCTTTGGCTCTGTTTTGGCTACTTTAGCAGGTGAAGCGCCAGCTTTTTTGCCGCGTAGTGCATTTTTTGTTGTCTTAGAAGCGTTTCTTGCCGAACCAGCCTTAGACTGCACTAACTCCGCATCTTTACCACCAGGAGCAAAATTTGAATTAAAATTCCGCCTCTGAGCCTCTTCAAATTGCCGTTTTATATCCGGCAATCTCTCCGCCCTTGATTTCAGGAGCCGGGCACGACGCTCTTCTTCATTTATTTTCATAAGTTCCTTTTATTTTACAAGTAAATTCTATTACTCCTATTATAACAAAGCCCTTGCACTTTTTCAACCCATTTGCTATAATAAATATATACATCATTGACCGGCTCGAAAGAGACGGTCGTTTTAGTAAAAAGGAGTAATAATGGAAGGACTAGATTTAAAGCAGATGTCAGCAATGGTTGACATTATTGCTGAAGAAAAAGGTTTGCCGAAAGATGTTATCATCAATGTAATTGAACAAGCTATTGCCGCAGCCTGGCGTAAAGACAACGGCGATCGTGAAATGAATGTTCGCGCTGTATTAAACACCAACACTGGCGAAGCCGAGGTATTCGTCGCTCGTGAAGTCATTGAAGACGGTCTAGCATACAATCCATCAACCGAAATCCCGCTTGGGGAAGCTGGCAAAAAAGCCAAGATCGGTGATGTTGTAGAGGAAAGCCACAAGGTTTCAACTTTTGGCCGCGTTGCAGCAGGCACCGCTAAGCAAGTAATCATTCAACGTCTCCGCGAAGCTGAAAACGAAGCTGTGCTCTCTGAATACGAAGACAAAATCGGCACCGTAGTTACTGGTACCGTAGCTCGCATCGAGCCACGCATCATTCGTGTCGACGTAGGCCGTGGAAGCGGCATCATGCCAAAAAGCGAACAAATCGACGGCGAATTCTACACCGTTGGTTCCCGCATCAAAGTTCTTATCAAAAAAATCGAGCATGGCGACAAAGGCGCTCAGCTCATTCTCTCCCGTAGTTGTCCAGAATTCATTGAATACCTCTTCCGTCAAGAAGTACCAGAAATTGATAATGGTACCGTCGAAATCAAAGGTATCGCCCGCGAAGCTGGTCGTCGCACTAAAATTGCCGTTACTAGCACTGTGCCAGGCATCGATCCAGTAGGCACTTTTGTTGGTGGACGTGGTGTTCGTGTAGGCGCCGTTATGAATGAAATTGGCGACAAAGAAAAAATCGATATCGTCACCTGGAGCGACAACGCTTCCGAATATATCCGCGAGGCCTTGAGCCCAGCCGAAATCAACAAAGTCGAGATCGACGGCAAAAAGGCCAAGGTCTTTGTTTCCGAAGAACAACAATCTATTGCTATCGGCAAACAAGGACAAAATGTTCGCTTGGCAAGCAAGCTCACAGGCTATGACATAGATATTGAGCTTGTCAAGTCAGTCAAGAAAAAGAAAAAGAACAACGTCGAAGACGCCCTTCTCTCTGCACTTGAAGATTCTGCAGAAGAATAAGCTTTAAAAACCTCCGCTTGTATATGGAAGCGGAGGTTTTTTGTTAGTTAGCTGCGAATATCTGCCAGACGAGTGTCTACGGCTTTGAAGCCAAACTTGCTGTAATAGTTCTCTGTGGATTGAATCACCATCGTTTCCGCCAGAAACGCCGCCACGATATAAACCACTTCCATGACTGATATGATGAGTATCCAAAAACAGATTGAACCAAGTACCGGCCAGAACCCTCTGGTAAAAAAGGCGCCTAACGGGCGATTAACCAGGAGGCACACCACGGTGGCACCAACCACCAGGATAATGGAGACCCCAAGGTATGCCGAACTATCATAACGCATCTTAATCGGGATTTCTTTACCACCACCACCAATCTGCGTCCGATGAACTGTTCGCACCATCTTTTGATACCTTCTTGGCACAAACGGGTTAAGACACCCGAGCAGCACCATCAGCACCACACCGCCAAGCAAAACCGCAACAACTATTAACGTACCATTGTTCACCCCACTCACCCCTTAAACAAATCTTAACTATATTATATCATCTTTAACATCAAAAATCCACCCCTTGGGGTGGATTTCTGATAATTTGGCACCTTCCTAGTTTCCCGCATTTGCAGTATAATCGGCGCGACTGGGCTTGACTTCTGTGTTCGGAATGGGAACAGGTATTACCCCAGCGCTATGGGCACCAAATTGTAATAACAGTGTCACTATTATTACTATTGATGTCCATAAGGTGAAGATTTTAATGACACATCGGCGTTCAAACACCGATTGCTAGCTATGTTCAAGACATAAAAAGGCGATGGACAAATTAGTACTTCTTAGCTCCATATGTTGCCATACTTCCACTTAAAGCCTATCAACCTAGTCATCTACTAGGAGTCTCATAGGGAATTCTTATCTTGGAGTGGGCTTCGCGCTTAATATGCTTTCAGCGCTTATCTCTTCCGAACATAGCTACCGGGCGATGCAGCAGGCGGCCACAACCCGTACACTAGAGATTCGTTCATCTCGGTCCTCTCGTACTAGAGACA
>JAFZBS010000006.1 GCA_017561575.1 Candidatus Saccharimonadota bacterium
AGTCAATGTATAGCCAGTATAATTATTAGTACTAATACTAAAGGCTGCTTTCTCACTTGCGGATGATGTAGCAAAAGTACCAGTAGGAGAACCCATAGCGAGACTAACTGAAGCTACTGGATTAGTGCTAGTAAAAGTAAGTGTAGAAGCAGTAGGCGTGCCGGCAGTAGCGTTAGCTGTGTCTGTGACAATATATACAGGTACAAATACGGCAAATGATAATGCCACTAAACAAAGACAAGCCAAAAACGAACAAAACCTTAAGACATTTTGATTAAATCTAAGCCAGACTTTTGTTTTTCCAATAAACACTTTGTATAACCTCCAATAATTCAATTGTACATGACATTTTAAAAAAGCGCAAGCATCATTTTTAAAAAAAGGCCCGCAGCTTTCGCCGCAGGCCATGGGGGTTTCTCGGTCAAAGACCGAGAGCTTCGAGGATGAGAATTTTTTGTTCTGCCGCGTTGAGCGCAATCTTTTCGGCCTCAATCTCCCTCCAGACGGCAGCGAAAACTTCTTCATAAGTCTCCTCTTCCGGCTGTGGCGTGGGTTCTGGGTCCAAAACAAACACCGGGTTGAAATTGGGCTCGGCAGCACCTTCGTCTTCTGCCGTTTCTGGCGTTCCAGCCCAAGCCGCATCTTCCCGAAAGATTTTAGACTTTAGCTCAGGCCACAGGACGTCTTCGTCATAGACGGTGGCAGGTTTTACCCCAGCCTCTACTTCGGTCTTTGCGGGCCTCACTCTAACCTTGACCTTGGTTTTCGTCGCGGTCTCAGGCTCGGGCGGAGCGGTAGGTGCTTTTGGCATTTCCTCCATCATCTTTCCGATTTCCTCTGCCAGGAAGCTTTTCATTGCTGCCTCGTCAAAACCCGCGCGCGGTTCGGGCGGAATCTCGGCGCCTTTTGTGTTTTTGACCAAGCTAACGATGCTCGGCCACCTTCCACTATAGACGTTGATCCGCTCGTTTGCCAGGAACAGATAATAATACATTCGCCGGTAAAACAGATACCGTGCGATCCACATCAGGATAAACACGAGAATGGCAAGAATCGGAACTGCCACCGTATAACGAATACGGTTGATTAGCAGTACCGCGATAATCACCACACCCACAACCATGAGCGTCATCAGGAAAAAATCGAGCAGCTTGAGTGGCGTGTTGCGCCTCTTAAACCTTTCTTCGTGCAGGACTTTGTAATCCAGATCAGACTGGCAATTTCTGAAAGCCCTCTTCCACGAGTGTCGCATCATCTCTTGTTTTTCTACGAAAAAGATTTCGCTTTTCTCTAGCCGCGATGGTTTTTCAAGCAACCAATCTCCCATCATTTTTCTCCTCCTCATTTTTTAAAGTACAAAAAATTCTCTAACCCCACTTCAATTATACCACAGTTCTATATTTTAGTCAAACTAATCACGCTTAGTTGTCAAAGCTTGGACCACAATACCAAAGGCCGAAATACCAGCGAGCATCGGGAAAAATGAGATGCCAGGGTCAATCTGTTTTGCCCAGTGTAATACACTAAGTGTCAATACATATGCTCCCGCAATTGATGTCACAACTATGACCGCCGGCTTCATTAACATTACCGCTGTACCAGCGGCTAGCACCCCCAAAATACTACCAAGCAACATTGTCTGCATCTCGGTGCCAAAGTACTGTGCTGTAATAATCAGTACCAATGCAAATGCTGTACCTGCCACGCAAATCTTTTCGATCGTAAAACCCATAAACGCTACAAGAATACCGCCGGCGATTGGAAGTAAGTTTTGCCAAAGTGAATTATGCGCAATTTGCGGGACAGTTGTATTAATCCACGGCATCAGAAAATTAGTCAAATTAAGACCGATAATAAACCAAACAATAAAGAAAGCCACTTTCTTGATCTTGTAACCGGCAAGAAGCGCAGCAAGACCAGCTAAGGCCATTATTATTAATTGAGCATCTGTAAGTTGTTTAATTACCTCTTCCATGCTTCCATTATAACACTTTTGTTAAAAATATAAAAAATATTTACATTATAATTTTTATGCTATAATTAAACTATTATGACGGTCAGACAAAATATAACATTCATTTTAAACAACATAAAACGCCATTTAACAGGGAGAGAAAAAATCATAACCTTATCTGCGTTAATCATAACCTTGCTTTTTGGTGGTGTATTGTCTTTTAATATTGTCTCCGCCATGACCTATCAAAATGAAATTAATGTACGGTTTACCTTTGAGCCATCACTATCAATTAGTCTTTCTTCACCAAATCTCATTATTTCTAATCTCGTTCCTGGTAATTATAGTAATAGTAATACTATTACAGTAGATGTTACTACTAACAATATAACAGGCTATACCCTAACTGCTAAAGTAGGTGGTACAGGACAAACTGCAGCTAATAATAGTCTAGTTAATACAATATCAAATACTGCATTTACTAGCCTAGGTGATAGTGATAATATTATACTTCCAAACTTTTCAGACAATAAATGGGGCTTTTCTACTGCTGCTTCTATTACTGATGCTACTACCTTCTCAGGACTTCTATATAATGAAGATAAAGTCATTAATGCCACTACTAACTATGATGGTACTGCTGCTACTGGCTATACTGGTACTAATTCTACTAAGTTTACCATTGGTGCTAAAGCCTCTGCCGATCAAGCTGCTGGTGACTATACTAATGTGATTACGTTTACGGCGGTGACTAACCGAGCACCAGTATCCAGCATTAATGACCTAAACTACATGCAGGACTTTGCTACATTAACAGGCTCTGAAAAAACTGCTGTGCTTGGCTCCATGACTTTAAATCAACAATACCAGCTCATGGATAACCGTGACAATAAAACCTACTACATCTCCAAACTCGCAGACGGCAACGTCTGGATGACACAAAACCTAGACCATGATATCGTCACTACTACAGGCTTCTACACCTACGCCAATACCGATATCGGTCATGGTGCTACGCCAAATACGTCTGCTACCTGGACTGCTGATACGGCAACGTATGCTACAAATGATACGACTTGGAACGACACGGTAGACGAGCCAGAATCCTTCAATCCAGGAGACCTCTGCTGGAACGGTACCATCCGAAATGATTATGATGGCACAATCGCTACGGATACTGTAGCTTGCGGTAACGATAAACACTACCATATTGGTAACTACTATAACTGGACTGCTGCCGTAGCGATGAATGATAGTAGCTCTTATACTACAGATTTAATTGATGTAGATCAATCCATCTGCCCGGCTGGTTGGAGACTGCCAACTTACAGTGGCGATAAATCCTATGACAACTTAGTCACAGCTCTCAGCTTAACCGCTGGCGCTTCTGGTAATGTCCAAAACACACCTGTGTATTTCGTGTATGGTGGGTATGGGGGCAGTGGTGAGTCTTACGCCGTTGGTCACGGTGGCCGTTACTGGTCTTCTGTAGTTAACGCTGGCCCCTTCGCGTATGGACTCGACTTCACTAGCTCTGATTTGGACCCCCAGATTGCCGGCGTTCGCATCGCCGGCCTTTCGGTGCGCTGTGTGGCTCGCTAAACCCCAGCCCACAAAATATCCCCAGTCTCCTGGGGATATTTTTAAAGATTAGACAATTTAGTTATACAGATTCTCAACTTCCACCGACGGACCCATCGTAGTCGTAACGAATACGCTCTTTACATAGGTGCCTTTGAGTGAAGCAGGCTTCTGCGCTTTTAGAGAGTCAAAGAATACATTGGCATTCTCAAGCAACTTATCAGTGCCAAATGAACATTTACCGAGCCCAATATGCACAATAGACTGCTTGTCAACACGATATTCAACCTTACCAGCCTTAGACTCTTTGACGGCTTTTTCAACATCCATCGTCACGGTACCAGCCTTTGGATTTGGCATCAAGCCCTTAGGGCCAAGGAGCCTTGCATATTTACCAAGCTTTGGCATGTAAGCAGGAGTTGAGATTAGCACGTCAAAATTAATCGTGCCTTTCTCGAGCTGTTTTAAGAATTCTTCATCTTCGGCGATATCTGCACCGGCAGCCTTAGCGGCTTTGCAAACATCAAGCGGCGCAAACACGGCTACGCGTACGGTCTTGCCGTTACCATTTGGAAGTACAATCGTAGTACGGATGTTTTGGTCGGCTTGGCGTGGATCCACACCGAGTCTGACATGAGCTTCAACGGAAGCGTCAAACTTCACCGGGGAAGTCTTGACAGCTAACTCAATTGCATCCTTAAGATTATAAATCTTGCCCTTTTCAATCAACTTGTGAGCCTCTTGGTACTTGCGACCACGGCGTTCGAGCTTTGGACGAGTTACTGGCTTGGCACCCTTTGGCTTTTCGCCAGCTGCTTCGGCAGCGGCACGCTCAGCTTTGCGAGCTTGGCGCTCCTCCTCGGCTTTGACTTCTTCAATATGCTTTTTAGATTTTTTACCAGACTTTGCAAAAGTTTCTGGCTCAGCTGCAGCTTCTTCGGCAGCTTCGACTGGAGTCTCTACGACTTCATCTTGAGTTTTGACCTCTTCTTCGGCCATAATTCCCTTTCTGTGGTGCTAGCGGACAAAAATCCTCCCACGGTTAAATTTAGTAGCTATATTATACCAAAAAATTTCACAATTGACAAGAGCAAAAAACAGGAGTATAATATATGTGTTACGTAAAATGCTTCTAATAATATTAAAAATAATAAGGATTTTGCTATGGCAGAAAAGAAAGTTATTGGGAATTTGAAACTCAGGATCCCTGGCGGCAAAGCTACCGCTGGACCTCCGGTTGGCTCTACACTTGGTCAGTGGGGTCTTAATATGATGGATTTTATCAACCCGTTCAATGAAAAGACCAAAGAATTCATGGGCAAGAATGTAATTGTCCACATCAAAGTTTACGAAGACCGCACTTTTGATTGGACTTGTCTTGGCCAGCCAGTTGATGACCTCATCCGCGAGGCTATCAAGCTAGACAAAGGTTCTGGCAAGCCAAACGTCGACAAAGTCGGTAAGATTACTCGTGCTCAGCTTGAAGAAATCGCCAAGAAAAAGATGGACCAGCTCAACGCGGTCGATCTCGATGGCGCAGTGAAAATCGTCGCCGGCACCGCTCGTTCAATGGGTGTCACCGTCGAAGGTTAATTCGTCTAACAAAGAGCAACAGCCTGCAGGGCTGTTGCTTTTTTGGTGGTTTATGTTACAATTAAAAGACCATCTATCAATGTGCCAAAAGATGGAAATATCTTTAGGGGAGGATATCAAACATGGCGCAGGAACATTCACAGGGGATACCAGAAGGGATACCATCAAAAAAGCAACTTAGCCACGAGGAAGAAATGGAACTTCGGCAAAGCACTATCGCCGAGGCGATGAAACTCTGGCACAGCAAAGCAGAAACCTATCGCACGGCACCACTGGAGTACAAGTATCTCGCAGACAAACGTCGCAAGACCGGCGTCTATCCTTTAAACTTAGTGTCGAGGGCAGTCTTAAAAGAATACCCGTACATCGAATTCTTTTATTGCCTCGACGAAGTATCGGCTAGAGAATATCTCAGTTGGCTCTCGACGTCCGAACTGGTGATTCTGCTAAACGACATTGTCGAAATGATTGAATTAAACCCGGCCTACATCGGCATCACCAGGAAAAACATCGAATTGCGATACTTTGCAAACAGGGGCCTGCGCGACACGTATTGTTGTGGCCTCAGAATCAATCACCGTAATAAAACTAACGATGACTAATGTGTAATCCCCCAAAAAGGCCGCCTTTTCTTCGAAGGCGGCCTTCAGCTTATTTATGCTAATTGTTTTACCTGTAAAGCATCAAGCTCAACCGGTGTTTCGCGCCCAAACATTGATACCATCACTTTGAGCTTTCCTTTCACCGGGTCAATCTCGGACACGGTACCATCAAAGCCCTTAAATGGCCCATCGGTAATCGAAACCACCTCGCCCACCTCGTAGCGTACTGAAAACTTAGGATCTTCGACACCCATACGCTTCTTAATCTTTGTAATTTCCTTTTCAGACACCGGAGTTGGCTGCGTACCAGTGCCGATAAATCCAGTGACACCCGGAGTGTTGCGGATAATATACCAAGTTTCATCTGAAAGTTTCATATCCACCAGCACATAACCCTGCAATATTTTGCGGTCTACCACTTTGCGTTTGCCATTTTTGATTTCAATTTGCTTCTCTTTTGGCACAATAGCTTCAAAAATCTTGCCGGACATCTCCACAGTGCCAGTTCTTTGATTGATTGAATCCGCTACCTTGTCCTCATAGCCACTATATGTTGAAATAGCGTACCATGAACGAGTTGCATCATAACGGTTTACTGCCATATAATATAATCCCTTTCTATTTACTTAAAATTAAATTAAACAACCAACTAAAGAACAAATCGAGCAGCCCTATAATAATCATAAATAGAGCGGTATAAACGATAACGGCAAGCACCATTTTCCAGGTCGCTTTGCGGCTTGGCCAACGAACTTGACGAATTTCTCTCCAGGCATCTCGAAGATACCTAAAGAATGCTACGAATGGGCGGAATAGTATAAATACCTTCTTGCCACTTTTAGCTTTCTCGGCCTTCTTGGCGGCTTTTGCTGCCTTTTTGTCAGCTTTTAGCTTAGCTCTGTCTTGTTTTTTGTCTTTTACGACCACTTTTTTACGAGTAATCGGCGTCTGCTCATCGTCCACCTTCGGAGCGGCCGATTCGCCAGCCTTAATGCGAGTGATTTTTGGTTTTGCCATTTTACTCCTTTACAATAAAAATAGTCTATTCACTAGACTTGTCAATAGTATACTACGCATGAGACAAATAGTCAACATCTTTTCATGCCTTTTGACTCGGGAATAAATAATCAAGGTAGTCGTTTAACATCCTAGCGCCCGAAACGACCGGCAAATATGCTGCGAGCTGTTTTCTCACCCAAAATTCCAAATCAAAATCATTGTCCCACGCTTGAATTGCTTCCTCCATGCGACGATAAAGCTCCGAAAGCTCTTCGTTTTCATCCGCCCCACGGACATTTAAGTAGCTTTCCGTTGAGGCATCAGCTACACCGCCATCATGCGTAGAAATCAAAAGATTTAAGTTCGCCACATCTTTCATCCAGGAAGTTCCGCAAGCCTCAAGCCCAACAATCGGGATATTAATTGCTGCGTTTGAACCACAAGACAAGGCATAAGCCAGCTTTTCGTCATAATCCGCCAAATAATGCACATGTGTTGCCAAATAGCTATCTCTAGAAATCGTCCAAAGTAGCTCGATTAATTTTTTCATCATCGTGTTGTCGCCCGCATGTACTCTACCGGCAATAATATAGTGCGCACCCCTTGGTTCCAAAACCGCACGGAGCTTCGCCGGGTCACGAAAAGGCATTTCTGGTCTCTTATAATCAACAAAACGACGCTTAAAATCAAAAATAAAATCATTATCATCGAATCTTAGTATTTTACCATTATGGTCCGGCCTCGAAGCTAAAGTTTCATTCAAAATTCCCCGCCCGATTGCCTTTAGTGCCCTTATTTCTTGTGCACTGATTTGCTCAACCTTTTCTGCAAAACCGATTTCCGGCATAGTATTTTCGTCGAGTATCTGATCTCTCTCATATAAATTCATTATTTCTGACATTACCCAACGGTTCATGTCGATGCCGTTAGTGATAGCTTTGAATTTTACTTTATTACCAGCAATGTCGTGATAGTTCGCAACTCTGGCATGGAGTTTTGACACACCGCTTCTTAGTTCTGCAATCTCAATCGTTACGGACGAAAGTTTTAATTTTCCATCGCAAAACTTATCAGACAACCATTTTTTCACGGCCGGAGATTTTAGATTTGGAAAAACATAGCGCTCAAATTGTTGATAGCCAAATTCTGCCTCTGCTGCTTGAACTAAAGTGTGGTTAGTATATAAAGTGTGCTTGCGGGTATACACGACCGCTTCATAAAAATCCATCCCATTTGAAACTAGCTCATCTAGCCGTGCCAGCGCCGCAAAGAAGGTCGCTACTTCATTTAACTGCATAATTGCTGGCTTCACGCCAATCAGCTTCAAAGCCTGATAGCCTCCAAACCCGAGCGATACTTCCTGATAGAGCCGATGATCGGACCCACTCATGCCGGAGTATAGTTCACCAAAATTTGGCTCAGTCACACAAATAATTTTGGTGCTATTAAAAGTCTTTTGAATCACGTCAAGATGGCAAACCCTGCCGTCGCATTTAATGTTGACAGTATCAACATAACGAAATCCAAAAATATTATAATCTACTAGGCGATGAGCGTCATACATTTTGCCATCTTTAATAATCTGGTGAATCTCGCTGGGATAAAAAGGCGTAATCAGAATAAAAGGCACGTCGAGCTGGTCTGCGACTCTGCGGGTATCTGCAGCAAGCACACCAAGACCACCGCCTCCGCGGATACCATTTTCTTGATCGTAAATCTCCAGCGTCCAGTAGGTGTATGGGCGATCTTTTGATAACGATTTGGTTAGACGTTTCCTCTCCACCGCTTCTTCAAAAACATCGACATCTTCGATATTTTCGAGCGGATGATAAAAATATTCCGTTTCTTCCATTCCACTTATGATTATATCACATGTTTTATTAAACGCGTATTATGATTTTTTTCTCCCCTGTTAAAATGCGTTTTATGTTTTTAAAACATAATGTTATGATTAATACCACATTTTTTTGGGTAATTTTTCGGCAATCTTTTCATGAAAATCCCAGTCAAACTCTGGTAGCTTTTTCTCGCCTTTTTTGTAGTATTTTTTGCGAATTTCAGCGGCAGTAAAAATATCGCCCGGGATTAAAGTGTATTTTTTAAAGAAGTTCAAACCTTTTTTGTAATTATCTGGTGGTAAAATCGCCATCGGTAGAAAGTCGCAATTCATATCTTTGTCTTTGTAGAGGTCGAGCGCGAGTACGGACATTGTCGGAATAATTGGCTCTTTTTTGTCATAAACCCCCTTAGTTTTAAAAACTGTTGCCTGACGCGTCGCAGATGGTGCCACAAATATTACGCCGCCATCTTTAATCGTGTCGTGGCTAAGCTTGGTGTATAGGTCGCGAAATTCACGTTTGATTCTTAATGCGGATTCAAACATGGGCGTATCTTCTTTAAGTCCGATTTTTTTCCAAGTAGACGGTGTAATAGTTGGCGTAATGATAATACCAAGTTTTAAAATCCGATCATAATCCGTCGCGAGCGCCTCATACCAAGGCAGGTTCACTGGGAATAGCATCGGCTTGTCACCCATTACGTCCATCTTCATCATCAAAATACGCGCAATCTCGCCAAGCGAAGGGTGGTTGAAACCGACCACGAGCCCATTTTTAGAGTCGTGCGGAAAGCCTTCGTAGCTGCCGGGGGTTAGTTTTTTGAGCTTTTTCACCAACTTTGCGCGAGCCCGTTTTGAGTGCGCCTCTGGCGACTCGCCCTTAATAGTTGTACCGAGTACATAATTTATGGCGGTATTGCAAATTTTGCCGACCGGCACCATTTCTTTACGTAGCTTCTCGGCACCAAGCGTCTTTAAAAGCGAGTAGTTTTCGTGTTGGAGTTTATCAATCACCTCCTCTGCGGTCAAGGTTTCTAGCTGCTTTTTAGAAAAAACTTTCTTACTCATACTATATATTATAGCACAACTAATTTTTGACAAAAAAAGGGGGCGCCCGGGCTCAAAGCCCAGGCGCTGGTTGCTGTTGTCAGTTTCTCCTGAAGCGGATGGATCCCTTCCTCCGCTTCGAGTTGTAATAAGCCTCGAATTTGCAGTCTTGCAACTGCCCGAAGGCGGCGCTCTGGCAGTAGCCGTGGATATTCCACGACTCTCCACTTCCGTCTTCGTTCTCGATCCCGAGGACGCGGAAGCTGTTGCATTTGAGCAACATAGCCCAAGCGCCAGGTTCGCTCGGCGGGGCATCGTACCCCTCCACCACGTCGAAAGTCACGGGGACTATGACGGGGTCATTGGCGGCGGCGTGCAGGCACGCCTCGAACAGGGCGTACCGGTTGGGCCCGTCGATGATATCGAAGGCCCTAGAAACACGTTCTTTTACCTGAAAACTGCTGCTGTTACCCATACGAGTAACCTCCTTAAATGTGCTGCCCAGTGCATCCGCAAAGGGCTTAGATTTTGGCCATTCGAGGGGCCAATACTTACTATTATACCACACTTATGCATTTCTGTCAATAATTTTTGATAAGAAATTACAAAAATTAGCACAATAATTATAAATGGTGTGTTATACTGGTAATAAGCAAAATGCTAAAGTCTATTATGGAGGTCATAGGGTGAAGATATACAGTGTGCTGAATTACATTAAATCTCAGCGATTTAACCGTATTTTTGCGCTCTCTGCTTCCCTATTTCTCCTTCTGCTACTAATTACTACAATTGTCCCTGTATATAAAAAAATAGAGTACACCAAAGGTTTCCACTTCTTCCTGACAAAAGAAGAGGCCGAAGCCTACAAGTGCTAAACATTTTCAAGGAAAGGCTCGTCTACTGCAGGCGAGCCTTTTGCAATCAGGTAAAAAATTAATAAAAAAACTCTTCCATTTTTTATAATGATTATGTTATAATGATAATATGCGAGAGTGTAGGAGTAAGGACCTGTGAGGGGTCCGATAAAAAAATTAATAATTGTAAATATACTCGCATTTACCAGCCTACTATTTACCAGTCAGGCGGTTTTTGCTGACTCGGATTTATCAATTTCAATTTCTTCTAATTCTGTCCATATGGATCTTACCGTAGGTGTATTTGGCACTGAGAGCCAGACCATCACCGCTTCTACCACTAATTCGGCCGGTTATAAAATCAAACTAACCACAGCAGGAAGTTCTTCTGCCTTGGTCAATGAACAAGATAGTTCAAAAACCATTCCTACTTTTACCCTGCCGAGTGGTTCATCTAGTATTCCAGTTGGTTCAATTGGTGACGGCTACGGTTATAGTATAGATAGCGGTGCAAACTACTTGCCGATACCAGAACCCTTTGCCACCCCCGCCGTGTTATTCCAGACTACAACAGCTGGCAGTAACAATCATGCATTAACATTTGGCGTTAAAGTACCCGTTTCTACTGAACCTGGTAATTATAGCAACTCTTTCAATATTATTATAGTAGCAAATCTACTCCCTTGCCCAGCAGATAGTATCTGCTATGCTGGTAATGACGATGATGGCACTGGAACAATGGCGGATCAATCCGCTAGTTCAAATTCAAGTGTTGACCTGCTAGCGTCTAATTTCTCTCGCCCAGGTTACGGTTTTGCTGGCTGGAATACCGAACCGGATGGTTCAGGCACTAATTATGGTCCAAACCAAGCGATTACCACCGGAGATCTTTCCGTCACGGGGTTGCAACTATATGCTCATTGGATACGTTCCTCGGGAACCCTACAAAGTTGGAATGGCTGCAGCGAAATGACAGCTATTCGCTATGATGATACTACTGGCGAGTTAATTATGGGCCAAAACAGTATTACCGCTCTTACAGATTCACGTGACCAAAACACGTATGCTGTAGTCAAATTCGCCGACGATCATTGTTGGATGATCGAAAATTTGCGCCTTGATTTAAATAAACAAGATTTGTCGATTACAAATTTGAATACCAACAAGCCGACTGGAGATTTTTCGACAGCAGTCAATACTAATCATCCTGCATCATCAAATAGTTTTTGTGCTAATAATAATGCCACCTGCAATAATCAAATATTATTTAATACCAATAATACCAATCGCAACCTTACCGCTTCATATGATGCAAATACCAATTCAAGCTCTTGGTATTCTTATGGGAATTATTACAACTGGTATACCGCTACTGCCGGAAATGGCACTTATGGCCTAAGTAACGAGGGCTCATCTGCTGCTGGCGATATTTGTCCAGCCAATTGGCGGCTGCCGTCTGGTTATGGTAATGTTGGAGATTTGGCTATTCTTGATACCACAATGGGTGGAACTGGGGCCAATCAGACTTCCGGTACTGCAGGAGGTTTAGCTGCCTCAAAGCGATGGCGTGCATATCCGTATAATTATATTCTAAGCGGTGAATATCGGAGTAATGCCGGTTATAATCGTGGCACTTCTAGCAGCTATGCCACCATTAATGTGGTTAGTGCAACTAATACCGCCAATCTATGGTTAAAACCTGATGGCGTTCATATGAATTCTAATGGTACAGCAAAAGTACGTGGACAAACAGTGCGTTGTTTATTTAACCCAGGATATCATGTCAGTGGCAACATTCATTATGATGCCAACGGCGGCACTGGTACGATGTCGGACGAAACCAATGTTGATTTTAGCAGCGCAGTAGCCGCAAACAACGCATTCACAAGAACACATTATCAGTTTACTGGCTGGAACACCGCAGCTGATGGCAGTGGCGTAGTTGTGAGTGAAGGCGGTTCAGTAGCTACTGCTGCCGACAGGATGGGTATTTCTGAAGGCCAAACCCTTACTTTGTATGCTACTTGGCGTTCAGTATATAGCTTAGTTTATGATGGCAATGGCGCCGATGCTGGAACTATGACGAATGCTAAAGTCAATAATCTCGAACCAGGTCGAAGCAGACTTGTTGCGTCTAATTTCTCCCGCACTGGTTATGGGTTTGCTGGTTGGAGCATAGACAGCAGTGCCGGTACTAAGCTAGCAAATGGACAGGCAGTAACAATTTATGGGCCAAACCAATCCATTACTGTTGACAACAATTTTTACGCTAATGCCGATCAGGACAACCAAATCACTCTCTACGCAGTATGGATACAAGCAGATTCTAATTATACAATGCAGTCATTTGGCTCAGCTCAATGCAATTATATGGAGTTTGGCGAGATAATTGCCCTTACGGATACTCGCAATAATGATGTTTATGCCGTTGCAAGGCTAGAAGATGGAAATTGTTGGATGATAGAAAACCTTCGTCTTGATCCTTCCACTACTACCTTCACTAGTAGCAATACCAATTCACCTACTGCCGACTTTATTACGGCTGCACCTAATTCTGCTAGCAGTAATACATTATGTAATGGCGATAATGACACCTGTATAAACACAATCCGCTTCAATACAAATGCACTAAATCGTAATCTGACACCAGCACATAACAATAATAGCATAGACAGATCATGGTACAGCTATGGCGTGATGTACAACTGGTATACTGCTTCGGCTGGCAATGGCACTTATAACACAAGTAATACTAACGTAGCTGGTGATATTTGCCCAGTCGGGTGGCGTTTGCCAACAGGCGGTCAGAATGGCGAATTTGTAACGCTAAATAATTTAGCCAATAACGGCTCTACAAACTCAGATAGTGGGTTCGTGAAATTCCCCGACAACTTTATCTATTCTGGTGATTTTAACTACGATACGCCAGGTGGGCGCAATAGCTATGGTCGTTATTGGAGCGCCACACCAGACGGGAACCTCAATGCTTATCGACTTGGCATCATCTCTAGCAACCCTACACCTGCGGGATCATATAAGAAGTGGGATGCCTTTGCTGTCCGTTGCATTAAGGAAGGTGACGAGTTTATGCCAGACGCCGTTGAGTATATTCTTGATTATGATGCTGGTTATTTTGCTACCGATGTACCGGAAGATGAAGCTACTACCAGCCATAATAGCTCACATAGATTTACGCTTTCCACCAGTGTCATTCCTCACGTCTTCGGTTATCAGTTCTTAGGCTACAGTTCGGCAAATGGCGATACTACACCTGAATACGCATACGATGCTGCTACAGGCACCTTCACTCCGAGCACTATAACCGTTGATTCTACCGATGAAACCAACACTGTGACGATTTATGTTGTATTTCAAGAAGACACCTGCCCAGCTGATTACATTTGCTATTTCGATAATGGAGCAGATGGTGGCATTGGTACCATGGAAGACCAACCCGCTACATCAAATAGTACCGCCACGCTCACCCCACCCAACTATTCCAAAACTGGTTATGGCTTTGCAGGCTGGATTACCTCCGCCGACGCGGTCCCTTACGGCCCGAACGCGACGATTAACACTGGGGACCTTAGCTCTTCAGGCTTGAAACTCTATGCAAAATGGATACCATCTTCTGGTAATCTTCAGAATTGGAATGGCTGTAACTCCATGACTCAAGGCGATATAACAGCACTAACGGATATTCGAGATAATCAAACCTACGCCGTAGCTAAACTAGGTGACGAAAAATGCTGGACCGTCGAAAATTTGAGATTGGATCCCGGCACAGCCACTATCACCTCTGAGAACACCAACAATCCAGATGCTAATTTCATAGAAGCCACAAATGATAATAATACACACTCTATGAATACGCTCTGTAATGTTAGAGGTCCTGAATGTCTCAATCAAATTCAATATAATGCAAATAGTCTAAATAGGACCTTGACGCAATCATATACTAGCAACGATGCGGTAAGCGGATGGTACTCTTATGGTGTTTACTATAACTGGTATACTGCCACAGCCGGAAAAGGTACCTTTAGCACCATGGAACAAAGCGGTCCAAACCACGACGGTGTGATTGATGGGGACATCTGCCCTGCTGGCTGGCACTTGCCAACTGGTGGTGGCGGTGGCGAATATAACGCACTAAACGCGATTATTAATAATAGTTCAGACAGCTCCGACCTTGTCTGGCGCGCATACCCAAATAATTTTATCTGGTCCGGTGATTATAATAACAACAAGAGGAGTTCGAGCTATTCTAATGGTAGAATTTGGACAGCGACAACGAAAGACAATGATAGGTCCTATCGACTCGGATATGCGGAAGGGGCCTTGCAGGCAAGTTCAAATTCCGACAATAAGTGGGATGGTTTTGCAGTCAGGTGCGTCTTAAGCGATACCGCTACAGAATATAATGATGTTACGGTAACACTACCGCAGAATGTAAACAATGTTACGTTTACCAGCAATAATTACGCCACCGCAACTGCAACTGGAGCCAACAATGTTGTCAGTCTTGCTAGGGGAGCTACATATACAATAACGGCTAGTATTGGCTCCGGCTATATATTGGATACCTGGACTGCTGGCGCAAACGGTTTCATAGGAAATTCCAACCAGAATCCAACCACATTTACTATTACAGATGATACTACACTTACTCTTTCCGTTAATCAGGCAACCTCATATACGGTTACGGTTAACCTAGATGCTGGCACGTCTAGTGTTGACTTCTATCACGCAGACTATGGCACCCAAACGGTAACCAACAATAATGGTAATGGAGATGGCACCACAACGACAACTATAAACTTATATGCCGGCATTAATTATACCATTACACCAAACCTATCTAATGGGTATTCATTTGGCAGCTGGTCTACTACTAGTAGTGGCAATTTAGGTTCAACTTCAAGTGCGACCACTTCTTATTCCATTAGCGGTGCCGCAACACTCAGTGCTACCAGCACATCCTATTTAGGGCCAGAACCCCCAGCGTCCTGCAATACCCCTGTCCCAAATATTACCTATATGCAACAAATTAACACGAGCAACTATACTGCAGTTCTAGGAACGCTCACCACTGAACAGGCCTACTATCTAAGAGATTCTCGTGACGGTGAACCATATTGTGTTTCGAAACTAGCCGACGGTCGTCTATGGATGATAGATAATTTGAGGTTAGATCTAGGAGATAGTAATACCCTATCCAACGTGACCGCATCAAACACCAACGCTACCGCCGCACAACTTCAATATCTCAAGAATGGTGGCGGCACCGCTAGTGACCAGTATCCTACTGCTGGCATCAACAGTGAAGCCTGGGTCAATAGCAATCAAGATTACTACAGCGTGCCGATGTCGGTTTCTTCTGGTACTTGCTTGAATCCAGGTTCTTGTGTTAACGAAAGTGACACCGAGTGGACCAAAGACTCTACAGTCACTGTCTATGGAAACGGCAGTGGTAAAGTAGGTGTTCTATATAACTACTGTGCTGCTTCTGCGGGCACCTATTGCTATGGCAATGGTACAAATAAAACTAATATCCCAGAGACAGATTCCAACCCATCCTCCTATTATGATCTTGATGGAGATATCTGTCCTACTGGCTGGCGTATGCCCACAGGCAATACAGCTGGCGAAATCTATGGCCTCTACAATTATTATGGCTACAGGAATGCAAGTTCTCCTTCGAGTCTGCAATACAAGACCTCAATACCATTTGCTGGAAGCTTTATGTCGGGCCAATTAAATAGTTTCCCGACTTACCAAGGTGCTATTTGGACTGCGACAAGAGGCAATGCATCAAACCCACAACAATTTATCGTAAAACAAGATACAATAACTATGAGTAATAGTCTTACTCATAATTATGCTACGGCTATAAGGTGTATACTTGAAACGCCAGTACATACTGTTACTGTCAATTTTGCAGGCTCTGGCGTCTCTAGCGTCACTATTTCCAATCCCGCATATGACGCACAGACCGTAACAACAAGCGGTGGAACAGTTACTCTAAGACATGGCATATCATATACGGTGACCACAACGCTAAGTGATGCTGATTATGGCTTTGTAGACTATGCCACCACGTCGAACGGTTCCTTTGATGCAACTACAAATAATCCTGCTAACTATGTTGTTACCGGCAATGCCACTCTGACGGCTACTGGAGAGGCGTTAAATCCGTAGGGATTGGAGAGGGATTGGAGAGGGATTGGAGAGGGATTAGGATCCCTATATCCCCTGCGAGCCAGAAAATTTAGA
The DNA here is from genome assembly GCA_017561575.1 of Candidatus Saccharimonadota bacterium. Taxonomy (GTDB): domain Bacteria; phylum Patescibacteriota; class Saccharimonadia; order Saccharimonadales; family Saccharimonadaceae; genus Nanosyncoccus. The sequence continues at coordinate 16,741 of JAFZBS010000006.1, forward strand.
TAAGATAAAACTAGAAACTTCGTTTCTATGCCACTCCTGAAATAAAAAATATGAGAGCAAGCTCTCAATTTTGTTATTTCAGTCGTGTCATACGAAAAGCTGCGCTTTTCTAGTTTTATCTGGTTCGAACAATTTTCGTGGCTGGAACTTAAGTACATTGATAGGAACCGAAGAAGATGACAAATTCTGCATAATTAAGTCGCGAATTACGATTCTGAAGCCACTATTACAGAGGTGCGACGCACAAGAGCTAAATCCATGGAATCCATGGCTCTGGTTGGAGCCGGACTACAAACGCTAGCCATTGGCGATTTTGGCGAAAAATAGACGATTATACGACCCCTGTAGGGCCGTTTTTTGACTTTATGCTCGAACCGCGTTGTAATATGAAAACTTGCGCCGGATGATATAATTAGAGTAAGTATGGCATTCGATTTCAAAAAAGAATACAAAGAGTTTTATATGCCGAAGAATAAACCGGCGATTATCGAAGTGCCAAAGATGAACTATATCGCCGTTAGAGGTAAAGGCAACCCAAACGAAGAAAACGGAGACTATCAGAATACTTTAGGTCTATTATACGGTATAGCTTACACGCTAAAAATGAGTTATAAGGGCGATCATAAGATAGATGGGTTCTTTGAATACGTTGTGCCGCCATTAGAGGGCTTTTGGTGGCAAGATGGAAAAGATGATATAGATTACGATCATAAAGAAGCTCTAAATTTCATTTCAATTATTCGTTTACCAGACTTTGTAACAAAAGAAGACTTTGACTGGGCGATAGAAGAAGCCACCAAAAAGAAGAAACAAGACTTCTCTAGGGTGGAGTTTTTAACCTATGACGAGGGTTTATGCGTTCAATGTATGCATATCGGAAGCTACGATGATGAGCCGGCCACCGTTGAATTAATGCATAAATACATGCAAGATAACGGATATGAACTAGATATAACTGATAAAAGATATCACCATGAGATTTATCTAAGCGATCCAAGAAAATGTGACGCAAGCAAGCTTAAAACCGTAATCAGGCACCCAATTAAGAAAAGTGGCTGGTCGGAAGAAGCTTGTAAAAACATGATGGAATTAATAGAAACCGTTAAGAAGATCGAGAAAGAGCAAGCTAGAATGACGCCGGAAGAAAAGAAACGCAACGAGTGGGCAGCTTGGGACGGCGACACTATGCTGTTCAAATATTGATACCGCCTCAATGGCGCAACCTCAAAAGAAACGAGGTGATTATGGCAAAACGCCGATTATACAAGAAGCCGAAGAATGGCGAACCTATCAAGGTAACCGCCAGACAGCTCCATCAACTCTATGTTAAACACGAAGGCATCCTTACTTCGCGAGAATATTGCGATCTAAAGAATATGGAGCTGATAGATTCAAACATTAGAGACGCCAAATGGGCGCTTAGGGAATTTGATGACGAAACATTACTCGGGACCTGGGATAAAGAGATGCGCTTTGGCTATGGAAAACGCGTCTATATTCATTACGACGGCGAGGATAAGGATAAATACTTCTTCTCTCTCGCCTACATTCCACGTGCTTTAAACGACCGCGACGTAAACGAAGCGATCCTGCGTATGTATTTCGTACGACGCTGGACGGTAACGAAACTCTGGCTTTGGGCTGAGCCGGTAGATATTACGCCAAGCTACGGCCGCGAATTCTAGAAAATAAAGCGCCAGAAAGTCAATAGATAGCATCCACTTGATCACAATCGGACTTTTGACCTTTTTCGTGCAGAAAACAGGGATAAAGTTTTTTCTTGACACCAAATGGTGAAATATGCCCAAAATGCTTGACTTTTTATTCCTATTATGCTATAATGAAAGATAACCTTGCAAACAATTGATAAAATTTGTTGGGAAAGTAATAAAGGAGAAAGATATGTCTTCCAGGAGACGACAAAAACAACAAGAACGTATGATGCGAAATTTCGTTTATACTGTTGGTGCTGCGGTAATTGCCGTTCCTTTATTATTTCTTGGTTTTTCTTCTATCATAAAAACAGGCAACCCGTGTGATTTATATGGGAATAGAGATGAAATAAGCGGAAGATCGGGCTGGTGTTCTACCAGGTATGGCTATGATAAAGTTGCAATCGTCGTAGGCAATACCCAAAATTCCCCTGTTCCAAAATTGGATGAGAAAAGTAAAGAAATTATTACGGATGCGTTCTTTTCTGCGAATCCAGATGAGGACGAATTAAACTTGCCAATCATATCCGCAAGTACTGGGAATGATTTGATTGACCTCAAAGGTGAAGTTCAAGCGCCCGGTAGCAATATGACGGCAACTAAGAATATATTGACGAGCAATTTTTCGATTATTGAAGAAAAAATAGGTACAGCTCCAAATAAAGATGGCGCTGATTATCTTAATGCCATCTTAAAAGCATCAGATCTAGTCAAAGGCGGCACAAAACCTGCAATTATTATAATCGGTTCTGGCTATTCAGATAGTGGAAAGCTAAACTTCAGTACTGACAAACTACTAGAAAATTACACGGCTGCAAGAAAATATAGCAAAGAACACGACTATATTTCGAGTATCTTTAACTCAGATACAAGATATTATGGTAACGAATTAGAGAATGTCGATATTCATTGGGTAAACCTAGGCTATGTCACTAGTCCGCAGATGCCACTTCAGGAGTACAAACAAACCGAAGAAAACATTTATAATGACGTATTTAAATACCTTGGCGTTAGTAAATTCGAAACAGGCGCAGGTACACTTTTATCTTATTCTATTGACACAGATCGCACAGTAAAAACGGTAATACCTGATAATGTAGTTATCAAAGGCAAAACATTTGATATTAACGAAAAAGTTGGAAGGTTCCATCCTGATCAGTTCATCCTTATAAATGAGCAAGAAGTCAAAAAATATCTGAAAGAGAATATCGTCGACAATTACGGCGGAGAGAAACTAGTTATAACTGGCTATATTGCATATTGTGTGGAAACCGGATCGTTAAGTACCGATCGTGCTAATACGATTAAAAACATTCTTATTTCATTAGGCATACCAGCCGACAAAATTGAAACCAAAGGTATGCCTGGCTCGCCAGTTACGGATGATAAAAAAGAAGACGACAGAGGCGGATATACCTGCAATAGTGTTTTACCAGATACCGAGAGACGCACAGTTAGAATTGAGGTGCAATAGTATGGCTACTTTTCAGACATATCAAAACTATGCGAACCATGGCCGCACATTTAATACTTACTTTTTGACTTCTCTATCGGTGCTCGCTTCGATTCTAGTTGGTATGTTTTTATACAACATAAAAGCTCTGGACACTAACAATGCCGGATGGATTCTTACAATCCTAATAGCTGTTCCAGTATTAGTGTTTATTGCTAATTGGAATAATTACAGCTTAAGAACGGCTTATTATAAAACATGGAGAGATATATTACAGGGCAGGGTTGATAGAAAAAAACTACTGAGAGAGTTTGCGAGAACCTATCACATAAAAACATGGCGGAAAAAAGTTGAGCATATTGAAGCAGACGGTAGATGGAATTTTAAAGCTAACACTCCGTATATTAGAAGCTTAACCGAAGAAAGAGATTCTTGGATAAGTTTGCTTTATCAAGAGTGCATTGATAGAATTGCTGACATTGATAAACAAATTATTACCGCAAAAAGCAATAACGACAGCGACAATAGAGATCTCTATTTAGCAACACGAGTGGCTGACGAAGCGGAGGATATGTTAAATAATGCGAAATCAGCAGCTGAGACTTATTTTCAAAGACAGAAGGTTGCTATGAAGAGAACCGCAAAAAAAGACTCGGAACAAAATGTTTTGAACTCACAGCATTCTATACATACTCTACAGGTTGAACGCAAAAACGTAATCGATGATTTTTGTCAGTCAGCCACTAGAATAATTGACTCATATAATGGACGTCACGAAAAATATGCCGAATCAGCGGTTAAGATTTTGAATAAGATTAATAATTTGCATTATGAAATCCAACCTATACCAGAATCTTCGTTAGTTAATTTTAGAAAGGATTTAACAAATGGGAATGTTTAATTTTTTCCATAAGAAGAAGGATGAATCTCCGGATTGGAGAAAACCAGAAGCTATTCCTAAAGAGGTTCTATCAAAAAAAGAACTTGACGATTTAGAACATCAGGTAATAGCGGAATTGCGCGAAAATGATACTCTACATCCTCAAGCGCTTTTCTATATCCATAAGTATATCGATGCGAAATTCGACAAAAGAGATTTTGATGTTGACACTGCGTATGCAAAGAAGCAAAGTGTCATCGATGAACTATATGCGGAAGGATTAAGCGATATTTACTCCTCTTTTACTGGATACAAAGGTCTTGTTGATGAAATTACGGCAGCGCGTGAAAATTTAGAAAGAATTGCAAAAAATTTAGATATGGATAACGCAGAAGTTAATACCAAAGAATATGACGATACTGAAGAGATGCTCAAAGAGATCGAGTCCCTTCCTACAAGCTTGAATTGGAACACGAAGAAAGGAGACAGATAATATGAACTCCGAACGAAACAAGAAGAGGTCTTTTATCCCAAAAATAACTCGACCGAACAAAGGCTTTCACTTCCCTAAAATAGCGTATTTCTTCACTATCGTTGGAATTTTGAGTGAAGTTGTTGATGCGATATTTCTAGCAACAACATTAGCCGGAAACAGTGGTCGCGCAATGGAAGATTGGCAAGCTTGGGCTATTTCATTTATCATCGGTGCTACATGTTATGCGTCTATGGCCTTAATCGGTTATCAGCGCGGTAAACATAATGTTGAAAAGCAAAAAGGTGAGTGGATCGGGTACTTGACCTGGGCAGCAGCCGGTATATCGCTAGTGCTCGTCCGTCTGTGGGTCAGTGGCCTAGGAACCTTGGTCATGGGTGGCTCGATGTCCGGAACCGTCTTAAAACAGTTTTTAATGGGCGCCGGCGTTGCGTTTTTGCAATTAGTCTTGTATTTTGGCACTGGCTTCATGTCTAGAGATAGTGCCGAGATACTGTCCGATAACAATATTTGGGAATACAGGCGCGCAAAAAGACATTACGAGGATTTATTAGATGAACTTGAAGACAGAAGAAAAGAACTTAAAGAAGGTATTTCTATACTTCAGATTTACCCTACTTATGCTGAGCGCCTTTCAAAATCAAAAGATTCTGTAAGTGATAATATTTCACAATATAATGAATCAGCTCGTGCAATGATTGAGGCTAAAATGGCCATCAACGTGGAACCAGACTTAATGAATGACATGTATGATAAGGCGATGACAAAGTCTGGTCGCAATCCAGTTCGTAGCCGTTCGAAAAAACATAATTTAGAAGATTAATCTATGTATAGGAAGTCAAGTGACGGGATAGTGGCTTTTCTAACAGTTATCGGCATTTTGATTGCAGTATTTTCTCTCGTAAGAGTCAACAACGTTACTTTCGGTGCTAATAATACATACCAAACAAACAGTACAAAACAAGAAAACGCACACGCCGACGAAATGAATTCATCGGCTCAATCAGGTGATGAATCAAAAAATCGCCCAACAGAAACAATTAAACTTAGCGATACTGAAAAATTAGATAATAATTTTTATAAAGTTGAATCCGTTGTTGATGGTGATACTATCAAGATTACCTATAATGGTTCTTTAACGTCTGTCAGAATTATTGGGGTAAATACTCCTGAGACAGTAGATCCAAGAACAACGGTCGAATGTTTTGGGACTGAAGCATCAGAATACTTAAAGCAAAAACTAGATGGAAAGTCGATCCGTATAGCCACGGATTCCACCCAAGCGGATAGAGATAAGTACAATAGGCTTCTTAGATATGTATATTTAGATGGCGAAGATGTAGGCTTATCGATAATTGCAAACGGGTATGGTTACGAATATACATACAATATACCATATGCGCACCAGTCGGATTATAAAAAAGCTCAAGTCGATGCAGAAAATCAGAATAAGGGCCTTTGGGCTCCAGAAGCATGTAACGAAACCGGTTCCATAAACAATAATGATATCTCGCCGTCAATGACTCAGTCGACTCAAAACCAAAGTGATTGTAATATCAAGGGAAATATTAGCTGGAGTGGAGAAAAAATCTACCACATGCCTGGGCAACAATATTATGAATCAACAATAATAGATACAGCTTATGGTGAAAGATGGTTTTGCTCGGAAGCTGAGGCGCAAAGTGCAGGTTGGAGAAAATCTAAAGTCTAAAGGATTTAAAATCTCGCTTACAGTGACGAGTAATAAACAGTACGAATACCGCAATCTAATAACTTGCGGTATTTTTCTGATAATTATAAAAATCGTTTAGCGAAAGATGAAGTAAATAGCTTTTAGATCTGGTATTATTCTAGATTTGGAATATAATAGTTAATAGAATAAGTGAGGTAAAATGAATTATATTTCAGCAAAAGAAACGGCTACAAAATGGGATATCTCTCAGCGAAGAGTAGCTACTTTGTGCTCTGAAGGTCGTATTATCGGCGCTATGTTCGTCGGGAATTCATGGGTAATTCCATGCGATGCCGCAAAACCAATAGATGCACGAACGAAAGCCGCATCGTTAGTCAATACCGAAGCAAAACCATTTCTAAAATGGGCTGGCGGAAAAGGCCAATTACTTAAGGAAATCGAACAATACTACCCTTTCACCAAGGATACTACCATAACAAAATACGCAGAGCCGTTCGTCGGTGGTGGCGCAGTCTTATTCGATATTTTAAATAAGTTCGAACCTCAGCAAGTCTATATTAGCGACATTAACGCAGAACTGATAAACACATATACGATAATTCGAGATGATATCGATACACTATTGGACGTTTTAAGACGATTTGAGACCGATTACTTAGCATTAGACAATGATAACCGCAAGGAAGCCTATCTCGCCAAACGTGCGCGATTTAACGAGCTTAAGAGCAAACAAGAAAATGGAGTCGAGCTAGCCGCCCTGATGATATTCCTTAACAAGACTTGCTTTAACGGGTTATACCGCGTAAATCGCAAAGGCGAATACAATGTACCAATGGGCGCTTATAAGAATCCACTTATTTGTAATGAATATAACTTGAAAGCAGTATCTAAGAAACTACGGAACGTAAAGATAGTATGTGGCGACTATAAGGAATCTGGTGACTTCATAGATAGCAAAACGTTTGTCTACTTCGATCCGCCATACCGCCCATTAACACCGACTGCCAACTTTACGTCATACACAGAGGGCATGTTTGACGATAAAAACCAGTTAGAGCTTGCAAAATTCGTTCAAGAACTAGACAAAAAAGGCGCCAAGATAGTCGCAAGCAATTCCGATCCAAAGAACGCCAACGAAGATGATAATTTCTTCGATGACGCATACGCAAAACAGAATATCAAACGCGTCTCCGCAACGCGCATGATAAATAGAAATAGTGATAAACGCGGAAAAATTAACGAATTATTAATATCAAACTTCTAAGAAAGGAGAAGAAAAAAATGAAAAAAGGCGGTATCTATGGTGGCAATACAAGAACGGGTTTAATTTTTGAGGGTAAAACCGATTTAGCAACGTTTCTGTCGAAACAGGATGGTTATCGTGTAGAAAATGACGAAGAAATCTTCTACAACGACGAATTGGTTGCAAGAGTATTTAAAAAACACAAATTTTATAATGTATTTCTTAAAGAACTTGGGATTGATTGGAAGCAGTACATCTCAAAGCAACTCTTACCAGACGATAGTATTTATGTAATTTTGAATAATATTTTGTTTATCATCGAATGTAAGCACCAGGAAGTTGCTGGCTCGGTAGATGAAAAACTTCAAACTTGTGACTTTAAGAAAAAACAATATCAAAAGCTCATGTCCAAAGCGAACATTGATGTTGAATATATCTATCTTCTCGATAATTGGTTCAGGGATCCAAAATACAAAGACGTTCTAGACTACATCCAAAGCGTAGATTGCGATTATTATTTTGAATATATCCCACTAACAAGACTCGGCTTGCCAGTTCCAGAAACCGAGGGAGAATAAAACATTCATGCCCGATAAAAAGAAAGAAATAAAGAAATGGGAGCCAGACGATTTTGAGTTAGAAATGACTAGCGTCTGGAGTTTCCCTAATCGTGGCAACTGGGCTACCCACGATGCAAAATGGCGCGGAAACTGGTCGCCATATATTCCAAGAAATATCCTGCTCCGCTATTCAAAAGAGGGAGACTGGGTATTGGACCAATTTGCTGGTGGCGGCACTACATTAGTAGAGGTAAAACTACTGAACCGCAACATCATTGGAATGGATATTAACCCGGTCGCACTTAAAAGATGTCGCGAAAAAGTAAAATTCAAGCACGAGGGCGCAGACGGTATAGTCAAGGTGTCAAAATGTGATGCGCGCAACCTAAAACCAATTCCGGACGAAAGCATCGACCTAATCTGTACGCATCCCCCATATGCGAATATTATCCATTACAGCGAGGGTCAAGATATTCCACAGGATTTATCAAACTTTAAAGTCAATGATTTCATAGAACAGATGAAAAGCGTGGCATCAGAAAGCTATCGCGTATTAAAGTTTGGCAAATTCTGTGCAATTTTAATGGGCGACACGCGCCAAAAAGGTCACGTAATTCCATTGAGCTTTAAGACAATGAAAGTTTTCGAAGAGGCCGGCTTTAAACTAAAAGAAATAATTATGAAAGAACAACATAATTGTCGAGCGACTGGATATTGGAAAACAAATAGCATCAAATATAATTTCTTATTACTTGCACACGAATATTTATTCATATTCGAAAAATAAAAATGGCTGAATGCTATAATATAAACATGGATCAAGGTGTATTCCAAGATAAAGCACGCGGTATGCTTGTCGGCCTAGCGGTCGGCGATGCCTTGGGCGCACCGGTTGAATTCGGATACACGAGCCATGGTATTCGCCAGATGGGCGACGAAATTGAAAACCTTAGAGAATCGATGATTCTCCCTGCTGGTGCTTGGACAGACGACACCTCGATGGCGCTTTGTTTAGCCGACAGTCTTTTGGAAAAGGGCGGATATGACTCGTATGATATTATGGATAAATTTCGCAGTTGGGTGGTATATGGATACAGAAGCTTCGATAATAAACCCGCCTTCGATGTGGGAACACAAACCGCAAATGCAATAGGCCTTTACCATAGGGACCCTATCATTCATAAGAATGAACCAAAAACGGAATCAGCTGGAAACGGTACGATAATGAGATTGGCTCCGGTCGTAATCGCTAATTGCCATAACAAAACAAACACTAGACAAGACGATATGGAGAAAGCTTGTTATATGGCCACTCTTTCTTGTCGCGAAACCCACAATTCCGATATAGCAATAGATATCACAGGCATGTTTGCTACAGTACTCTGTCTGGCTTTCTATGGACTAAATAAAAAAGAGATACTTTCACGGCGTGACGAGCTATACAGATATTACAAAATCGACGGGTTGAGTCGAATTAACGACAAAAGCGGTGATACTTTGGCTGATCTTGGCGGCTACGTAGTTGACTGTTTTACCATAGCATTATGGGGATTGATAAATTTTAACACCTTCAGGGAAGGTATGTTAGCCGTCATACGTTTGGGTGGCGATACGGATACGAATGCAGCTTGCTATGGCCAATTAGCAGGCGCTTATTACGGCTACAAGGCTATTCCAAAAGAATGGAGCAAAAACGTTCTTAACTCAGAGGAATTAATAGAAATAGCTGATGAACTTTTAAATATGAAAGAGTGCCCAATCATACAAACACGTTTTGAAGGTAATCGCTTCTTCAAAAAACCAAACGATTTTCAAGAAAGAATTGTATTTGCAGATCCCTTGAAAAAAGAGGAAGAAAATGAGCAAGCTTTTGATGAGGATAAGCCAGAAGAAATTCAGAGTATTGGCGAAATATTAAAGAGCTATATAAGGGAAGGTCAATCGAAGAGCAAGAAGGATCCATTTAATAGAAACAATGCACCAGCCAATCGAAGTGATAGGCGCGAAAGATTAAAGAGTATATTCGACGATACAAGATCGTTTATTAGAAAAAATCAGAAAATATCAGATGAAACTATTAAGGCTAGCAAAGAAGCTCGATTTTATGATTATGCCGATTTCGAAGCCTTTTCTAAAGTAAAGCCCAAGAAAACAATATTATCGGTTACAAGTGAACGTTCTCTTGAGGCCGCAAAGAGAATGTTAAACGAAAAAACCGATAAGGTTGCCGTCCTTAACTTTGCGAACTGTTCAACCCCAGGTGGCGGTGTATTTGGTGGAAGCGGTGCCCAAGAGGAAAGCTTATGTCGTTGCTCTAATCTTTATCCAATCATATCGCAAGAACGTTTCCAACATTTATATTACGATCCAAATAGAGCTCGTTGGGATCCACGCGCCACAGACGCCCTAATCTATGCGAGGGATGTGACCGTTTTTAAGAGCGATACGGATTATCCAGAACTCATACCAGAAGACGAATGGTATAAAGTAGATATCATTACTTGTGCGGCTCCAAATCTTAGACATGGAACCATAATTTACGACGATCGTTTAGACGAAGAAATTGAAATGACGCATAAGCGGCAATATGATATTCATTTAAGCCGAGCTCGACATATTTATAATGTGGCGTTAGCGAATGGTGCTCGCAGGTTAGTACTAGGAGCATTTGGATGTGGCGCATTCAGAAATGACCCAGATGCAGTCGCAAGGGCATTCAAGGATGCATTGTCTGATTATGAGGGTCAATTTGACGAAATTGTCTTTGCTATATATCACCAACCATATGAACTCGATAATTACGAGACATTCAAAAAGGTTTTTAATAATAAGGAATAGGTAATGGCTAGATACGATGAAAAAGGCTATATAACAGAATTAGAAAAAAACGAAGTGTTCGTCTTTGGAAGCAATGGTCACGGTGCGCATCTGGGCGGCGCTGCGGCAACTGCTGTCCGTAAGTTTGGTGCGATAATGGGCAAATCTGAAGGACTGCAAGGACAAAGTTACGCAATCAACACTATGGATTCAAAAGACGAAATGCTTAGCCAAATTGAAAGATTTCTGGAATTTGCAAAAAATCATCCGGAGCTTACATTTTATGTTACAGAAATTGGGTGCGGTATTGCAGGATATACGCAAAGCGAGATTGCTCCATACTTCGGAAACGTTCCAAATAACGTCATATTGCCAAAATTGTTTTTGGAAGTTTTACGAAGAAGTTAACTATTGATGTAAGCCTGAATAGCTTCTTTGACTCCGCACTCCGGACAAATCTCCGTCTCGTTATCCTCGCGAGATAAGGCGGGGTGCTCCGTAAACTCTTTCGTACATTTCGGACAACGCTGAAGCTCTAGAATCTTATATGTCAATGTCTTAGGCAAAGATTCAAGCTCCTCTCGCAGAATATCTTCGTCATTGTAACGCTTAGCATCAACTAAAAACGAAGAATATTGCTCGTTCGGCTTAAGTTTCATGCCATTGGCGTCGTATCTGCCGACATAGTACCAGATATCTTTATCGTGAATTACGCCGATAACGTATTCACATATACCAATATTACTCATATAAATACTCCTTAAACCCTGCAAGGTCTTTTCTAACACCGACCATTAAAGAGCAACTTTGGATTAAAGTTAATATTCAGTTGTGGGTTAGTTAAAATTGCGGCATCCCTTTGCAGGGTTGTCCAATTTAACCTTACTTTGGGATATTTTGCAAGTCACTCTAACACCTTACGACCCCAAGAAGATATGGTATAATATAGATAACTAATTGGAAGTTGTAATGCCTGAAAATGTAACAGAATTAGTAACCGACTTGATTGATCTTCACCGCGAAGGAGTCGACTTTGCTAATTTATTTCATGAAACTTCCGAACTCTCGAAATCGGGCAAAGACGATCAAGCTATCTTAGAACACATCGATTACGAACTTATTTATCTCGGCGACAAGCACGAAGATATAATCAGTCCTAAAGAAAAAGCCAAAAAGTACTACGACGACTGGGGTCTAAAGTGCCTAGATCTGCTCTGTAATATCGTGCCGCAACGATTCATCTTCAATTTTATGAATTCAAAAGCCCAAATTCAAAATGACACAGATTACTACGAAATAATCGCATTATGTTTTGATGCTGAGACGAAGACGTTGGCCGAGATTATTCCAGAAATCGAGCGAGAATACGAAGGCGGCCATAAACAACTATTCTACGACGACGATAAAGATATTAAAGTAAGCTACGATCCAAAAACTCGCACAATCCACGTCGGCAATAAGGTGGTACGCTTCCGCGAGGATGCACCGTTCACTCCTGCCCTTTGCGAAATTATGTTTAAGAACCCAACAAAACTTTACGAATTACGCGATTTCCAGACCGTCTGGGATGATTTGTATGATTACATAGGTAATGAACGCCCTTCGGACTGGCACCGCGTCTACGAGGTCTTAAAACGCCTTAATGAGCGCATTCGTAATATCGCCGGAATAGATGATCTATTTGAACTCAATACAAAATCAGTCAAAATCAACCCGAAATACCTAAAATAGCGCAGTATTATTGCAATAATAACGCTGAACTCTCTTTTTGTATCCTTGAAATATGGAATGAAGAGGTAATATAACGTATCAGAAAGACAAGAAACTAGAGCAACAAGCGCTCGTAAAGTTTCTAGAAATATTAATCGATATAGACAAGCGCGAGCATGTCGTCAATAAGGATGACGACAATGAATAGCTTTATATCGGAAATTGAAATAATGCCAGTAAAGCCGCATGGCGGACTGGTAGCCTTCGCAAGCTTTGTGCTATACGGAACGATCTACTGCAGTTCCGTCGGCATTATGACGCGACTAGATGGCTCATATAGACTCACCTTTCCAACCAAAAAGGTCGGATTGAATAGCTTCGGAATATTCTACCCTATAGACAGATATGTCGGGCAAGAAATAGAAGAAGCAGTGATTAGTAAATATGAAGATGTAATGAGAGCTAGCGATGATCGATACTGTGATTCTCCGAGTGAACTACCCCAATTTCAGGATTAGCCCGAGCGTTTATCGTAAGTTCTCTCCTTCTGCTCATGGCATCTTCGGACCGCCATACTATTCTTTTGGATCCGGCAAGGTTATTAAATGTGTATTGCAACTAAAAGCGAAAGACAAGAAGCTAGGCGTATATCAGCCACGCGTAACGCTCATGAAAGCCATACGAGCCGGCGGCGTTTCTGTATTCTTGCATATCGAATTCTCGGCACCAAAGATTCTTTACAATAATAACTTCGATGAGCTTAGCTCTAATGACTTTAAAGCAGTCTGCGCAGAACTCTATCGCAAACTATACAAGCTTGGAATTGAGATTAAAAGAAACCAGATAGAAAGAGCCGAGGTTAAGACGGTTCACTTTGGTAAGAATATTATTTTTGACGATTACCGGACTGCGGCAAGCGTAATTGGCGATATAGCGAAAGCTAACGTATCAACCAGAAAGCAAGCCGATATGCGCGTTTACCGAAACGATGGCGAGGCTCTGCATTTTTACAGCGCAAGTCAGGCCATAGCGATTTATGATAAACGAAGAGAACTAGCTAAGTCTCGCGTCAGCGAGCGCGGACTACTCGAGAAAGATAACTACTGCCAACTCACGCTATTTGATAATATCCGTAGCAAGAAGCCTTTTGAAGTGGTGCGTGTTGAAGCGCGATACAACACGAAACGTGCGTTCAATACAGCGCTGAAGCACGCTCTCGAGTACGGCCGCGCGAGCGACAGCGTCGCAAGACTAGCTACAAAGCAGAAGCTTGTATTCGTAGACATCTTTAATGAAGAACTAGCCAAGACGCTATTAGAATATGAATTCGCGCAGATCGAGGCGAAAAATCTAGACCTCAACGAAACAATCACAAATACAGCTACCAGCTTTCTTCACGAGATCAATACATTAAATCCAAAAGCGACCTTGGCGCAACGGCTAGAGACTTTGGCAATATGGAGTCTAATGCGCGAAACCGGAAGCCGAGACGTGCGAAAGATGACCGGCGCCAACTCGGCGCAATGGTCTAGGCTTACGAAGAAAATATCAAAGATCTACTTTAGAACGAGAAAGAGTAGCTCTACTAGCTACATAGAAGATAAACTGGCCGAGTTTAAGCCAGTACGATTACTTGAATACTTCACAGAATTAAATAAGGTGCGCGCTGGGCCAGACTAGCGCTATCGTAGGGTGGTTCTTTACGGCTATTTTAGTTGCGAATAGCCCAACTCCAAAGATCCATTTATGATATGGACTTATGAAAGGTTTAGGGTATTATGTTTGATAACATGGGAAACTCTACCCCTGTAAATACCGGCAAAACTAATGAGCCGCAACTAACTAGAAAAGCCGTTCTATTCGCTCGCGTATCAACGGCGCGACAAGAAAAAGAAGGCTTATCTCTCGATGAAATTCAGCTACCGCGAATGCGAGATTACGCGATCGAGCAAAACTTAAAAATCGTGCGCGAATACGCCATTGGCGAAACTGGTGGTAGCTATAAAGAGCGTAAACGTTTCAACGAGATGATCCAATTCTTAAAGGATAATCCGGATGTAACAGATATTATCGCCTTTCGTGTAGATCGCATTACTAGAAACTTCCGTGACGCTGTAACTATCGAAGATTTACGCATTAAATACGGCAAGCGCATCCACTGCGTTGATGAAAGGCTGATTCTCTCGGAGAATAGCCGCGCGACCGACCTCACATCCTGGAATGTGAAGGTTTTTGTGGGCCAGGAATACTTAAACCGCATTAAAGAAGACGGCCTTAATACGAAGATTAATAAACTGTCGCGCGGCGAGCTACCATGGAGCGCGCCTTATGGCTATGAATTTAGAACTATCAGCGTCAGGCCGAAGGTTAAAAACGTCGTTCCGGTAGAGCCGGCCGCGTCGATCGTAAAAGAGGTATTCTTGCTCTTCTCGACCGGAACATATTCATGTAGAACCTTAGCAAGACTAATGAACAAGAAATACGGCACTAAATTCTCGCAAGGAATCATCCACAAATTCCTAAGATGCGAGTTTTACGTCGGATTTATTATCGATAAAAAAGGCGGAAAGAAATATCCACATAATTACGAGAAGATAATAGATCGAGAGTTGTTTGATATGGTTAATCAGATACTCGACAAGAGAAACCTTAAGGGCGACGACCAAGTACCAAAATATGGTGGCATAGAATCGGCTTATCGTGGATTAATCCGCTGTGAAGAGTGCGGATGTACAATAACGCCAGAATTTAAGAAGCGTAAGCTACGACATGGCGGCTACAATTATCACAAATACTACCACTGCACGAATAGACGAGGAGCGCATAAGAGTATGAAAAGTTACACCGAAGAGTATCTTGATGACAAGGTAAAAGAATTCCTGCGAGGCCTAAGATTAACTGAGGCTGAATTAGACGAGATTAGAAAGGCGTTAGCCGAAGCGCATGCCGGAAAGATAGATTTCTATCGCGAGCAACGCCGAAGTTTATCTCAAAAGCGTAAGAAACTAGAAGCAAGACAGCAGGAAGCTTACGATATGCTAATGGACAAGAGTATTACTCTGGAACTTTATAACCAAAATAACGAGCGATATCGCAACGAACTGGCTGAGATCCAGGCGCAAGAAGCCGCGCTAGATCGTGCCGACGACAACTTCTATACGAACGCTGGCTACATCTTAAAAGTCTTTAAATATGCCGATAAATTATTCGACGTCGCCACAACGGCCGAAAAAAGAGACCTCATTGGTCTCGTCACGTGCTCGAACCGAACTTTAGGACCTAGCGGACTGATATTACAGGGGTCAGGACCGTTCGCTCGGAACCTTTTGGACTCAAAAACAAAAAATGGCTGGGGATGAGGGATTCGAACCCCCGAATGGTGGGACCAGAACCCACTGCCTTACCACTTGGCGAATCCCCAACGTGCTTTAATTATACCACAAACCTATTCAGAACGCAACGCTTCAACTGGATCTTTCTTAGCTGCAGCTCTTGCAGGTATGAGCCCACCAATCAAGGTCAAAATAACCGAGAGCGCGATTAGTATGAAGGCGGCATTTGGTAGTAAAATTGCCCTGATATCACCGGGCGCGTCGGCCGTAAAGTGCGCCAATACTAGGTTTATAATTGGAATAATGCTGTACGATAAACCAATACCAATCAGGCCAGAAAGTAAGCCCACAATAAAGGTTTCCGCGTTGAAAATTGAAGAGATATTATGCTTTGATGCACCAATTGCGCGCAAAATACCAATTTCTTTCGTACGTTCATATACTGAAATATAAGTAATAATGCCAATCATGATTGATGACACTACTAGGGAGATTGATACAAAAGCAATCAAAACATAAGATACGGCATCTACAATCACCTTCACACTTGTCATCAAGATACCAGTAGTATCACTATATTCAATCACCGAATCTTCCTGATTATAAGATTTCATCATATCATTATAACGGTCAATAAAATTCAAAAATCTCGTCTTTCCTTCAAATGTTTTGAAGTAGAACGCAATATAAGTTGGGTCATCGAGTGCCTGATAGCCAAGTATTGCCAGATTGGAGGCTAGAGTTTTCTCAGTCTTGTTAAACATCGCCGAAAAAATTCTTGCAAGCTCATCGTCGTCAAAATTCATCTTAAAAGCACTCGCGAGCATAGCCTGATCGACCGAAAATGAACCGCGTACGACTGTAGAAAGATAATTAATTAAACCATCAATCTTTTGATTGATTCTCTTTTCTATGTCAAACTCTAGTATTTCTTTTTTCAAATCCTCAAAATCTGTTTCTTTAATTATCTCGTCAGCAGTTTCTTTAAACAGCTCCAATATTTCTTCCTCGGTCATTTTACTAAAGTCAATCTCTTCATTTTCTAACATTTCGTTTAGCTTTTTTAATATTTTTTCACGCAGCTCCTCGGCTTTTTCTTTAAACATCGGTTCTAGTTCTTTAAATTCGTCAACTACCTGTTTGATTAAATCCTTCGAAGCAGAAATAATATAATCTTTTGCTTTTGTTTTAAGTTCATTTTTATCCAAATTAAAAGAAAAGGCGCGCTCAATCTTAGAACGGTCTATTGACACTAAATTCTCAAATTTAAGTTTCGAGAGCTCGCTGGTTTTATCGGAAAACTTTGTATTAGAAAAGATATCGATTGATGGATTCGCAAGTTGGTTTTTTACAATATCGGTGTTTTTTGCTCGATTTATAATATGCTCGACTAGCTCTGGCATATAAGCGACGCCAGACATAGCGCTCACCAAATCATCCTTTGGTGTCACTACGCCAACAATTTTTAACTCCTCCGCCTCATCATAGAGCTTCCGCATATATTCTTTATTCTCACTTAAGTTTTCATATATATTATATGTAGCGTTATACTTATACATATCAGTTGTATTGATGAGCCGAAGCTTAACATTCATTAAGTCTTCGTAAGTCAGCGTCAGTGGTTCTTCATTTAGTGTCACGCTCTCATTATTAATTAGTTTTGCGAGAACCGCTGAAAGCTCACCCGTATCGCGCAAACCGAGCGAGTAGGTCACAAGGTCGGCGATTCTTCCCTCTTTGGTTAGAATAATTACCATTTCATTATACTTTTCCGGTAAACGTCCACTCAAAATTCGCATATCATCTTCAAGTAAACTCTTATCGTATTGGCGATAGATGGACGTCATAGTCGAATAAGAACTAAGAATTGAAGAATCACCGAGCAGTGTCGTAAAAAGCGTGCTTGGGTTTAGTTGTACCAATTCTCCGGCCGTATCTATACTATAAATTGCCGGATCAACACTATAAAAGTTTTCCATAAGCCGAACATCGCCATCGATTTCGCTACGATGGTTGTCGATATACATGTTGAACTTTTTTAAATCATTGTTTGCAATGCTACCGAGTGCTTTTGTTAGAATAGGATTTTCATGAACAAGCCCGTCATTCTCACTAGTAGTGCTTTCAAGCACGGCGCCAAGAATTGTTCCAGTCATATTAGTAGACTCTTTTTGGATATATAAAGGATACGACGTTAAGGTGTCCGCTTGAATTGTATCAATATAAGACTGAAATCCAGTCGAAACAGCCAAAATCAGTGCGATACCAATAATCCCAATTGAACCGGCAAAAGCTACTAGAATGGTGCGCAGTTTTTTTGTAAAAAGATTATTTAGCGACAAAGAAAGCGCGGTGAAAAACGTCATTTTTGTTTTACGGCGTTTTTTGCTGTCTTCTTCTTTTAGAAGCTTAGTGTTAATCTTGCCGTTATATTTCTTTGAATCAGTTGTAATTTTCCCGTCTTTTAAGTTAATAATTCTCGTCGCATATTTATTGGCAAGATCTGGATTATGCGTCACCATGATAACGAGACGTTTTCTAGATATCTTTTTTAAGATTCGCATGATTTGCAAACTAGTTACCGAATCAAGTGCACCGGTTGGTTCATCGGCAAGCAAAATATCTGGATTATTTACGAGTGCGCGAGCGATAGCGACGCGTTGCATCTGGCCACCAGAAAGTTGGTTCGGCTTTTTATAAAATTGGTCGCCAAGCCCAACATCGCTAAGTGCTTGCTTCGCTCGTCTTGTCGCTTCCTTTTTTGAAATACCAGATAAAGTTAGTGCGAGTTTTACATTGGATAAAACGGTTTGATGAGGTATCAAGTTGTAAGACTGAAAAACAAAACCAATCCGATGGTTGCGATAAGCGTCCCAATCTTTGTCTTTAAATCTTTTTGTAGAAATTTCATTAATCTTTAAATCACCATCAGTATATTGGTCTAGACCGCCAATAATGTTGAGAAGAGTTGTTTTACCGGAGCCAGACGGACCAAGTATCGCAACAAATTCACTCTTGCGAAAATTAACCGACACTTTATCAAGCGCTAACTTCACCAACCCACCGGTCTTATAGACCTTGGTCACTCCACTAAGCTCTAACATATACTCTTATATTATATCACAAACAAACAAGAAAAGAAAAAACTAATGATAATTTATTTGCGCATTTGTGGGCCAGCTCCGCCTGGTATTGTTGGCGGCATAGTCCCATTATTAAAGTTTCGATTACTAGAACCAATAGTGCTAGTAATTGATGAGATAGTAAATTTCTCATATTTCTTGCCATCGATATAAATCGTGTATGTCTCACCCAGCTTAAACAGCGGCGAACCAACCGCCATATGGTTAAATGATTTTGCGGAAGTATGGTTAATAATCGACTTGTCGTCAGAGTCTTTTATTTCAATTTTGGTTTCAGCCGCTAGGGTTGAATCGAAATAAACACTCACATTATAGACACTTGAGTCTTCACCAATTCCATTCGCCATGCCAGATGCCCCAACTGCTATGACGGTACCATTATTTTGCAAAATTCCAGCACCGGCATCGAGAGCGCCGTTCCCATTGTTTGCGGGACCATCAACGACGATATTGCCGCCATTTATGTAGATGTAGCCATTACTGTCAAGTCCATCCCCAGAAGAATTTATATAAATATCGCCACCATTAATACTTAAAACACAATCCGTATTTGCATCAAAAACGCCAGCACCAGGACGATTGCTCGCTGAAGCGTCCGTGCCGCCACCAGCATTCATTCCGTCATCAAATGCGTAGACACTTATATCCCCACCATTAATTGCGATTGCTTGCGCTTCAAGACCCTCATAGCTCTTTTTTATATCAATTGTGCCCCCATCAACAACAAGTTTTTTGTCAGCATGGATACCGTCATCTCCTGATGCTATATTAATGTCTCCATCAAATATCCCAACATAGCTATTTGAATGAATCGCATCGTCTGAAGTGGTAATATCAAAATTCCCATTATAAATCGCGATGCTATTTATTGCTTTGATGCCTTTTGCCTCAGCATTAATAGTAAAATTACCTTTTTCTATTAAAACAAACCCTTTTCCATTGGTCGTCTCATTAGTCGATTTTATAGCATCGGCTTTTGAATTGATTGTATAGTTGCCATCAACAATATAAACTGAATCGGTGCCACGAATTCCATCGTCAGTAGCATTAATAATGTAGGTACCGGAATTAAATTTTAAATCGTCTTTGCTCACGATGCCATCCAGGTGGTTAGCCGTGACTTGCAGTATTCCATCCCCCTGGAATGTTAAATCTCCTTTTGAATAAATAGTACCGCTTACGTCATTGTCGTAATAAGAAATATATTCTGTCCCGTCTGAAAGCTTATTCTTTCCAATCAGTTCAATTACTAAATCGTCCGCAGCAGAACAGTAAATTGCCGGCCCATCTGGATTATTAATCGTTATGTTATCAAGTATAAGTTTAACTTTTCCATCAATGGCATTGATTTTAATATTACCATTGCTTAGCGAACCAGTTAGATAATAAACGCCAGAATTTGTAATATTAAGCGTGTCCGAAAGCGCAATGTTTATTTTATTATATTTCCCCCAATTAATTTTTTGGTCACCATTATCCGGGATAATTGTTCCCATAACAACTTCCGAATCCGAAAGATTGTGCGTATCATTTAAGTACCAACAAAGAACAAACACACCAGCTAAAGCGAGCAAAGAAAACAGACCGGCGAGTATACGGCTGACTTTTGACATTAAATCTCCTCTTCGGCGCAAGGTTCAGAGAGTAAAACTTTTAAATTCATATTTTTTACACGTATTTCATCAAGAAAATCTTTTTCTTTTACACCATGTTTAATTTTAACGTCGTAGGTCAGTTTATAAAGACTTCCCATGTTCATAGTCTTCATGCGGACAAGATGGTGTCTGGAAGTGTATTTTTTAAAAGTATCTTCAAATACGTCTTCATAATCTAAATCCTCAGGAATAACCACTTTTAAAACTCTCTCATGACAATCTGGCTCAAGTATATGTGTATAAGAAAAGAACACTACTGTAACAATATAAATAGCCATAATGACGGCCGCAAACAAAACATGACCCATTCCACAGGCAAGACCAATCATCATTGCTGCAAATACAGCTAGTAAATCCTTTGCCCTACCGGCAATCGAACGAAAACGAATCAAAGAAAATGCACCGAGAATTGCAATCGATGTACCCAAATTACCATTAATCATAATCATTACCGCCATTACGAGTACTGGCAATACAGCAAGAGTAATCATCATACCTTTAGTAGTTTGAGATGTTTTTGCCTGGGTGATTGCTAGTGCAATACCTAAAGCAAGCGCAACACCTGCAGATATTAAAGCCGTCGTTATTTCGAGCCCGGCCGTATTTGTATCAAATATACTATTAAACATTGTGCTCCTTTCTTAGCTGTTCGTATATTTTGCCAATTTTGCTAAATTGTTCAGGATAGATATGTTCAGCTGATAAAACCTTTGTTAGCCATAGTGGCATTGCTGTACCAGCTTTAATTTCCATTATAATATTTTTTTCGTTAGAAAACAAAAATTTATCCTTTGCATTTTTGCTAAATTTTAATTTAGTATTACGATATTTCAAACCAGAGTCAAAAGTTATACGAAGATCATCGCCATTTTCATAACTTTTTCTCTTATAATATAACAATATTTTTGGTCGTAAATTAAAATG
The DNA here is from genome assembly GCA_017561575.1 of Candidatus Saccharimonadota bacterium. Lineage (GTDB taxonomy): Bacteria > Patescibacteriota > Saccharimonadia > Saccharimonadales > Saccharimonadaceae > Nanosyncoccus. Next base: position 38,356 of record JAFZBS010000006.1, read on the forward strand.
CGAAATTAGATAATCGATCTCTTTTGCAATTTGGAAATCGGTTTTTTCCTCGATCTCGCGCTTTGCAAGTACATCAGTGGTAGTCTTTCCCTTCACTAGCTCATTAAAGTCCTTATGAGTAACCAAAACTCGCCTTTTAAAACCAACATTGTTATTTTTGTCGCCATCTGAATCAACCAAAAAACCATTTCGATAAGCTTCGCCAAGAATTTTAGTCTTTATTTCTAAAAACACTTTGTCAAAGCCACCGTAGCTTCTCGCCCGAAGTTTTTCTTTAAACAGTGGTTGATCAATGGATTGAATAATCAAATCGTAATTATCCGTATCAAAATATACGTTATATACTTCAGATTCGAAATATTTGCTTTTTTTAAGATGAGTTTCAATTATTTCTATCAATCTGCGTTGTTGCTCTTTATCAATCAGATACTTTTTTTCGACGCGATTAAAAATCTTCTCATCCATATCAGTGCTGTTTAAGACTGGCCTTTTACCAGGTTTTCAATTCTCGTGCCAAGATTTGTAATCTGCTGAAATGGAACACCGCTGGTCATCACTACAACAATAAAGTGGCGATTAAGCTCTGGAAATTCGACAATTGCCGCGTCATCATAAATAGTCCAAATACTTCCGTTCCAATTCCAACCAACCTTATTATACACAAGTACGTCACTAGAAAAACCACTCGGCAAGCCTTGACGCCAATTGTAAGTTGTGACGGGTTGATTTAAGAAAGAATCTTTCATTGTCGCGACAATACTTTCGTCGATAATATCACTATGATAATAATAAATTTTCATCATTTCCATTATCTCGCGTGGAGTTGCGGAAAGGCTGCCGACCGTTACGTTTGGTAGGCCAAAATCATTTTGTACCACAGCATCAAGTTGCATTCGACCTATCATTGCCCATAAAGTCTCTGCGCACGGCGAATGAGACTCGCGAATCGCAAGATCAAGACATTTTGAAATTGAATAACCAGTAGAGCCGGCGTTTGCATTTCCGTCCCAATCGCCATTAATAATATTGCGATAACCTTCATATACCACAAACAATTTGTAAAGCGATGCAGTTGCAAACTTTGAATCAGCATTATATTCGCCGTCTACTTCATCTAAATCTAAATCATATATTATAACGCCTGTTGCGCCAGGAATTGAATCACCCCACTCCTGGACTAATGGCTCAAAATCAACTTTGTTAATAATGACTTCAGGTTCATCGGGAACGTCGCCTTGGTCCTCAGAAGGGGCAACGCTGCCATCGTCGGCAGGGACATCAGCACCGGTACCTTTTGTTACATACAAAATAGCTAAAGCAATAGAAAAAGAAATAAAGAAGATGCCTATAGCGGTTAGAGCAACTAAGGCCTTACGTTTACTAGCCGTTTTATAAACCATTCCGCGGTCTCCTCGTCCATTAATCTTGTTTGCATCTCATCCCCATACACCGTGGGAACGATTTCAGTTTGAAGTAACTTGTCTTGATAAATGTGATGTACGAGTACCAGACTTCGAGTAGTTCCTGGCCACCAAACTTGGTCAAAGAAGAGATTACCGAGACCATAGTAAATCACGCCATTACCATACAATTCGAATGTCTGAGGTTGATGCGCAGCAGTGCCGACAACAATGTCGGCGCCAAGATCGATTAAATGCCTAAAGAAGCCAACTTGATTACCAGCGGAGGAATTGGCGTAGTCGCATGCGGGATCCTCATAGGTAGACGCGTAAGCATTGCATTCGTAGTACTGGATATCTACAATTACAAGGTCACCACGCTCTTTTGCATCGCGAATATTGGCAGCGGCAACATCTTCATAGTATTGATTTGCTCCAGGAGTATTATCGTATGTGGCTCCACCGGTAGACTGGTTATAAGCTAGCATAGTCACACCATTATCTTTTTCATTTATTTCAAGCGGGACGGCGGCTTCAGTAGCTGTTTTGCCACCACCGACCATTTTGATGTTATTTTGAATATAAGTATCAATAGTCTCTCTCGCGGCCTGATCACCACAATCTTGATTATGGTTGCCTGTGAGCTCAACAATATCGAGACCAATCGAGAGAAGTGTGTTGATAAAACGCTTATCTGAACAAATATTTCTCGTCGTGGCATAATCTGTAAACGATGATTCATTGGATGTATGAGTTAAATCAAACGAGGATAAGAAATCTTTAATGTTTTCGGCAAAATACTCAGCATTGCCAACATTATATAATTTTGCATTCATACCACGCGATAGTGCCGTTACACCAGTTTGAGCTAGTGTCAAAACTTTATCTTTTGTTGGGAAATCTTTCGAGAAATGTTCAAAAACGAGTGGTTTGATTTCTTCGTCGTACTTTTCCGATTCAAAACTAATGACATTAAACACCGCGCCAGAATTAAAAGTGTCCAAATAGTAATCACCATTAATACTGAGCAATTTTTGTTTAAAATCCAAATCGCCAATCTTAATTAATTGATAATCACAATCCAGACAGTTATTAAAAACCTGATATGCATTTTCGATTACCAAATCTTTTTTGGTACTATAAAAATCTGTCACTGGCACTAAAATCTCATAAACAAACTCGTTATTCTGAAGCTCCGGAAGCTTTAATTCGTGTCTTAGCGAAATAGTAACATTTTTGTCAAGATCAACTTCATCAGTAAATATGCTACCAAGCTCAGTAATTAATTCGTCGTTCAGACTTTCATCGTAAATCACAACGCCGGGGATTCTAAAAATACCAGTTTTTGTAAAAAACTGTACTCCGAAGAATACAGCTGCAAATGCTACTATAAAACCTAAAATGCTAGAAAATATTTTCTTACTATGTTTTTTGTTCCGCCCATTATAGTTATCCATGTTTTCATTATATCATAATTAGTGATATAATTATTATTATGTTCAAGTGGGCAAACTTATTTGGTAGCAAAAACAATCTCGAAAAAGAGATTGTCTCTCCGAACGGACGAAATACGTGCAAATTTATTCTAAAAAATGGCGAAGTTTTTTACCAAGTGCTGTGTGATGGTAAAGTTATTATAGATGAATCAAGACTCGGTTTTTTAATATGTGGAGAAGAGCCTATTGGTAATAACCTAAAACTTATTCGAACCACGATGAAGAAACATGACGAAATCTTTGAAATGCCGTGGGGTGAAGACCACTATATTCCTAACAAATTTAGAGAAGGAGCTTTTTATTTGACAGAGAGCACTAGCGCTAAGCGCATTCTGACTCTCAGATTTAGAGTTTTTGATAACGCGGTTGCCTTTCGCTATGAAATCCCAGCACAGCCGAAGTTCCAACGCATTACAATTGCCGATGAATTAACTGAGTTTAATATAAATTTAAATTCTGTGGCGTGGAAGATTCCCGCTTACGAACCAGACCGTTACGAATATAACTACGAGAAGGCGACGGTGTCCGAACTCACAAATTCTGTTCATACACCTTTAACAATCAAAACACCGACTGGATATTATTTATCACTTCATGAGGCAGCACTTTACAATTATGGATCAATGACTATCAAATTGCAGAATCAAAAATTAAAAACGGATATTACTCCGTTGTCAGATGGCACAAAAGCGCATTTAGCTTTGCCATTTGAAACACCTTGGCGATTAATAATGATCGATAATTCAGCCATCAGTTTGACGACAAATCGAGTGATGTATGCATTAAATGAAGCACCAAGACAAGACTTCTCTTGGGTAAAAACTCTAAAATTTATCGGCATCTGGTGGGCAATGTATGTTGGCGAATGGACCTGGGCGCCAGGTGAACGTCATGGTGCTACTACGAGACATGCCAAAGAATATATCGATGCGGCCGTGCGTCTAGGAATTGGCGGTCTCTTAATAGAAGGTTGGAATAATGGCTGGGAGGGTGATTGGCTTCAGAACGGTATCAATAATAGTTTCACCGAGCCTACACCAGATTTTAATTTTACCGAAATAGCAAGTTATGCTAGGATTCGCAACATCGAGCTAGTCGGGCATCACGAAACAGTGGGCTTCATTGATAATTACGAACGTCAGCTCGAAGCGGCGTATGACTATTACGCTAAAAACGGAGTTCACTACATTAAAACAGGCTATGCTGGTAGCCAAATGATGATAAACGGACGACGCGAATATCACCATTCTCAACTTGGCGTTTTGCACTATCAAAAAACGATTGAACTTGCCGCCAAAAAACAAATTATGTTAGATATACATGAGCCAATTAAAGGTACCGGTATAGAACGCACCTGGCCAAATCTTCTTACGCGCGAAGGCGCAAGAGGACAAGAATATGAAGGTGGTGCAATATTGCCATCTCATGCCTGTTTTCTGCCATATACTAGATTGCTCTCTGGCGGTATGGACTACACAAATGGTATTTTTGATATCACGAACAATGTTAAACGCGTATCAACTACTTTGGCGCGACAACTTGCCTATTTTGTAACTATTTATTCCGGTATGACGATGGCGGCCGACCGGCCATTCATGTACGAAAATAATTATCCAGATATGTTTAAGTTTATCCATGACGTGCCGACAAACTTTGAAATGACAATTCCCCTCGCCGGCGAAATTGGAGAGTATTATGTTGTAGCCAGAAAATCTCGTGATTTAAAAACCTGGTTTATCGGCGGAGTAACCAATGAATTTCCAAGGCGGATGCATATAGATTTAGATTTTCTCGAAAACTTTGTTTATGAAGCTACTATCTATGCCGACTCGCCAGATGCTCATTTCCGCGATAAACCATTTGGATACGAAATAACAACTCGCAAAATTCAAAAGACCGACTCCCTGGACATCTATATGGCACCAGGTGGTGGATTTGCTATTGAATTGAAGCAGTTATAATCAAACGCTCAGTAGCATCAAATCCATCTAACATTTCACCAGCGCAGGTCATTATTATAAGAGTTTCCTTCTCTTCTGGGATTAACAAATTGTCCATTCTGACATCGGTTTTTGGTAGGATTTCAACACTTGTTATTCTATAACTCTCTAAATCGTATAGAATTTCATCGCCAACAGTAAGAAGCGAAAGGTCACTAAAAACCCCACTAGAATGTCCAACCAAAAAAGTTTTGTTTCGTGATCTCGAAAACGCACCAACTACAGAATCCGGAGTTATAAATTTACCATCCTCAAGTTTTAATGTAGTAACGCCAGAAGACAGACCAATTTTAGGGATTTCAATGTCGGTAATAATGTCGACAGATGTAGCACCAGCAGGCAGTAAGCCAACAACAAGGTAAACGGCAAGCAGTACAAAATATGATACTATTACAATCTTACGAAAATCAAATGTTTTCTTAAGTTCCACACTCCTCCTTTTATATTATTATAGCACAAGAACTATAAAAATTTAAACACCAGGATTGAACATTTTTAATTTTTTTTCATGGTTTTTATAATTTTTGTCGTGTAGACCAACTTCCGCCCAAAAATCTTTAGAATGATCCATATGGTTTAAATGCGCTAGCTCGTGTAAAATCACGTAATCCCGCAAAACTTCCGGCACTTTCATCAACCCAATATTCAGTGAAATGGTGCGATTCGATGAGCAACTACCCCATCTAGTATTGGCGTGTGTCAGCCGGCATTTTTCATACGAATAGCCATATAATTTCGCATAATATTCTAATCTGTACGGAAGATACTCACGCGCTTTCTTCATGAGTATTTTCTTTTGATAATCGCGGGCGCGCTGCTCTTTTGGGTCCTTAAGGGGCAGTTTTTCACGAATTATTTCGCGATTTGAATTTAAAAATCTTTTAGCAAGAAAAGTTGAAGTGTAGGTTGGCACACTCATAGTAAGACGCCCCGAAGTCGAAACTGTAAAACGAACACCACGAGAAAGAGGGCTTTTTCTAACAATTACTTCACCAAATTCTTTATCTTCGATAATCATTATTTTGTTTGCTCGGAATCGGCAAGACCAGCAAGAATGTGACGAGCTTGGGTTTCGAATGTGTGTTTACCGGACAAAATCACTGGCTTTTCAACTTCGGTTGGGGCCTCTAGGCTTGCAACGGCCGTATCATAAGCCTCTCTTGCCGCAGAAACAGATTTATAAAGACGCTTCATTCTAAGTCTAATTGTCGAAATATCAGTTTGAATCCAAACCAGAGTCGGCTCATAACCGCATGCTCTCAAAACATTACGGACCTCAGCGCGTTCCTTTTCTGTGCCAAGACCACCCTCGATAATCAAGTTTTTTCCTGTACGAGTTAATAGCTCAATTAAAAGAAGGACATTTTTTCGCGACAGACGATACTGCTCGGATATTTCGTCGAAGTTATAATATGCAAGATCAAATCTCCATGAAAATTTTTCGCTGAATGTTGTTTTTCCACTACAGGGTGCCCCAAATATCAGAAGAGCGCGTGGTTTAGACTTTTTACCTTCCATAATGATTTAATTGTATCACAAATGAATAAAATAGTGCAAGTAAAAAACCTGTTATATGTTAAAATAATAATGGATGAAGGTAAAATACAGCCAAATTAAACCACAAATTCCGGTTGTTTTATTGTATTTGCTGATTTTTGTCAGCGTTATTCATATTATCGGGATAATTGTTCTATTTGCGCTACCGATACCTGATTCAAATATTGACACGACACCACCCGCAATTAGCTTAAACGGTGAAAAAAGAATAATTCTCTACGATAATGAAACCTTTGAAGACCCTGGCGTGACGGCATATGACGGTGAACGCGAAGTAGAAGTCGAAGTGACCGGCAAGATTAATAAAGATGATTCAGAAAACTATCTTATTGAATACACGGCAAAAGATGACGTCGGAAATATCGCCGTTGAATCGCGAATTGTCACAGTACTCCATCGCTATACAGGAAAAATTTACTTGACTTTTGATGATGGCCCCAGTGCATATACCGCAAAACTGCTTGACATCTTAAAAAAGTACAATGTAAAGGCAACATTTTTCGTGACAGGATACGGTAGTGATGAAATGATTGCGCGCGAGTATAATGAGGGGCACGCCGTGGCGCTCCATTCCTTTACGCATGACTACGCAAATATTTATTCGAGTATAGATAATTATTTTGCAGATTTATATCGCATTCAAGAACGCGTTAAAAGTATTACCGGATATACATCATATTTGATGCGCTTCCCCGGCGGTAGTTCCAACACCGTAAGCGCGAAACATGATGGAGGAATTCATATTATGTCGAAGCTCGTCAAGGAAGTTGGTGCACGCGGTTTTACCTATTTTGATTGGAATGTGACTTCTGGAGATGCTGGTGGTACCACAAGTTCGGATGGGGTATATCAAAATGTAATCAACAGAGTATATCGTGACGGCAAGTCCATAGTGTTACAACATGACAGTAAAGGTTTTTCGGTTGATGCAGTTGAACGCATCATTCAATGGGGACTAGCAAACGGATTTACTTTCGACAAACTTGATGCGAACTCATTCACCGCCCACCATGGTGTAAATAATTAAAAAAGCTCCTAATGGAGTTTTAAAATGGCAGGGGTGACAGGACTTGAACCCATGACACGCGGTTTTGGAGACCGCTGCTCTACCAACTGAGCTACACCCCTTCAAAAGTTATACTACCATTTTATCATAAAACGTGATAAAATGGAATACAATGAAAATACTAATGCTTGGCTGGGAACTTCCGCCCCACAATAGTGGTGGGCTTGGTGTTGCATGCCTCAATATGGCTCGCGCACTCGCACGTGAAGGCGCGAAAATCGAATTTGTCTTACCATATGAAGCGGATTATTCTGATATAAAATTCATGGATATACTTCCTGCCACACATCTCGACCCAATATATCGTTATGGTGGCGGCTCATATGAATCTCTAAAAATTCTAGAAAAAATTATTCCGCAAAATGGCCAAGATTTATTATCTATTCGCGACGTACAAGCTTCATATTGCGAATTCGTTGACAAACATCTAAAAAAAGACAGACCAGAACTCGTACATGCACATGATTGGCTAACTTATGAAGCCGGAATGTTGGCAAAGAAAAAATACGATCTTCCTTTTGTTGCACACGTACATGCAACAGAATATGATCGCGCCGGCATGAACACGGGAAATCCGCTGATACATGAAATAGAATATGAAGGTCTGATGCTTGCAGATAAAATTATCGCTGTCTCAGAAGCTACAAAACGAATAGTACATGAAAAATATAATATTCCACTAGGTAAAATTGACGTAATATATAATTCACTTGACGAAAACTATGAGAAATCCGACTACTATTTTTCAAGCAATACCTATAAGTATCTGATTGGATTAAAAGAGCAAGGTTACACTATAATCTCTACCGTAGGTCGCTTCACTATTCAGAAAGGCCTGAGTAGACTGGTCTACGCAGCAGCTAAAGCTATAGAAAAGAACTCAAAACTCATTTTTGTCCTCGCCGGAGATGGCGAAGAGCGCAACAAGCTAGTCTCTTTGGTAGCGGAACTTGGTATTGCCAAAAATGTTATTTTCACGGGCTTCATTCGAGGCAAAAAACTCCGTGATATTTATTCGGTTTCGGATATATTTGTGATGAGCTCAATCTCAGAGCCATTTGGGTTAACTGCACTTGAAGCGGCACACCACGGAGATGCACTAATTTTGACGAAACAATCAGGAGTATCGGAAATCGTTTGGTCGGCTTTGACATATGATTTTTGGGACGAGAAGAAACTCGCCGATGAAATCCTAGCCGTTGCTGGCAGCAAGGCCCTACGTGAATCGCTGCAAGAAAACATTAAAAATGAGTATCACAGAATTTCATGGGACCAAGTTGCTAAAAAATGTATGAAGGTGTATAATAAAACCATAAAAAGTAAGAGGCACTAGGGTGAGAGCTATTTGTTTGTATCTGCATATTCATCAGCCTGTTCGCTATCGCGAATACTCCATTTTTGATGTAGGAAATAACTCAAATTACTTTAACGACAATTATAACAGCAAGCAAAACAACGAAAGAATATTCCGAAAAGTTGCAAAAAAATCCTATTATCCAACCTTAGAACTACTTAAAGCTAAAATGCTGACACATCCAGACTTTAAAGTCTCTTTTAGCATTACTGGAACTTGGCTCGAACAGGCGGCCACATGGGAGCCAGACCTTATACGAATCATCCGCGAAATGGTTAAACGTGGCCAAGCTGAAATTGTCGGAGAAACCTATTATCATTCCCTTGCCTATTTCTATAATCTTGACGAATTTAATGACCAAGTTAATCTTCACGAAGAAACCATTAATAGATTGTTTGGCGTCAAACCAAAGGTGTTCCGCAACACGGAACTGTCCTACAACGATTATCTCGCAAAATGGGCAGAAGAAAAAGGATACAAAGGTATTTTAGCGGAAGGCTGGGATAAAATATTAGGATGGCGTAGCCCAAATCATGTTTACAGCCCAGTTGGGTGTAAGAACCTTAGATTACTGCTCAAGAATTATCGCTTGTCAGATGATATAGCCTTCCGTTTCAGTAATCGTAGCTGGAAAGAATGGCCACTCACTGTGCCAAAATACCAAAATTGGCTGAATGAATCATGCCTAAATGGCAATCTTATTAATCTCTTTATGGATTTTGAAACCTTTGGCGAGCATCAATGGCAAGACACTGGGATATTTAATTTTCTAAGCACTTTTATCGATTCCTGGTTAGCTGAATACGAGAATAAATTTGTTACCGTATCGGAAGCCACAGAAATAGAAGAACCGGTTGGCGAAATATCAATGCCGGAAACTGTTACATGGGCAGATACGGAACGCGATTTGTCGGCATGGGCATCAAATAAAATGCAAATCTCCGCTGAAACAGACCTATACGCAATGAGAAAGGAAGTTTTAGCTACAAATAACAAAAGACTAATCTCGGATTGGCGCCATATGACCACATCGGATCATCCATATGCGATGTGTACTAAATACTGGAGCGACGGAGACGTGCATGCTTACTTTTCTGCATACAATAGTCCATACGAGGCATTTATGTACTATATGAACGTTTTACGAGATATAGAATACAGAAGCTCACAAAAATAACCCCCGATAATGGGGGATATTTTAACGCTTTTTTTCCTTAACTTCGTTTCTACCGAGATTCTTTTTGGTTTCAGTAAAGACTACATGTTTTCTAAGAATTGGATCGTATTTTTTAAGCGAAAGTTTATCAGGGGTGTTCATGGTGTTTTTCTTGGTATAATAAGCACGCACGCCCGATTCTTCGGATACGAGACCAACAAGTTTGCGTTTAGTATTATTCTTCTTTGCCATAATTAACGTCATTATATCACAGATAATAAAAAAAGGCAAGACTAAAAGCCTTGCCTGTAGCCGGCCGGTGTCCTTAGACACCGAAATACGCATAGACCTTCCCCACGTCGCCCTCGGCTCTACCGCCGCGGTCGATAATCGCCCGGATGTACGCATACGCCGCAGCGTAGCCACTTTTGTCGGTGTTAAAGCTCTTGGAACCCATATAGACACCGCCAGACGAGTATTCTTTGATGATAATCACTCATTTCACCCCCTTTTTTTAAAGTACTCGGAAGATTATACTATCGCTAGAGATTTTTTGCAAGCAGTAGCTCGATGAAGTTTTTTATATCACGAATGCCTAGGCTATTATCTGCAGGAATAAGTATAGCGGGATCGTCAAGAAAATCTAAAGTCACGATTTGTTTATAAACAGCTTGCATCAAAGATAGTAGTTCTTTTTCATCATCATCAGTAAATTCATAAATTTTATCATGGACATCCCCATCTTTATCGGGTGTCACAAACAATATATGTGCTCTTGTTACTTTATATTTTGAGTATTTAGGTGAATTATTGAGAAGTTGCTTATAAAACAAAAGTTGCAACATATACTTATAAAGCGTAGCATTTGATTGCCATTTTTCTTTATGATAGGCACCAGTTTTAAAATCATAAATCTCAATTGTTTTATTATCATCGTCAACCAGAATGTGATCAATTTTTCCAGTGACGGGCACGCCATCTATTACCAGCTTTTCTGGACCAAAATCAACCTCTGCCTGCCCCCGTCTTAGCATATCACCAAAACGTTCTAGCGCTACAGCCAAATTGGCGATACCTTTTTCGCGCAAGGTTGTTATAGTATCCATTTGTAATTCTTTTCGTGATAATTCCGTCAAGAATACATCAACTGCATCAGAATTCGATATCTTATCATTTGTAACCTTCTCGAAAACTTTGTGGATTAAATCACCATAAGCTAGAGCTTCGGTCTCAGGCTCGCGTGGTGCCTGCAAAATATAAGACTTGAAAAAGCTCTCTGGCCCAGCATATGCAATATCTATGAAAGAAGTTAAAGCCGAGGCACTCATTCGGAACTTTTTTACGCGCTCCCTATATAACGCTCTCATATCCGGAGAATCTGCAAAATATGGTAAAAGCCAGTTTTTTAAGTTAAGTTCATTTTGTTTGTTAACAGTTGCATTATAGCAAAGCTCAACTTTTTTGGTTGGTAAAAACGGCGACACAACCTCGTCGTTCTCAAGATACTCATCGAAGTATTCTAATCTGTCCGGGGATTTACCATTGAAATCATAAAGAGAGTTAGTAATATATAATGCCTGTTTTGCACGAGTTAAAGCCACATATAGAATTCTTAGCTTTTCACTATCAGTGGTGCCGGTATGGCGTATTTGCATTAAATTTTTTGGCAAAGCAAGTAAATTATTATTTCCCTTTCCGCGCCCCCAAGCCACATGGTCGGCAGAAATAATAAAAACGTATTCAAACTCTAACCCCTTAGCTTTATGTGCTGATAGTATTTGTACCGCTTCGTCCGCATCACGATAGGGGCTAGTAGCCACAAGCGGCATATCTGCAGCAATATAATCGTCAATCATTTCAATTAGATTAGATAATTTTAGTGGTTTATCGCCAAAATGCTTTTTTAGCTTACCCTTTAGAGAAGCTAAATTTTCATAAAACCTAAATCTTGTATAAGTATCCAAGCTTTCGATATCCATCTTTCGATAAATATTAGCTATTACAACTTCAAGCGGTTCATTTAGTGCCAACTTCACAAAATCGGCAATACATAAAGCAACTCGAGAAATCTCAGGCGATTCAGATTCGGCAAGACACTCAAGTATTGGTTTGTGCTCATTTCTAGCTCGACCAGCATCTTTAATTACTTGTAGCATTGGCAAATTCCAGAATGGATAAGAAAGAACTTCAAGTATTTGGACAGATAATTTCTTTTCTGTTGATAGTTCGTAGGCTAATCGAGAGATTGTGAGTAGTTGATGAATTTGCTCGTCCTCAAACAAATCATCTCTTTTTTCGTAAGCTATTTTGATTTCGGAGTGCGATTTAAGATATGGCAAAAGCGGCTCAAAATATTTGCGTTTGTAAGAGATTACAGCAATTTCGCTTTGGGGCACCCCACTTTTAATTAAATGAGATATTTCATCGGCAATAAAGCCATACTCTGCATCTGACGAATTAAACTCGATGCGTCTAATCTGGGATTTTTTAGGGTCTTTCTTATTAGCGGATAAAACTTTGTCAGCAAATCTGTCTGGCGCCTGAGCAATTATATTATAAGAAAAATCGAGTATCTCGCCAGTACTGCGATAGTTCTCTGTGAGCGTAATCACCTCAGCGCCATAATGTGCCTGAAAATCAGACAAGTTTGAACTCAGTGCCCCCTGAAATTCGTAAATTGCCTGGTCGTCATCGCCCACCGCCATAATCATCGGTTTCTCATAATCAGTCAAAGCCTTAACTATTGCAAGTTGAGAAGGATTGGTGTCCTGGAACTCGTCAAGCATGATAAACTGATATTTTTCTTCGAGAGTCAATTTAAAGCCCGTATCATTCTTTAAGACTTTTACCGCCTCTTCGACCATATCGTCAAAATCATACCAACCGTTTTCTCTCAATTTTTCGTCATATTTTGACATAACAGTAGCAATAGAGACAAGTTTTTTGTTGGCAATACGGTCTTTCAAACGATAATTATTGTTTTCATCTTTCTCGAAATACTTATCTTTCCAATCTGATAAAGGTTTGATTTTTTGTAATGATTCTGCCTCGGCAATCGCATCTTTTAAATCCCGTGCCAAACCAGCAATGGAACGTTCGACGTTTTTTAAAATGGGTTTACTTTCCGCATAGTTTTTTAGTAAATCAAATATCGGAAGATATGCATTCTCGTATGACTCTCTAAAAGCACGCGGAACTATATTTTTTAAAAGAGGCGAAATACTTTTAGATAGCACAAGCGAATCTTCTATGTTTTGTTTTGCTACTGTTTCAAGATCTTTTGCCGTCAAATCAGCAGATTTAGCCTCACTAATAACACTAATAATATCCTTAACTGAATCGCCTCTTAAAATGTCAGTTGCAGGCAAACTTTCCTGGATTTCGTTAATTATTTTAAACTGCATGATTTCATCAATTGGCGTATCAATTTGTCGGTCATAAGCGTCACTGTAGTTCTTATAAAGAGCCAGTATTTCCGAACCAAAAGAATGGTAAGTACCAATATTGACTTTTAAAGCATCTTTGCCAATAATCGTTTTTAAGCGCTCTCGCATATTTGAGGCGCCAGTTTCGGTAAAAGTTAGGCACAATATATTCTCGGGATTCGTATCGGTATTATTTAATATATATGCAACTTTATGCGACAATAGTTGAGTTTTGCCAGTACCCGGGCCGGCCAAAACTAAAAGAGGGCCATCCAAGTATTCTACAGCACGTTTTTGGGCTGGATTTAATCCCATTTTGCACTCCTTTCAACCAAACCTTTTAATAATTTAGCTGAATCAGGCACAATAAGCTCTCCAGCTCGAATTTTTTTCAAAATAGTAAATCCTTCAACGGTTTTCTCAGGACGAGAATTAGGGTTCTTACGAATTTTTTGCCCAAATTCAAAGTTTCTTGAAGGTGGGCTGCAGGTTAAAATCAAATCGCTCTTGCCACAGGCAAGCCAGACTGTTTCTGGATCTGCCCCATTTGCCTTAAGTAAATCATACATCTCCCTAGTCGCATGCGTCAAATAATCATTGTATTCAAAAGAATCCGGCTCAAAACCAGACAAACCAGCCAAAATCGCATAGACATTTTTTAGGGCACCACAAAGAAGCATGCCTTTAGGGTCGTCAGAATAATCAAAAGTGATATAATCGGTTCCAAATAATTTATCGAGTCTTTTGTCGCTAATCGTCAAAAAAGTGTGCTTATGTGCTTTGATATCATCAGCAAAGCCAGGCCCAGATAACACCATTACATCTTTAAAGTTTTTGAAAATTTCGTAGTTCAAGATGCCTTTTGTAGTGACCACAAGAGGTACATCCTTAGGAAGTTTTGGCAATGTTTCGTCGACGGCAGCCGAAGGCACGGCAAGAACAACTAATTCCGCATCCTGAAGCGTATCTTGTAGAGAGTTTTTTAACAAAAACGGATCGTAATATTTTACACTATGCCCGTTTTCAACTAAAATTTGTCCTAGCGCTGTGCCAAATGCGCCCGCACCTATAATCACTATATTCATATATATTATTATAGCATACGCCAAATATCAGATTGTGCTATAATAGTTAGGATGGTAAACCAAGATTGGGTATATAGTGATATTGTAAAAGAGCATTTTTTGAACCCACGTAATTTTCTCATGGGTGACGAATCGAGTTTTGAATTCGACGCTGTTGGGGTAGTTGGAAACCCGATTTGTGGCGACCAAATGAAGATGTATATTAAAGTTGAGGACAATAAAATCAAAGACATTCGTTGGAAAACCTACGGTTGTGCCTCAGCTATTGCTTCTACCTCAGCTTTATCTGAGATTGCTAAAGGCAAAACACTGGACGAAGCGCTTGAAATATCTGCAAAAGATATTGATGACTATTTAGGTAATCTACCAAAACACAAGTTTCATTGTTCGATTCTAGGCCACGATGCATTGAAGGAAGCAATTAAAAACTATCGCGACGCGAAATAGTACTAATTCCCTGCAATCTTCTTATAATACCTGGCAAAACCCCCATTACATAATCAATATCTTCACTATCATTATCTAAACCAAAAGAAAAGCGAATTGAAGAATGCGCAACTTCTGCGTCACCTGATTTTGCCATTAAGACATGAGAAGGTTTTGCATCACCGGCGGCACAGGCGGAACCAGTAGAAACGATTACGCCTTCAGCATCAAGATAAAGCTGAATTGATTCACCCTCGGCACCTTCAAAAGAAACATTGAGAATATTAGGTAAAGAGTTATTGAGGTCTGTATTAAGTGAACTGCCAGGTATTTCAGCGATAATTCGCTCGGCAAGCTTATTCCGTAGTTTTAAAACCTTTGTAGCGTAAATCGAGGGGGTATCATTATCTACTATATTTTTTAAAGCTTGGAGAAAGCCGATTATCCCAATCGTATTATAAGTACCACCACGCCTTTTCTTTTCTTGATTGCCACCGATAATCAAAGGTTTAAAAGGAGCGCCATTTCGAACATAAAGCGCCCCCACGCCGATGGGGCCACCGATTTTGTGGGCCGAAAAAGTCGCATAATCAAGATCTAAAGCCTTAACATCTATTGGTATTTTGCCTAAAACCTGAGTTAAATCTGAGTGTAAAAAATCCTCACCTTTCTCCGGCAGTGACAATAAATCACCAATTTCATTATTTGCAAGCATAAATGAATAAAGTATTGGTAATTTATCGCCACGATAAATCTTAGCCGCTTCTAGGATGGAATGGTGTTCCATTGGTGAAGCCACAATCTTATGGCCTTCAAAAGTCCTAATGACAGTATTGTTGCTCTCGCTGGCACCAGAAGTAAATATGATCTCATCAGGAGAGCAATTGATTAATTTGGCCAACAATTCGCGGCACTCCTCAATTTTATTTCGTGCTAAATGCCCGGGCGTGTGTAAAGCTGAAGCATTGGCATAGAGCTTCTTTTCGGCTTCATGCATAGATTTAAGCACGCTGGGTAACATCGGAACCGTCGCGGCATTATCTAGATAGATCATTTAAAATACTTTTCGTTTTAGGTGATGCTTTTTAACTCTTGTCACAATGGCAAGAATAATGGCGATAATAGTTATAATAGATAGAGCCATGAACCAAATCGGGCAAGAAACCACTGTTTGTGTAATTTGATGATTTTGTCCAAGATAATTAATCGTCTGGGTAACCTCATATACACCGAGCGATGAAATTCCCGTGATATCACGAGTCACAAAACGTGTACTCTCAGGCATAATAACTTCATTAATTATGCCGCTATCGCCAGGTTGCGGGTAAATTAACTGAGAAGAGAAGAAATTTTTAACCTCAAGACCGATTCTAGCGACTTCGTGGACATTTCCCTCATTCGTCAACATAGCGCTGACGGTAATTGGTGCAGAAGTAACAAAACCAGGAATATTGTTTTCCTTCACCTCGCCTGAGCGGACTGTTTCCCCACCAATATTAGCATAGATAATACTAGCCATTTCAAAAACATTGTTCACTGCTACACCGCTATTGGTACTATTTTCATTATTCGAGCTGATAAGTAACGCAGCATACTGACCCCCCGATGGGGCATACTCAGGAACCTTAATTTTAAATTTAATCTCTGCCGTTTCGTTTGGTTTTAGTACGCCAGTAGGATTTTCTACTACAATCCACTCAGCAATCTGCGACCGTGACGAATCGTCGGAAAAATTGGCAGTATACTCTTCGCCAACCACCGCGTATGGTGATATTTCTACTTTATAATTAAAGTTTTCTGTTGCATTTGCCGGATTGGCAATTATTAGTTTGTCTTCATAAATCTCACCAGAATCAAGGCTGACATTAAAGCTCATTGGTGTGACGGTAAAAATGTTAGTAGTATCCATATTCCTCCAATACTTTTAGTATAACACAAAATCTACTCTTGACTCAAAATTTTGCCAGTCCCAAGTTCCAGATGTAATAATCTTTGGTTCTTTGAGCCTCTATATTTTAATCCCAAATCCTTTTGCGACAATATAAATGGACCATCAATTAACGCATCAAGAGATTTAAGGAATTCCCACGCATCCCCACCAGCTGCTTTTATTTGTTCATACTTAAATCCTGAGAAACTCCAAACGTTCCAGCCAAGATTTTCTCGGACCCAGTCAGCGATTGCCTTGCATGCCTTTGGTTGGACAAACGGTTCGCCGCCACAAAATGTAACACCTGCTTGACCTGGAAACTTCGAAAGTCGATCGCAAATTTCCTTGATTTCAACCTCAAACCCACCGCCAAAATCCCACGTCTCAGGGTTTTGACAGCCTTTGCAGTGATTGGGACAACCTTGTGTCCAAACCACTGCACGAAGACCATCGCCATTTACGATATTGTCGTGTTCAAGAGGGCCAGAAAGGCGAATAAATCCGTCAGCAGGTTGTGGTGCCGTCTGAATATTTTTTATTGCTTTTTTGTCCCACTCGTTCATTCTTAATTACCTTTCGCGCAATTACAGATTTTTTCGAACGGAACATCGCCCTCAAGTCTACCACAATGTGGACATCTCTCGCCAGTGATGATACCCGAAAAGCCACAGATTGGATCGCGATCCACTGGGTGGTTCACTGAGCCATAACCAATTCCAGCATCATGCATTTTGCGAATTACCGCCTCGAAAGCCGCAATATTTTGAGAAGGATCACCATCGAGCTCAATGTATGTAATGTGTCCAGCATTGCAGAGATTATGGTAAGGCGCCTCAATATCAATCTTGTCAAATGCAGATATTGGGAAATAAACTGGCACATGGAAGGAATTTGTATAAAATTCCCTGTCTGTAACACCTTTAATTTTGCCATACTCTTTACGATCCATCTTGGTAAAGCGCCCCGCAATACCTTCTGCCGGAGTCGCGAGCAATGAAAAGTTCAATTTGTATTTCTTACAATATTCATCACACTTTTCACGCATGTGAGTTACAATATCAAGACCAAGTTCCCTAGAATCTTCATCTTCACCATGGTGCTTACCGGTCATCGCGACAAGTGTTTCGGCGAGGCCAATAAAACCAATGGAGAGAGTGCCGTGTTTAATTACATCTCTAAGTGTATCATTCATTCCTAACTTTTCTGAGCCAAACCAGTTGCCTTGCCCCATTAAAAATGGGAAATTACGGACATGCTGATTAGCCTGGAATTCGAAACGCTCAAGTAGTTCATCTTTTACGAGATCCATCTTCTCGTCTAATTCTCTGTAAAAGCCTTCCCAATCCGCTTCTTTGCGTTCTCCAAGGCAAATACCATGTTTAATACCAATACGTACTAAATTGACTGTCGTAAACGATAAATTACCGCGACCAGTAACAATACCATCAGACTCTGGAAATACCGATGCAAATACCCTCGTGCGACAACCCATCGTTGCAATTTCTGTTCTATAGTCGCCCTTTTTATAATATTTTAAATTATATGGTGCATCTACAAAGCAAAAATTTGGAAAAAGCCTTTTAGCTGAAACTTCCATAGATTTTTTAAACAAATCATAATTTGGGTCATCTGGCTCATAATTGACGCCTGATTTAACTTTAAAGATAGAGATTGGGAAAATTGGCGTCTCACCTTTGCCAAGACCATTTTCAGTAGCCTGGAGAAGACATTTTGAAACCAAACGTCCAGAAGGTGTCGTGTCGGTACCAAAGTTAATTGAAGTGAACGGCACTTGTGCACCAGCACGAGAATGCATGGTGTTAAGATTATGTACAAATCCCTCCATCGCCTGCATCGTTTCACGTTCAACATCTTCGTTAGATGACTGAACTATAGTTTTTGGCCACTTGGCTTTTTCGAGCTTATCGTCATCACCATATTTGTAACTATCTTTAACGTCAAGTTCAAGTTTTTTACCAGTAAATTTATTATACTTATCCAAATTTCGTTTCAAGGCCTTACGGAAAGACTTATCAACGCCTGGTGCCATTGCGTAATCAAAATTCGGGATAGATTGACCGCCATGTTGCTCGTTTTGATTTGCCTGAAGGAGAATAGCCGCGAGCGCACCATAAGAACTTATTGAATTAGGAGTCCTAAGATGGCCATGACCAGTATTAAAGCCTTTTTCAAACAACACAAACGGATCGCTTTGGCAGCAAGTCAAAGTACCAGTTGCGTAAAAGTCTAAATCATGAATATGGATATCACCATTGTCGTGTGCTGCTGCGATATCGGGGCGAAGCAGAAGCGTCTTGGCAAAAACTTTTGAACCTTCTGCGCCAAACTGCAACATTTTGCCCATCGCCGAGTTACCGTCGACATTTGCATTTGAACGCTTCACATCAGAATCTTCACTCGCATCAGCATGACTAATCGTCTTATAGATTGTCATAAGATCGGACTTTGCTTCTCGCCTGCGAGAACGCTCTTGTCGGTATTGAATATATTCCTTTGCAGTTTTCTTAAAACTGGATTCCATCAAAACATCTTCAACAATATCTTGGATTTGCTCGACATGTGGAGTACGTTCCTTGATTGTTTCCTCAGCCCTTTTCAGAACTTTGTCGGCAATTGCTTTGGCGCGGTCAAACTTAAATTCTTCCGTAACAAGACCAGCTTTGGCAATCGCGTTAGCGATCTTCTCTGGGTCAAACTTTACAATCTTCCCATCCCGCTTAATAATTCTTTTAAACATTGAAATATACCTCCTTCAAATGTATTTCAATTTATCTGTTATTATATGACCTATTTTAGGGCAACTACGTGGTAATGCTAGTTTTAGCACCCTACATTTAGCGTCTTAAATAAATAATACACCACTACATTTAGTATTTCAAGACTTTTATGTTAAAAAAGTAAAAATTACAACACTAACGATTAATCATCATATGGCAACCACATATCAGGGTTGAGCTGGTTGTTAACAAGATAATACTTGAACACGTCGAGGATCATACCATACTTAATATATAAGTACTTGCCTTCCGCTACACGTAAATCGTCAAACATACGACGAGGCATACCGATATCCTCGAAGTCAGCATAAGTGTAAAGATTATCAGGATTAGAAATAATCTCATTGCGAAGTTCTGGCCATTTAATATTATCCTCAAATCCATATAGATTAGAGAGCATGACCGTACCATCCGTGGTTAACAAATCGTTTGCAATCACATTATAGTATTTTGCAGATACGACGTGGTAGACGCTCACTTCTTCTCTTACATATTCGATACTTTCAACTGTAACTGGCACTAGTTCGTCATCAACTACTTTGTAGACATTTACACCAACATAGAATCGTTCTGGATTATCGACCGAGATAAATTCATTTGAATCGGCGTCAAATACACCATGCCACCCAAAGGTTTTTAGCTCTGTGCCATCACTAAATTTAGTCAACTGATAGCCAACTGTTTTTCGCTCCTTTTCAATCCACGCCGGATATTCAGCTCCAACGCTTCCGGTCTCGTAATCCCAAACTTTAAGGAGATCATGATATGTTATTTGTTCAATTGGTTTATTAGTGCCGTCAGCAAGTGCAATGATAGTGCCTTCAAGTAAGCAGGATGACGGACAAGTTGCAGTAATAGTTATATTGCCGCTAGCATTTGGCACGCGTACGGTACCAGCATTAGTGCCGCTCGAAGTGTAAGAATATTCATCTGAAGTCAGCGTCCTGCCATCCATTTGTACAGTAATACTTTCAGGATAAGTGAAGTTTTCGAACAAACCACCCGAATTAGGGTTAATTCTACCTTGATATGTACCACCGGCCGTAACAGTACTACCCGAAGTATGTGACAAAGAACCATTTGTAATGTCGCCACTTACATTATAGGTCCAGGTGAGAGCAGTATTTTGAGAAGCCGAAGCAGGGCCAGGCTGACCGCGATTAGCTATTGCGTCATCGATATCTGATTGAGATGCGGTATTAGGAACATCATCGTAGCCGACTACGACAAAGTAATATGTAGCAGGAGAAAGTCCAGTAAATGTATATGAAGTCGTAAGACCACTAATATTAGTAATCGGGTCATCACATCCAGAAGTAGTAGTACATTTGTATAAGCTGTAGCTCGCTATGCCTACATTATCAGATCCACTCCAACTGACCGTCGCCTCACCACTAACGGTTTTATTCTTAGCAATAGTTACACCGCTAATCACCGGGGATTGACTATCAACAAACCCAGGGTCTCGGTCTACAGTTATTTGCACTTCACCACAGTTCACATACATCGTGTCATAAGAAATAACAATGCCAGCAGTAGCAGTTTCTGAAGCAAAGGAAGCGCCAGCAGCTTTCTTTAAGTAAAAAGTATATGTGCCAGTGGTATTTGCCGCTATTGTTTGATTACCAAGAGGGGCACCAGTTGAGTCAACAACCTCAAAATCAGGATCGAGCGAATCAATTGTAAAGGACTTAGTTTCATCAAAAGTGCTTTCAACATTTAATGAAAATGCCGTCAAAGTATTGCTGCCAGACAAATCACCAACGTTGCTGCCATTTATGGTGCCAAGAATACTACTCGAGTCTTGATCCATTGGGTCTACGCCGATTTCACCTTCTACACCGTGCTCACCAGAAACATAATCTGCGCTAAGTACTAAATCAAATGTCACGCTACCTCCAGCTGGAATCGTATCTCCAACGGCAATATTCCTCAAGGAATAATACACATCCCTTCTCTCATTATTTGAAATAATCAGAGCCAAATTAGATTCTGGGGCAGTAAAAGTATAATCGCTGGAAGTAGTATTGGTGATGGTAATTCTATATGTGGCCTCAAGAGTTGTTGTGTTATCTTCGCCTCCTAAGAATGTTAAGTCAAAATCAACCGTACCATCATTATTAATTGTGGGGTTAGGTGTGCCCTTAACATTAATACCGGAGATATATTGAACATTAGTTAACTCAACTGAACCAGTCTCAAGAAAAGTAAAACCGTTTGGAATTGTATAGGATAACCCTAATGAGCTCACATTTACAACAACATTAGTAGCACCCGGATAATGTGCTGGCGTAGTACAAGTAATAACGAGTACCCCAGTAGCAATGCTAGTCGAAGGAGAAGTGCAAGCCTGGCCACCCAAGGTAACGCTAATACCACTAGGAATAAAATCTGCCATCATAGATGTGGTAATTGTCACCGTGTCGCCACCAGCCTTTGGTCCAGAAGTCGGCGTAATGGTCGCTTCCCCGCCAGGTACATCGCTGGCGTTAGCTACAATATGGTAGTCAATATTGGTCTGGTAAGTCCCTGGATTTTCCATAATAGTATTATCTAGCCTGACGCCATAATAAACGTCAAAAGTATCAGCACCAGTAGCATTTGTAATGGTCCTAATTAACGTATATGAGGGCTCAATCGTGTAGCCAGAATAAGTACTGCTAGAAGCTGGCACCCCCTCAATATAAGTGTTGCTAAAGGAGTTGGTGGGCAAGCCCATCGTACCACTCGGAATACCAAAGCCCCAACTATTAATACCAAGCGTGGTTGCTGTGCTCGGCGTAGCACTAACCTGAGAAATATAAGGCGTAGAACCTCCAACATAATTGAGATTCCCATTCATATTTGAAGGAATATTTGCAAAAATTTTATATTCTGATAGTCCTGTCGAATTAACAGTAATAGTTTGTTTAGCACTAACATAGACATCAGAAATAGATGTAACCGGAACTACATCAATATCAATTTCGTCATCCATGTCAAACTCAGCAGCATAACTACTTGGATCAATCGTAGCATAAGCAGGAAAACCTAACAGGGCTGGCGCAAAAAACCCGCACACTGCTATAACCACAGTTTGCCACAAAAAAACATTATTTTTAGTACAACTCCACTCACTCATACAATGTACCTAATATAAGTATAACGATTATGTATTAAAAACACAATATTTTTTTAAAAAAAGTTTATAATTATTATATGAAAATACTACAAATCAATGGTTGGACCGGCAGAATAAAAGATGGCTTAAGTCGTTTTATTGCTGAAGAAAAATACGATGTAGTATGTATGCAGGAAGCAATCTGGAGTGATAATTGCAATGATTATTTAGAATTATATGTGGACACAGTAGACAAGATCGCAAAAACAGCTGAATTCAATCATATTTTTAAAACGCCACATTATGGCACAAAAACACTAGACGGTAGTGTTCAATTTGAGATAGGAAATGTAATTTTAAGTAGGGTACCTTTTACCGACACGATAGAAGAAAAAATATTGGGTGAATATATGATAATCGAGAATATTTCAGACTGTTCCAGCGCAACAAACCATTGCTACATGGCCCAAAAAGCCATCTTAGACAACGGATTAGCAATCGTAAACTATCATGGATACTGGCAAAAAAATTGCCTTGGCAATAAGATATCAGTAGAATGTATGCGAAAAGTAGCAGAGCTCATTAAAAATGATTATCGCCCCACGGTAATGTGCGGAGATTTGAATGTAATTTCAGAATCACCCGCCATGCGAGAACTCGATTTTATGCAAGATTTAACTGCAACGAATCACATTAAAACTACTTTAAGAAATGTTCGTTTTGTGAAAGATGTGGCCTGTGATCATATTTTAATAACTAACGAGCTAAAATGTAAAGAATTTCAGGTTATCAATGCGGCTATTTCAGATCACATGGCCCTAGTTACTAAAATAATTCTTTAATAAAATAAATAATCTTATCGTTAATAATCAACTTGGGCAAATTATTCGTGGTGGGAGTAAATTGGGCAGGTATTAACAGTATATAAAAATGATATAATTAACAAAGAAAAGGCATGAGGCATTTGACGAGAATAATCCATTTGGATTTACACGCACTGATACGGAAGATAGCGAACCAGAGGATAATATAGATGACACCATCGATGACTGGAATGATGCTGATTGGGGATAGCCTCCATGCATTGTTTAGGGTATTAAAAGACAAATTAATAGAGGCAAAAAACGGCACAAAATAGCACTCTAGAATCTGCAAAGTATTTAACAAGATTTTACTACTAAAAAATCGGCTTTAAATGCCGACTCATTTAAAATCTGGTGGGACTTAATTAATCAGGTTTTAACAATATATAGGAGTGATACCAAAGAAAGAACGATAATAAAATGCTATAATGATAATATGCCAGACATTAAAGAAACTACACCAGATCCGGGAACCTGGTTGCGCGTAAACGGCGAAAAAGGTATTTATAAAAACGGCAATGAGGGGATAATTAACCCATGGGCCAAAATGGCAGAAGATATGGGCTCTTTTGATCAACATTTAGAACGTGATATCGAGAAAAATTCGATAAAAGTGCTTGATTCGGAATTAAACGAAATAGACGATCCGGCCTCGGTAGAAAGAGTAGGATCCGTACTTGAAAAACAGATTGATTTTCTTTCAGATAACTATGGTATAGATAGACGTTTACTTCAGTCTAGATTGGATAATATATCAATTGTTAAGTGGAAACCTGGAACTGGACACTCGGTTTTTTATAATGGTGTAAAGTATCAAATAGCAGGTGGTAGAGGAGATCCAGGTGCATTCGTGACACGCATGGAGCAGTCTTTTGATGGAGACTCCTGGAGTTTTAAAGAAGCTATATTTTTTGATGATGCAGTTGATAATCACGTTTTGAGCCATGAATTATTTCACGCTTTTTCAGCAAAAGATAGTATGGGATTCAACGACGAAGGTGTCGGATATAACAAAAATGGCGTATCCATTGACGGATATAATAGACAAGACGAAAAAATTGACGCATCGCTATACGCTAAAGGCTTAAATGAAGGTATAACTGAACTTTTAGCAACAAAATTTAGTTCTGATGAAAGGCCAGTTCAATATGAGCCACAAGCTTATTTATCGGATATTTTGATAAGCCCAAATAATAATAGGTTGCTGACTGCTTATTTTTCAAATGACGAGGATGATTTTAGAAGTTTCTTGAGCGACTTCGAGCGTAGGCAAGGAACATTGCCGAGCAGTAGTTTGGTAGAATTACCGATCCGCACTAACGAACCAATTTCTAAAGATTTAATAAAAGCTTGCGTAGAATACACGATAAGTTATTGCGATGATGTGGAGCAATTAACTGAAGAAAGAAAAAGACTTATTCCAGTTTTTAACAAAATACTAAAACACAATCGACTTAATGGTAATGAAGGCAATTCTCAGGAAATAATTGACACAATCAACAGTGTTTTATTATCAAAAAGAGAAGAATTGAGTTCAAACAAAAATTAATAGTATACAAAATATTATAGCCTTGGATAACCAAATTGTTAGGGATTTAACCAACAAAATTATAGAGGTAAATTACGGTTTTTGGCATGTTTTTATCGCAGAAATGGTATAAAAATAGCCCTCTATTTTCGTGAGGGATTTAACAGGCACTTATAGATTATAAAATAGTTGAAAACTATTTTATAACCCGTTTGGTGAATCTTACTGGGCTCGCACCGAGCGAAGTGAGGTCCGATGCCCATGCTTTTTGTGCGCATTTTTAAATGCGTGGTGGATCTTACTGGGCTCGAACCAGTGACCTTACGAATGTGAATCGTACGCTCTAGCCAACTGAGCTAAAGATCCAAAAATATGATATAATTATATCATGGATTTAAAAAAAATAAAAGCAGAGCTCGTAGAAATAGAGCAGTTCCTAGCGGAGCCAAATAGCTATAGCGATAAAAATTTTGCCGCGAAAGCAAAACGCGCCAATTTGCTCCGTGAAATAATTGACCTAGACGATAAAATACAAAAAGCTGAAGCAAATTTGACTGAGGCCGAAGAGCTGGCCAATGACCCAGAACTTGGCGAAATAGCAAAAGAAGACGCCGAGCGATTAAAAAAAGAAATTCCGGACCTAAAAGCCAAGCTAGAAGAGCTTTTAATTCCCCGCGACCCTACTGACGACAAAGCAGCCATCTTTGAAATCCGCGCCGGTGCCGGCGGTGACGAAGCGAGCCTCTTTGCTGGCGAGCTCTATCGCATGTACCTTAAATATGCCGAAAACCATAGCCTAAAATTAGAACTCTTATCACAAAATGAAAACGAAGCTGGTGGCATGAAAGAAGTAATCTTTAAAATCAGCGGCGACAATGCCTACGGCCAGCTAAAATTTGAAGGTGGAGTACACCGCGTACAAAGAGTTCCAGTCACAGAATCTCAGGGCCGTATCCATACATCAACTGCGACAGTTGCCGTACTCCCAGAAGCCGCCGAAGAAGACCTCGAAATCAACCCCGAAGATCTCCGCATCGATATCTACCGTTCAGGTGGTCATGGCGGCCAAGGCGTCAACACGACTGACTCTGCCGTACGTATCACCCACCTCCCAACCGGTCTGGTTGTAGCCATGCAGGATGAGCGTAGTCAGCAGCAAAACCGTGTCAAAGCCATGAATATCCTTCGCTCTAGACTATTAGAGCGTAAAAAAGAAGAAGAGATGAAAAACGCCTCTGAGGCACGCAAGTCTCTCATCGGCACTGGCGACCGCTCCGAAAAAATCCGCACCTATAATTTCCCACAAGATCGCGTAACTGACCACCGCATCCATTATTCACGTAGCAATATTGGGGCAGTGATGGATGGCGATATTGACGACATAATCCACGAACTTGAAATCCATGAACGCGAACTCGGAAAATAAAACCAATTTTTATGGGCGTGATTTTTTGATAACAAAAGATGTCCTCATTCCCCGCCCCGAGACAGAACAATTAATTGATGCGGTACTAAACCTTGCAGGTAAACCATATCTACCTGGAGTTAAGCCTAGCAAAAGAAAGTTGCCAGAAAACCCGACGATAATTGATGTCGGTACAGGCTCCGGTTGCATAGCGATAACTCTAAAGAAGGAGTTACCCGACGCTACTATTATTGCGACAGATATATCAGAGAGTGCCTTAAAAGTGGCACAAAAAAATGCCGTTTTGCACGACACCCCTATATCTTTCATTATATCACACTTATGCCAAAAAGTCAAGGAGGAGCCTGATTTAGTCATTGCAAATCTCCCTTATGTCGACAAAACATGGGAGTGGCTCGACCTAGAATCACTAAAAAAAGAACCCTCTATTGCCCTATTTGCTGAAGATGGCGGCCTAAAACTCATCAAAGAACTGATTGATACCACGAATGCTAAATTTCTCATTCTCGAAGCCGACCCCTGCCAGCATGAAGCAATAATAAAATATGCCAAAAACAAATACACCCTGACGAATATCAGGGGATTTGCACTAGAATTTGTACTAAAAAGCTAGTTAGCGCTTTCGTATGCTCCAAGAGTGACATTTATAGCAATCTCTTTGCCATCACGAAGCACCGCAAACTGCACCGTGTCACCAGGTTTGTATTCACCAATCAGCGACGACAAAGAACCAGAAAACCCAATCTTCTCGCCATTAATTGCTGTAATAATATCTTTATCGCGCATTCCAGCTTTATCAGCCGGTGAACCAGCAATTACCGCCGTATATAGCGAAGAATTGAAAATATAAACACCCGAGCTCACTGGTAAATTATATTCTTTTGCCACTTCTGGCGTAATTTCAACAGAATAAACACCAATATATGCCCTGGAGGCCTCACCTTTTTCAATTAGCTGCGCGAGCATACCTTTTACAGAAGAAATCGGAATCGCAAATCCCATGTTCTCTGCCGTAGAAGACGTGGCGGTATTAATACCAATCACCTCGCCAGCAGCATTCACGAGTGGGCCACCAGAATTACCAGAATTAATTGCAGCATCGGTCTGAATCATATCCGACAAACGTTCGGTGTTTTGCCCAGACGAATCAGCGGCAATAAGAGTACGACCAGTCCCAGAAACAATACCCGAAGTTACAGAATTCTGATACTGTCCAAGAGCATTACCAATTGCAATAACCTGTTGTCCAACCGAAATAGTTTTTGAATTGCCGAGCTTTGCGGCCTTAAGATCAGAGACGTTAGCTATTTTAAGAAAAGCCACGTCATTTAGCGGATCAACCGCCATCACTTTAACATCAGAATATGTCGTACCGTCATCTAACACCACTTTGATTTTTGTAGCACCATCGATAACGTGCTTATTTGTCAAAATATAGCCATCTTCACTCACGATAATACCAGTTCCAGCCGCTTGACCTGTTTGGCTATAACCATAATACGAAGTCGTCTTGACCTCGGTTACAATCGAAGTAACACTTTCGGACACCTTTTCAACAATATCCGCTACAGAACCTTCGACAAAGTTTGCCGAATTTCCATCGGTTCCAGAATTTAAAAAAGTAATCGGAGTCGAAGCTTTTTCGTAGCTAAGATAAGAAAATACCGCGCTACCACAAGCGGCCACAAGAGCAATTGACGCCAACACTACCGCGATGGTATTTTTGCTCGTTTGATTTTTACCTTCATGCTCGACCTTGTGAACCTGTTTGTCTGCCTTTGTTGGCATTTCGACATCAACATTTTTACCCTTTTCTTCTTCGTTCATAATACCTCCTTATATATTAAATATTGGGTTACTAAAAAATATTACAATCACACCAATCAGCGCAATGCCAAAAAGCACTGGGCCAACGATGTTGCGAAACCTGAAATCGTCTTGAAATTTAATCATAGCTTGACGCGCATAGTTGTAAACAAAAGCAAAAATCGTCAAAATAATTGCGACTTGCGGTATTCTAATACCAGTACTGCCAAAAGTATATACAATTGACCAAGTATGGCAAAGCCAGGCTACTTCAGCAAAAAGCAAACCACAAACAAGAGTCGTTAAAGTAAAGTCCTTTGTGTCGGTTTGGGATAGAACGTGCCGACAAGCAGCGTAGCCTACAACAAAAGCGAGCAACACCGAAGCAATCGAATCAAGATTTGCCGTTGCAATAGTCGAGGCTGTAATCCCAAAAAATACCGCAACCATAGATTGCACCAAAGTGGCAGTTTCAGACGACATTGGTTTAACCACAAGAAGCCAAATCACATACAGTGCCATCAAAATAAAGTGTACCGGAAGCAGTGTACTGCCCGCATAATAAGCAAGGAGCACAACCGAAATGCCCACAATAAAATCTACAAGATTAGACTTAATATTCAGCCAAAGATAACGACTCCTAACGGCAAAGACTCGCCATTTAGACATCACAACTAAAACTATACCGAGAATTGGATTACCACTAAAGACCGTCACGAGCACGGCGAAAGTCCCAAGAAGAATATTCAAAAACAGGTGCACGGTGCTTGACGCAATATTTCTAGATTTCCTTGCAAAAACAAAATCAGCCATACATATATATTATACCAAATATTTAAAAATAAACTTAAAAGTGATATAATTAAACAATGAAATCAAGTTTTTTTGAGAAGCATCCACTCCTAAAAGACATCTTCAGCCTTGGTGGCTTTATTGTCGCAATAGTTCTCGGGACGCTCTTTTTAAATACCTACATTTACCGTAGTTATAATGTCGTCGGCGTTAGCATGGAAAATACTCTTCATAACGACGACCGCGTAATAGTAAACCGTGCTGCAGTCTCCTGGTCGCACTTCTTGGGCCAAGAATATGTCCCAGAACGCGGTCAAATTATCGTATTTGTCAATGAGGATGAAGCAGCCGTAGCCGCATACAAAGAAGCTGGCGTAAAAAATCCAATGACTTGTACAATACCAGACAACGTGACTGATCAATATATAATCAAGCGAGTTATTGCATTTCCGGGCGAACGCGTTGTCGTTAAGGACGGTATCATGACAATATATAATGATGAATACCCAGAAGGGTTTATCTACGACAAGCTCTGGCGCACATCGGAAACCGATGGTCCAAAAACATACACATCCGGTGAAGTAGATATGGTGGTGCCGAACGGTGAAATTTTCGTTTCTGGCGATAATCGCGAAGGAGCAAATTCCTGGGATTCACGTAACGGCCTAGGTACTATTCCGCTTTGTCGCGTTATTGGTCCTGTAGCTTTCCGTCTATTTCCATTTGATAAAATTCGTACGTTTTAGAATTTAGATTTCACCAATCATTTTAATCGACTCAGAATCAGGCAATTCTTCAACATTTTTTAATTTGCGTTCAATTTGCCGAGAAGTTGTTTTGGCAGACTCAATCTTGTTTGCCGATTCTTGCAATTTCTTTTGAACGCCTTCAAGTAATTCAGAAAATTTACCAAACTGAGTCTTAACGGCTCCCAACGTTTGCCAAACCTCAGCCGTACGCTTTTCAATAGCTACTGTCCTAAAACCCATGAGCAGCCCCGAAAGCATTACAGGAAGCGTAGAAGGAGATGCAATCGTGATATTTTGTTTCTGACGAACTTCGTCCGATAAACCCGGTATTCGGATTATTTCTGCATAGAGGCTCTCGGTTGGCACAAACATAATCCCAAAATCCGTAGTCTTTGGTGGATCGATATATTTAGAAGAAATCTTTTTAGCCTGTTCCTTCACGTCGCTTGCAAGCGCTTTTTGGTATGTAGCAATCTCAGTCTTGTCACCATTATCATAAGCCGCAATTAGCCTGGAATAGTTTTCAACTGGGAACTTAGAATCAATCGGTAAATAGACATCTGTTTCTTTACCGGGCATTTTAACAGCAAACTCAACCCGGTCATTCGAACCGGTCTTCGTAATAATATTCTCCTCGTATTGAGTTTTATTAAGTGTATCTTCTATAATGGCACCCAGCTGTACTTCACCGTAAATGCCACGCGTTTTAACACCTTCCATCACCTTTTTTAAATCACCCACACCAGTTGCAAGATTTTTCATCTCACCAAGACCCTGATAGACCTGAGTAAGCTGAGTAGATATGGACTTAAAACTTTCATTAAAGCGTTTTTCTACTGAAGCTTTTAGCTTCTCATCGACCGTCTCGCGCATTTCTTCAAGCTTTTTTTCATTCCCCGTTTGCAGACGTTCCAAATTTTCAGCAATTTCTTTACGGTTTTCGCGGAAATTTCGGTCAATTTCAGGATTTATCTTAGAGACCTCACCCTCCATACGAATCAAACGTTCTTCCATCGCCTTAAAATCAGCAGACTTCTCATTTGATTTTGGTTTGTGTACAATTAGTACCACTAATAAAATAACTATTATTACCCCTAAAACCATTAACACAATATCCATAGCCAAATTATAGCACAGATTAATAAAAATGTGATATAATAAAACATATCAATGCCGACTTAGCTCAGTTGGTAGAGCAACGGTTTTGTAAACCGTAGGTCGTCGGTTCAAGCCCGACAGTCGGCTCCACGTGAATGAATATAATAATACGATGCCAACGGCATCGTAGTTTTGTTTTGAATAGAAAAAATAGAGAGCTTGCTCATAATTTTTGTTTAGATAAAAGTAAATAGAGCATAGCGCAGTTATACTCGTTATATTGTCTATCGAATAAGTAAGACTGTACAAAGTACAGTCATCCCAACCATCTACGCAGCCTCGCTATATTGTTTTGCTAACAGAAAGGTAATGCCTGCACACGAAGCAACAGCAGCCGCAGCGATAGCCACGCCTATGTCACCATCATTAGTCTCATTATCCATAGCATCATCCCCAACCCTAACACCGAGCGGTTCGACCGAGTTATCTTGAAAATCATATGCCTTCAAATCATCAGCGGCCTGTTTCTGAAGCTCATCTAAGTCGACAGTCGTTTTGTTTTTATCCTCTTTAGATTCAACCGAACTTACAACATCGACTTTATTAGCTATAGTTTTAGTTTCACCGCCAGAACCACTATTGCTATTAGACTGAACATCAGACGAGGTATTATTCACAGGGGCAACATTGTTTACTGGTGATGGTGAAGCACTAGGGACAGTCATCGCAGTTCTAAATGAATTGACTAAGCTCGCACTAGCATTCGGATTCTGCATATACCAATTATATATATCTGCATTAGTCTTAACGAAGCCCATCATAAAGACAAATTTTTCATTATTAGAACTAGATTTTTGCTTATAGTATCGAGTTCTATCATAAAGACCAGAAAGATTTGTCAAAGCATATTCTTCGTACCTATCTTCATCAGGTACGCCAAGAAGACCTTCTAGGAGATATGCTACTGTACCAGTACGGTCAGCACCCACACGACAGTGAATATAAACATTCTTAGTAGTATTAGCATTGGTAATATCGGTCATAATATTAGTCACTGCAGTCCAGGCTTTCATGTAGTTGCTATTTGGATTGTTTTCGTCGCCAGAATTATAATCAAAGTTGTAGTGAATCACCTGATTTAAATGATAATCGTTAAGATGAGTATCGCCAGAGTATTCATCACCCACATTATACTCAGTAGTAATACCAAGATTAGTTAATTCTGTCGCAAGAGCAGAATTTAACTTCTCGCCACGGAAAATTCTACCATAAGCAACGGTGCCAGTCACGGTTTGGTTGTTACCATCAGTATAAGACAAAGGTAAACCACCGATATCACGTGCGTTACGAATCGTACCAGTATCCACCCAGCGAGTACCTTTATTCGAGGTCGCCGTCACATAACCATACACTGAGCTATCACCTATTTTCTCCCAATAGTAAGTCTGACCAGGTATCATATTATGAATTACTCCATTGTCCGCTTTAGCATAACTCACTACTGCCCCCTGAGCATTATTCAATCGTACGGTAAGAGCCGAGTTAATCTTAGTATCATATACATCTGGCTTTGAACAATCCACAGAACCACTCGTCCAAGCAGACAGAGCAGACAAAGGCTTAACCGCATCACTGGAACCAGGAATAAGACATCCGTTATTTATAAAGTTAGACCTAATCCCGTTCCAGAACTGCAATTCGGAAAGTTCAGTCGTGTCACCCCAAGTCGAATTATTAATCGGTGTCGCTTTATTAAAGGTGGTAATATTGACCGGACTCTGCACCCAACCACCAATCAAGTTTTGATAGCCTCGCGTCGCATCATTGGATACGTCAAATACCACCGGAGTATTAGATGAGGTATAACTATAATGCGCCACATAAGTAATATTGCTACTAGGAGTAGTCGAAGCAGAAACTTGCGTTGCGGGCGAAGTGGATTCATCAAACCAGCCAACAAAGGTATGATTTTCAGTCGGAGGAGTCGGCACCGGCAAAGACCCGAGCTCAGCGCCTATAGTAATTGTTCTGCTACTATCACTCGCATTCGCAAAACTACCCCCATCCGCATCGAAATCAATCAAATAATCTGTCGGTGCACCCAACTTCACATACATATCCGTTAATTTACCCGAGAGGTAGCGCTGAGGAGCGTTATTCGACGTAGCTGACGCACCAAACCAAACAGTAGTATCAAAACGGTGCGTGTTCCCGCTCACATCAAACCAAGTAGTCAGGGCACCATCATTAATTGAATACTTCAATATCCCACTCTGCCTGACAATCTTAACCCGTCTCAAAGTTGCACCAGAAGCTGTATATGCAGTCGGGGTACCGTTGCTAAATCTAGCCGTCAATTCAAAGTTAGGACCCGTAGAAAGGCTACGATACACAAACCCAGGATAGTTCAAATCTGAATTTTCATACTTAGAATTCACCAAAGTACCTTGATTAACTAGTTGAGGCGAAGCTAGTTCCACAATCGTAAAACCAATTTCAAAGTCTTTCTGATAGTTCGCCGTAGAGAATAATGCAACACCAGAATTTACGTATTTCTTGGTTTTATCCTGCGTACAATAGGTGCCAGAAATCACTGCATTCCCATTAAACTGACATTCATTAATCTCAGAGAATACAATTGGGAAATTCGTTGTGTCTTCTATCCACCTAGCATAATAGGTTACATCATCCTCCACGACCGTCTCCGGTGTCACTTCATTGTAGAAAGTTCCGTCATCCGTATACCAGCCAAAGAATCTATAATTAGTTCGCGAAGTAGTCGGCAAAGCGCCAATCTGCTCGCCATCTTCAATCTCAGTTGAGGAATATGGAGTTGGAGTGGTACCACCATTTGCATCAAATGTCACGTTCCACATCGTTACCACTGCAGCCGTCACATCCACCTCAAGGGTCTTTGTTAAGCCGGATTGAACACCGGTCATAATAATATTTGTAGTACCTTCAGAAACACCAGTTATTACACCGGTATTAGCGTTTACTGTCACAACAGAAGTATTAGCTGAGCTAAAGGTATATGTCTCAAGTTGTGAGGCATTACTGACGTCAACGGTAATCTGATCACCAACCGCTAATGTCAAATCGTTATTCGAAATCACTGCCTGCGTGACGTCTAGCTTCCATTCAGCATAAACTGTCATAGCAGAAGACGGCACAGTTGCGCTGGTAACCGTAGCATCGTTCGAAATATCATACCATCTCTGAAAAGCATGGTTAGTATAAGTCGGGGTTTGGGCCATTCCAGAGCTAATCGCATTTCCAATTACAACATCAGTAAACGAAGTAGGATCACCATTTCGTGGATCGAAAACAACCCTAAAGACTGTTGATGGATCCATTACGTTCACAGTTACAATATTGCTATTTGTTGTATGAGAGCTCGTACCAGTAATTGAAATTGTCGCGGTTCCCTGCGATACAGCCGTTACTGCCCCAGTCGAAGAATCTACAATTGCAACACTAGTATCACTAGAAGAATATGTAAATACCTCAAGATCCGCCGCATTGGTTACCGAAATCGTAGTAGTGCTACCTTCAGCTAAAGCAATGGTATTATTTGCGACCTGTGCAAGCGCAACGGTACCTTTCCACTGAGCATGATAAGTCAAATTGCCATCCGGAGTAGTTTGATCGGTCACCAAAATACCACCGCTTGGCTCTGTGAACCAGCCCAGGAAAATGTAATCGGTATATGTAGGATCTGAACTTGGATATTTATTACCTAACGCACTACCAGCTACAACAGTCTCGGTAAATGAATTATCACCATTATGTGGGTCAAAAGTAATTTCATAAGTTGCAACTGGTGGTGTGTATGGTTCCACATATTGCAGTGGCACCTCGATAGTTGGTCTCGCTGCATTAGAAGTTGTACCAGTAGGAGTTGTATGAGTGAGACCAAGACTCCTAGTTTGAATTCTATTAGCATTATTAGGTTGTCTTTCCAACCAAATACCATCCGTAATATCAGTATTTGCAAAGGCAGATTTTTCTAGCAAATAGAGACATCTACCATTTTTACCTAGATTAGTGGTTGCATTATCACAGAGCGCCAATGCTTCAGGATAGGTCATAAAGCGAGCGACCGTACCATTATAATCACCACTAAAGGTTAAAAGATTTGGATTATCCCAACCAGTATTAGACGAGGTTGGTAACAATGCAAGGGCATTATTGTATACAGAACTTGTATCTTGCATATTCCTATAATAAACAAACTTAGCATTGCCATTATCTGTACCAAAATAGTAGAATCTTTCAGTCGTTTCATCAAAAACGCCATCATAATTAATATCACAATTATATGCATTACCCGGGGTCATTGTGGACGAATCGACCAACGAACCATACCGAATTTCCGCATCACTACCATAATTTGCCGAACGGCAACCATTATTGATAGTCTGACCACAAGACTCTGTATGAAGTGTTGTGGCTATTTTACAAACATAAGTTGCTTCCACCCAATAAGCGTAATACTGAGTAGGAGTATTTGCGTCAAAAACGGTTGAAGTAGTAAGCTGGGTTCCCGAGCCATTCGTACCCGTATACCAACCCATGAGATTATAACCTGATTTTATTGAAACGGGCAAAGGATTAATTGACGTTCCTTCTCCTACCGGAATCGACGACACAGCAGAACCGCCTTGCGCATCAAAGTCAACAGTGTAAGATATGCCATTTACTGAAACACTTATGGTTTTAGTGGTACCAGAAGTAGCGCCAGTCATCGTGATAGTAGCGACGCCAGGCGCAATCGCCGTAATCTCACCCGTATTTGTATTAACAGTGGCAACACTTGTGTTGCTAGAAGCAAAGGTATATGGCTCAAGTTCAGCACTGTTTGTCACAATTATAGTCTCAGTATCATTTGGATCAAGTGTAATACTATCGTTAGTAATATTTGCAAGTGTCACTGTGGCCAACCAGTGAGCATAATAAGTAGTAGAAGCGACCGGCACCGTAGCAGCGGTCACCTGAGTACCTCCACTTTGAGCAGTAAACCAACCTTGGAACAAATGATCTGCATAGGTTGGCGTAACAGGAAGAGTCGTAATAGAACCACCATTTTTAATTAAATACGTAGCCACAGTTGAGGGTGTCGTCTTATTATCGCTAAATTCAATTTCATGAATATCATTGCTGGTATGTTGTCCAAGCTTGATATACATATTAGAAAGCGTAGCTTCAATAAATCGCTTAGCGGCTGTACAAGTCGTATTATCACCAGTACAGTTATCAGAAGGATAACCACCAAACCAAGTATTAAGACCAAAGTATTGATCAAAACCGGTAATATCTTGAACTAGTACCAAAGGACCATTGTTTATACTATAGTAAATCTTATGGTCCAAACGAAATATTGAAATATCACCGCCACCATTCATAATAGTATTTGTGGAAACCGTAGGCCTTTCTTGGTCACTATTCATCTTTGAGTTAAACTCAATACTGCTACCATTACGCCTCACAATCAGGCCCGGCGCTTCGCCCGAAGCAATCGTACTAGACACCGCCGTAGAAGAAACTTTATCATTCACAAAAGTTTGCTGATTATCGTTACCGACCTGAGTACTCGGATTATAAGAATCAATCGTAAAATGAATTTCAAAATCCTTAGATGCATTTTGTTGACTATACAAGGCGATACCAGTATCAATAAACATTGAATCCCAATAATCCTCACATTGAGAACCTGTAATATTAGACGGTGTATTGCCATGAAATTCACAAGCCCCCATTTGGCTCCAAACAACTGGAAACGGATCTACAAGCCAAATCGCAAATAGTCGAATATTTGAACCATCAGATGTTTGGTCGATACCATACTCATTACCAGCTGTATATGTAGTACCAGAACATTCATAATTCCCCGTCGTAGAATTAAGCGTTGTAACTACATCACACCACCCGCCAAAAATCATATCTGGTAAAGTTGGCACGGCGTTACTTAGCGTAGCGTAAGA
Source organism: Candidatus Saccharimonadota bacterium (assembly GCA_017561575.1). Classification (GTDB taxonomy): domain Bacteria; phylum Patescibacteriota; class Saccharimonadia; order Saccharimonadales; family Saccharimonadaceae; genus Nanosyncoccus. The sequence goes on from JAFZBS010000006.1 coordinate 75,395, forward strand.
ATCTGCAACAGGCGTACCACCATCAATGTTAACAACTTGCGGATTTGGAGAAGGCATATTGGAAGGAGTAACATTGGAGTTCGCGTCATAAGTAATATTATAAACAACTGGATTCCCCACCATCACAATGTCATAAACGTAAGAGTAGGTACCGGCTGGCATATTCGTATCAGCTTTTACACCAAACGAAAGAGTGTAAGAATTTGCCGTAGTGTTATAAAGGTTTGTAACATCGATTGTGTCGCCAGAATTTGATGGAATTGGCAAAAAATCAGTATTAAGAACTACTGCATTATTCGCAAAATATTGACTTGGCTTATAACCAAATTTATTATTATATGTGGCGTCATTTCGAAAAGTAGACTCAGAAATAGCCGTAGAAATCGACGTAAATTCATTTTCATCCATATCGGCTAGGGTAGGGATTCCGTTGGATACAATTTTGAGAGTATAACCACTGTAGTTATCGGTAGATGCAGATATTATTTCATCCGTTGTTACGCCAAAAGTACCTGGCGCTAAGGAAAGAAACGGAAAGGTATTTGAGATATTTAGGGTCAAAGTGCTCTGAATAGCCTCAGCTTGGACATTATTTGAAAAGAAAAAGAATACCATAACAAAGGAAACTACGACACCAAGAAGGTATACAAAATACCCTCGCCAATTAGATATCCTTTTTAGCATTAATAAATTACTCCACTTTACATAATCATTATACCATAAAATCATTCCGCAAATGTTTTTTTAAACACAAAAAAACTCCCCAAGTTCCAAAAGGGGAGCTTATAAGATTAATTAATAATTTTGTGCCTTAATTTCAAAGTAAGACTGCGGATGACTGCAAACTGGGCAAATCTCCGGGGCATTCTTACCAATTACCACGTGTCCACAATTACGGCAAACCCAAATTGCATCACCATCTTTAGAGAAAACTTTTTTCTCTTTGACATTATCAAGCAATTTACGGTAGCGTTCTTCATGCGTTTTTTCAATTGCCGCTACGCCCTCAAATTTTTCCGCTAATTCATCAAAACCTTCCTCGCGTGCCACTTTGGCAAAACCAGCATACATATCAGTCCATTCATAGTTTTCACCATCTGCTGCCGCCTCAAGATTAATGTCGGTTGGCTCGACACTGCCACCATGAAGTTCCTTAAACCACATCTTGGCGTGCTCTTTTTCATTAAGCGCCGTTTCTGTAAAAATCGCCGCTATTTGTTCATAGCCATCTTTCTTTGCTTGTGATGCAAAGTAATCATATTTATTTCGTGCTTGGCTTTCGCCCGCAAACGCTGCTTTTAAGTTTTCTTCTGTTTTTGTCCCAGAATATTTAGTTTTCATTTCTTCCCTTTCTTTCATTATTTAAACTGCCGTATATCCACCGTCAACTGGCAAAATCACACCAGTCACATAAGAAGCTTCTTCAGAAGCCAAGAACACGATCGCTGCATCAAGCTCGCCCACTTTACCATAACGTTTCATTGGAACGTGCGCCTTAGCAAAATCTTGGAACTTATCGGTATCAAGCACCTCAGTCGTAAGCTCAGTATAGAAATAGCCGGGGCAAATTGCATTACATGTTATCCCATATGTTGCAAGCTCAGCCGCCACAGCCCGTGTGAAATTAACTACCGCACCTTTGCTAGTATGATAAGCGATTGTAGGAATCTCAGTATTTCCAACAAGCCCATACATCGAAGCAATATTAATAATGCGGCCATAATTATTCTTTTTCATGAGCTTACCAAATGCACGCGTCATCTTGAACACACTCGTCTCATCCGTCGCTATTGTAAAATCCCATTCTTCGTCGCTCATCTCCAAAACGCCATTATCTTTTGAAGAGCCAGCACAGTTCAGCAAAATATCACAACGACCAAATTTATCATCACACGCTTTAGCTGCTGCTTCGATATCCGAAGTAGAAGTTACATCGCATTTAATTGGCAAAACTTCAGCCGCACCTGCTTCAATAAGCTTTGGTCGGAACTCTTCTAGGCGCTCCATTCGTCTAGCCAAAATCACCAAAGTAGCCCCTTGACGTGCTAGAGCGAGAGCCATCTGTTGACCAAGCCCAGACGAAGCACCAGAGACCACCGCAACCTTTCCTTTAAAATTAAACATTTTTACTCCTTTCTGTTACCCCTATTATATCAAAAATATGCTAAAATAAACACATGGAACGGAAAACAAAAAATAACCGAAGTCAAGTTATTTTTAAAGCCGGCTTTTTGTTTATCCTAATAAATCTTTTATTAGCAATTTTTAACATTATAATTGGATTAATCTCGAACTCTCTAGCCATCATAACAGACGCATTGCATAGCTTAATAGACGGGATTTCGGGAATATTAATAATTGTTAGCGAAAAACTTGCCAATATCAAAAGATTTACCAATTATCGCAACAAGATCGAGCGCATCACTACAATTATAATTGCCATTATTATAATAATAGTCGGCATCGATATCGACATTGAAGCAATCGAAAAAATCATCGAACCTACCGAAGTTGAAATAAGCGCACCTACCATTATAATTCTAATCGCAAGTATTATTGCTAAACTTCTCCTCGCATTGTATCTTAAAAAACAAGGCGAAAAAGAAAAATCTAGTGTTCTAACCGCATCTGGTGCTGAAACAATGAACGACATGATAATAAGCATCGCCGTATTGGCATCAGCTATTATTTATCTAATCTGGCATGTAGATATTGAAGCATACATCAGCATTGCAATCTCATTCATCATATTAAAAGTTGGCCTAGAATTTATTTTCCCACATTTGTCACACCACCATCACCATCCGCTCGAAACCAACCCCGACCACGATCACTGCCAAGATTAATTTTTTAAAGTATTTACAATTTCTTTGCCATCCTGTACTGTGTCTTTAATAGATTTTGCGTTCACCGAAGAAATCACTTCGATAATACCGGCCACCGTCGTCACGGCTCCCATAATCATAAATCCAGTAGTATTAATAGAAGAACACGCAACGATAAAATAAACTCCAATGACAATTTCTACAATAGTGAGAAAAATTCTAAATTTCCACTTCCAATCCTTATTGTCTAAATTATGAAAAATATAAATCATGCCGAAAACAGCATTCATAATAGTAAAGCCGCCAGACATTAAGTTTAACACGACATTCATAAATCCTTCGTTCAAAATCAAGAAAAAACCAACTGCGGCTACTGCAAAATAAATTGCCGATTCAAATATTTGAAAGAAAAAGACATGGCGCTCAATATCCTTAGCGTCACCGGCCTCAAGTTTATCATAAGTAGATTTAATATAACCAGTACGATAAAAAGACCAGAAAGCTAGGATTACACCAACCAACGTAATCATTATTGGCATTGTCTTTGTGTCATTTCCCTTTCCATTTAGGGCAGCAATGAACATCATAATACCGGACATCAACATCATGATAGATGAAGCAACTTTATTCTTGATAAAAATCTTATAAATACTAAAACCTTTAACCACTAATGTGTTCATATTTATATTATAACACATAAGAGTTTAAGCGTTTTAAACTTTAGCGCGCTATTTTACAATACATCGTACCGCGAAGGCATCCCACTTGTTCCATGAACCAGCTGGAGTTGCTCCACTTGAAGCCGCTACGCCCAATCGGAAAATATTATAATTCGTTTCTGTCGCATTACTGCCTGTCATCGTGTTCGTCAGACTGACAAACTCTCCATTCCTACCCCCTGTTAAATACCTCGTTCCTATTGAAAAACAATATCCTGAGCTGAAGCGTCAATTAGAATCAGCTCGAACCGCACCTTTACAGAGAAAAAATGACTCCGAAGGGTCGATAATTTCATCTTGGTGCTCAATCGTAAGCGAAGTTAGAACCTTGATAGAAGAAGATTGACCTCTGGCGAAAAAGTTTGGTTTATCTATAATAGGTGTAATTTTGCGTGTAGTTGGTGATATAATAAAGGAATGAGCCATAAGATTATATTTGAAGGCCAGAGTCGCAAACAACTTCGTTTTCACGAGGTTAATGCAATTCTGCTTTTGTTGGACTATTTTGATACAGATATAACTTGCATTAGCCCGGGGTTCGGGAAGACTCCTGACATTAGAATAAAAGGCATTGAGTGGGAATTAAAATCTCCGCAAGGTAATGGCATTAAAACAATTGAAAATATTTTGAAGAAAGCCACTAAACAATCTAATAATATTATATTGGATTTTTCACGTATAAAAATGAATGGCAATCAGGCACTTTCTAGAACTAGATACTATCTTCACAATAATAAACACAGAATTCAAAGACTGATTGTTATAACCAAAAACCATAAAGTTATTGACTTTAAAGATGGCTTGTGATAATATAATAGTATAGAGTGAAACAAGGCACCTTATGGAGCTGGCGACACTCTTTCACTATATTCGTTGCGACAAGATTGAGCTAAGACTCGGCAACGAATATTTTTTAATTAGAATAGAAGTAAAATAAAGGCCCGCTGGGTCTTATTTTATTTCTATGGGGAAGTAGGACTCGATTAAAGCGAAGCGACAACGCGTCCATACTTTTAAATTTTTTGCGAAGCACAAAAAATGGTGCTGGAAGTAGGACTCGAACCTACGAAGCCCGAAGGCGAGAGATTTACAGTCTCTTGTCATTGCCACTAGACGATTCCAGCACTATAAACTACCAAACGATAAACTCATTGCGGCTCCAGCACAAATCTGGAGCCGCGACCGGGATTTGAACCCGGGACCTCATCCTTACCATGGATGCGCTCTACCGACTGAGCTATCGCGGCGTTAAGATTATTATACACGCTAAACCAATTTTTGTCCAGTCTGTGTTTAACGATTTTTTAGTTCAGACTTATCTTTTGAATATTTTACTGGCATACTGCCATCAACACCAGTCGCGAGACGCGCCCTGGCACCACGCGTCCTAGTAAGCCTAGAACTTCTTCTCTTTTTTATCTCATTATCACGCGCAACTTGTTCCTCGATTCTTGCCGTAGTAGCAGTAGCCGATTTTACATCGCCAGACGCCTCATAAATCGCCAAAATTTGCCTAAGTGTTGATACTGAAGGGTCTAGTTCGTATGCATTTTCAAGCGCTTCGATTGCTTTTTTGGTATTACCAAGCTTTTCCTCGGCCTTGGCTAAAGCCATATACCTAGCTGGCACATCACCTTCGAGCTGAGTAGCTTGCCGAAACGCCATTTCGGCCTTTTCATACTCACCAATCTCCAAATAAATCAAGCCAGCATTATGAATCGAAGCCGGGTTATTGTCAAGTGACTGCGCAATTTCAAAACACTCAACCGCCTCTTCATATCTTTTGCCTTTGGCATACAAAATACCCAAACGATTATATGCCGCCGCATTTTTCTCATCAAATTTTAAAATTGTCAGAAGAGCCTTTTCAGCCCGGAAAGGCTTGCGCTCGCGCATTGAGGTCTGGGCGACCTGCCACAGTTTCTTCATCTGAGCGGCATATTTTGGTGATTTTTCTTCCTTCTTTTTTTGCTTGCGTGGCTCCAAAGGAAAAAAGAACCCAAGATACATTGCAAAGACCAAAATCACAAAAACTGCAATCATAAACATATTATATCAAATTTGCTATAAGTTGCAACTTGACGTGACCATTTTTAGAGATTGATTCGTAAGCGGCTAAAAACTTCGGGAGTTTAGATACAAAAACAGTTTTATTAGTAATAAAATATGACTTATAAAGCATTTCAATCGCGGCAGCAAGTACATCAAGAGCAAAACTCCTCACACCATCTTTTTTCTTGCATATTTCCTCCACTACACCTAGCAAATCGGCGGAAGTCGAGGTCATAAGTTTCTTTGCTAAAGTCTTAATTTTTTCGTCACACGTCACGCCAGTGTCAATATTCGGTGTAGTCTTCAAAAAATAAATTTCCGCTCTAGATAAAATTGTCGGTAGTAGTGCAGACGGCGCACTAGTTATTAATACAAAATGTACTTTTTCGCCAGGCTCTTCAAGGTTCTTTAGCATCGCATTTGCCGCCTCATCACCGAGCGCATCAGCGGGGCGAATAATTACAAATTGATCCTCAACTTGACGCATATTCAATCTCACTAAAACATCTCTCACCTGTTCAATTGTAATAACTGACTTCTCTTCAGGCGAAAGAACCAAAGCTTTTTTAAAAACCACATCCTCGTCATCCGGCAGCACAAAAATCGCACACCCAGTCCGCTTAGCTATTTTTAAAATATCACTTTTCTTTTCGAAATACACTTAAAAACTCCTCCGGCATCGGCACCTCGAACACTTTTCTAATACCTCCTGGCAAGGTAATCTCAAGCGATCCTGCGTGCAAATACAATCTATCAGCTTTCTCACCATCATAGACCGTATCGCCAATAATTGGGTGGCCCAAATATTTCATATGAACCCTTAGCTGATGTGTACGTCCAGTCGTCGGTCTAAGCTCCACTAGAGAATGAGCGCCATCACTTTGTAATACTTTATAAAACGTCTCCGACTCCTTACCATTAGCATCGACCCTAAATGTCGTTGGCCGTTTTAAATCCCGTACCAGAGGTAAATCGATTCGTGCTTCATTCAACTTCAAAGTACCTGACACGACCGCATAGTATTTTTTATGTACTTTGCGATTCTGGAATTGTTTTTTAAGAAACTTTTGCACTTCTTCAGTTTTTGCTAAAATCATCACACCAGAAGTGTCACGGTCCAATCGGTGTGCCACAAAACCATAATCAGCAAGAGTCCTCTCTGGACAATATTCACCTTTTGCCTCACTTAGCAAACCTGAAGGCTTATTTACAACTATCACATTCTCATCTTCGTATATTACTTCAGGCTTAAGGTCGGCATTTTTGACAATTTCTGGCACCTTCAAATCAATTTTTGCCCCTCGGACAAATTTGGCATTAGGTTTTAAAACCAACTCTCCATCGACCGTCACAAAACCGCTTTCGATAAACTTTTGAAGAGAAGAACGATTATAGCTTTTGTATATTTCTTTCATCAAAATATCAAGCCGCACTTTCTCTTCGGGGGCTTCCGTTTCTGCCAGTACAACATCACCATTAATCACCCTAGACATCTCTGGCTTACTAAATTTTTTACCAGTCCGAATCATATCTATCCCCTTATTATATCACACTTATGCCAAAAAGTCAAGTTAGCGCAGTCCAAATGCCTTCTCCGCCTCAGCTAATTTCGCGTTTGCCACCTCGTTTGCGTACTTTTCACCAATCTCAAGAAGCTCATAAACCTCTTCATCCGAAATTTCTGCCAACTTTTCCTGAAAATCAGTTAGCATATTAGAAACGCTTGCCGCAACTTGCTTTTTCAGCTCACCATAGCGCGTCTCGCCAGCCCACTTTGTCACAACTTCATGCAAAGGAATATCATTAACTAGTGCCTCAATTTGAAGCAAATTCGAAATACCCGGCTGGCCCCACATATCATACTTTATCTTGCCAAGCGAATCCGTCGTCGCACTCATGATTTTTTTGGCAGCTTTTGAAGGCTCGTCATTAAGCATTATTTTTGAATTCTCCGCCGCTGTAGATTTACTCATTTTCTTCTCGGGATTAAGCAAATCACGAATTCTAATTCCCTCATCTACCCCCATAAACTTCACTTGCTCAGCCGTTTTTACTGGCACAGTAAAAATTTCAGCTCCAAATTTATTATTAAACCGAGTAGCTAAATTGCGAGTTAGTTCAATATGTTGGAACTGATCTTCACCGAGTGGAATATAATCTGCCGAATAAAGCAAAATGTCAGCCGCCATCAGAACGGGATAATCAAAAATGCCAACATTACAACTTTCACGCCCCTCAGATTTTTCTTTATACTGCGTCATGCGAGACATCTCACCCATCGTTGCTACACAATTCAAAATCCAACAAAGCTGGCTATGCGCCGGCACTCGACTCTGGCGATAGATATGGACATTTTTATTAATCTTTAAACCTGCCGCCAAATAGTATTTAATCGTACGTATAATATTCTCTTGCAAGTCCCCATCTACATCGCTAATAATTGAATGTAGATCTGGTACGAAAATATTGACATTCATATCATCAGAATGCTCATTAGCAAGGCGCACCATTGGGAGTAAAGCCCCTAAATAATTGCCAAGCGTAAGCACCGAATTTGATCTAATCCCTGTAAGTATCGTTTTCATAAGACTATTTTAACATATTATGATTTTTTTTGACACAAAATAAAAAAGTGTGTTACAATGGATACATAAGCTATATATAAAGGTCATACATAGTGAAAAAAATAGGTGTATTCAACAAACATACTTTTATGCGATTGCAAAAAATTTGTATTTTTCGCATAATTACATCGGCTGCAATTGCCATACTGACATTATTATTAATGGTCACACTGATGCCAATTTACAACAAGCCATATTCTGCCGAAGCCGCTACAGGCGGTGCGGTTTCACCAGTTCTAACATTTGCCAGTACCAATCCAGTAGCATCAGTTAATATGATAGTAAGTTCTTCTACTGGTACATTTGCTACGTCAAATGAAAATGAAAAAGCAGCCTTTACTATTAGTACTAATAATTATACTGGCTATACTGTAATATTAAAATCTACCGGTACAGTAACTAATCTTGGTGATGGTAGCAGCCATAATATTAGTACTATATCAAGCTCCACTACGAGTGATGTTTTTGCATCAAATGGAGCCTCAGGACAAGCTCTGAACAATAGGTGGGGCTATCTACCAAACTACTATAATGCTACTGGTACTAATCCTTCCGTTAATACTACTACTTATTATCCGGCTCCTACTAGTGTGAATACTGCTACGCTTCGGACTACTGATGTAGCCAATAGTACAAATGGCGTAGATAATGCTGATGACTACACAATAGGACTTGGTTTTAGGGCAGATTATAATATGCCTTCTGGTACTTATGCTAATGATACTTTTGTACTAGAAATCGTAGCAAATCCTGTAGCCTTTGTAATTCAATATGACAAGAATACTACGGATACTATAACTAATATGCCAGCAAACCAATCTGGTACATCCGCTCAAAATCATATAACATTAAGTAGTGACACTCCAACAAGAGCTCATTATAATTTTCTAGGTTGGTGTGAAGGTGAAATTACGGTAACGAATAATGCGATTACTGGAGCAGCTAAAGATACTTGTACTGGCACCAATAATAATATCTACCAGCCAGGTGATGATTTTTACTTTGACTTTACTGTTTCAAATCACGTTAACTTAAAAGCTATGTGGGAAGAGCGTTATTATATGCAGGACTTTACTACTAATATGTGCAATAGTATGACCGATGCTCAAAGCTTAACATTATACGATAGACGTGATGAACAGGATTATACTATTGCTAAAATTGATGAAGAATGTTGGATGACAAAAAACTTAAATCTCGCTGGCGGTACAGCACTTTATTCTGCGACTTCTAATGTGCCGGCTGGGTATGATAATACAGCCTATTACACAATGCCAGCCTCATCGAGCGCAGGTTTTTCCGATCATGCCACCGCCTATGTTTATAATTCTGGCAATACAGACTGCACCGGCGACACACCTTGTTATAGCTACTATTCATATCCTGCTGCTACAGCTAATACCAATCCAGCAAACGGCGAAGCCGAGTATGACATCTGTCCAAAAAACTGGCGTCTACCAACCATTACTAATTTTAATGACCTAATTAATCAATTTCCAACTGTAAGTAATATTACCAGTAGCCCATGGAACGGCAATCTTACAGGAAGGTACGAGAGTGGCATCTTTGGCCTTGAAAACCACGGGCGCTATTGGTCTTCAACTGCAGCCGAAGTAAATACTACATACGTAAATGCCGGTTTTCTAGCCTATGATACGGTGCTCAACCAATTAGATACAAGATTCGACCGCAAACGTCTAGGCTTTGCTGTTCGTTGTGTTCTCAAATACCCCTATATGCAAGACCAAACCGAAGCCGCCATGGCAACGGTGCTTCCAAATATCGGCGATACAACCATCCTTGCAGACAAACGTGACAATACCAAATACATGGTTGGAAGACTAGCGGACAATAATTATTGGATGCTTAAAAATCTCGCACTCGATTTGACAGCCACTCACCTTACTATGCTCCAAGGCAACACCAACGCCAGCGATTCAACCCTAAATTATCTCAAAAATGGTGGCGGCACCGGTCAATATCCGGCCAGCGGCGTCAGTACGACCTGGTCTGATTCATATACGCTACCAATAATAAACAAAGATTCAAAGTATACATTAGTCACAAGCTATGGTAAAGCCTCAACAAACCAAAATAAAGCAAAAGTAGGAACATATTATAATTATTGCGCAGCCAGTGCCGGCTCATATTGCGAAACAACCACCACCGCCACAGGAAATGCTATGGAAGATGTATGTCCATCAAATTGGCGGCTACCTAATGGTGGTCAACTTGGCGAGTATAAAAATTTATGCAACACAATTAAAGGAAGCGTATGTGGAAATTCAGAATCAATGGCCATTTCAAGTACGACAGGCTTTCAATATTCATTAAATACGCCACTTTCTGGCTATTATCTAAACGGACAAGCTAGCAACCAAAATAATAGCGGTGTCTTCTGGACTTCTACGCAAGTACGCAGTGCTGTCATGTATCATTTAGGAGCAACGGCAACCGAAGTCAATGTGCAAAATACAAGTTTCCGAGATAGGGGTCTTTCGGTCCGTTGCATCCTCAAATCCCCCATTATGCAAGATCAGACCGTTACCGACATGGCGACATTGCTGCCAAATAACGGCGATTCCATCAAGATGGAAGATAAGCGTGACCATAGCAAATATCAAGTCACCAAAATAAGCGGTGACTACTGGATGGCCCAAAACCTCCGCATTTCTGGCACCATCCCATCCGATTATTCAAATTTCACTGGCAACAGTTTTAATGTCTCAGAATATGACTTAGAAACTGATGGCGAAAGCGGTGAAGCGTGCTATGGCACATCAGGCGGTTATTATAACGCTTGCTCTAAAATGTCAGATGACATTAATATCGGTTCCTGGTATAATTTCTATGCTGCTAGCGCCGGGACAATAAAAAATAATAACGACACAAGCGTAGCTACCGTAGACATTTGTCCTATAGGTTGGCGTCTGCCAACAGGACCAAACACAACATCTGGGACAGATTTCAATAAGCTAATCGGAAATACCACAAGCGGTTGGCAAAACATAACCTCAAACTTTAATTATTTCAATGCAGTTCCAAACGGACGCTATTTAGATGGGCAAATAGTTGGGACTGAATACGGGACCTGGTGGTCTGCTACCACAAGTGGCACTTCCCAAAGATACAAATTAGTATATAATAGCAACACCGACCAAGTAAGAGGAGACGAAGGCGGAGACGGCAGGAATAATGGCCTTGCAATTCGCTGTATTCGTGAGACTCGCACCATCCTAGATATTGATTATATGCAAGAAATTACACCGTCTATCGCATACAACACACAAATTGGCACCACGACTACATTAAGAGATAGTCGCGATGAGCAAAGTTACACAGTCAGCAAACTCGCCGACGGCAACATTTGGCTTCTCGACAACCTCGCCCTAGATTTAACCAACCAAACCGTCATTAATAATACTACCTCCGCTAACACAAACGCCACCAGCACTTCACTTAATTATCTTAAAAACGGTGGCGGAACCGCATCGGATCAATACGCGATAAATGGATTAACCAAAACTGAATGGACAAGTAGCAATAGCTATTCCGCACCACTGTTAAACACGACTTATAAAAATACCGTCAACACAAATGACACACTAAGCGCAGCAGCAAAAACCTGGAAATATGGAATATATTATAATTATTGTGCAGCATCCGCCGGTTCATATTGCTACGGAGACGGGAGTAACTCTGGCACATCAGTAGGCAATTCTACCGAAGACATATGTCCAAAAGGATGGCGCATGCCAACAGGCGGCACAAGCGGGGACTACGGAATTTTGTATGAAAATTACAACTCACTCGAAAGCATCCGTAATGCATTTCATTTGCCACTATCTGGTTGGTTAAGTAATGGCCAAAGTAGCGCACAGGGTGAAACCGGTGGCTGGTTCTCCGCTACACGACTAACTAATTCGAATATGTATGGCATCCACATTGAATCGACAGGCGTGACCGTGACACGTACCCCGAGCCGCGTTCACGGTAATACGATTCGTTGCATCGTCAAGTATTAAAAGAATTTGTTGCAACAAAAATGGTCTTTTAAGCTACGCTTAAAAGACCATCTGGTGTCACCTCAAAAAATCCGAAATAAATTTCGGATTTTTTATTCGGTTCCTACAATGGTGGAGCTTGAGGAGATTCGCACCGAGCGCGTCAGCGCGAGGTCCGATATCTCGCTTTTTGAAGTTTTGTCCCCACAAAAATGGTGGAGCACAGGAGATTCGAACTCCTCACCTCTTCCATGCCATGGAAGCGCTCTACCAAATGAGCTAGTGCCCCGCCATCTTCATTTTACCACAAATTGTTAATTTTTTAAAGCCTATTCGTTCTGGATAAATAGCAATTCTGGTATGGTTTGAATTACATAGAAAAGCGGGCTTGCTTCTACAACTTTACCAGTAATTACAATATGGTCACCATCAGAAGGATATTCAGCATCGCCTTCAATCACAAATTGAGTACCAATTTTCTTTGTCTCATCTTCATTCGATACGACCACACTATATGCAGACATTGGGTGAGAGACATAACCATCAATTTTAACAATTTTGCCAGTCGCTTCGCCATTTTGGATATCTTTAGCGAGCTTTTCCATCGCATCGTAATCACCGCTAGCAATCTCGATATCTACATTTTTGTATTCATCAACTTTACTAGTACTGCCACCATTGCCACCATCGCCAGCATCGCCACCCTTCTTTGTTGCAAGAATTATACCGACAACTACTGCAACTACTACCACTACAGCAATCACCGCATAAATGAGTGCGTTATTCTTTTTTTCTTTTGCCATATTAATAACTCCTTATGTTATATTTTCATTATATCATAGACAATTCATTTGTGTCCAAATTATGTTCATTCATCACAACTTTATGAATTGCCGGGTCATCATAAGTATTATAATAATATGTTTTAGTAGCCGAAGAATAGCCGCCGGTATAGACAGTTATCTCACATTTTCCATCAGCCATCTCGGCGGCACCATCAATCATCGCAACTCCGGCCAAAGTATGAAATAGTCTTGAAACGTTCTCCGCCTCAGATGATTTTACAGGATAGTGCGTATTGTAATATGCAACTCTTACAAATCTAGAAGGTGAGTAAAAATCACCTGGAAGTCCACGCATAAGAGAGCCAGATCCAAAAGCCGTAAATTTTGCGTCGCGCCACTTAATCCCTTTTGGCATTTGCGGGAAAAGATTTAGATAGTTTCGTAGATTTTCTTCATGCCAACCATAACCTGGTTGATTAGTCAAAACATCTACTTTATTATCAAATATTTCCATACCGTTCTTAGTATATTCCACAACAATCGAACGTTTGCCGTCACCGATAATAAAATGCAACTCGGACACAGGATATTTATCATTAATTGGTTTTGCTACAATCGCAACATTTTTTAAAGCCTCTTCCACCTCATCTACAGAAGAAAAATTCAGTGCCACCCAAAGCGGAAACTCATAGGCTGCAACATTAGTTTTACCATCAACGGCATCTGGTTCATAACTCGCATAGCCGGGGAAATTTAATCCCGCAATACCAAGACCAGCTTCATTGTAGCAATCAAAATAAAGCGGGGTATTTTCTTCAATAATCGCCATACCAATTATCGCACCGGCCTGTTGTTTCATTTCACCAAGAAAAGCCGAATTATATACATATTCTCGCGGCGTAATCACCACCTTTTGCCCATAACCTACCGACCAATCCAAATTCCGTCCCATAAACATATTACCATTATCGTCGCTAAACCTCACACCTGTACACATTTTTCCTCCTATTTTATTACCCTAATTTTAGCATAAAAAGAATCATAGCACAAACAAAAAACGACCCCTTTTAAAGGAGTCGTTTTTTTATATTTTGTCAGCTACCACCACATATCGGCCATTTGAGCCATAACAAGTCATAAGTACTAACGAATGACCACCAAAACCATGGTTTACCAAGGCACCCATCGAAATACTGCTAAATCTCGGGTCTTTCGCATAAGATAAATTTGTAGAGCTTATCATGTCAAGTGCAACACCAGCTTTACCATCAATAGGATTTGGCACAATCTTGTATTTGCTTGTCATGCCATTTTCAGTAATTGTAAAAGTATCACCAAGTTTTAGAGAAGTAATCTTACCAAAATCGGTCCAGTTATGGCCCCAAATCAAAGTCCCTTTCATCGCCACGTTTTTGCCAGAATTAGTCGAAGTGGTATTAGTCCTAATTAAAGCCTGAGAACCCCAAGCAAAAGTTACCCTGTTAGCAGGAAGCTCAGGCTCTGGAGCAGGCTGGCTAGCGGCCGGCTTTGCTTGCGCGGGCCGACTAGGAGCAGCTTGTGCGAGTGCTGGCTCAGTTTTTACGACACCAGCAGACGGCGCTTTCGCTATCGGCGCAGAAACATCCGTCTTATCTGGTTCTGAAACAGTTTCAACAATGCTTGATTTATCGAGATCAACCACCGCCACCGAATCCGAAGCGGTCAAAATATCAGGATTTGACATTATCCCAATAAAACTAGATAACAAAACTAAAAATATAGTTTTTAACCAATTAACTCCCATAAAAACTCTTTATTAAGTTTATGCTTCCATTATATCACACTTATGATAAAAAGTCAATCCTAAAACTTAAAGATGTATGTTATAATACAAACTAAGGTGGGAGTATCTTAAGAATCGGGAGGTATTATCATGAACATATATGCAGATTATAACCGCATCATGGAATTAGAAGATCAAATGAAATGCGGTCTAATAGATCGCATATTCAAGACCACAAGCACGATTTTCCATACGTCCGCACACGAGCTCAGCCAGCAAATTTACCAACTGGTAGAAATCGCCAAAAACTCGCTCGTTCCCCGTTCATATATCAAAAAATACGGGCTGAGCGACACGGAAGAATACGCCATCGCAAGAGATAGCAAAAAAATTCCCATCCTGCACGAATCTGTAGCGGCACACACGAATCTTCTCTATGCATTGGTCGACCGCGCAATCACCCTCACGTACGGCCCCGATTTCGGTGAACCCAGCTGCGATTTTGAGCGCACCTCCGATGGGTACACTTATCGCGAAATCATGGAAGCTATTCGTTTGCATGATCTTCCGGAAAACGACATCGGAGATATCCCTGATGACGGAAGCTTCAGCGAAGAAGAAAAGAGTCTTCTGGAACTCGAGTACTACAAAGAAAGAATCTACAGCAAATACGCTGGCAGAGATTATTTTTTCAAACATCGAGTATTCAAGCTGATTGAAGACATGCATAGCAAAAAACAGAGCACAGGACGTTTGCTTTACGTCGCCGACAAAACAGCCGCCATCCTCATGGCACTAGTCTACGATTCCCTGGGGCTAATGCCGACTATTGATGGCTCAATGCCAGGGCTCAGCCGAAAAGACGTTGCCGAAATCGGGCTCTGTGATTTTGAGTACAATGGCCACTACAAGGCAAGCGAAATTTGGACAATCGATTTCTTCCATATTCGCAAAATCAACGAACTCGACGACACCAATTTCTTCACCGCCATCATCGTCCTCTATACACTCATCGTGAATGGGCGCTGGTATGATTGGCGCGAAGATGACTACAAACTTTACCTTAGCTAACCTCCCACCCTCCCCCGATTCTTTTTACGAATCGGGGGATTTCTGTGTTATAATAGCGTTAAAAGGAGGACAATGAGCCAATTTGACGACCAGTATATCGATTTATGTCGCCGTATCTTAGATCATGGTGAAAAAATCACCAACTATAAAAAATCAGACTCCAGGAGCAAAAAAGTTGCCACTGCCATACCAGATCATACCGCCCAAGGTTCGTCCGAAGCTAGCACCATCCGTTTGCCCCATCAAGTTTTGCAATTTGATTTAAGTCAGGAATTCCCCATCCTCACCTCCAAAAAAGTTGCCTTCAAAACTGCCGTCCTCGAAATTCTCTGGATTTACCAACAAGCTTCAAACGACGTTCTTTGGCTTAAGGAGCGTGGTATAAAAATTTGGAACGAATGGGAAATCGCCGAAGATGGCACTTATCAAGGCAGAAATATCAACAAAATCTTTGCCAAAAACCACCCCAATGAACCTGCCGAAGATTTTGCCCACACCATTGGTACCGCCTATGGCTGGATTGTCAAAAAATACGATTTAATAAACAATCTCATCGAAACCTTAAAAACCAACCCGGGCAATCGCCGCATGGTTTTGTCACTTTGGCAAAACGAATGGCTAGATACGGCAGCTTTGCCATCCTGTGTTTGGAATTCCCAATGGAACCTCATCGATGGCCACCTCAATCTCCTCGTCACTTCTCGTTCGTCCGATGTGCCTCTAGGTCTACCCTTCAACATCGTTCAGTACGCCACGCTCTGTAATTTAATCGCTCAGGTTGTTGGCGCCAAGCCTGGACAATTTACTTTTATCACCAACGACGCTCATATTTATGAAAACCAAGTCGATGGTATCAAGGAGCAAATCGCTAGATATGATGAAGCCACAAAAAATGACACCCTTCCACCCGCTCCGACACTCTGGATTAACCCAAAAATCAAAAAATTTGCTGATTTTGACAGTTCACGGGAGCTAAAAGACATCAAACTCGAAAATTATAATAATCTCGGCACCATCAAGATGCCTGTTACGGAGTAGAAATGATTAGTATCATTGCAGCAATCGGCAAAAATCGTGAACTCGGCAAAGACAACGCTCTAGTTTTTCGCATCAAAGAAGATATGGCTTTTTTCAAACAAACCACGACCGGCCACGCGGTCTTAATGGGCAAAAAGACCTTCGACAGCATCGGCCATCCTTTGCCAAACCGCCAAAATTACATCATCACCCATCATCCAGATAACTTGCCAAAAGATGTTACGGCAATTACGGATTTACAAAAGTTTCTCGAAGATTGCAAAAGCACAAAAGATGAAGTATTCGTCATTGGTGGCGCCAGCATTTACGAAGCAGCGCTTCCCTACGCCACCAACCTTTACCTTACCGAAGTTGACGCTACAAAGGACGCCGACGCCTTTTTCCCTGAATTCAACCCCGATGACTACACTCGCGAGATTATTAAGAAAGGAAAGGAAGATGGCTTAAACTATACTTTCGTTAAGTACATTAAAAATTAAATGTTTATTTTCTGAGCATTTTACAAACCCATGTAATTTTTACAGCATTTCCCCATCTGAGGCGAGTAAAGTTTATAAGTCCAGTGGACTTATAAACTTGATCGAGACGAAGATTGGGTGAAATGTCATAAAAATTACTTGGCGTGAAGTAAACCGCGAAGAAAATAAACATTTAATATGAAAGAATTAATTTAGAAAGGAAATCATGAAAGACTTAGTATTCAACTTAATTAATAGCGAGAAGACCCGCCAGAGCGAAGGCCTAGAGCTCATTCCGAGCGAAAATTACGTCAGTGCCGACGTTTTAAAAGCCATGGGTAGCATTTTAACCAACAAATACTCCGAAGGCTATCCTAGTTTTAAAGGTATCAACGAATGGGACGAAAAACAAATTGCCCAAGAAATATTACCAAATTACCGCTATTATGGCGGTCAGGAAAACGTCGATCGCATCGAACGTCTCGCCATCGACCGCGCTTGCAAACTATTTCACGCCGATCATGCCAATGTGCAACCACATTCCGGTGCCCAAGCCAACACTGCAGTCTACTACGCCTGGTGCGAACCCGGCGACACTATTCTTGGCATGTCTCTCCCGGCCGGCGGCCATTTAACCCACGGCGCCAAAGTTACTCTCTCGGCCCATGTTTATAATTTTGTCGGTTACGGAGTCACTAAAGACGGTGATATAGATTACGACGAGCTCGAATCGCTAGCTTTAGAGCACGAGCCAAAAATCATCCTCATTGGTTATTCCGCCTTTATGAAAATACCGGACTTTGCCCGTGTCGCAACAATCCGCGAAAAAGTCGCCAAGAAATCTGGCCACGAAGTGCTACTTATGGCCGATATGGCACATGTCGCTGGGCTCATTGCCGGCGGCGTCCATCCCAATCCCCTTGATTTCGGCTTTGACGTCATGACCACTACAACCCATAAAACTCTCCGCGGTCCTCGTGGCGGTTTAATACTATCAAAAGGAAATGTTGCTTCCCCGCTCAAAAAGCCAGAACATACCCTTAAAAATATCCCGATCCTCATCGACCGCGCCGTTTTCCCTGGCTCTCAAGGTGGTCCACTCGAGCACATCATCGCCGCCAAAGCCGTCGCATTCGGCGAAGCCCTCAAACCAGATTTTAAAACCTATGCCAAAAATATTGTCAAAAACGCTAAAACCTTAGCCGACGAGCTCATAAATCAAGGTTTCACTCTCCAGGGTAGCGGCACCGAAAATCACCTTGTTCTTGTAGACATGAAAAAGAGCTTCGGTATTGACGGCAAAATTTACGAAATCGCTCTCGACAAAATCGGCCTAACTTTAAACGCTAACGCACTTCCCACCGACAAAGGTGGCGCTTTTCGCCCATCCGGCGTCCGCCTCGGCACTCCAGCCATCACCACGCGAGGCTTCGGTACCGCAGAAATGAAACAAATCGCAAGTTGGATGAAAAAAGTCGCTGATATTTGCGTCGAGGCTGGCTCTGAAGACAAATTAAATAATTTTAAAAAAGACCTATCCACAATAAAACAAGAGGTTAAAACACTAGCCCTCAAATTCCCTGTACCAGGAATCTAAAATATGATATAATATAGATGCACGGGGCGTTAGCTCAGCTGATAGAGCGCGGCATTCGCATTGCCGAGGTCGCGGGTTTGATTCCCGCACGCTCCACCATTTATAGATTTTTCATATTAGGTGCAATTATAACAAAAGGAGGTATATTATAAAAGGCTCAGAAACAATCGCCACGACAACTGAAGGCAACACTAATAACAAATGGGATGTCCTTACAGGCCTCCAAGACTCTTCAGAACCTAGCACTGCCGAAATACGAGGCAGAGACGAAGCGTCCGAAGTATTAGCAGGTTTATGTAGCAAATTTGGGGTCGAAGACACTGACAAAAACATCGAGCAATTCAAAAGAATCATCGGAAATGGCTCCATCATAAAGAGGCAAGAGGAATTCAACAAAAGTGCGCGTGCTACACGAGAAAAATTTCGAAAAGTATTAGACGAAGCTGAAGCAGATTATGCCAAAAAAGGCTTCATCGAACGCTGGCTCTCACGCAAAGAAATGGAAGAAACCAGAAAAAGATTAAAAAACGAAATCTACTCTATACCGATAGTCGATGTTGAAACTACGCGCAAAAAAGGACGACAAGTAATTCAAGATCTGTTTTGGAAACAAATCAATGAAGGGCTAGATAATGCCGATGTAAACGAAAGCTACAGACAGCAAACAGCAAGAGAAGAAAGTCTCCGTAAAAAAATTCTCTCCCAGCCAGAAGTGAAAAAATTTGGTGAACTAAACGAACACTATAAAGACGCTTATATACCACCAGAAATAGACCAACAAGTATAACACATAAAACCCAATCTGAGTTGGGTTTTTTGATGCTTAACAGATATAAGCTTGACTATTTTGGTAAAGTGTGCTATAATATAGATAAGCGTACCTTAAAAATTTGGAGAGAGAGGATACATACTGTATGACAAACGTTACGAAATACGTGCTGCGTAGGGCAGCCACGGTATTACTTCTGTTTGGAATTTGCGCGTGCATTCTACTCGCACAAGGAATAAGGCAAACAGAAGCGACAGCCACGAAAAAAGCTGCCACCGAAGTGGCAATACCCAAGCAAAAATCAATCCCTGAAATAGTAATACCCACTGCCCCAGACATCCCAGCCGTCACGACCATCCATATCCCAGCCACACCCGCTACCACCTCGACTGTGTCCACCCCAGTTCCCCCGGCAACACCGCTCGCAATTACTGTATCAACAAAGGGAGAAATCCCCGAAGTGATACAGGAAAAGATGGCAGCCAGAGCCGCCGCCAAAATTGAAGCGGAAACCGCCAAAGAAACCGCAAAGGTTGCAGTCGCGACCTACGACACCGTAACCTCAACGTATACCGTTGAGATATACAACAGTATCGAGGAGCTGGCGGCGAATTGTTCACTGTCGGTTGAGGACATCATCGCCCTCGCCCAGACCTATCACGGCGAGTGCGACTGCGTAGCGTCTCAGGCCGAAAGAAGTATGGTCATCTGGGTCATACTCAATCGACTCGACACCCCGGGGTACGGATTCGGCAACACAGTATATGCCATCTGTACCGCAGATTATCAGTTCACTGGGTATAGCCCGAACAACCCGGTGACTGAGCGCGCCCTCGAGATGGTTTCCGACGTCGTCATGCGTTGGGAGGCAGAAAAAAGAGGGGAAACCTGCGTGGGAAGAACCATTCCGAAAGAGTATCTTTTTTTCCACGCTGACAGCAACCCCAGTATCGGTAGCTGGCACAACGCCTTCTATCGGTACACCGAAGTAAATCGCGGCGACAAAATCTACTTCGACCGCGATCATCCCATGGAAAATCCCTACGAAAACTAGGGAGATCTCTCCAAAGGCCCGGCCCCACAAAGGACCGGGTCTTTTTTCAACTTAAAAACACGGCACCAAAAAGCCCCTGACAAGAGGGGCTTTTTGATATAAGCTAACGCTTGCTGAATTGCTCTTTTTTACGTGCTGAGCGAAGACCGTATTTCTTGCGCTCTTTCTCGCGTGGGTCACGTGAAGTGAGTCCAGCTTTCTTTAGTACTGGACGAAGGTCCGGCGCCTCAAGAACGAGAGCCTTAGAAATAGCAAGTTTAATCGCATCAACCTGACCGGCAAGACCACCACCTTTTGCCACAATCGTCACATCATACTCTTTCTGCTTTTCTGCAATTGCTAGAGGGTCGGTAATTTCTGCAAGGTAAGCCTTATTGCCAGACAAATAGTCTAGTGCTTGCTTACCGTTAATCGTAATTTCACCTTTTCCCTTATAGAGACGTGCAGTTGCAGTCGCAGATTTGCGACGACCAAGCCCGTAAATGTATTTCTTAGTCGCTACCATTATTTAATCTCCTTTGGATTCTGTGCTGTATGGGCATGTTCAGCTCCATCGAAAATACGTAGTCTAGCCAATCTGTCGGCAGACAACTTATTCTTTGGAAGCATTCCCTTTACAGCCTCAGTAATTACTACTGCAGGATTCTTTTCAATAACTTCTTCGAGCTTGAACTCAGTCAAGCCACCAGGAAAACCACTATGACGATAATATTTCTTATCGGTCAACTTGTTGCCAGTCACCACAATATTTTTAGCGTTTACCACTACAACGTAGTCACCGTTATCAATATGAGGCGTGTAGGTAACTTTACTCTTGCCCATAAGCTTATCAGCAATCACCACAGCGAGTTTACCAAGAGGCATCGAAGCAGCGTCAATTACCCACCATTCGCGCTTGATTTCAGCTGATTTCTGAGAATAAGTTTTCATTTACTTGTCCTCCTTTTTAGCTGGTTTTTTAGCCTTGGCGGCTGGCTCTTTTGCAGCTTTCTTTTCAGCCTTTTTTGGTTCCTCTTTAGCGGGTTCCTCAAAAGTGATTTCATCTACAAATGAGATTGTACCCATTTCGGCATTGTCACCACGACGATATCCAGCCTTTTCAATACGAAGATAGCCAGAATCACGCTTAATTTGTGGAGCAATTTCATCTACCAAAATAGTTGCGGACTCAAGATCGTTGAGCCTTGCAATAACAAGACGCCTCGAGGCGAGATCGCCCTTCTTTGCCAAGGTGATCAACTTCTCGGTGTCACGACGAATTTCCTTCGCACGTGCGAGAGTTGTTGTAATTGATTGATATTTAATCAGAGAGCACTGGAGGCCTCGGGTCAGCGCCAATCTCTGATCGGTTTCACGGCCGAATTTTCGGCCTTTATATCCGTGCCTGTGCATATTAAATATTTAACTCCGTTAACTTTTCTTTAACTTCGTCTAACGCCTTCTGACCAAAGCCCTTGAGATCTTTGAGGTCACTTTCAGATAAAGTAACGAGATCACGAATAGTTTTGATGTCATTATTAAGAAGCGCATTAGCCGTTCGAGCTGACAAATCGAGCTCTTCGATTGGCAACATTAATCCAGAATCTTCTTCTTCCGTCTTAGCACCTGGTGCTGGAGTAGATTCCACTCTGGTTGAGCCAGCAAGTGCGGTGTATTGATTGACCAAAATTGCCGCAGCTTCCTCAAAGGCATCCCGTGGCGTAATAGTGCCATCGGTATTGACCGTGAGAGTAAGCTGTTGCAAATTAGTGTCTTGACCAACACGAGTATTCTCAACTTTATAACGAACACGAAGAACCGGCGTAAAGACTGCATCGATTGCAATCATATCCGAATGAATTCTGTCTTCTGCTGAGCGTTCAATCGTAAGGTAACCACGACCAGACTCTACCACGAAATGCATCTTAAGCACATACTTAGGATCATCAATGTGGCAAATTACCTGGTTTGGATTGGCAATTTCAACTTCAGATGGAAGTTTGATATCGCCAGCCACAACACGCTTGTCGCCGTCTTTTTCAGACTGCTTATCACCTTTAATCTCAAGGCTAAGCTCTACCGGAGCATCAGTATGCATCTTAAAACGAATATTTTTAAGATTGAGCATGATATCTACGACGTCTTCACGGATACCCGGAACCGCTGTAAATTCATGGGTTGCTCCTTCAATCGAAAAAGCAGTAATTGCAGCACCTTTCACGCTAGAAAGAAGCACACGACGCAGAGAGTTGCCGAGCGTGTTGCCATACCCTGGATAGAGCGGGCGAATCACGAACTCTGCCTCAGTTTCGCTGATGTCTTTTACTTCGGCGAGATTTGCTTCATGAATATTTTTTGTTGTCATATATATTCGTCTCCTTAGCGTGAGTAATACTCAACAATTAATTGTTCATTAATGCCAGCTTCAGCTTCTTCGCGCTTTGGCAGGCCGGTTACTTCAATTTTCATCTTCTTGCCATCGGCTTTAAGCCATGACAAAGGAGTAGCGGATGCCGCCCCCATCACATTCGGGAGATTCTTGAAATATTCTGACTTTTGCGAAATTGGACGTACCTCTAGAACATCACCCGGGTTCAAACGAATTGATGGAATATCAATCCGACGACCATTCAATAGAAAATGTCCGTGGCTAACTAGCTGTCTTGCTTGGCGGCGAGTCAAGGCAAAACCAGCACGAAACACTACGTTGTCTGCCCTTCTCTCTAGGAACTCAAGGAGTTTCTCACCCGTCAAGCCATCAGCTTTTTGAGCCTCTTTCATTAATTTAGCGAATTGTTTTTCTAGCAAACCATACATACGGCGTACCTTTTGCTTTTCGCGAAGCTGCGTCAAGTACAAGCTACCGCCACGGACGCGCATGTCACCATGTTCGCCTGGAATGCCAGACTTCTTCGCCATAATTTTGTGAGCCTTTGGCGCGAGGGCAAAACCTTCACGACGGCTTTGTTTCACAATTGGAGAATTATCGCGTGCCATTATGGTTTCCTTTCTCCCTTCGGTCGCACGCCACCATGTGCAATCGGGGTTACATCTGTAATTGAATCAATCTTAATGCCTACGGTCGAAATAGCACGGATTGCCGCATCACGTCCCAAACCAATTCCAGAAACATATACGTCTACAGAATTAAGGGCATGGTTTTTCTTAGCAATATCGAGTGCTTTTTCTGCCGCTACGCCAGCTGCAAATGCTGTACCTTTTTTCGAACCACGGAAGCCATTAGCTCCAGCAGACGAAGCAGAAAGCACTGCACCTGTCTTGTCGGTGACACTAATAATTGTATTGTTAAAGGTAGCTTGGATATGCACAGCACCGCTGTTTACAATCCTTTTACCTTTTTTAGCTTGTTTACGACTAGGAGCCTGAGTCTCAGTAGACTCGGTAGCAGTCGTAGTTTTAATTTCTTCTTCTGCCATTTTCTTTCTCCTTATGTCTTACTTGCTGCCTTTGGTTGTGTACCACCGACCGCGATCGCCTTACCCTTACGAGTACGTGCATTCGTACGAGTACGTTGGCCGTTGACTGGTAATTTAGCCTTGTGGCGGATACCTTTGTAGGAATTAATATCCTTTAAACGTTTGATATTATTGCTCACGAGGCGTCTCAGATCACCTTCAACACGGTATTTCTTTGAAATAATGTCGTTAATTTTCTGTTCTTCAGCCTCGGTGAGATCTTTCACCCGAGTGGTAGGCTCGATTTTAGCCTCCGCAAGGATTTTCTTTGATGTCGTGCGTCCAATCCCGTAAACGTAAGTGAGAGCAATCCACACTTGCTTTTCGGAAGGAATCACAACGCTAGCTATTCTAGCCATTTTTAACCCTGCCTTTGCTTATTCTTAGGTTTTTTCTTATTGATAACACGAAGCACACCCTTCCGGCGCACAATGATGTCATCAGGCGAGATTTTTTTAACACTTGCACGTACTTTCATAGTGTCAAAATACCCTTTCCTATTTATTGTTGTAAAAAATACAACAGGTTAATATTAATCTTTGAGTCGGAAGCTGATTCTACCCTTTGTAAGATCGTAAGGGGTTAACTCAACCTCTACTCTGTCACCCGGGACGAGACGGATATAGTTTTTCCGCATCTTCCCACTCATATGGGCAACAATAATATGACCATTCTCGAGTTCAACCCGAAATTGGGTATTAGGCAATGCCTCGCAGACAACGCCCGTGAGTTTAATCACTTCTTTTTGACTAGCCATAAATTACCCTTTAATTTTAGCATACGAAATAGTGTTTGTAAAGACTAAAATTTAGAAAAAAACGGCGCGACGCTAGCACGAACAAATCTAACATTTTAATCTCTGATTAGCACTGCTCTCGTAAACTGTCTCGAAAGATAGGTCCTTTGAGACTGCGACCAATCACCCGTACAGGAAATTAAAGTCAGGGATTCCTCTCCCGCAATCGGCGAGCGCATCGCCACTTTCATATATTCGTCCGATTCATTGAGCGAAATAGCATTGTTTTCAACCACAGAATACTTAAAAATCACACCATCTCCCCTTTCAACCGTAATCACATCTCCAATAGCAAGTGAAGGTAAATCCTTAAACACACCGTGTACGTGTGGACCGCCATTATGTCCATCAATCACCATCGTTCTGCCCAGACCAGGCTTACCAGACGCATCATACCAACCCACATCAAAAATGTTGTTGGGCGTACCGAGCTCTCCGTTTGATTTCACACCAACCGATATGATTCTTGCATTATATATGCCAAGTTTTTCAATTGTTAGGTATCTCGGCCGATCTGGCGCCACTTTATATTCAACTACTTCAACCTCGGTCGGAGCTTCTTCTACCAACTCCTCTTCTTCTTCCTCAACCACCTCCACGACTTCTCGCTCGCTACCTTCTTTTTCGCGATAATAATTATTCTCAAAAACAGCAACTCGGATAAAGAAAATCAAAAGAAACACACATAAGAGGGACAAAGCCACCCATTTTACTATTAATTTCCAGTTTGTCGGTATCTTAAGACTCATTCTTGAAATCATCGTAAGTTATCATTAGAGCTCTAGAATCCACCGACCTTAGATTCTCTAACGCCACCGTCACTACAATGAGAATTCCAGTACCCGAGATAGACAAACCAATCGGGGCACCAGTCGTCAAGATAAATACCAAATCAGTAATAAACGGCAACATTGCAATGATTCCAAGTGCCAACGCACCAAAGAGATCGAGCCTCGTCACTACCTTGCCAAGATATTCTGCCGTCTTTATACCAGGGCGTACACCTTCAATAAACGCGCCCTGCTTTTGCAAATTATCAGCAATTTCCTTAGTATTAAAGATAATCGAAGTATAGAAATAAGTAAATGCGAACACCAGCACGAAATAAACTGCCGGGTAAATAAACCATTGTGCCGTCAAGCCATCAGGATACTGCGTCATGTAATTATTTGCCGATGGCGCAGAGAAAACCGTCGTGAGCGTCGCACCAATCTCATTACCCGGGTCTACAGATGTCACCACCTGCCCGACCAATGCCGGCAAAGATAGAAAGGCTGTCGCAAAAATCACCGGAATCACGCCCGCCGCGATGAGCTTAATTGGCAAAATCGAACGAATCCCACCATAAGACGAGTTACCATGCACACGCTTGGCATAATTAATCATGATGATTCGTTGCGCCTCGTTTAGCTTCACCAAGACATAAATCACCACAATCATCGCAATTGTAAACCCAAACACAATCCAGAATGTTGTCGGGTTCACCGGAAGCTCCAAGCCTCCAAACAAAGTAAGTGAGCCATTACTTGTATCGAATAATGCCGTACCGAGCGATGCCATCGTCGTTGGAAGCTGCGAGATAATTGACGCAAAGATAAGTGTAGAAATACCGTTCCCAATTCCCTGCTCTGTTATTAATTCACCAAGCCACATCAGTATCACCGAACCAGCCGTCATCGCCACCACCGACAAAGTCCAGTCGCCCGCCGTAGGAGCAAATTCCGTCGCAATATTTGCGGAAATTGTCGTCTGATACAATATAAATATATATGCAATAGACTGCAACACAGCTAGCGGGACAGTGAGCATCCTCGTCCACTGGTTAATCTTGCGGCGACCAGTCTCACCGTCGTTAGAAAGCTCTTCAAGACGCGGAATCGCCTTGGTAAGAAGTTGCACTACGATCGAACCTGTAATATATGGCGAAAGACCAACTAGAATAATACTAAATGACGCCAGCCCACCACCAGAAATGAGGTTTAAGAAGCTCGAAAAATCCGACTTCTCCATCAAGTTGCTCACCGCTTCCTTAAATGTCGATGCGTCACCCATCGGTACCGGTATTTGAGAGAGCAATCTATACGCCACCAAAATACCAAAAATTACGCCAACCCTTTTAAGCATATCTTTATTCTTGAGCGATTTGAAAATAGTCTTAAAATGCATAAAACCTCTTTTTTCTTCTATCTATCATATCACACTTATCAGACAATTACAACAATAAAAAAGAGGGCTTGGCCTCGCGGACTTAACCACGGGGTCGCCCTCAATACCTATAATTATATATCATCTCTTACGAAAGTCAAATATCCCCCGGAATGGGGGATATTTTGTGTGTAGAGTTAGAGGCGGACGCAGCGGATATAATGCGCATCATCTCTGTAGTGACCGCTATTATCTATTACTCCAGTACTGCTGTCATAATTCAAATAGTGAGCCATGCTGCCATTTACTATCACTGCAGATGTCCACCAGGATCCAGTATTGGTATATGCTAACTGCCCATCATAATGATATACCCCGCCAGCAACTGGAGAGAACTTAGGCAACGATGTAGACATAGTTGATACTAGACTGCCTATTGAGCCGGCCGTATTATTTGCAATAATATAGCTTGGCAGGTGCCAATTAGCTGGACAGATATCTTCGGTCGCTAGTGTGTCATCAGAACTTCCAATAATGGTTTTTGCTGAAGCTGCTGCATAGTTATACCATACACCATATGTATCATTCCCAGAATCGTGACACTGAGGCGTGTCAAGACTACCACCGTTAATTATATCTTCTTCACAGACGTTTACGCTGTTATAAGTACTAAAGTTGGATTCGTTTGAGCTGACCGTACCAGTGATGCGGAGGTTTTGTGTCATCCAGCAGGCGCCTTCAATATAACGAACCGTGTAGTCACTACCGTCACGAGCATCATATACTGTATAATTGGCGTCACTAGCCAGCGATTGACATTCTGAAGCGGTAAAACTCTGCATATACGCGGGAACTTCATTCGTTACTGCCGTAAACGTAATCACATTAGTATAGTCACCAGCAGCTTGGTCAGCAGAAGCTTTAGCACCAATAGTAAAGTTAGTAGAGCTAGTACCAGTATAGCCAGTAGCGGCAGTACCATCATGGTTAGTAGTGGCATTAATGACT
>JAFZBS010000007.1 GCA_017561575.1 Candidatus Saccharimonadota bacterium
GCTACTTATGGTAACTTTATTGGTCTAGCCAATCCAGAAACTGCGAACTTTGCAGCGACAAATGGTACTGGCAACACCGACCCAACTGAACCTAACTCCATCTACTATGCTGGCACGCTAGTTGCTCCAGCTACAGTAGATATCTCCCAAACTAACTATGCTAGCTACCGCATGCCAAGGTTCCGTAATGATAACACCAACACGGACTCTACAGTTAATCCTAATACTACAGTAGCTAATATGACTGGTACGTCTCAAAACATCTATAGCTATGGCAACTACTACTCCTGGCCTGCCGCTAAAGCCAACACTGACTATCTAGCTAATATAGCAGATTCCAATGCTGCTAACACTTCTATCTGTCCTAAAGGCTGGCGACTACCACAAGGTGGCAATAAAGCCAATGAATCTACTAATGAATTCTGGTCACTTATCGTTACTGGGCTTAACAATCCAAATCCAGCTAACTATGATAGCTCAACTCAACCATATTACACAGGAAGCGAAGAAGCTGGTCCAGTAAATAAGAAACTTAGAACCTTCCCCAATAACTTCGTTTATTCCGGCTACGTCGATGTTAGTTCGGTGAATGGTCGCGGTGGCAACGGCTTCTACTGGTCGGCTACTGCGTACAGCGGCAACATTGCTTACGGTTTCACCTTCTACAGCACGGGCGTCTACCCAGGTACTTACAATAGCATTAAGTACTACGGGAGAGCGGTTCGTTGTCTAGTTGGTAGCTAGGTTTGTGCTTTTTAAGGAATCTTAGGGATTTAGATTTGCCTTTTTAGATGAAAGATTTAGGTTGTGTTACTAATTTAAGAATGTTGTCTTTTTAGAGCTTAGTGCCACTGCGGGCTTTGCCCGCCCATGCGTCGGCCATTTCGTTGAACTTGGTGCCGACGTGACCGCGGGTCCAGACGAGTTTGACATCATGAGAAGAGTATAAGGAATATAGCTCTTTGACGATATCGAGATTTTTGATGGGGCCGGTTTTCTTTTGCCAGCCGTTATTCGCCCAGGTGGGAGCCCACTTGGTGAGGACATTGATCCAAAACTCGGAGTCGGAATGGATTTCACAGGGTTCGTCTGCGGCATATTTGATTGCGGCAATCATGGCGAGACCTTCCATGCGGATGTTGGTACTGTCCTTTTCACTGCCTAGTACGACCGGCTTACCAGAGCCGTCTGGTTGTTCTTCGATAACGGCGAAGCCGCCCGGTCCGGGATTAGGATTTGCGCTGCCGTCTGTCCAGAGAATTTTCATATTATTTTACGATTGCGAATTTATTTTTGCCTTTTTTGATGATTGCGGTCTGGTTTACGGCGATGTCTTCGGAAGCTTTGACACCGTTAATAGAAATGGCGCCTTGTGAGATAAATTCGCGGGCTTTTTTCTTAGATTCGGCGAGACCAGCTGTGGTAAGAATATCTACAAGCTGAGTGCCCTTTGATACTACTGGAAGGTAGGCGGCAAATTCGGTAAGCTCGTCTTCGGAAAAGTCGGTGAAATCGGTATCGCGCGAGAAGAGAACTGAAGTGAGGTTTTCGATAGCTTCGGCAGCATCGGCACCGTGAACTACGGTGGTAGCGCCACGAGCGAGGGCTTTTTGAGCAAGTCGCTTTTCGGGAGCTTCGGCGTGTTTTTTCATGACACTGTCGATTTCCTCTGGGGTGAGGAGAGTGTAGATTTTGATTAAGTATTCTACGGATTCGTCGGGTTGACCGAGCCAGAATTGATAGAAATCGAAAATCGAGGTGTAATTGCCGCCACCGTTGTCGGAACTGGCTAGCCAGATAGCATTGCCTTCGGATTTGCCAAATTTGCGGCCGGTAACTGGGTCTATGACGAGCGGCGTACTCCAAACATCGGCTGTGGCATCTTCGAGACGTTTGATTAGATGAATACCAGAAGTGCAGTTGCCATATTGATCAGCACCGCAAAGCTGTAAATCTACGCCGTATTCGCGATATAGATGAAGAAAATCGTAGCCTTGAATCAGAGTATAAGAAAACTCGGCATAGGAAATACCACTGCCACCATCACCGATGCGATTTTGGACGAATTGGCGATCTAGAAGCTGTGTCATCGAGAAGGCTTTGCCGACTTCGCGAAGGAAGGGGAGATAGCCCATATCTTTGAACCAGTCGTAGTTGTCTACCATGGTAAGCTTTGGCGTGGAGTAATCTTTAGCATTACCATCACCGGCGTTAATAACGCGCTCAATTTGTGCACGGATGCATTCCTTGTTGTGCTCAACTTCGGAAAGAGGCTTTAAATCGCGTTCGCCGTTGTCTTTGGGGTCGCCAATTTGACCGGTAGCACCACCAACTAGCAGGACTGGTTCGTAGCCGTGGCGGACAAAACAGGCACACATCATAAGGGCGGCAAGATTGCCAATAGTAAGTGAATCGGCTGAAGGGTCTGCGCCCCAGTAGAATTTTTTGTTTTTGCGGGTATCAAGCTCGGACGGGTCGGCAATGGTCGTCTCGGCTTTGAACCCACGATAGATTAGTTCCTCTGATAGTTTCATAGTATTAGTATAACATATTTTGCATAAAAAATAACCCCTTTAAGGGGTTATTTGATTTAGCGGACTTCGACGCGGACGCGAGGTAAAGATTTGCCGGAGAAGTGAGTCTTTTTGGTCTTAACAAAAGTGACTACGCCATCTTTGGCAGCGTGAATAGTGAAATTGCGAGACATGTAGGTGCCTGGGCCTGCGAGCTTGGTCGCGCCGGTTTGACGGACGAGAACTTCGCCGTTTTTGACTTTTTGGCCACCAAAACGCTTGACGCCGAGGCGCTGGCCAGCATTGTTATGGACGTTTTTGGCGGTACCGCCAGCTTTTACGTGTGACATTTAATTCTTCCTTAATATTATTATATCTCTCGCGACGATTTGCCCATCTCGATGATAAATAAGCCCCTCGCGCGATTTATTATTAACATTATACCCCATCTCGCGGATTTCGTCAACTTTTTTCTCCGAAAAAAGTTGTCCGCTCGTCGTCGCTTCGGAAGAAAAACTTTGTTTTTCTTCGCTCAGGCTCCTAGAGCGGTCAATCCTTTTCTCCGAAAAAATTTCTAATCTAGAATATGCACCATCTTCGCGGAGCCAGGCGGGACAAGCGATAACTACTGGGGTGCCGGGCTTGATTTGAGGGGCGAGATTCTTCAAAAAGCCGAGAATTATCGTGCCGCATTCTTGTTTTTCGGTTTTTAGTTTGATGTCTGAGGGGATGGTAGACATAGGTTTACCGAGATAGCCTTCGCAGGCTACGGCGTCGATGGGTGGTTGCCACTC
This sequence comes from Candidatus Saccharimonadota bacterium, assembly GCA_017561575.1. GTDB lineage: Bacteria > Patescibacteriota > Saccharimonadia > Saccharimonadales > Saccharimonadaceae > Nanosyncoccus. Next base: position 3,308 of record JAFZBS010000007.1, read on the forward strand.
AAAAGAAGTGGCATCGCCGGGGGCGATTCTAAACGCTTGATTCTCGACCCGCTCCTTCGCGCCCGTCGTTACGGGGCTCAGTCGCTTAGAAGCTCCCCGTTGGTCGCAATGGTCTCGAGTCAAGTGTTTAGAATCGCTAAGGAGCCAGTTCAGATTCTTTTCAGTGTATTCGACCATGCGGTCGCTGAGGTCGGTGCCGTAGGCGTGGTAGCCCATCAGGAGAGCTTCCTGTAAGACTACACCGGTACCGCAGAATGGGTCTAAGATGGTGGAATTCTCAGGTAGTGGGCCGCAGAGGTTGATGAGGATTTGGGCAAGTTTGGGCGGGAGCATGCCGACTTTGGCATCGCGTGCAGGGCGAGCTTGGTCGCGCCTGGCGTAAGCGTCGATATCTTGGATGCCGATGACTTTGTACCAATCGTCGTTATGTTTAATGAATTCGATTTTGCGATTATTTTTGCCAGATAAACCATTGTGAAGCGAGGTGGCAGTAGTAAGGATGGCATCTTTATTTTCGACGACCCTGACACTACGACCATGGCGGACAAGGATTTTTTTAAGTTTCAAGGCCTCGAGCGAGGCGGATTTGCGGCTGGCATGTTTGGAATAATCGGAAACGCCAAGAGTGATTTTGCCACTGTCGAGTTTTTGCAGATATTCGAGAGGTTTTTCATTTAACTTGATGGCGAGTTTGATGCTACCACCGAGGCGATTAATATCTGGGACAAAGTCATTATTAAAAGTTGCGAGCTCATTATTAATTTTATGTACATTGGAAAAAAGAGCCTCGAGTTCGGCAAGGGAAAGGTCTGGTTGTCTACCTAGAACTGCTAAATACATATAATATATTATACCATAGGTATGATATAATGTTTTTATGGCTAATAAAAAGCGGTTTAAATTTCCGTGGCGGATGTTGATTTCGCTGGCGACTTTGGTACTAGTTGGCTATGTGATTTATCAAAACTGGGATGGATTTGTGGAGACCTTTGCAAATCTAAACCAGGCGAATATTTTTGTTTTGATTTTGCTGTTGCCAGAGCAACTTTTTATGTATTATGCGTGTGGGCAAATTTTTTTCTCGTATCTAGAAAAAAAGTTTAAGAAAGTTTTTGATGGAAAAGAAAAACTAAAGATATCGACGGAGCTCAATTTTGTCAATCGGGCAGTGCCGGCTGGTGGAATTGGGGGATTAGCATATCTCACTTATCGGTTGCATCCGTTTGGAGTATCGGCGGGGCAGGCGAGTTTTCTTTATATTTTTAGGTATGCGATCACGACGGTGGTAAATTACATGCAGGCGTTAATTGCGATTTTGTTTTTGTATCTTGTCGGGGCGGTACCGGCAGGGGCGGAGTGGATTATCTGGGTGTCACTTCTAATGAACGCAGGCGTGTTTGTGGCGCTTGGACTCGTGATTTATGTGGCGAGTAGTAAAAAGCGAATTGATTTTTTTGGTAAGATTGTGCAAAAATTGACGGATACGGTGATTAGATTTATTACGTTTGGCAAAAAGAGGCATATGGTGGAACGAGGGAAGTTGCAAGATTATTTTATGAGTATTCATGAATGCGTGACGATTGTGAGAAAAGACAAAAAATCATTGTGTGCGCCGACGCTTTGGGGGGTGATTTATAGCCTTTGTGAGGTGGGGACGTATTGGATTGTGGCGGTGTCGCTTGGGCGACCAGAGATTTTCCCGATGATACTAGTGGGTGAGGCGATTGGATCGGTGTTTGATGGCATCGTGCCTTATGGGCCGTATGAGCTTGGTATGGCTGGTGTGATGGGGATATTGCTTGGTGGGACAGAAACGGCGATGGCGACGGCGCTTATCGTGACGGTGATGACGAGGGCTTTGTCACTGATATTTACGATTGCAACTGGTTACTGGCCTTATCAAAAAGTTATTAGGGGTAAGGATGGTAGGTAAAGAGTCGGTTGCTATGTGTTCTGCGGGACATGAAGACTTGGCCCGAGTGACCTGGAACGTGCCCGAAGGGCACGTAGCAACCGACTCTTTACCCACCTTTACTCCGACTGATTTTGTGGCGGTGATTAACCAGACGTTAGAATATGCGTACCCATCGGTAATGATAGTTGGTGAAGTGGCGAGTTTTAAGGTGAATCAAGGAAAGTGGGTGTTTTTTGATTTGAAAGATGAGGAAACGAGCATCCCGTGTTTTATGACTTTGTGGGCGATGCGGCAGCCGCTTGAGGACGGTATGAAGGTGATGGTGAGAGGGACGCCAAAAATGACAAAATGGGGGAAGTTTTCTTTTACGGTGACGGCGGTGCAACCAGTGGGTGAAGGGTCTTTGAAGAAAGCCTACGAGATGCTAAAGAAAAAGTTGGCAGATGAGGGACTGTTTGACCCGGCTAAAAAACGTGAAATTCCGAAGCCACTTGACAAAATCGGTGTGATTTCCTCGACTGGTGCGGCGGGATATGCGGATTTTATTAAAATCGTAAATGCTAGGTGGGGTGGGATGAAGATCGTGGTGGCGAATACGCAGGTGCAAGGAATGGATGCGCCGGACCAGATTATTCGAGCATTAAATTATTTTAACGAACGAAACGATGTGCAAGTGATTGCGATTATGCGGGGTGGGGGGAGCAAGGATGATTTGTCGTGTTTTAATGACGAGAAGTTAGTGAGGGCAGTAGCGGCATCAAAAATTCCGGTGATTTGTGGAATTGGGCACGAAGTGGATGAATCTTTGTGTGATTTGGCATGCGACGTGAGGGCATCTACGCCGTCAAATGCGGCGGAAATGTTGACGCCAGATCGTAAGGCGGAGATTGCAAAATTGAAACGAACGATGTTGCAGACGCGGCAGGCGGCGGTGCAAAAAATTGATGCATTTAATGTGCGAAAAAACATAATCGACGTTTTAAAAAACATAAAACGCGAATTTGCTGTAAAAGAAGATTATGTGAAACAAAAAATTACGATGCTGGAGGCCCTAAATCCAGAGGTAATTTTAAAACAAGGCTATGCGATTTTGCAGGGCGAAATAAAGGTTGGAAATGAAGCGAAAATCATAACATTTAATTCTGAAATCATAACTTTGATAAAAGAAATAAAAGAAAGGAACCAAAATGGCTGAAGAAAAAAAGAAATTAAATGATAAAATTGCGGAACTTGATAAAAAAGTGGAGTGGTTTTATTCGGATGACTTTAAGTTGGAGCAGGCGGTAGAAAAATACAAGGAGGCGGCGGCGCTTGCGAAGGATATTGAAAAAGATTTGACGGAACTTAAAAACGAAATTGAAGTTTTGTCGGAAGATTTTACAAAATAGTGATATAATAGGCTTATGGATAATAGTCAGATGCCTCCAGTGCAACCGATGTCAACACCGCAGCCTATGGCTGGTGGTGCTCCTAGTCCTCAACCGAGTCCCGTGGCGGCCCCTGGTCAGCCGGTTCAGCCTGGTCAGCCGGTTCAGCCTGGTCAACCCGTTCAGCCTGGTGGTGCTTTGACAAGTGCGAGTGCTACCGGTAACAACCAAAGTGCGCCAAAAAAGGGGATCGATAAGGGCAAGCTTGCAGTGATTATTATGAGTATTTCGATTGGTATTCTTTTTGTATTAGCTGTGGTATTTATTGTCCTCTACGTGTTAAAAGATAATGAATATGCCGAACTAAAGGATAATACTGATGTTATGATTGAAAAGGCAATCAGCGATGCAAAGACTGAGCAGGCTTTGGCAGATGCGGAAGAGGCCAAGAAAGATACAAGACAGTTTACGGGACCATCAGATTATGGACAAGTTTCGTTTGATTATCCAAAGCTTTGGAGTTTGTTTGTAGAGGCGGATGCCGCAAACGGTGGGGATTTTATGGCGTATTTTAACCCGATTGAAATTGAGCCAGTGTCACCATCTACGGTTTATGCACTGAGAATGAATATTCAGAATCGGACCTATGAGGCGGTCCTAGCGGAATATCAAGGGTATTTGGATAGAGGACTCCTCAGTATGGAGACAATTACGGTAGATTCAAATACGGCTGTGAAATATACTGGCACGATTCCTGGTACCGAGCTCAAAGGTATGATTGTGGTTTTTAAAGTGAGAGATAAGACTGTGTTTCTTAGGACCGATTCGATGCTGTTTGAAAAGGATTTTGACAAAATCTTGGCTTCGGTAAAATACCAGCCTTAAGTGTGCTATAATGGGGGCATGGATGTGGAGGTTGACGGGATTTTGTTGGCGGCACGCGAATTAAAGCAACCGCTTGTGACTTTAAGGCAGCTGGCGCTCTCTTTTGACGATATGGATGTTCCGGGGGAACGAATCCGTGGCGAAATGGTGAGTGTGTCGGATCGGGCGATTCGACAAGTGAATGATTTATTGAAGCTGAGGCGACTTGAAAGCGAGTGTCTTGAAATGGAGCCGGTGGCAGTAAGACCGGTGTGTGATGAGGTAGTGAAAGAGCTTACCTACTTATTTAGATTTAACAAACGAGAACTTTTTATTAAATACGCAAGCCGCGACCAGGTGGTAAATGCAAATAGGGATTTGCTTTATAGCGTGGTGTATAATTTTCTTTTAAATGCAATGCACTATTCAGGTGAGGAAATGCAAAGCGAGTTGGTCGTAAAGGAAGTAAAAGACAAAATACGGATTGCGGTGCGAGATTTTGGACCGGCGTTACCTATGGACGTGTGGCGAGAAATGAAACGGGGTTGGGTGAACAAGCCAATTTCTATTGCAATGCGGCCGGGCTCGTCGGGACTGGGGCTATTTATTGCTTCAAAATTTTCTAGATATATGAATGCGGAGGTGGGTGCGGTACGCCATCGTGATGGAACGAGTTTTTTCGTGGAATTAAACAAGTCTAAGCAGGCGAGGTTGTTTGGATGATTTTTGTGATTGATGATGACGAAATAATGGCGGAGTGTGTGGCGAAAGCATGTGGTGAGAAAGAGGTGAAAATTTTTAGTGATGCGATTGCGGCGATGAGGGCGCTGGACCAAGGTTTACCGGAAATGATTTTTATGGATGTAATGCTAACAGGGCCGGATGGTTTTAGTTTTTTAAATGAAACGATGTCGTATGTTGATACGATGAAAATCCCAGTGGTGATAATTTCGGCGGTAGATTTTGGTAAGGTTAATTTAGGCGATTATGGCGTGGTGGGAATTCTCAAAAAAGAGACCATGAAGCCGGAGGATATAAAGGATTATGTCGAAAGATATTGCTGATATTAGGACTAAGGCGTACGTACTTCGGCGGACGAATTATGGAGAAGCCGACCGGATTTTGAATTTGATTACGCCGGAGGGTAAAATGTCGGCAATTGCGAAGGGTGTGAGGAAACCAAAATCAAAACTGGCTGGTGGCGTGGAAATGTTTTCGCTTGTGGAAGTGAATTTGCACCGTGGGCGAGGCGATTTGATGACGGTGACGGGTGCAAGAATGTTGGACTATTATGGAAAAATAATCACAAATTATGAGTTGCTTGAAGCGGCAACAATGGTGCTTAAAAAAATTAACATAGCGGCGGAGGCAGTAGAGACGCCGGAGTATTTTACAATTGTCGATGCAGTGCTTAAGGGTTTGAACGAAGGAGTTGATTCTGGGCTAGCGGAAAGCTGGTTTCTTTTAAATCTCTTGAAGGCGTCTGGTGAGGAAGTGAATTTGTATCGCGATGAGAGGGGTGAGAAATTGGATGCTTCGCGGCGATATAATTATTTGGCGCAAGAGTCGGCGTTTGCTGAGAGTGAACGGGGTGAATTTGGCGCTGAAGAAATAAAGCTGCTTAGACTAATGCTAACTTCGAACCTTGCTGTGGTGGCAAGGGTAAAAAATGTCGAGCAATACTCGCCAGAAGTTTTAAGATTCTCGCGAATTGTAAGTAAGATGATATGATTTTGGCGTGGTTATGGTAAAATATAAAAAAGGAGTAAAAAATGGCTGAAGAGTATTATCAGTATGAAAATGACAAAAAGAAAAAATTGGATTTGAAATCAAAAATTATACTTGGTTTGATTGGTATAGCGATTGTGGCAGCCGTGGTTGTATTAGTCGTGATGTTAAACCGTAAAGAAAGCTACGATGATGATTATTTTGTGTCGGATGATGCAAAACTGGTGGTTGCGATTGACAAAGAATTAGCCGCTTATGATGACAGCGACTATGAGCCGGATGTAACATATATATTATATTATTATACTGGTGACGATGTGACTGGGATGAAGGTGTTTTTTAGGTATGATACCGAGGAAGAAGCAAAAGAAGCAGATGAAAATATTACGATGGATGGGAAGTTTTGGGCGACTGATAAATATTTGAATGGCAGATATGTGATTTTTAATGTGGACAAAGAGCAATATGAAGGATTAGTAGTTTCGGATATTCGGAAACTCATTGATGATATGAAATCGGCGGGGACGATGTATGAGCCGGATGAAGATACGAAGAATGATGTAATTGATAACGACGAAAAAAAGTGATATAATATTTTTAATAAAAAGGAGTAACAAATGGCAGACTTTAATAAAGTTTTGACCCCGGGGGATTATGAAAAAGGTGAACTAAATGTGGTAATTGAGATTCCAACTGGCTCAAATCACAAGATTGAGTGGGATCGTGAGCATGCATGCTTTATGCTAGATCGTGTTGAACCAATTGCATTTGCAAAGCCGTGCAACTATGGATTTATCCCACAGACTATTGATGAGGATGGTGATGAGCTCGATGTCTTAATGATTACGGACCAGCCACTTACAACTGGAATTTGGATGAAAGCGAAGATTCTTGGCGTGATGAAGTTCATTGATAGCGATGAGGTGGATGACAAGATTATTTGTGTGCCAGCAGATGATCGCAATAATGGTGATTGCTACAATAAACTTGAGGATTTGCCAAAGAAGACCTTGGAGCAGATTGAATTCCACTTCAATCATTATAAGGATTTAAAGAAGCCTGGCACAACCAAAGTTAAGGCTTTTGAAGATGAAAAAGAAGCTAAAAGAGTAATTAAGGCTGCAATTCAGCGCTATATGGATGCACACCCGGGACTTAAACTTAAAAAAGCTTTGATGGAAGAATAAAAAATAACCCCCTTAAAGGGGGTTATTTTTTTAGAGTTTTTCTATTTTGACGCGTTTTTGCTTAGTAGTGTCACGGTCACGAACGGTAACGGTGCCATCTTCTAGGGTATCAAAATCAATAACAACGCATTCGGGGGTGCCGATTTCGTCTTGTTTGCGATAGCGTTTACCAATATTGCCGGAATCATCCCAAGTAACAAAAGTGTACTTTTGGCGAAGTTTGTCGTAAACTTCTTTGGCTTTGTCGACTAATTCTGGTTTGTTTTTGAGAAGTGGGGAAACGCAGAATTTGTATGGAGCAAGAGCTTTTGGAAGTTTTAAGACGACACGCTTTTCGCCATCGATTTCGTCTTCGGTGTAGGCATTTGAGAGGACGGCTAGGAATAGACGCTCAACACCAATGGAAGGTTCGATGACGTGAGGGATGAAGGCTTCTTTGGTAGTCTTATCTCGGTATTCCATGGATTTGCCAGATTCGCGCTCAATGTTTGAGAGATCAAAATCGGTACGATAGGCAAGACCCATGAGCTCTTCTTCGCCGTTTGGATAGTCAAACATAAAATCGATAGTGCGCTTGCTGTAGTGGGCGCGGTCTTCTTTGGGAACGTCTAATTCATGAATGTTTTTTGCAGGGAGACCGATGACATTTTCGAGGAAATCGTGTTGAAGAGAACGCATTTTTTCGAAGTTTTCTTCCCAGGTATCTGGCGCAACGAAGTATTCAATTTCCATTTGACTACATTCGCGGTCGCGGAGGATAAAATCCCGTGGGCTAATCTCGTTTCTAAAGGCTTTGCCTTGCTGAGCAAGACCGAACGGCAAATTTGGATAAATAGTATCAACGACGTTTTTGTAGTTGGTGAAAATACCTTGGGCAGTCTCTGGACGAAGGTAGGCGATATTTTTTTCGGCAAGTTCGGGATTGTCTTTGGTGTCTTCTGGAAGGACAGCGCCAACGTGAGTGGTGAACATCATGTTGAACTTACGAATCGGGCCCCAGTTTTCTTTACCGCAAGTTGGGCATTTGACATGAAGTGCCAAAAATTCGTCGGTCGTAACTGATTCTGTGATGCCATCGGCAATTTTGTCGGCGCGGAAACGGGATTTGCATTCTTTACATTCTACGAGTGGGTCGGCAAAAGTTGCAGCGTGACCAGAAGCAACCCAAGTTTTGGGATTCATGATAATGGCTGCGTCGATGCCGTACATATCATCGCGGGTTTCGACAAAGTAATGCCACCAAGTGTCCATGATATTTTTCTTTAGCATAACGCCGAGTGGGCCGAAGTCCCAAGTCCCAGCCATGCCACCGTAAACATCGCTGCCAGGAAAAATGAAACCACGACGTTTACATAAACTTACTATATCTTCTAATTTACTCATATATATTATATAATAACATATATGGGTAAAAATAGAAAGTCGGGAAGTATAAAACGAACGCTGTATTATTTTTGGAAGGCGTTGATGCAATATAAAATGCGGACGTTTTTAGTGTTATTTTTTGTGACAATTTGGATTTTCGTTTCTAATGTTTTGGAGCCGTATGGCGTGTCGGAAATAATTGGTAAATTGTCTGGGGGCGATTTTGAAATTGAAAACTATGTAGGGATACTTTTGTTAACTTTGATACCAGTAGCGATTAACAATTTATTTGTAATTAGGATGGTGGATTGGCTAGATTGGTCGCTAGATGCTAGATGTGGGAAATACTTGTCGCACCTAGCTTTTGATGCGGTGATAAATCAATCCATGACATTTCACAGTAATAAGTTTTCGGGGTCGCTCACGAGTGCGGCGAATAAATTGCCAAATGCATTTATTAAGCTAAAGTCAAATTTTATATGGGATTTTTATCCATTGGTTTTGACTGTAATTTATTCGATCGTGTGTGCGGCATTAATTTGCTTGCCATTTGCGCTAATATTACTAATTTGCACGATTGTTTATTTTGTGGTTTCGGTGGTAACCTATTATAAAACGATGAACGTGGATGCGGCACTTGCCGATGCCGAAAACAAACAAACTGGTCAGCTTGCGGATTCAATTACGAATGAGATTTCGGTAAAATCATATGCGCGAGAAAAATTTGAACGGGCACGTTTTGAGCGTGCGACGTCGCGGACTTATGACGCAACGATGAGAGTCGCAAAGGTGTCATTCTTCCGTAATCTGTCGATGAATGTGGTAAGTTTGATTACGTTTGTTTTGGTAATTGTTTTGATAATCTTGAGCCACAATTTATTCGGTTTAACAGTTGCAAACGTGGTATTTTTGTATTCGCTTTCTAATTCGCTTCTTTCTAATGTGTGGACGATTAATCATATCTTAAGAAGCATTAATACTTCTTTTGGTGATGCAAAGGAAATGGTGGGGATTTTGGATTTGCCATATATTGTTGATGACAAGACTGATAAACCGCTAAAGATATCAGATGCATTAATTGAGTTTAAAAATGTAGATTTTCATCATGACAAACAGAAGAAAAAATTGTTTGAGAATTTTAATTTGACGATTGCTCCGGGTAAAAGTGTGGGGTTAGTGGGGGTGTCGGGGTCTGGCAAAACGACTTTGACGAAATTGTTGCTAAGATTTGCCGATGTGACGGGCGGAACGATTTGCATTGACGGGCAGGATATTCGTGATGTGACGCAAAAGAGTTTGCGTGAAGCAATTGCATATGTACCGCAGGAATCGTCGCTTTTTCATAGGAGTATCTTTGAAAATATTGCGTATGGTCGGCCAGACGCGACGGACGAGGAAGTTTATGAGGCAGCGAGACTAGCTAATGCGGATGAATTTATTAATGAATTGCCGGATGGATATGATACTTTAGTAGGGGAACGAGGTGTTAAATTGTCTGGTGGGCAAAGACAGAGAATTGCGATTGCGCGGGCAATACTAAAAAATGCACCGATTTTGATTCTCGACGAAGCAACTTCGGCGCTCGATTCGGAATCGGAAGCGGCAATTCAGGGCGCTTTGTCGAATTTGATGGAAGGAAGAACTTCGATTGTCGTGGCGCATAGGTTGTCCACGATTGCTGGACTAAACAAAATAGTAGTGCTTCGAGATGGTAATATTATAGAACAGGGTTCGCATAAAAAATTACTTGCCAAAGATGGAGAGTATGCGAAGCTTTGGTCAAGACAATCAGGAGCTTTTCTTAAATAGCTTTACATTTTTAATACTATCTGGGAGGTAGTTTTTGTCGAGATGGAAGCCAGCTTCCCATTTTTGGCCTTTGCCAAAGCCCAAGTCTTTCATTAATTTAGTGGGGGCATTGCGGAGCCAGATAGGGACTGGTTCGCCCATGGTTTTTTTGGCTAAATCTTTGGCGGCAAACCAGGCATCGGTGGTGGCGCGAGATTTTTTGGAAAGAGCGAGAGCTACTACGGTGTGGGCTAGAATGAGACCGGATTCTGGCATACCAACGCGCTCGACAGCCTGAAAACAGGCGGTGGCAAGGCTAAGCGCGCCATTACCGGCGAGGCCAATATCTTCGGAGGCAAAAATTACCATGCGGCGAGCGATAAATTTGGGGTCTTCGCCGGCTTCGACCATTCTGGCGAGATAATAAAGTGCCGCGTCAACATCGGAACCACGCATGGATTTGATAAACGCAGAGATGGTATCGTAATGATTGTCGCCTTTTTTGTCGTACCCGGGGAGTTTTTTGCCGGCGGCTTCAATAACGATATCTTTGGTGACTTCTTTGGCTAAAGATAGGGCGAGTTCGAGATCGCCGAGGGCACTTCTAGCGTCGCCACCGGAAAGTTCTGCAATGTAGTCTAAGGCATCGGCAGTAATAGTGTGTGGTGCTAAAAAAACGTCTTTCTCGGAACGCTCCCTCACTCCCGTCGTTACGGGGTTCGGTCGCTCCGTAATCGCCCCGTCGGCGATTATGCTCCTCGAAAGAGTATTTTTAAGCACCACTTTCTCTTCTTTGCAGGCGCGCTTTAGAACTTTTAAAATCGCGGATTTCGTGAGGGGTTTTACGATAATGACACGGGAGCGGGAGAGGAGCGGGGAAATGACTTCAAAAGAAGGATTTTCGGTGGTGGCACCAATTAGAGTGATGAGGCCTGATTCGACATGGGGAAGAAAGGCATCCTGTTGGGCTTTGTTAAAACGATGAATTTCGTCTACAAAAAGTACAGTACGAGTTTTTAGATTCCAGTTGAGCTTGGCGCGTCCTACGACTTCTTCAACGTCTTTTTTGCCGGCTGTGACGGCGGAAATTTCAACAAAATCAGCATTAAACTCGTGGGCAAGAATACGGGCGAGAGTGGTTTTGCCGGTACCCGGTGGGCCCCAAAAAATGAGATTGACTGGCTCTTTCTTTTTAACAATTTCTGTTAAAATTTTACCTTTGCCAATAATATCGTCTTGCCCAACGACGTCTTTTAGTTTTTGGGGTCGCATTCGCTCCGCCAGGGGTACTCTATTCATATACGTATATTATACAAAAAAACTTTACTTTTTTTAATTATTTATGGTAAAATGGGGTTAATAATAATAAAAGGAGTTATAAAAATGGATAGTCTACTATCGTCACTATCATCACTATCATCATATTCGGGCCCGGATGGCTGGGAATATGCTAGTGTAATTATTGGTGCCCTTGGCGCAATTGGTCTATGGGTAGTCTTTACCTTCGTGATCAAAGGTGGTGAGAAACGCAAACCGGGTGAAGAGGCAAAAGGTTTCTTCCTTTTCCGCGGTAACTATGCGCTAGATCTCGCAATGATTATCTACTGGTATCTAACCATTAAGACTCTTATTGTTTCATTTGAGCTTCTCTCGGCTCCTTATGGCTTCTGGGAATTCCTCAAGCTCGTTGTTGGCCAGCTCATTTGGTATCGCTTTGTATACGAAGTTATCAAAGCTATTATCAAAAAGAACAAAGAATAATAATTGCGAGATTTTAAAATCCCCCGTTCTCGGGGGATTTTTTGTTTATGATATAATATTAGATATGATAGATGTTTTGGTGAAGCCTGGGTCAAAAAAAGGGCCTCTAGTGGAAGCTGTTGATGCTGGTTTAGTGGTTTATCTTCGCGAAAAGGCACATGATGGGGAAGCAAATGAGGCTTTGATTCGTTTACTTGCAAAGCATTTTGACGTGGCTAAAAGTCAGATTGAGATTGTGCGTGGACAAAAAAGCCACCGGAAGGTGGTGAAAATTGGTGGGCGGTAGAGGAGTCGAACCTCTGACCTTGTCTACGTCAAAGACACGCTCTAGCCAACTGAGCTAACCGCCCATGATGGGTGTGGTGAGTACGTTCGCTTCGCTTACTGCCTCACCTGTGTCGCCTCGGAAAATGTGACTTCGTCACATTTTGCAAATATTGCTCAATTTCGATGAAAGAAACAAAATTTCTTTCATCTTATTATCGCAATATTTTGAATTTGAGACTACGTCTCAAATTCCTCGGCTCCTTGGTGAGTCGGGAGGGGCTCGAACCCTCGACACCGGGCTTAAAAGGCCCGTGCTCTAACCTGCTGAGCTACCGACCCAAATTGTTAAATTATTAACTTCATCATTATATCATAAAACTTTAAAAATTAAAATACTCTTTCGCGATTTGACAAAAAGGCTCGGTTAAATCTTCTGGTTTGTCATAGAAAATAACTTTCGTAGCAAGATCTGAAATAGTTTTTGAAATATCACTACCTGTTTTGGCAATTACAAAAAATCGGCTTTGAATGCCGAGTTTCTTATAATCCGGTGGCGCCGCTCGCGAAGCGACGGGGCCACACTTTTTGAATGTGAGCGTAAGCGAACATTCATGGTGTGGTGGCGCCGACTGGACTTGAACCAGTGACACAAGGCTCTTCAGGCCTCTGCTCTACCAACTGAGCTACAGCGCCAATATTTATATTGTACCACATCTGTGCTATAATGAAAAGTATGAAAAAGATAAATACGAACCCGATTTCTGGTATGCAAGAATTGCTGCCGGAGGCGCAGGCAACTTTCAATAAACTTAAGGACTTGATTTCCGAGACTTATCGACATCATGGGTACCTTAATATTGAAACACCAGTGATTGATAGATGTGAGATTTTGCTTGCGAAGGCGGGCGGCGATACTGAGAAACAAATATATAAAGTTGTTAAGACTGCCGAGACGGCAGAGATGGCTGACCAGGCGCTGAGATTTGACCACACGGTGCCGCTGGCGCGATATGTGGTGGAGCACGAGAGTGATCTCAAGTTTCCATTTAAAGTGTCGCAGATTGGGCGAAATTATCGTGGTGAAAGAGCGCAAAAAGGGCGATTTCGTGAGTTTTATCAGTGCGATGTAGATGTAATTGGCAGGGGAGAGCTTCCGATTTATTATGATGCGGATGTGATTTTGACGCTGCTTGATACGTTTGACAAGTTTGAGCTTGGTACGCCAGTGGTGGCAAGAGTGAGCAACCGCAAGATTTTGACCGGAATGCTCGAAGGGCTGAATTTGCAAGAGAAAGCAACGGATATTTATAGTATTATCGATCACTGCGAGAAGGTGTCGGCGGAAAAGACTGAGGCGGCATTTGATGAGATTGGTCTAACGGCGGATGAAAAAGATAAATTATTAAACTTTATGAAGCTACATGGTGACTATGAGAAGGTCATTGAGGGGCTTATTAAACTCGGAATTGATAATGTGACGATGCGGGCTGGTATAGATGAGCTTGGGGTGGTATTAAAACTAGTTGAAGCGGGTGGACATGGTGATGCTATAAGAGCTGACATGCGAATTGTGAGAGGACTAGATTATTATACCGGTACAGTGTTCGAGTTTAATTTGCCAGAGTATCCTGGTGCAGGGTCAGTATGTGGCGGCGGACGTTATGAAAACTTGGCGGGGTATTTCACGGACCTTAGCCTCCCTGGGGTTGGGGGTTCGATTGGACTAACTAGGCTATTTTATGTTCTAGCTGAAAATAAATTGGTAAAAAGTCAAACAGAGAAGCCGGTAGATGTGGCGATAATTCCAATTACTGATAACGAGTTAAATTATGCTCTCAAAGTTGCATCTCTCATTCGGACTGGTGGCGAGACGGCGACGGTAGTTGCAAGTGGCAAAAAATTGGGTGATAAAATGAAGTACGCGGCGGCGGTAGCAAAGAAAGGGATTGTGCTAGGCGAAGCAGAAGTTGCTAGTGGCAAGTATCGGGTGAAAGAGTTTAATTAGTTTTGTTAATATAATTAGCTACTTTATTATTCTTTTGAATAAGCAGTTTTTTGACTTGAAATCCTTTTTGGCTTATGCTATGATGGATGTATAAAAGGATTATAATTAAAGATGAGCAGCAAATTAAACTTATTATTAGGGGGTTTGGTTGGTAGTACGACTATGTCTGGTATATTATTAGTATCGCCGTGGGCGTTGGCAGACACTTCTACGGTTTCTACCGCAACTGTTATTATCCCTACTTCATGTTCTATGACAGCAAATGTAGACTCAGAACATACCGCCTCACTTATTAATGGTATCTATTCTGGCGGTAATGATTATTATCCAAATGGTATAGGTAAAACCACACTCACTGCCTTTTGTAATGATGCTTCAGGCTTTGCTATTTATGCAGTAGGCTTTTCTGGTGATGAATATGGTGCTACCAATATGATAGGCACTAATACTGGTACTACCATCCCTACCGGTACTGCAACGAGTGGCGCTAACTCACAATGGGCGATGAAACTCACCAAAGTCACAGACACATCAGTTGCTTATAACCCTGCCAATATGACTATTACTAATGGTTATGATGATTATAGTGCTGTACCAAATGATTACGATAAAGTAGCCACCTTTTCATCCGCTACAGACCAAACACTAGGTGCTAAACTAACCACCACTTATGCCGCCTATATCTCCAATACTCAACCAGCTGATACTTATACTGGTAAAGTTAAGTACACTCTCGTTCACCCTGCGACTAGTGAGCCAAACAAACCTCAAACTACACCAGTTAACAAGATTGGCTACTTCCCCAATGCGGAAGGTTCGGTAGAGGATACTATGGGCGATCAGTCCATAGGTAGCTCTGCCACTTCTGCCGTGCTTTGGGCTTCTAACTTCAAACGTCCAGGCTATGGTTTTGCTGGTTGGTCTGATGCCTTTGATTATGTAGTAGGTGAAGGGAGTGAATCTAATCCTAACGCCCATATCTACGGTCCTAACCAAACTATAGAATTTACTGCAGGCCAATATAGTACAAAAGGTCTATCCCTCTACGCTGTCTGGGTACCGTCAGCTGGCTCACTTCAAAACTGGTCTGGCTGTAGTAGCCTAACCCAAGGCGCAGTTACTGCCCTCACAGACCAACGTGATAACAATACCTATGCCGTAGCTAAACTTGCAGATGGCAAATGCTGGATGATAGAAAACTTGAGGCTAGACAATACCAATTCAGACAATGCCACTGGTGCTCTTGCGCAAGGTTATGGCACTTCCGCTACCTACGGCAACTTTATCGGTCTAGCTAATCCAGAAACGGCTAACTTTGCAGCGACAGGCGGTACTAGTGCAACTGACCCAACTGAACCTAACTCCATCTACTACGCTGGTACACTAGTCGCTCCAGCTACAGTAGATATCTCCCAAACTAACTATGCAAGCTACCGTATGCCAAGATACCGCAATGATAATACTAATGCCACAGTAGCTAATATGACTGGTACATCCCAAAACATCTATAGCTACGGTAACTACTACTCTTGGCCAGCTGCTAAAGCTAACACTGACTATCTAAATACATTAGCAAACTCCAACGCTACTAACACTTCCATCTGTCCTAAAGGCTGGAAACTCCCACGAGGTGGGAATAAGAGCGGTCAGGCTGATAATGATTTCTGGTCACTTGTTGTTACTGGTCTAAATAATAGCACAAACCCAGCTAATTATGATAGCTCTACCCAACCATATTACACAGGCACAGAAGAAGCTGGTCCAGTAGATAAGAAACTTAGAACCTTCCCCAACAACTTCGTTTATTCCGGCTACGTCAATGTTAGTTCGGTGGTTTATCGCGGTAGCTACGGCTACTATTGGTCGGCTACTGCAAGCAGCCTCTTCAATGCTTACTATTTCAGCTTCTACGGCGCGTACGTCTACCCAGGTACTAACGATATCAATAAGTACGTCGGGAGAGCGGTTCGTTGTCTAGTTGGTAGTTAGGTTTGTGCTTTTCCAGAACCCTAGGAATGTTCAAGGGTTCCGTCAACAGACGGAACGCCTTGAACCGCGTCGCCTGCGTAGGCGACGCCATTTTTGCCTTTTTAAAGGCAAAAATGATATAATGATAATGGCTAATAAGTGATTTCGGAAAAGGAATGATGGATTTGGTTACCATCATCGTCTGAAATCGAACTTTGCCACGTAGGGTTCAGAGTCACACTTTTTTGAAAAGTTTTTGCGTTTAGCGATTATTGTTTTCTAAGGAAGATGATAATTCTAAGATGGCTCTTCTAGTTTTGAGTTGATTATTCGTTTATTCCGGCAACGTCAATGATAGTTCGGTGAATAATCGCGGTAGCAACGGCAACTATTGGTCGGCTACTGCAAGCAGCAACAACAATGCTTACAATTTCAACTTCAACAGCACGAACGTCAACCCAGGTACTAACAATAACAATAAGTACAACGGGAGAGCGGTTCGTTGTCTAGTTGGTAGTTAGGTTTGTGCTTTTCCAGCATCCTTTAGTGGCAATGATTTTTGCGATGGCATACGAAAGAGATCGTCGTCAACATAATCCCAGCCATTTTGTTCGAATATTTTTTTGACTATCTTGTAACTATTGTAATGCTTCAAGTGGCCAAGATACGAGGGAACTGAATCGGCCGTGTGATGTCCAGATACTACTTCGCTCATGGCCTTTTTGGCATTATTGACCAACCGCTGGCCTGGTATGATATGATCATTATATACTGTCACTCCTAAGAATGGAATGCCGTATTTTGAGTTTTTTAGAAGTTGTTTTTTGGGATGTAATGTGAGCTTCAGCAAAGATAGATATTCTTTGATTGCTTTTATATCTTTTTTGAGCTGCGGGAGCTCTTCTTCGCTTACTACTATATAAAAATCGTCGACATAACGGCCATAGTGTTGATAACCCAAATCAATCGTAATAAAGCGATCTAGTTGGTCTAGATAGATGTTGGATAGTAGCTGCGAGGTAAGATTTCCGATAACGATACCGCGCCCTTTGGGTTGGCAAAAAAGACTTTTGGATTTTGGAAGTTTGTCCCATGCGGCGAGATCGCCTTTTTTCTTGGCACCGACTACGGGATCGTCCATGATGGTGTGTTGCCAGAGAAATTTAAGAATTTCATATTCACGGCTATTCTGACGGGTTTTAAATTGTCGATTTAGTCCCCAGATAGCTCTATCGTAGAGCTCTCGGCGCGGTAAAGACATAAAATATCCCTGGATGTCTAGTTTGAGTACAAATGCGGGCCTTTTGTAATTTCCAGAAACAGAACGAATATGATGGTCTAGACGTTTGATACCGAATAAGACGCCTTTATTAATGCGGCAGGAATATGAGTCGTAGATAAAATGATGGTCCCACCAATCATAAACCGATTCAAATATGAGGTGGTGGACAATACGGTCGCGAAATGGTGCAGCGAATATTTCGCGGATAACTGGTTTAAAAATGATATGGGCCGAACTGCGTGATGGGTTATAGGTTTTGTTTAAAATATCTTGCTTTAAAAGTTCGAGATTGTTAAAAAGATTGACTTCAAAACTATGTTCGTCGTGCGTGTGACGTTTGCCGCCTTTTCTGGCTTGGAGATAGGAGAGATAAAGGGCAAGCTCTAGTCTTGACTCAAAAGAGCGTCTTTCAGATTTGTTGTAGTTTTGGTATTTTTCTAAAATTGTTCTCATTTTTGCGCCTTAAAATGTCTTTCGATTGTATTTTTGATATCTTGGAATAAGATGCCGAGACGTTGCTCGGTGGAATAATCTAAAGCATGATTTTCGTTGAGGATTATTAGGATAGCGTGCATTTTATTGACAGCTTTTAGAAAACTTTGTTTTGCGGTTTCTTTATCGATTTGGTTATTGACGGTGGCAATATAAAGTTCAAAAATATATGTTAGGGTATGATTTAGGGTTAAACCAAAAGAATTGCGGTAATATTCATCCATCTTGCGAATTTTGTTTGGAAGTGTTTGAGCTAAGACTAAAAATAGGCCATAAAGTTCTGGTATTGTATGAGGAGGCTTTAATAGTTGATTGGTTTTGTTTTTTTCTTCAATATCCTTTTGACGAAGTTTTTTTATTTCTGCAGAGGAGTATTTGTGTTTAAGATTAAATATTAAGAGATCAGACTCTATTTTGTATTTAAAACCTAGATTGGTCATGTTTTTTATAAAAATGTCTTGCCAATGAATGGCGATGATACCATTTTTGAAACGACAATTTAAATCAGTGTCGGGATGGAGCACGGGCGGTTTTTTATTTAGTCTGGGGGCGATGAGGTATTTGTAGAATAAAGCAGAGTTCCCACCAATCTTTAGCCATTCGTTTTGGTTGTCTTTGTTGGGAATTGATGGAATTAAGATAATGGCGGAATTATTGCTTTCCTCCATGATGATTGCAATGCGTTTGCGTTTGTAATAATCTTTGTATAATTGGTTTTGATTTGAATTTATTAAAGTGTTCATAACACTTTTATTATCTAACACTATTGATACTTTTAGAATTGTCAGACAAAAATGTGCTATAATGAATATATTGTAAAAGTGGAGACGTGGTGGAAAAGAGATTAAATTTTAATTGGCGGAAGTGGCTGGATGGGTTTATTCTGGCTGGTAAGGGGATACTGCTGGCAGCAAAAGAGAAGCGATTTTGGATTGGATTTGTCATTGCATTTTTGTTTTTTGGAACATTGATGAATCTGCTCGCCGGAGGGTTTTCTAAGTTTGAGTTGATGGGGACGGTGGGATTTGGCGGGTCGATGAAGATTATTTGGGATGCATTTATCGGGGTATTTGGGGTGAATATGATCTTTGTGGACTGGGTGCCGGTATTTTTGCTGGCTCTCCTTCAGGGGGTGTTGATTGGATTAATTGTGCTTCTTTGGGATAAAAAGAGAGTGAAGGCTGGCGGGAAGTCTGACAAAAAATCTACCGACGAAAAAGAAAACACTAATTCGGCGAACGTTGAAAAGGCGGGTATTATTACTGGTCTGATTGCACTCGGGGCGGGATGTCCGACCTGTGGAACGACGTTGCTTACGCCGCTTCTCGGTACGATTTTTTCGACCGGTAGTTTGGCAGCGGTGGGGGTGATTTCGGGGATAGTGACGGCGGCGGCGGTAATAATTGCAATTTTGTCATTAAAGCGCATCGGTGAGGAAACCTATGTTATAATAATTAATGAAAAGTTTTTAGCGAAGAAAGGAAGAGTGTGAAACTAAGCAAAGTTTTTAGAGTCGCTGGACTTGTGGCGATTGTGGTGGCAATATTAGCAGCTATTATTACAAGTATGAATCATAAGACGCCAAATTCGGAAAAAGTGTGGGATACCGATATGACGATGGGAAGCTTAGACGCTGAAAACTACTATATTATTTATTCTGATCTTGCCTGTCCTTATTGTGTCGCGTTTGAAAATGCTTTGATTGAGAATGAAGAGGAATTTAAGCAGTATATCGAAGAGAATGATATTTTAGTAGAGGTGAGGCTGTCTGACTTTTTGTACGAATATGGGCAATCACAGTCGCCGGAATCGCGATATGGAGCGGAGGCGATTTATTGTGCAAAGAAGGAGGGGAAGTTTTGGGAATATTATAATTTGGCAATTACAAAGGTTTGGGATGACTATTTTGCTGAAATGGGGAAAGCGGCATTTACGGAGTTTAATAAGCTAGGTAAGGATTACTGGGTCAAGATGGGCAAGGAAGTGGGGCTAGGTAGTTCGTTTAAGGATTGTGTAGAAAATGATGAGACGCTTGATGAAGTAAAAGCAAGTGCTTTGAAAAGTGTTAAGCTGATTGATGGGATGCCATACTTTAAGTTTAATAAGTATATCTCATCTGGATTTGATCTTTCATGGGGGTGGGAGTACGCCAAGATGTATCTTGAGTCTGGCTTGAAGCCAGAGAACAAGCTATAAAAAAGATATGCGACAAGTGTCGCATATCTCTATTTTTAACAGAGGTGCTTATTATATATAATTGTTGCGTATTTTTGTCAAGCATTA
The DNA here is from genome assembly GCA_017561575.1 of Candidatus Saccharimonadota bacterium. Taxonomy (GTDB): domain Bacteria; phylum Patescibacteriota; class Saccharimonadia; order Saccharimonadales; family Saccharimonadaceae; genus Nanosyncoccus. The sequence goes on from JAFZBS010000007.1 coordinate 23,580, forward strand.
TTATGACATGAAAAATCTTAAAAATCAATATTGACACATATTATGGCTATGCTAAAATTAAATTAGGTTCGGGTCAATCGACGCGTTGAGAGAGACCGGAGCTATGGGTGGTGAAGTGTAGAGCTATTTTGGGTATATAGTTTTGAAATTTCGCCTAGAAATTAAAATGAACTCTTGTTTTAAGCGAGAGTTTTATTTTTTATTAGATTATGTTACAATTTAGATATGAGTCTGAACCGGAAGACTGATAAGACTTTTATTATAGCGACGGCGGTAGTTTTGGTGTTTGCTGTGGTGCTGTTTTTTATGCGAGGAAATAATACTTTTGCAGGAAATGAAGGCGAAGCGCATGGCGAAGTAAAAGAACATTTTGTGACGATAGAAGATGGGAATAGCAGTGTAACGGTAAAAACTACGGCGCAAACCGTAGAAGAGTTACTTAGACGTGCGGATGTGGTTTATACGGAATCTGACATTATTAATCCTGGTTTGGAATCAAAAATAGATATGGATGATATGGTGGTGAGTATTTGGCGAGCTAGACCAGTAGTAATTAAAGATGGCGTGAGAGAAAAATACCTGCTTACGACCGAGGTGGATGCAAGGGAAATTGTGGTGAAATACGGTGAGCCGATTTATGAGGAGGATGAAGTGGCGTTAATTCAGGGTTATGATTTTCTAGCTACGGGTCCGGCCTTTGTTTACAATATAACTCGAAACCATGTAGAGCCGGAGCCAGAACCTGAGCCAGAACTTGATTTGTCTAGTAAGCTTGGCGTTTCACCACTTACGGCTAGGAGGGGTGTAAACCAGTATACCGTGAACGTAAATGGACGCATGGTCAATAGGAAAGAAACATACTATGATTTGCCGATGGGCGGGGTGATGTCCATTGCGGCAAGGGAGTGTAAGGTAGAAAAGTTTTATACCGTGAGAGAGGATGGTGTTAAGGTGGATGCGGAAGGTTATGTACTGGTTGCGGCGGATTTGAATCGTTATCCTAGATGCACAATAGTGGAAACGTCGCTTGGAATGGGAAGAGTGTACGATACTGGGTCGTTCGCACTTTCTAACCCAGAACAATTTGATCTTGCGACAGATTGGACTAATAGAAATGGTAGATAAATCTCTGGGCCAACATTGGCTTTATAATCGTGCAATTTTAAATGAGATTGCAACATTGGCGGGGGAAGGGCCACTTTGTGTTGAGATTGGGCCGGGGCTTGGGACTTTGACCGCGTCGCTTTTTAAACGTTTTGAGAAGGTGATTGCGGTGGAGTTTGACGCGAATTTGGCGAGTAAATTACCGGGATCGTTTCCGGGTAAGAATCTTGAAGTAGTGAACCAAGATTTTTTGAAGTATGAACTTGAGAATGTACCGTCACCTTATGCGGTGGCTGGTAATATACCGTATTATATTACTAGTCCAATAATTAACCATATTCTGGAAAGTAAAAATTTGCCCGAAAAGGCGGTGCTCTTAATACAAAAAGAAGTGGCGGAGCGTATCGTGGATACGAGAGAAACTTTGCTTTCGCTTAGGTGTAAAAATCGGGCAGAGGTGGAGCTAGGTCCGGTAGTGGTTGCGAGCGAGTTTACACCGCCGCCAAAGGTGGATAGTCAGGTGATAGTGATGACGCCGCATAAGCCGATTGTGAGCGACGAGGTATTTAAGCTGATTGAAGCTGGTTTTTCGTCACCGAGGAAGAAAGTGGTAAAAAATTTGGCGAGTATAAAACCTAGAGATGAGGTTAAAGATGTGTTTTTGAAACTGAAGTTGAATGTGGATGCTAGACCAGGTGATTTACACCTCGCTGATTGGCAGAAAATCCACGATAAATTGTTTAATAAGTGATATAATGGAGGTAATATGTTAGATGTGAAGTTTATAAGAGAAAATTTGGGGCTCGTGGAGAAATCTACGAAGGAAAAAGGATATAAAATTGATATAAAAGAAGTCTTGAAGCTTGATGATGAGCGAAAAGAAATCTTGACAAAGGTTGAGGCTTTGAGGGCTAGGCGCAATGAAATTGCTGGCAAGATGAAAGGTGGCAAGCCGGCGCCAGAGCTAATCAAAGAAGGGAAGGCGATAAAAGAGAAATTGTCGGAAGAAGAACAGGCGCTTGTTTCGCATGAAGAAAAGCTTGGCGCGATGGTAAAGCAAATACCAAATATTATTTTTGATGACGTGCCGCTAGGGGGTGAAGAATGCTCGGTAGAGGTAAAAAAGTGGGGTAAACCACACAAAACTGGCGTAGACCATTTGGATTATGCGGTAAGTCGGGATTGGGTGGATTTTGAGCGTGGAGCAAAGGTGGCAGGTGCGAAGTTCTATTATCTGAAAGATGGGTTGGCTTTACTTGAGAATGCGCTTCTTCAGTATGGGTTATCTAAAGTGCTCGAGCATGGTTTTACTTTTATGACGGTGCCAGATATGGTGTCGTCAAGAGTGCTTGAGGGCTGCGGGTTTAACCCGAGGACTTCGGACCAATCTGATGAGTATTACATTGAAGGCGAAGATCTTGCGATGATTGCGACGGCCGAGATGCCACTTACCGGCTATCATATGGATGAAATAATTGATGAAGATAAATTACCACTCTTTTACGCTGGATATTCGGCATGTTTTAGAAAAGAGGCGGGAACTTATGGTAAATATACGCGCGGTTTGTTCCGTGTGCATCAGTTTAACAAGCTTGAAATGTATGCATTTTGTCTGCCAGAACAAAGTAAAGAGATTCACGAGAAGATTTTGGCAATTGAGGAGGATATTTGGCAGGGTCTGGGTGTGCCATATCATATAATTAATATTGCAGCGGGTGACCTCGGGGCGCCAGCGGCAAAGAAGTATGATATGGAGTACTGGTCACCGGTAAATCAAAAATATCAGGAGATTACTTCTTGTTCGAACTGTACGGATTTCCAGGCGAGGTCCTGTAACGTGCGGGTAAGGCGTAAAGATGGTACGGTGGAATTTGTGCACACCTTGAATGGTACAGCGATTCCTCTTGCTAGGGCGCTCGTGGTGATGTTGGAAAATTTTGCAACGCCGGATGGTAAATTTAAGGTGCCAGAAGTTTTGAGGCCATATCTAAATGGAAAGGAAGAATTATGATAGAAAAAATAGATATTACGGGACATGATTTTAAAGTTGAAAGTGGACTAGAAAAATATGTAGAGAAGCGAATTGGAAAATTGGATCGCTATTTGCCAAAAGGTTCAAAAAAAGATGTAGTAGCCAAAATGGTAGTGTCGGCGATAGGTAAGAAATCGATGGACAAATATGAGATTTCGGTAGCGATGGAAATTCCTGGTGGTAAGGTGATTGCGGCAAAAGATGAGTGTTCTAACGTGTTTGCCGGGGTTGATTTGGTGGAAGCGAAACTGACTGGGCAGATTAGGCGATATAAGTTAGAAACGCAGCCGCATCGCCAGAAGAAAAGTTTGAAAAACATCTTTATAAGGCGTAAATAATATGGTACAATAGGGGGAATTAGGAGTTATTTATGATGAAAAAGACCGAGGTGGCAGGTTCGCCAGATAAGAAAAATGCCGAAAAAAAGCCGAAGAAGGTAAAAAAGGAAAAGAAGCCAACTGATAAGTTGGCCGATAAGACTGCTTTAACTAAGTTTTTGCAGGGCGTGTTTGGTGATGCGCAGAAAAAGATTTTGAAGAAACTTTGGAAGCGTGCACAAGAGATTAATAAGCTCGAAGAAAAATACGAGGCGATGAGCGATGAAGAGCTAAAAGCTCAGACAGAAGTTTTTAAGGAAAAGATTGATAAAGCGCTGAAGCAAGTACGTGAAAATGCAGAGGAAAATGATAAAAAGAAATCAAAGAAGAAGCATCACAAAAAAGAAGCAGATGATACAAGAATTTTGAACGAGATTTTGCCGGATGCGTTTGCGGTGGCGAGAGAAGCTTCGAAACGTATTCTCGGAATGAGGCCATATGATGTGCAGCTAATTGGTGGTATGGTGCTTAATATGGGTGCTGTGGCGGAAATGAAAACTGGCGAAGGTAAGACGCTCGTTGCAATGCTCCCAGCTTATCTTAATGCTTTGACTGGGCATGGTGTTCACGTGGTGACAGTGAATGATTATTTGGCACAACGTGATGCGGGCTGGAATGGCCCAGTTTATGATTTTCTTGGTGTATCAGTCGGTGTGATTATTAATGATGCTTCGTTTGTATATGATCCTGAGTATGAAAATGAGGAGCATGACGACGAAAGATTTAGACATTTGCGCCCAGCAACTCGTAAAGAGGCTTATAATGCTGACATTACGTATGGCACAAATAATGAATTTGGGTTCGATTATTTGCGTGATAACATGACGAGCGAGGTGCAATATTTGCGTCAAAGGGAGCTTAATTTTGCAATTGTGGATGAGGTAGACTCGATTTTGATTGATGAGGCGAGGACGCCACTTATTATTTCAGCGCCAGCTGGGGATAATCCGGAATCGTATTATCAGTTTGCAAAGGTGGCATCGAGACTCACGCCAGAGGATTACGTGCTGGATGAAAAGCGTCGTAGCGTAACTTTGACGGATGCTGGGATTGAAAAGGTTCAAAGTATTCTTGGAGTTGATAATTTGTATTCAACAAAGAATACACCGCTAGTTTATCATATGGAACAGGCACTTAGGGCGGAGATTTTGTTTAAGCGTGACAAAGATTATGTGGTGACAAATTCTGGCGAAGTGATTATCGTGGATGAACATACGGGTCGTTTGATGCAAGGTCGTCGTTATAATGAAGGTTTGCACCAGGCGATTGAAGCTAAAGAGGGTGTAGCTGTAAAACAAGAGTCAATGACACTTGCGACGATTTCGTTCCAGAATTTCTTTAGGCTGTATAAAAAGTTGTCCGGTATGACCGGCACGGCATTTACTGAGGCGGAAGAGTTCCAACAAATCTATGCGCTTGATGTAATCCAGATACCACCAAATAGGCCAATTATACGCGTAGACAAAGACGATTTAATTTACAAGACAAAGGCGGCAAAGCTAAAAGCAATTGCGGAAGCGGTGCGTGAGTATCACGAAAAAGGTCAACCGGTGTTAGTTGGCTCGGATTCGATTGCGAATAATGAAGAGATTGCGAGCTACCTAGATCAATTTGGTTTACAATATGAACTGCTTAATGCAAAAAATAATGAGCGTGAAGCGGCGATTGTGGCAAAGGCTGGCGAGAAGGGCGCAATTACGCTTGCTACCAATATGGCAGGTCGTGGTACCGATATTAAGCTCGGTGAGGGTGTGAAGGAGCTCGGTGGTCTTGTAGTGATTGGTTCGGCAAGACATGACTCGCGTCGAGTAGACAATCAGCTTCGTGGCCGTGGCGGACGTCAGGGTGATCCGGGTACGACGCAATTCTTTGTGTCATGTGAAGATGATTTGATGCGTATTTTCCAGGGTGACAGAGTAAAAATGTTGATGACGAGACTCGGCGTGGCTGACGATATGCCAATTCAGACTAAATCTATTTCAAAGACTCTTGAGGCGGCGCAGAAGCGTATCGAAGGATTTAACTTTGATTCGCGTAAAAATGTGGTGCAGTATGATAACGTGATTAACCGCCACCGTAAAGTGGTTTATATGATGCGTCGTAAGATTTTGATGGGTGACGATATTTATCCGGAAATTCAGAGACTAATGAAAGATGAAGTGAAGAGTTTGACGGAGTTTTCATCGAGAGTCAATAAAGATTTTGATGCGCAATTTAAGGCAGTGTTTGATTTTGACGATGATTTAATTCACGAGATTGGCCTGAAGCGTAAAGAAAAAGATCGTGAAAAGTTAGCGCTTGAGGCAGTAAAAGAAGCGTACGCGCGTCAGGAAGAAAAGTTCGGCTCAGAGGTGATGCGAAAAGTGGAGCGTGAAGTGTATCTCAAGGTGCTTGATATGCTTTGGATGCAACATCTTGAAAATATGCAACATCTTCGTGAAGGTATTCACTGGCGTTCGGTGGGTCAGAGGGATCCTTTGGTAGAATATCGCTCGGAATCGCAGAAGCTATTTGATGGTTTGCAAAGGAATTTGCGTGAAGAAGTTTTGAAGATTTTGCTCACGATTACTCCGTCTGAGGCGGCTGAAGATGACGTGACGGATGGCGAGGAATATGAATCTGAACTTACCAAGATGGCTGAAGGCCAGACTGAGCGTGGTGTAAATGAAATTTCAAAGGGCGAGAGAAACTTGGATGATGAGTTTAAGAAGGATTCTGGTGGGCGTGGACTTAGTAAAAGACCAGTGAGAAAGACTTCTGCTAAGTCTAAAAAGTCCAAGAAAGGTAAGAAATCAAAATCGAAGCGGAAATGATCCGTATAATACCATTATACCATAAGTGTTTTGATTTGTCAAGATTATGAAACATTCTGTTGAGGAGGTACAGCTGAAAAATGGTGCTAAGGGGCTTCTGATTGACATCCCTGGCGCGACGGTAATGGCGACACGAATTGAGTTTCGGGCGGGGATGCTTTATGCTAAAAACAAAGATATTTATGAGTTGCCGCACGTAGTGGAGCATTTGGCTTTTGGTGCAAATTCGGGTTTTAAAAATGAGCAGGAATTTGAGGCTGAGTTTACGAAAAATGGGGCTTACCACAACGCTTGGACCTCGGATGTGTCGGTATGCTACGAGACGGAGTGTGCGGATTTTGAGTGGGATAGGATTATGGAATTGCAGAGATTATCTATTTGTGAACCAAAGTTTAACGAGGATGAGCTTAAAAGTGAGAAAGCTAACGTAAAGAGCGAATTGACTGGCTATATGAATGATTATTATCGTTTGCTTTGGCCGCGCGTGCAACAGGCGGTAGGTGAAGATGTGCTGGACCTTGCCCAGAGACGTGATACGATTGCAAATATTGATTTAAAAGATATTAGAGAACATTATCGGCGAACACATACGGCAAAAAATATGCTGTTTGTGATTGCTGGCAAGATGAAGGGGCGCAGAAAAGAGATAATTCGGAAGCTCGAAGAATGGCCGCTTAAAGAGGGCGAGAAATTTGAGATGCCGTTTACGGATCTTCATGCTGGTGAGGCAGTGTCAATTCGGAGGAAAGATGCGTCAAACATTACTTTTGGTTTTTCTTTAGTGACACCGAGACATTTAAGTGCTGATGAAGCATTTACAATGAGCTGTCTAAATCATATTTTAAATGGAACGACTAATTCGAAGATCTTTGGAACGGCGAGAAAGCGAGGACTAGTGTATGGCATGGGGAGTTCGATTGCTAATAATGCAAGGAGCACTTATTGGGATTTTGATGGCGAAGTAAATGTGGAAAATGCGGAAGAGCTGTTCTCGCTAATCCAAGAAGAGATGATGAAGACTTTGAATGGCGAAATAGCGGAGACGGACTTTGAGGCGGCGAAGTCATATGCTTTAGGTAGATTCCAGATGGGGGCGCAGACGGTGGGGCAAATTGCGGATTATTATGCAGAAAATTATTTTGTGAATGAAGAAATTGAGAGGTACGATGGTATGCCGGATTTGATAAAACGAATTGACCGTACGAGGATGATTGACCTCGCACGGGAGTTTGCGGGTAGTGGTATTAAGGGCTTTGCTACCGTTTCGTCAGTTGAAAAAGCATTTATATCTGGGCTTGAGACTAAGCTAAACTTCTAATTAGAAGTTTAAACTTTGCGCCGCGGTCGTAGACGTTTTCGAACATGTCAAAAGAGGCGGCGGAAGGGGACATGAGGACGATGGAATTTGCGAAGTTTTCGGCTTCTTTTTTAGCGGTGGTTACGGCTTCTTCTAGGGATTCTACTATGATGAATCTTTTATCTTGGTAGCGTTTGGCGAGTTCATGGCCGGATTCGCCCATTAGGACGATTTTTTTGATTTGAGGGGATTTTAAGATTTCGTAAATTTCGGGGATATCTTTATTGTCGGTCTTGTCGCGGCCGCCAATGATAATGACTAGATTGTCGTTTGGGAAGGCATTGACGGCGACACGGGTAGAGGAAGGGTTGGTGGAGAAATTGTCGTCGTAGTATTTGACACCATTTAGTTCACGGAGGAATTCGAGGCGATGAGGAAGACCATGAAAGCTAGATAAACCCTGCTTGATTTCCTCTGGAAATTGGCTTAAATATTCATCTGGTGAGATTTTTAAAAAACTCGCAACTGCAGCAATGGCGGCGAGTGCGTTGTTTATGTTGTGTTCGCCTGGTAAGGTGATGGCGTTTTTGACGTTATCCGGAATATTAAATGGGTAAGGGATTTTGTGAGCGGGGCTTTTTTCGGCAATTTCTGCGGAAGTGGGATTGTCTTTGTAATAAATACAGTAGTCGTCTTCTGATTGATGAGCGCAAATGTTGGATTTGGCATTGAGATAATCATCGTAGCCGTCGTGGACGTTAAGATGATCCGGTTCGATGTGTCCTATAACAGAGATATGAGGGGATTTTTGTAGGTCCCAGAGTTGAAAACTAGACATTTCGTAGACAACGACGGAAGTCGGCTTGAGGTCGTCTAGGATGTTGATGGCGGGCTCGCCGATATTGCCAACAAGATGGACATCTTCGTGATGGGCATCTAAAAGTGATTCAATAAACGAACAGGTAGTACCTTTGCCTTTGGTGGCGGTAACGCCGATAATTGGGCATGGGCAATGGTCGAAAAAATATTTGGTAACGGAAGATTCGTTGGGGAGATTAAGGGGTGGAACGGACGGACTGCGGAAAATTATATCATACGATGAATAATCTCTCTGTTTGATTTCTGCGGGAGTGAAATTTTCCAAGATGTCGATTTCGGTATCTTCGAAGTGGGTTTTAATGTATTGTTCGGCGGCTTTCCCCTCTACGCCGTAACCGAGTAATAATATTTTCATAATAATCTCCTTAAAATGGGGTTGACTTTCAAAATGGTGTGCGGTAGAATTTAATTAAGGTTTAAGGTTATCCTCTGCGTTTAGCAGAGGTAATTTTTACTTTGAATAAACCAAAGATTAGGCTCAGTTCAAAAACCATAGAACCTCCTTTCTCCCCGCTCTTATTGTAAAAGTGTCAACCCCATGGGGATATTATAGCACAAAAATTCCTCGACTGGTTATTGGGGAGGTTTTGTGATATAATAATGGATATGAATATTTGGGACAAATTGGCGAGGCCGTTTTTGATTTTGGCGCCGATGGAAGGGGTGACGGACGTGATTTTTCGCCAGGTGGTGGCGGAAGCTGGCCGGCCGGATTTGTTTTTTACGGAGTTTACTAATGTATCATCTTATGCTTCAGAGAAGGGACGGGCGAATGCACTAGAGAGGCTAACGATTGCGCCGACGGATCCACCGATAATTGCACAGATTTGGGGTAAAAATCCGGAGCATTTTGCGGTGGTAGCGGGAGCTTTGGAGGAGCTTGGCTTTGCAGGGGTGGATATTAATTTTGGCTGTCCTGATAAGAATGTGAACAGGGCTGGGGGCGGTGCAGCGATGATTAAAACGCCGGAACTAGCGGTGGAATGCTTGCGGAATGCGAAAAAAGCAACAAATTTGCCAGTGTCGGTAAAAACGAGACTCGGGTGGAGCTCTATTGACGAGTATAAGGAGTGGTTGTCAGTACTATTAGGAGAACACCCGGCAGCTCTTACGGTGCATCTTCGTACTAAGAAAGAGATGAGCAAGGTGCCGGCGCATTATGAGTTAATTCCAGAGATAGTGCGACTGCGTGATGAAATAAGTCCAGAGACAAAGCTAGTAATTAATGGTGATATCAGAGATAAAGCACATGCGATGAGCCTTTACGAGCAGTATCCAGAGGTGGATGGGTTTATGATCGGGCGCGGAGTGTTTGTAAATCCGTATTGCTTTACGGATTATCAACCGACCAGGGAAGATTTGGTAAAATTACTAAAAAAGCATTTAAGTTTATATAGTGAACGTGTGAATGGTTGTTCGAGGAGCATTTGCGACAACGGGAGCAAACTAGCGAGCGAGCCCCGTAACGACGGGCGCGAGCGAAGCGGCGACGAGAATAACCATCCACACGTTCCATATGAGCCACTCAAGCATTTTTTCAAGATTTATATTAATAATTTCCCGGGGGCGGGGGAGATAAGAGCGAAGCTAATGGAAACACATTCGGTGGAAGAGGCGTGGAAGGTGATAGAAGATGCGGGATTATAGGTTGGCGCAACATTTTTTACGTTCTCCAAGACTGGCTTTGATGTTGATTGGACACTCAAATTTGAAAAAAAGAGATTTGGTGGTAGAGATTGGGGCGGGGTCTGGAGTAATTACGAGCGCGCTGTCAAAACGCGTGCGACAAGTGATTGCGATTGAGCCAGATGCTACAACTGTAGCAAAACTAACAGAGAATTTGTCAAAAAGAGGAATTACTAACGTGACGGTGGCACAAAAGGAATTTCAGGATTTTGAACTGCCAGATGAGCCATATAAAGTGTTTGCGAATCCGCCATTTCATTTGAGCTCGGAGATTTTGCATAAATTGATTGAAGATAAAAATCCGCCGGAGGCGATTTATCTGATTTTACAGAAGCAGTTTGCGTTGAAACTACTGAATAACACTAGACATTATACTTCGCAACTGGGGTTTCAATTGACACAGGATTATGAAACTAAGATACGTTTGCCTTTGAAACCGAATGATTTTACGCCTCCACCGGCGGTGCCGTGTGTGTTTTTTGAAGCAAAGAAAAAGTAGATAGAGGCACTATTTGCTAAAACTTAAAAATCTGTTATAATATAATTTTTGACTAAATCGTAGAGATCCTTATGCGCCAGTTCAAACGAATCGCGACCACGTTCTGAAAAATCTTTCACCAACTGATAGTACTCAAGCCCATGAGGGTCACCTTCCAATTCGGTCCAATCGAGCATAAATTTAGCGATTGATTTTACAAAATCGTAGGCCACGACATCAGCTATGTCGTCAGTGAAATTGTAGTAAACCAGCCGATGTTTTTCTGGACCAATGAGATAATCGTCGGGCGAAAAGATCGGATATCTAACTATGGGACTGTCTCCGCCAGCTGCAATGAGCTCAAAAAAGCCGTAGAGCTTGAAGAGACGCCCCATGATCCAGACACTAGTGCGAGCGTCGATTGTGACATTTGCATGAAGTTTTGCAAGCGGGGTTAGCTCACTGAGGTCGATATCGGGCATCGTGAGTACGTTGATGCGCCGGTCGTCTTGAGTGGGCTCCATAAACGAAGTTTCAATTTTAGCAAAGAGCCAGTTGTAGCTTGTTCCCGGTACGCCTCCTTTTTTCTCGAATGTTTCAATTTCGTCTGCGAGTAAGCTCATTTGATAGAGCTTGGCAGATTCTTTGGCCAGGACAACACCGTCTTCGAAAGTTTTTGCGACTTTTAAGATTACCGATTGTCCGTCTGCTTTTTTGCCGAGGTAGATACGAAATTTTGAGGATTCGCCAATGCGTGTACCCACCTCGATGTCTTTTACCTTCAATTTTTGTCACCTCTCCCCTGATTATAGAATCAAGATATTAAAATACTATGCCTCTCATATAGTGATGCATTGATAATATTTTGTCACGATATGGATAATTAGTCAAGAGTGGATAAGATATAGTATAGATAAAATGTCATCAATGTACGGATTGAATTGACTAACCAATTATTATATTATATAATATAGGTAAATAATTGTTGTTTTTTAGCAATTCGTATTTTAAAAAGGCGGTGTTTTCTTTGGATAAATTTCTTGATTCTGGTGTCACATGGGTCATTGTTGGCGTTATTATAGGATTTTTTGCAGGTGTTTTGCTAGGAACGATTTCTGATACTATTTCGAGCATTCGCGAGCGTGCGGCTAGGAAGTATTTTGACAACTTGGCAGAGGAGCATAAAGATTTATGGTTTCACGGTTTTAAGGTGACGCGTTTTTTTAAAAATGATGCGTTTTTCCGTTTTCAAAAATGGCTTGGCGGCGGAATTTGCTATGAAATGGCGGCATTAATGATGATCTTGCTTAAGAGCAATCGTAGTGCTGTGCTGTATCGAGGAGATTATTTCGTAAATGATGAGCTTCAGACACATCATTCTTGGGTGGAATTTAAGGTGCCTGGTGCCGGTGTTTTTGTTGCTGATTTTGCTTGGATAAATGAATTTGTAAAGAAAAAAGAATATTTCAGAGAGATGACAAAAGACAGCCGTGGCAAAAGTAGCTTGATAGTTCGTTTTAAATGTAGCTATGATGAGTTTTGGGCGATGCCATGGCCGAATATTGTTTATGAAAAAATGAAACATCAGGAGAAATCAAGGTTGTTAATGGCCTTGGCGGCTTTTGGCGATTCGAGTAGTGATGATTATGGATTCCCTAAAATCGTGACTGACACATCAAGCGTGCTTGACGCAGAGACGATTGATTGGGTGGGAGAATTCATGGAGCCATACATTTATGGTGGTGAGAGCCATCGTATTATTTCCACTGCGATTTTGCGGGATTTTGCGAAAAAAAATTCACGCAAGCAACCTCGAGCGAGAAATATCCGTAAGTCAATGTATGTTTTGAAATTGATTGAGAAAGAAAAGAAGAAGATATCGGCTAAAGAATCCCCGCAGACTTAAAGTCGGCGGGGATTTTTGATGTCATAGAAATATAGTGGAATTAAAAGTTTGACTTTTTGGTGTTTTGTGATATGATATCTTTGTGGTGCTTTTGCGAAATTTAGCACCAAGTATTTTGTAAAGGTAGGTAATTGTTTATGAATTACTAGTTTTTCTACGATCTTGATGGTATTATTCTGCAGAGGAGGATGGATGAGTTGGACCGAGAAGCGTTTTTAAAATCACGCTTTGAAACCCTGTTGGACGAATTTGAGGGAGCCGATACGCTGGAGCTTTATGACATTAACGCGGAAGCGGAAGAATACTTTAGAGAATTTTTGGAAGCTGGTTTCGATGCTGACCTTGTGGCGATGCTGCTTGCGCCTGATGACGTGGTTCGACACTACGCTGAACTCACTGAATACGGCGCTACGATTGACATCGAGGATTTGATTTAGCATTTTAATATTAAGTTTCCTAAGAAAACTAAACAAGCAATTTAATCCTGATTAAAATGTCCTCGGCAGCCAGCCGAGGCTTTTTATTTATTAAGGCGGTTGTTTTGGTAAAAATTTTTTATGCTATAATGGAGTTGTCTCATGCTATACTTCGGTCACTGGCAATGAGAAAAGTTTAAGGTTGCGGCTATTGTCATTTATGGTCGTAACTAAGAGCCAATAAATATAAGGCTCACATAAATGACTCTATTAATTAATTTAAGGAGTCAATTATGAAAAACTTTAACAAAAACAACAAAATAGAGAGGGTCGAGGTTATGGCACTTTTCGGCTATGAGATGACCCCATGTCAGCCTTTGAATTTTAGGCGACAGGGAGAATCTGAGACCGAAATTACCGAGCTTTTACAAACCCATATTCGGTTTGTGGGCGAGGTGGCACTTCATATCTTCGATATATTAGTTGGTCGGGAAAAAATGACACTCGAGTTTAACTCGCGTGACCTTTCCTGGCACCTCACACAATAAAATTAGCCCCTTAAAGGGGCTAATTTTATTAGGAGAATTATGATATAAGCATTGACATTTTAAGGGAAGTGTGGTATAATGTAAGGAGAGTTTGGGGGATTAAAACTAGCAGATTAAAAGGGAGGATTTGAGGATGTATTCGTTTGAGAAGGAAAACGGGCTGTCTGAAAAATATATAAAAAGGTTGCCCGTGAAGGAAGTACTATTCGCGTTAATCCCACTAGCAGTTTCTGTCTTGATTATGATGGGGATTGAATACCTGGCGCTGCCCGCCTTGACCCTGCGAAGCCCTGGCTTTGCTTGGTTTGTGGTGGCGGGGATTGCAATCCTCGCGATTTCTTATGCGGTCTTCTTTCAATTGATGGACTGGGATGGCTTTTGGCTTGTCCCCTGGATTGTATTGGGGGCGGTCATCCTGATTGCCTTAGTCATGGGAATGACGTCGTGGACGTGTTTCCATGCACCGAAGGCGGTAGCGGTGGCAGATGTGACTGTGAGCGAAACAGCGGTTACGGAAGCTTTCCCGGATCTTGCAGAAGCAGGGAGCGTGGAAAGCCTCGCCCTAGTGGATTTAGATTCGGCGGTTATGCTCGGCGATAAAAAGGTTGCCGGGCTGAAAAATGCCTCCTGGTACGACATCAACAAGGATTACAACCTGATTCAATATCAGGGGAAAATTTACCGTTTGAGCTTCCTGGAATACGGTGGCCTCCGCAAGTGGTGGAAGGCTAAGTATGATGGTATTCCCGGGTATGTTCTGGTGGAATGCACCCCCGAGGGCGGTGTAGTTTCTCAAAGCGCCACCCTGGTGGAGCTTGAAGAGCCGATCCGCTACTCCGAAGGTGCCTACTTTGGACATGACCTCCGGCGTCACTTGAGACGTCAGTACCCTCAGTATATGTTTGACGAATCGCGTCCGGAAATTGACGACAATGGTACGCCGTACTATGTGACCGGCGTGCTACGTCCTACGTGTGGCGTATGGGGCGTAAGGACCGTGTCTAGCGTTATCCTGACCAACGCCCAGACCGGAGAATCTGCCGAATATGCGGTGGACCAGGTACCTGAATGGGTAGACAACATCTACTCTCTAGATTATCTGATGGACATCGCTGGGTGGCATTATGCCTACCGTAGAGGATGGTGGAATGCCGTCTTTGGCGGAAAGACCGACGTGTGGTATACATCATATCATTATCGTGATAGCCGGTCTAATTCTGACGACGGGAAGTTTGCCAACTTTTACGGCTATAGTGCGACCGTCGTTAATGGCCGGGTTACTTTGTACACCGGTCTGACGGCGGCTAACTCTGCAGAATCTAACCTCGGATGGCTATTGTTGGATGCCCGGAGTGGCAAGATGACCCAATATGCTGTGGTTGGCGCCGAAGAAAGCTCGGCGCAGGCTGCGGCGGAACAACTGGTCTCTGCCTACAGATACCAGGCGACGTTCCCGTTGCCGGTCAACGTTGGCGGAGAGCCGACGTACTTGATGTGTCTCAAAGGCGCAGCGGGTATTGTGCAGGGTTATGCTCTGTGTAACGTGGACAATTATGCGATAGTTGTGCAAGCGGAGACTCTGCCCGAGGCTATCGGTCAGTATCTGGCGAAATTGGGGCACACTCAGGTGGCGCCCCCCATACAAAGTGCGCCCACGGACGAGTACGTTGGCGCCGAAGTCTTCTTCGATGGTGAAGTGGTGAACACGTACACTATCGAAGTGAACGGAACGACGCAAATATACTTCGAAATGGATGACGGCAGCGTATATGTTGTCGTCAAGATTAAATAATCCCCCTTACTCTAAAAGGAGGCCTCCCCGGCCTCCTTTTCCATTTGTGTTATAATGTTAATATGCAAGATTTGAAGAAAAGACTAGAAGTGCTCCGGGATGATTTTTTGAAGATTTACGAGCGGCTTAAAATTGACGAAAAATTGGCGGATTTGGCAGAGCTTGAAAAGGAAGTGGCGGAGCCGGAAATTTGGCGAGACGTGACGAGGGCAACAGAAAAGAATCAGGAGCTAGCAAAACTGAAAGATGAAACGGAAGCCTGGATACTTTTAAAAACTCAGATTAATGATATGAGTGAGCTTCTTGAGATGGCCGATGAGGATTTGAAAGATGAGATGAGTGAGCAGATTGAGGCGATGGAAAAACAGCTAATAGAGCTAAGAAAGGCGCTTCGATTTACTGGGCGATATGATGCAAGTGATGCGATTGTAAGGATTACTTCTGGGGCTGGGGGGACAGAAGCAATGGATTGGGCGGGGATGCTTGAGAGAATGTATCTTAGGTTTTTTGAAAGGAAGGGTTTTAAGGTAACATGCCTCGAAAAAGTGGCTGGTGAAGAGGCTGGAATAAAGACTGCGGTGTATGAGGTGAGTGGCACGAATGTATATGGTACTTTAAAATCCGAGCATGGCGTACATCGTTTGGTGCGCCTTTCGCCGTTTAATGCGAATAATTTGCGCCAGACTTCGTTTGCGCTGGTTGAAGTTTTGCCAGTAATTAAAGCCGACACGGAGGTGGTGATTGATGACAAGGATCTTAGGATTGATGTGTATCATTCGGGTGGACATGGTGGGCAGTCGGTGAATACGACTAATTCGGCGGTACGAATTACTCATATCCCAACAAACACCGTGGTGGCGATTCAGAATGAACGTTCGCAGCTGCAAAATAAAGAGAAAGCGATGGAGATTCTGCGAGGTAAGCTAGCACAGATGCAAATGGAGCAGCATGCGGCGACGATTGGGGAGCTGCGCGCTGGCGAGTCGGCGGGTTGGGGGCAGCAGATTCGTAATTATGTGATGCAGCCGTATAAGTTGGTTAAGGATACGCGTACTGGATGCGAAACATCTGATGTAGATGCGGTTTTAAATGGTGAAATAGATGATTTTATTGACAAATATTTAGAAATGTGATATAATGGAAGGATAGGGCTGATTTAAGGCTCTATTTTTTATTTTACTCTTGTATTTGGTTTTTTAATGTGATATAATGTAGGGGTTAGTCCTAGACATAAGGATAGGTCTGTTATTTCACGGACAGAAACCAGCCTAAAAGTCTAGTTTTAATAGTGCCGTTTTGCCTGTTGTACAGAGGCGAAACGACAGCCGAAAAGGAGCCGCTTATAGGGCGGACAGGGCTAATAAAAACAGATATGTGGAGTCTGTTTTTACAATAAAACAACAAATTTTTTAAAGGAAAGGTAAGAAATGCAAGTCATTCTCGGCACCAAGATTGGTATGACCCAGATTATCGGCGAAAATGGCGTGGTTACTCCAGTGACCATTCTACAAGCCGGTCCGTGCACAGTGACTCAGATAAAGACTGTCGAAAGCGATGGTTATAATGCTGTGCAAGTGGGCTATGGTCAGGGTAAGAATCTGAGCAAGTCGGTTGCTGGCCACGTGAAAAAGGCCGGTGAAAATATAAATCCTAAAGTTCTCAAAGAATTTCGCGTAGATGAAATTCCAGAGGGCATGAAGCTAGGCGACACTCTTACGGTGGAAAGTTTTAAGCTTGGCGATAAGGTAGCTGTGACTGGTACGAGCAAAGGTAAAGGTTTTGCCGGTACGGTGAAGCGTTGGAATTTCCAAGAATCTCGTAACACGCACGGTTTTAAGGGTGACATTAGGAAAGTTGGCTCAATTGGGTCAATGTATCCGCAAAAAGTATTTAAAGGCAAAAGAATGCCAGGTCGTATGGGACATGACACTGTGACGGTCAAGAATTTGGAGGTTACATATATTGATGCAGCTAACAACCTGATTGGTCTTAAAGGTGCAGTGCCGGGTCCTAAGAAGGGCGTTGTAACTGTGGAGGGAAAGGAGTAATATGGCTACACTTCAAAAAGAAATATTCGGTCTCTCCGTAGAAAATCATGAGCTAGTTAAACTTGCTTATGATGCATATCTTGCAAACTCAAGGAGCTCACATGCGAAAACTTTGAAGCGTGGTGAGGTTTCTGGTGGCGGCAAGAAGCCATGGAAGCAAAAAGGCACCGGTAGAGCACGTTTTGGCTCAACTCGTAACCCGATTTGGCGCCATGGTGGTGTGGCATTTGGTCGCACCGGTGAAGAAAATTTCACCAAAAAGGTTTCAAAAGCTTCAAAGAAATTGGCGGTTTGCCAGGCTTTGTCAATGAAGAATGCAGAGAAGGCGGTGATTGTTTTGCCAGCCGACACTAAGCTAGACGGCAAGACTAAGACGGCTGCTAAAATCTTGAAAGATCTGAAACTTGAAGGCAAGTATGTGCTTGCGGTTGTGGCAGAAAAAACCCCAGAAATTTTGCGTTCAACCAATAATTTGGCTGATGTGAAATTGGTACGTGCTACTTATCTAAATGTATTTGACATTATGAATGCAGATGCAATTGTATTTTCAGAAGCTGGCCTCACGGCTGCAACTGAATGGTTGAAAGGAGATAAGTAATGGCGGACAAGAAGACTGCAGAGGTGAAGCTACACATGCTAGGGCCACGTGCAACCGAAAAAACCTATCTTGAGCAAACAAAGCGAACCTATGTTTTTCCAGTAAAGAAGAGCATGGGTAAGCAAGCAATTGCCAAGATGGTGGAAGAAGAATTTAATGTCAAGGTTACAGATGTAAGGACTTTGATTCGTGACGGTAAAAAGACTAAATTTAGCAAAGGTAAGCATGCTTATCCTGGTATTACGCATCGTCAAGATAAGAAATATGCATATGTAACTCTTGCTGAAGGCAATTCAATCAGAGTGTTTGATGAGCCAGAGAAAGAAGAAAAGAAAACCAGCGCAAAGGAAGCCAAAAAGGCAGACAAGAATGCAGGGAAGGAGAATAAATAATGGCAATTAAAGCTTATCGCCCGATTACGCCGGCACAGAGGCAGAAGACGACAGAGGATTATGATCAGATTACGACTAATAAGCCGATGAAGTCTCTTCTTAAAGCCAAAAAACAGCAGGCGGGCAAAAACAACCAGGGTCGCATCACGGTGCGTCATCGTGGTGGTGGTGTCAAGAGGCACTATCGTATTATGACCTACAATTTGCCAAAGGATTTGACTTTGACGGTTGAGGAAATTGAATACGACCCAAATCGCTCAGCACGTATTGCTAGAGTTAAAGATCAGAATGGTACATATTATTATGTACTCGCTGATACTAAGATGACTAAAGGTACTACCTTTAAGACTGGCGACACGGCTGAAGTGGAAGATAGTAATCGTTTGAAGCTTGAAAATATTCCAGTTGGTACATTTGTTTATGCAATTGAGCTCGCTCCAGGACGTGGTGCACAAATGGTGCGCGCGGCAGGTGCAGCAGCTCAGTTGATGGCAAAAGAAGATGGCTACGCTACTTTGAAGATGCCATCTGGTGAAGTACGTAAGGTTTTGCTTGACTGTGAAGCTTCGATTGGTACGGTTTCAAACCTCCAGCATCAGAACGTAAAAATTGGTGCTGCGGGTCGTCGTCGCCGTAAGGGCATCCGCCCAACGGTACGCGGTGTTGTGATGAACGCAACGGATCACCCACACGGTGGTGGTGACGGTGGTCGTCACGGTTCTGGCAAGGCGCCACGTACACCATGGGGTCAGCTCACGCTTGGTTACCGTACTCGTCATAATAAGAAAACTAATAAAATGATCGTGCGCAGTCGCCACGAAGGAAAGAGGAAATAATGTCTCGGAGTCTTAAGAAAGGTCCATTTGTGGACTTCAAACTCGCGAAAAAGATCGCCGCACTTTCCAGCGAAGACCGCACCATAGTGAAAACTTGGGCACGTCAATCTACTATTTCACCTGAAATGGTAGGACGAACCATTGCTGTGCATAATGGCAAGGTACATGTACCAGTGTTTGTTTCAGAAAACATGGTTGGTCATAAGCTTGGTGAATTTGCGCCGACTCGTAAATTTAAGCGCCATGGTGGCAAAAAAGCCGCTGAGGCTGCAGCAGCGAAAGGAGCTAACTAATTATGGCTACCTATTTTGCACATGCTTATGAAAAAGGTATTGATTCTTTACCACGCAAGACTAGTATTGTAGCGTCACTTGTTCGTGATCGATACGTAGCTGATGCGGTGGTAATTCTTGAAAATACCCCACGTAGAGCAGCAAGAGCTGTTTTAAAGGCAGTAGAATCTGCGAATGCAAATCTACTTAATAATTCGAAAGTGTCAATTGATCCAAAAACCATCCGTATTGCGAGAATTTTCGTGACGAGTGGTACGAGAATGCGCCGTTATGTACCCGCATCTCGCGGTCGTGCGCTTCCATATGAGAAGATTTCAAGTAATTTATTCGTCGAGGTCGCCGGCGAAGAAAAAGTAAAGAAAGTCGCTGATAAGCCAGCAGAAAAGCCCGAAAAGGCTAAGGCTGCAGCGAAGAAGGAGAATAAGTAATATGGGTCAGAAAGTTAATCCCATCTCTTACCGTCTCCAGGTCAGCAAAGACTGGTCGTCTAAGTGGTTTACCAGGAAGAGCGACTTTCGACGCTGGCTTGTCGAAGATGATAAGATTCGCCATTTGATTGAGGACAGATTCAAATCTCGTCCAACGATTGCGCGAATCAATATTGAACGCTCTGCCAATCTTACTACGATTACGATTCTTACCGCGAAAGCTGGTGCCGTAATTGGTAAGCAAGGTGCAGGCATCAACGAGCTTAAAACTCAGCTCGAAAAAATCGTAGAGGGCCCAATTCGTATTAATGTCGAAGAGGTCAAAAAACCAGAGCTTAATGCTAAGCTTGTGGCTGAGAATATTGGTTTTCAGCTCGGTAAGCGTATGAATTTCCGCCGTGCAGTCAAAATGGCACTTTCGTCCACGATGAATGCTGGTGCTAAGGGTGTACGTATTGAGGTATCTGGTCGTCTTAATGGCGCCGAGATGTCTCGCCGTGAGAAATTTATCGAAGGTTCAGTGCCTCTACATACACTTAGAGCTGATATTGATTTTTACTGTCATCACGCACCAACAATTGCTGGTATCGTCGGCGTGAAAGTTTGGATTTATAAGGGAGAGAAATAATATGGCTATTTTACTTCCAAAGAAGACTGCACACCGTAAGGTTCGCAAAGGTAAAAACGAAGGTGTTGCCACACGTTGTAACACCGTAGCGTTTGGTGATTATGGTTTGATGTCACTTGACAACGAGCGCGTTAATTCAAAGCAAATTGAAGCAGCTCGCCAGGCGATAACGCGTTATATTAAGCGCGGTGGTAAAATTTGGATTCGAATTTTTCCACATACACCAGTTACTAAGAAACCACTTGATGTAAAAATGGGTTCTGGTAAAGGTGAGCCGCAATTCTTTGTGGCGAAGGTAAAGGCTGGTACGGTGATGTTCGAAATTGCTGATGTGACTGATGAGCAGGCAAAGGAAGCACTTCGCTTGGCGTCGCACAAATTACCAGTAAAATGTAAAATTATAAAGAGAGAGGAGTTCTAAAATGGCACACACACTCATAGGGGTAGTAACTTCCGACAAGCGTGACAAGACCATTACCGTCTCGATCACGAGTCGTGAAACTCACCCGCTTTATCGTAAACAATATACAAAGACTCGCAAATACACTGCGCATGATGAAAAGAATGAGGCTGGTGTTGGCGATCGCGTAGAAATCATGGCTGTACGCCCACTTTCTAAGACGAAAGCTTATACTTTGGTCAAGGTGCTCGAAAAGTCACATGGCAAAGTTGAGCTCAAAGAGGGTGTAAGCGAAGTGGTACATGAGAAAAAAGTTGGAGCAGATGAAATCGCTAGAGCAGAAAAAGAAGCCGATGCTAAGATTGAAGGGGAGGAAGAGTAATGATACAACAAGAAACTAGATTAAAAGTAGCCGACAACAGTGGCGCTAAGGAGCTCGGAGTAATTCGGGTGCTTGGTGGCACTCGTGCTAGGTATGCTAGAGTTGGTGATATTGTAACTTGTTCTGTTAAGGATGCATCTCCAACTGGCAACATTAAGAAAAAGGCCGTAGTGAAGGCTGTGATTGTTCGCACGGTCATGCCAATTCGTCGTCCAGATGGTTCTACTATCCGCTTTGACGAAAATGCTGCAGTACTCGTGAACGAAGACAAAACGCCAAAAGGAACGCGCGTATTTGGTCCGATTCCACGTGAACTTCGCGATTTAGGTTTTAATAAGATTATTAGCCTCGCACCGGAGGTACTCTAAAATGAAAATTGGTGATAAAGTAAAAGTTATTTCTGGTGACGAAAAAGGCAAGGAAGCCAAGATTGTACGTATCGATCGCAAGCTTGGCAGGGCTTGTCTTGAAGGAATCGGCATCATTGAAAGACACATGAAAAAGTCTTATACTAATCCAAAAGGTGGAAAGAAGACAATTCATGTTGGCATTCATATGTCGAATTTGAAAGTCGTCGAGGCCGCAAAGCCAGTTAAGGCTGATAAGGCAGACAAGTCAGATAAGTCTGGCAAGAAAAAGCTAAAGAAAGGAGCTAAATAATGGCGGAAAAGAAAACGGCTGCCAAAACTTCAGCTAAAAAAGTTGAAGTAAAAGCACAACCACGCCTCAAAGCTCTCTATAATGCGGAGCTAAAGGCGAAACTGAAAAAAGAGCTTGGGCTTGATAATATAAATCAAGCACCAGAGCTTAAGAAGGTCGTAGTTTCGGCTGGTGTAGGCAAAAAACGTGAGGATAAAAAATATACCGAAACGGTAGAACTTACTCTTGCGAAGATTACTGGTCAGAAGGCAACTTCTCGCTTAGCAAAGAAATCGATTGCTACATTTAAAATTCGTAAAGGCATGGGTGCGCCAGTCGGCTATCTCACTACTTTGCGCAACGACAAAATGTATGAATTTGTCGATCGTCTAATTAATGTAGCTTTGCCTCATGTACGTGATTTTCACGGTGTATCTAGGACTGCGTTTGATAAGCAAGGTAATTACAATTTGGGTCTTAAGGAACAGACCGTATTCCCAGAGATTACTTTTGAAGATGCAGCTGTAATGCATGGCCTTGAGATTACGTTTATTATTAAAAATGGTTCAAAGGAAGGAAGCACTAAATTGCTAGAACTGTTCGGAATGCCGTTTGAGAAGGAGGGCAAGTAGTATGGCAAAGAAATCTGCAGTACTGCGTGATGAAAAACGTCGCAAAATGTACGAAAAATATAAAGCTAAACGCGCTGAGCTAAAAGCTGCTGGTGACCTTGAAGGTCTTCAGAAGTTGCCACGCAATTCTTCGGTCACTAGACTAAAGAATCGTGATTTGCTAGATGGCCGTCCACGTGGCTATATGCGTCGTTTTGGTTTGTCGCGTATTAATTTCCGGGAAAAAGCAAGTAAAGGTGAAATTCCTGGTGTAACTAAGAGTAGCTGGTAAGGAGAAAGGAGAAATATGTCTATTCAATCAACAGATCAAGTCGCCGACCTCATTACCCGCATCCGCAATGCGATTGAAGTTGGCAAAAATGAAATTGTGGTACCTACCTCAAAGCTAAAAGTAGCAGTAGTTGACGTTTTGAAGAAAAATGGCTACATTGCTTCATTTGAAGTAGTTGATGGTACGCCACGTGGTGTTCTTCGTATAGTGGTGAATGAGCCTGGCACGGTAGCTAAGATCAATGAGATTACTAAGGTTTCAAAACCAGGTCGTCGCGTGTATGCTGGCGCCGCTGAACTAAAGGCAGTGAAGTCTGGTCGTGGCATGGTGATCGTATCAACCTCTAGAGGATTGATGACTGGTCGCGAAGCTCGTAAAAATGGGCTTGGTGGCGAAGTGCTCGTAAGAGTTTGGTAAAATCATTAAACAAAAAATCACCGTAAGGTGATTTTTTGTTTGGTTTATAATGCACTTAAGGTTGACCTCTGTTAACTGGTGTGGTAAGATGGTTGCAAACTACAGAGTAGTGAAGGAGAAAAACAATGAATATAAAGCGTAAAATATTAAATATTTTCGCGGCGGCTGTGGTGTTGATTGGTACAATACCAATTTCTATTTTCGGCGCGCATGCGGCAGAACAACCGGGAGCGGTGCCGGATAGTCAAAAAACCGTGACTGATAATGGTGACGGTTCGTATGATATTACGCTCCAAATTACCGGTAAGTCTTCGACTGAGCCTACTACGACCAAGACGGATGTGGTGTTGGTGTATGATGTATCGCGCAGTATGGCGACAGATAACGTCTATGAGCCAAACGAGAAGGGTACTTGGGGTTACTATGAAGGTGCGTACGGTGAGACCGATGGTAATTATGCACTACTGTTCGAGAGAGTAGGTAATAACAATTATAGACAGTTGAGCAATACGGGTACGACCAATCTTGAGACGGTTTATGTAAAAATTCGTAACGGCAACAATAATAACGCATATAGTGTATATAGTGGACCGCGTTTTGAAAATACTTTTAATAATAGCGATGCGGCAAATACGAGCCGTTATGCGCATGCCGAACCGGCTTTACAATCTCTTGAAGCTGCGCTTGGGGAATATTCGAATGTAATACTTCATAGAATAATTTTTGGTGAAACTGCTAGAGTCGTAGAAGAATTTGACTATGGGCATTATAATGATTGGGCAACTGATTGGGGGGCTGCACTTGAACTAGCAAATAGTACCGGAAATGCTGAGGGACACAATAAAGTTGTGATATTCATTTCGGACGGTAATCCCCGCTCTGTAAACAATATGACTAATGATCCGGCACCGAATTTGGTTGTATATAATAATGCTGTGACTGCGGCTAGGGCGATTGTAAGTAGCGGAGCGGACTTTTATGGTATTGGTGCATTTGGTGATGTTACTAACATGCAATCGCTAGTTACTTCGAGTGGTATTTCTTCTCCAGATGATCACTACTATTCTGTTAATAATGGTACGCAACTTCAGGCAGCTCTCGATGAAATTTTGGATGCCATCATAAAGCTTACTGTGACTGATATTAAGATTACGGATGTTGTGACTGCGGCAACTTCGACTGAAGTAAATGGCAATGCGGGGGCATTTAGATATAGTGTGCCGACATCGTGGGGCAGCGATTATGGAAAGGCGGAGTTTAGGGATGGTGCAGTGTATTGGAACCCAGGTCGGGATAAGACTTTGTCAAATGGCGATACTGCATCGGTGACGTTTACGGTTTGGCCAAGCCAGGCAGCAATGGACTGTATTGCAGCGATTAGGAATGGTGGCACTTGCGAACAGACTAATTTGGCAGCATATGGCTTGATAGAATCTGACGGTAGCTATAGGCTAAAGACTAATACCTCGGCATCGTTTACTTATCGTACACGTACTGAAGATGAAGATGGCAATATTGTTGACTCAGTGGAATCTAGCCCGCAAACTATTCCGGAGAAACCATATAATGCAACTCTTCCAGAGACTAGGCTTAAAGTTACGAAGATTTGGGCGGATGGAATGGATGATGGTCAGCGCGACGATATCGCGTCAGTCTCGCTAGATCTTTACGTGGATAGAGCTACTAATCCAGAACCAGTGAGACAATATGTATTTGACAATACGAACGAAAGTAACGATACTTGGGTTGGTAACGAAAATGTCAGCGGTTATACTTATGCAGTAGCGCCTGGCGTGATGAAGAAACTAGAAGGTAGCGAGGAACTTGAAGCCGTAGCGAAGCGAATTGTAAAAGTAAATGGTGTAGATTATGCAGTGCTAGAGGAAGGGCATGATTACGAATTTGATGAACATGTTGAACTCAACCAAAATGGTTCAAACCACTATCATATCACAAAGAGAACTTATCACCCAATGATTGTGGGTGAGGGTGGCAAGATTCATGATGTAGTGTTTGATGGCAATACTGCGACGATTGAACCGGTTGGTTTGTCTGCGTTGTCGGTAGAAAATACTTTGAATGGTGGTATCTTGGTATCGAAAGTAGTAGAGAATAATGGTTCGGAAGATGCGTCAGTCACTGATGAATTTGAAATCACGATTACCTTGACTGCGCCAGCAGGCGAGACAACTACTCCGAAGGGTAAGTATCGTATTATTACCCATAATGCCGATGGGACAACTACAAGAACTGACAAAATTGATTATACTGGCTTTGTTAAAGCTAAGATTAAGGTCAATCAGCAGATTATGGTGACGGATGTTCCGACTGGTACGACATTTGAGGTGACGGAGACATTGCCAGAAGGCTATAATAGCAATAAGGTCACCTATAAGCTCGTCAAATATGATGGCACTGCAGATGTAGAGGGTAGCCAAATGGTGGAGGGCAATGCTAGCTCGACTGCGGTTGTGACTAACTATCTCACATCTGGTAATCTTGTAATTTCGAAGGAAGTGACTGCGACGAGTGGTGATCTAAAGGAAGCACAGAAAAAAATCTTTAACTTTACAGTAGACTTTTACGAGAACGAGAATAGTACTAAGGTGATTAGAACTGAGACGTTTGAGCTCGGGCATGGCGAGACTAAGACTATTAAGAATATTCCGCTTGGATTCTATTATAAGATTACCGAGGCGGCAAAGGCTGGATTTAACGGCGGCAAAGCAACCGTCAAAACTGGTACCATTGGCGATGGTGATAATGAAGAAAACTTCATTAATACTTACGCTATCACAACTGGTTTGACTGGTGATGATGCGAAGATTGTGGCAACCAAGAGCTTTACGACTGGATATGACCAATTCTGGTTGAATGACGATGAGTTTTACTTCTTCGCCACTGGCAATGGTGAGACTTTGGAGAGCGGAGCGGTTACCCGTGTTAATCCTACGGCTGAGTTTGAGGTAAATATAATTAAGGTCGGGACATTTGAATATCGAATTAGTGAAAAAACGACTGACGAAAATGGTCAAAGCCTCTTTAGACCGGGTGTTTTGAGGTCTGAGGATGACGATGACATCATTGTTACGATTGTAACGGCCGACAATGGTGATGGAACTTTGAAGTTAGTCTCGAAAACATATTCCAAGGAGTCAAAAAAGATATTCAATACATACAATGCGACCGGTACTTTGGGTGAGGGAGAAACAGAAGGTGCTCTCAAGTTTGAGAAGGTGCTTGAAGGTAGGGATTGGCAAGACTTTGATAAGTATACTTTTACAATCGAGAGCAAGGATGGAAAATTGCCAGCGAAAACAACGAAAACTGTAAGAAAAGGTCAGACTGAATTTGACTTCGGCACCATAAAGTATACGGCGGAAGACGTAGGAAAAACTTATAATTATGTCGTGCGTGAATCGTTTGACTCTAGCGTAATGAAGGGTGTTGAAGCCAAGAATCCAAGCGGAATTTCATTTACGGTGATTGTAAAAGATAATGAGGATGGAACGCTTCAGCTTGAAGTTTCTGAGTACGAGCATACTTTTGTGAATGTTTATACTCCTGATAGCGTAACCACAGATGAAAGTGATCTTACCAAGGATTTGTTTAAGATTTCCAAGAAAGTCAAAGATGAGTCTGGTGAATTTGAAGGTGAAAAGTTTGTCTTTACAATTGAATCAGAAGATTTTGAAACGAAGACTGTGGAAATTGAGACTGCTAGCAAAGCCTCAGCTAAGGCGGAGGGCGCTTATACCTTTACTGAAGCTGGAACATATAAGTTTGTGGTAAAGGAAACTCCTGGTGAAAATAGCGAAATGACTTATGATGAAACTGAGTATAAAGTTGAAATTGTGGTAGTAGATAATCCTGCGAAAGGTAAACTTAAAATTAAGAGCGCGAAGATTAATGGTAAGGATGCCAAAGATGCGAAATTGTCATTTACTAACGTGTACGAACCGGAACCAGAACCGGAACCGGAACCAGAACCTGAACCGGAACCAGAACCTGAACCAGAGCCGGTTGATCCGTGCGAGCTTGGTGGCTGTGGTGGAGATATCATTATTCCGGTAGTGCCAGACACTGGTAAGTTTGTGAAAACTGAAGGGAGTGATGGCGCAACTTTTGCAAATTACTGGGTTGGTATAGCCGCATTTGTATTTGCTCTCCCACTAGTGCTTATTGGTAAAAAGCGTCATATATTGACAAAATAGCATAAGTGTGATATAATGGTAAGATAGACCATCAAAATCCCTCTGTAAACAGGGGGATTTTTGGTGGAAAAGTGAAATTTTTTGTCATTTGCTTATTGACTTAAGTATTTTAGTGGCTTATAATCATAAGTAGATAAATGGAGGAAAATATGGCAAAACATAAAATAGCTTGTGCTTTGACAGTAGCAGCTACTTTAGGCTCGGTTTTTTTGTTTCCAGCAAAAACATTTGCTGTCGAACATAATTTACTAGAGTCTTGCGAAGGCGTGGAGGAAACCTGCGCTGTTGTAACATCTTCGGATGAGCTTGCGGCTGCTATCAACGGTGGCGTAAATACCGTAGTTGTCGGAGCAGATTTTGATATGCTTACGGACTATTATACCGTTGCGGATTTAAATCTATATCTTAATAATTACACCATTACTACTGATGGGTGGTCAATTATTAATGACCTTGGCAGTATGGTAATTAATGCTGGTGAAAATGGTAAGGTTGTGGAAATTGGCGGCGTGTACGCTCCTTTTTATATCCATGGCAATACCATAATGAATGCTGGTACAATTGAAGCGGCCGAGCAGGCTTTGTACGTCAGTGACGAAGGCGCATCATTTACGATGTATGGTGGTAAAATTTCGGGTGCTACTTCTGGTGTCACTTTGGATGACGGTGCAACTTTTGTACTTGAGGACGGTGAGATTGAAGGTGGAACATGGGTTGTGATTGCCTTTAATGATACAGAGTTTACCATGAATGGTGGTAAAGTTACTACTACCGGTCCAGATAGTATTGGCGTTTCTGGTAATGGTACGTCAAATCCAGAGAGCGGCAATTATGGCGGTAATGCGGTATTCTCGCTTAATGCTGGTGAAATTACTTCCAATGATCTCGGTGTTTATGCTCCGCAGGTTGGTGGCGAGACTTATCTTGGTCCTGATTTGGTCATCAACGCCACGAAAGCCGGTGTTGAGGTGCGTGCAGGGCATTTGACCGTAGATGGGACAACGATTAATGTTGATGGTGATACCCCGTATGCGTTTAATCCAAATGGTAGTGGTTCAACGGCAACAGGCGTTGCGATTGCGGTCGCACAGCATACTACAAAACAGGCTATTTCTGCAGAAGTAATTGATGGTAATTTCACGGCACCAGTTGCGTTTGCTGAAGGGAATCCACAAGCAAACGAAGAAGAGGATGTCGAAAAAGTTTCCCTTTCTATTACTGGTGGTACCTTCAATGCAACAAATGGCGACCCAATTGTAGCAAGTGAAGATGTCGAAAAGTTTATTACCGGTGGTAACTATAGCAAGGCTGTAGATACTAAATATATTGCTGATGACTATACAGAATATGAGTTGCCTGATAACACTTGGACTGTAGACGAGGTTCCTTCATATACGCTTCCTGATGAAATATATGTACAGGTGGGCGAATCTGTGGCCGTTGAGGGAAGTGTTGCTCCAGAATATTTCTCGGCTGGGGTAGTTGATAGTAAGGCAACCCTCGATTTAGAAAATGGTACCGTAACTGGTGTCGAAGCTGGTAGTACTGAAATAATGATTTCTTGGTACGATATTGACGAGACGACTGTTTCAGTACCTGTTGTTGTGTACGATGTCGAATCGACAGATAGTGCAGAACTCACGGACGACGGCGAGACCATCAAGGACACTACTGCTGAATTGATTGCCGACTTCCTCCAAAATGGTAACGATGGTGAGGTGTATAGCACTGAAAAAGGCACGTTTGAAAATTTGGAAGCACTAAAGTCTGCGCTTGCAGATGGTGAATTGGTCACGTCTGATCTTGAAGTGCATACTATTGATATGAACGACCAAGATTGGGTTGATGAAATAAGAACTAAATTTGCTGAAGAACTGAAAGATAATGAACAAATCGCGATGGTTTACTTCATTAATTTGCCTGTGTATGTTGGTGGGGAACAGTTCGGTGAATTATTCAAGCTAAATGAAACTGTTACTTTGAGACTCGGTATTCCGGCCGGTTTGCCAGAAGTACCAGAAGGCTTTACAAGGCAATTTGCGGTATTGCGTTATCACCGCGATAATGGTGGCACGGTCACAAGACTTGATACAACAGTAGATGGCGAAGACGCGGTAGTGGAAAATGATTTGTTCTCCGATTTTGTCTTGGCTTATGAGGATGTAGAAAACAACCCAGAGGGTGATACACCAGGTGAAGGTGGTGATGGTGAAGATACCCCAGGTGAAGATACCCCAGGTGAAGACACTCCAGGTGAGGGTGATGATGGTGAGGATACACCAGGTGAAGATACACCGGGTGAAGAAGGCGATGATGTCCCAGGTGATGATACTCCAAGTGAAGAAACTCCAGATGAAGAAGGTGAAGCTGGTGCTCCAGAAACTGGTGCCAGTACAGCGGCTTCTGAGTTTTCTTCAAGCTTAGCAGCTATTACTGCCACGATTGCGGCAATTGTCGTTATGGCTTCTAGCTTTAAGTTCCTCCGTAAAAACCGCAGATAAATAAACAAAAAGTTTTCGTAAAATCCCCTTGAAATATAGGGGATTTTGCTTGTATTTTGATGAAAAGTATGATATAATGATACGGATATTAATGTAAAGGAAGATATGAGTCGTATCGGAAAACAACCCATCGATATTCCGGCGGGAGTGACAATCACGGTCGGCGACAAGGAGATTACTGTCGCAGGCCCGAAGGGTCAACTCATCGTTCCGGTTCAGCCTCAGACTACTACAAAGGTCGAAGGCACTCAAATCGTGGTCACAAGAAGTGGCGACGAGCCAAAGTCTCGAGCTTGGCACGGTCTTCAGCGCGCGCTTTTAAACAACGCCGTGAAGGGTGTGACAAAAGGTTACGAGAAAAAACTAGAAATAAATGGTGTAGGTTTTCGTCTATCTGGTGGTGGACAGGAAATTGAAATGGCGCTTGGCTTTTCACATCCTGTAAAGTACAAAGCTCCAGAAGGCGTACAACTTGCTACCAATAAAATGGAAATCACGGTAAGTGGCATCGACAAACAAAAAGTTGGTCAGGTTGCCGCTGAAATCCGTAGCCTAAAGAAGCCAGAACCATACAAGGGTAAAGGCATTAAATATGTGGATGAAGTTATTATTCGCAAGGCTGGAAAGGCAGGGAAGAAATAATGAATAAGCAAATGAGAGCAAATCGTACTCGTGCAAAGATTCATGGTACGAGTGACAGGCCAAGGCTTTCGGTTCATTTTTCGAACCTACACATCACCGCACAAATAATTGACGATGATAAGAAAGCTACGTTAGTATACGCAACTACGGTTGGCAACAAAGTAGCTGGTTCCAAGACCGAGAAGGCTACTAAAATTGGTGAGGAAATTGCCAAAAAAGCAAAGACCGCAAAGATTAACAAGGTGGTATTTGATCGTGGTTCTAAATTATATGCTGGTCGCATGAAGGCACTTGCTGATGCGGCTCGCAAGGAAGGACTGGAGTTTTAATTATGCCAGAAACAGAGAAAAAAGCTCCGAGGGTAATTAATAAATCTGGTACCCTCAAAATGGAGGACAATGTTGCCGAGACTAAGCAAGTTCGCGATATTGCTGGTCGCAAGATGGACCGCAGAAATCGTCGTGATCGCGTGAAGGCAGATGTGGCACCAAAGGAATTTGACGATATCACTATTGCTGTCGATCGCGTGTCGAGGACGGTGGCTGGTGGTCGTAGAATGCGTTTTAAAGCATTAGTTGCAGTCGGTAACCATAAAAACAAAGTTGGTATTGGTGTAGCTAAGGGTAATGATGTGACTACCGCAGTCGCAAAGGCTACCCGTAAGGCAAAGAAGGCCATGGTTACATTTAATATGGATGGTGAAACGATTTGCCATGAAGCACGTACCAAGGTTACGGGTGCAGATGTGTTGATAAAGCCAGCAGCGCCTGGTACTGGTATTATTGCCGGTGGTACAGTGCGCTCTATTATGGGTCTTACTGGTGTAAAGAATTTGATTTCAAAGTCACTTGGTAGTACTAATAAAGTCAACATTGCTTATGCAGTAATTGAAGGCCTTAGGGCACAAGTACCAAGAGCTGAATGGACTGGTAATGAGGGTAAAAAACCAGCCAAAAAGGCTGAAGTAAAGGAAGCTCCGGTTGAGAAAAAGGCTCCTGAGACAAAGAAAGGAGCTGTTAAACCAGCAGTAAAGAAGGAAGCCGCTAAACCAGCAGCAAAGAAAGAAGCTATCAAAAAGCCAGCAACGAAAGTTGCAAAGAAATCGGTTGCCAAAAAGTCCACGGCTAAGAAGGAGGACAAGTAATGAAATACAATGATTTGGTGGTAAACAAGAATACTCGCCCATCTAGAAAAGGTCGCGGTATTGCGGCTGGTCAGGGTAAAACTGCAGGTCGTGGTACTAAAGGCCAAAAGGCGAGAACTGGTCATTCAAAGATGCCAACAGGCTTCATGGGTGGTCAGCGTGCAATTATGCAAGCAGTACCAAAGCTAAAAGGCTTTAAGTCTTTCCATGCTAAGGCAGAAGTAGTTTATACTGATAGATTAAATGATCTTAGTGGCAAAGTGGATAATTTGACTCTCGCTGAGAATGGTTTGATTACAAATCCATACGTGAAAGTTAAGGTAATTACCAGAGGAGAACTTAAGGCTAAGATTGAGCTTGAGACGCAGTTTGCGTCAAAGACGGCAATCGAGGCAATTAAGAAAGCTGGTGGTTCATTTAAGAAAGTTGCAATCTTAAAGAAAGCTAAGAAAACCGAAGAATAATCAAAAAAATAACTCTTCTTACACCGAAGAGTTATTTTTTTGTGGTATAATGAGGTTATTATGGAAGAGAAAGAGTTAAAAACGAGTGTGGGACAGAGGGTGGTAATAATAGCAATTGCAGTAATAATGCTTGGTTCAATTATTGCAAGTTACGCTGCAATTGTAGCTAATGGCGGAAAGAGCTCCACGGATGCGGGAGAGCAGACTTCACTGAGTGATGAAAAAATCGCAGAATATCAAAAGGCTTACAATGAAAAACTAGCTGATTTTCAGAAAGCTACAAAGAATGATTATGATAAGTTTATTCAATATCGCTCAGAAGTGAAGGCTTATAATGAGACCACGGCAAATTCGGATGGTCTAAAATATAGAGATTTGAAGGTCGGTAATGGACGGGAATTAAAAGAGGGCGACACAGACTATTTGTCATATTATATCGGTTGGTGTGCTGATGAAAAAATCTTTGATTCATCGCTTGATGATGTAGAGAATCCAACTGGTTTTTCTAAAGCACTCAATGCCTCGCTTGGCATGATTGAGGGATGGAATCAGGGCGTAATTGGTATGAGGTTGGGCGGAGTGCGCAAGATTACAATTCCTGGTGAGCTAGCTTACAAGGATCAAATGGAGATTTGCGGTGGCTATAACAAGCCTCTGAAATTTATTGTGATGGCTGTGGCGAATGAGGGTGACCTTGCAAAAACAGCAGAGGCGCTCGACACTGCGTTTATGAAGCTCCAATATGCAAATTATGGTATCGATTATGATGCTATGATGAATCAATAGTAATTTGATTATTGTAGTGAAACTATTGTAGCAGTATTGTTATGGTATAATTGGGGGTATGAATAAAACGTTTTTCTTTTACGATCTTGAAACGAGTGGGCTTTTTCCTAGAGAAGACAGAATAATGCAATTCGCTGGACAGCGTGCCACGATGGACCTTACGCCGATTGGTGAGCCGGTGAATATTTTGGTGAAGATGAGTGATGATGCTTTGCCGAGCCCAGGCGCGATAATGGTGACGAAGATTACACCGCAAATGACTTTGATGGATGGAATTAGCGAAGTGGATTTTTGTCGTTTTGTAAGCGAGGAAATATTCACTCCTGGTACGATAGCAGTTGGGTATAATACGGTGAGATTTGACGATGAGTTTATGAGGGCGATTTTTTGGCGTAATTTTTATGATCCGTATGAGTGGGAATGGAAGGACGAGCGTAGCCGTTGGGATATGCTTGATGTCGTAAGGCTCGTGAGGGCGCTTAGACCTGAGGGTATAGAATGGCCGTTTACAAGTGATGGAAAACCAACCAACAGGCTTGAGCTTTTGACTAAGTTGAATGGGCTAGAACATGCTCACGCACATGATGCTTTGTCTGATGTTTATGCAACGATTGCGGTAGCCAAGATGATTAAAGAAAAACAACCTAAGATGTTTGATTTTTTGTTTAAAATGCGTGATAAAAAGGCGGTAAAAAAACTAGTAAATCTGGAAGACAAAAAACCATTTGTTTATGCGAGTGGCCGTTATACATCTCAATTTGAAAAAACTACAGTCGCTTTTCCTTTAACATCGGGGCGAAATGGAAACGTATTGGTTTTTGATTTGAGATATGATGTTGAATCATTACCGGAGAGTGTTTTCCTAGTTGTAAAGGAGCTTTGCTATAATAAGTGTCCGGCAGTGGCGCCACTTAGTACTTTAAGAAGCGAAGACTGGACAAGAATTGGGCTCACGGCAGAATTGGTTGAGCAAAACTTGGCAAAGCTTCTAGCGCATCCGGAGTTTGCGGAGCAAATGCGAACTCAGTATGAGAATCGCCCAGAATTTCCTGAGGCAATAGAGCCAGAAGCAGCACTATACGATGGATTCTTGAATGATGTGGACCGGGTGAAGATATCAGCAGTAAGAAATGCTGACGCTCGAGGTCTTGCGGATTTTCATCCTGATTTTCATGATCCGAGATTGTCTGAGTTACTGTTGCATTATAAAGGACGAAATTTTCCAGAATCATTGTCGGAACATGAAATGGAAAAGTGGGAAGAATATCGCCAAAAACGTCTTGGAAGATTAGCCCCGAGATTTATGAAAGAACTGGAAAGCGTTTATAAAAAAGATGATTTTATTGCGGAAGAATTGAAATTGTATTTTGAATCGCTTATGGTATAATTGAATCATGGATAATAATAAAATCATGATAGTGGGGACCGGCAATGTGGGGGCGTCGATTGCATTCGCGATTTTGGAGCAGAGGACGGCGGTCAATGAAATTATATTAACTGATATTATTGCCAAAGACGCTGAGGGCGAGGCAATGGATCTTGTCGATGCACTTGCTGTTGCACCTAGCTATGTCAAAATCAAAAGTGGTACTTACAAGGATGCTAAAGATTGTGATGTTGTAGTGATTACAGCGGGAGCTCCTCAAAAACCAGGTGAAACCAGATTGCAGCTTTTAAAAAAGAATGTCAATATTCTGAAGGGTATGGTTGAGCAGATTATGGATTCTGGTTTTGATGGTATTTTCCTTGTCGTGACGAACCCAATGGACGTTTTGACGTATTTTACTTTGAAATTTTCTGGTCTTCCTACAGAAAGAGTGATTGGTTCTGGTACGGTACTTGATTCGGCGAGACTTCGTCAGAGAACTGCATCGTATTTGAAAGTTAATCCAAAATCTGTGCATGCTTATCAGGTCGGGGAACATGGCGATTCGGAGGTTACGCTGTGGTCGCTTGCAGATGTAGGTGGGCAAAAAATTGAAGAACTGCTCGGACCAGATGTTAGGGATGGTATTTCGGATTTTGTGAGAAATGAAGCGTATGAAATAATCAATCGTAAAGGCGCAACTTATTATGGTATTGCGACTTGTGTGGTGCAGATTTTAAATTCAATTTTGAATGATGAAATGCGTGTGCTTTCGGTTTCATCGTATGATGGTTTTTCTGGTACTTGCTTTGGATGGCCAAGCGTAGTTGGTCGGGAGGGTGTGCTCCGCCGATTAGATCTTAAGATTTCTGAACAAGAAGGTATAAAGTTACAAAAATCAATTAACGTATTAAAAAATGCACAAAATAAAATTAAGTTTTAAAAAAATACTATTTATCTTTTTGATAGTTTTTGGTTTGTTTTTGTCGTTAAGGCCATTGCCAAGTTTTGCAGTGGATACAGAAAATTTTTATTTTGATGATTTTGAGGCGGATTATTATTTGAGTAAGGATGCAGAGGGTGGGTCTCACCTTAAAGTTGTTGAGACTTTTACGGCGGTTTTTCCAAGCTTTAACCAAAATAAAGGTTTTTGTCGCTATATTCCTTATACGAACCAAAAAGGTAAAAATGTTACTTTACCAAAGCTCACCAAAGAAGATATTGTTTTGACTCGAAATGGTAAGCCGGAGCCAATCTATAGTATTGGAAGAGAGGCGGGAATTAAAAGTTACGAAGTTTGTACTGGCGATGATTCGTACGTGACTGGAAGACAAGTTTATACTTTTACTTATAATTTTGAAAAGGTGATAACTGATTTTTCTGAGTACCAGGAACTATATTGGGACACCAACGGAAATGGTTGGTTCCAGAAGTTTAATGCTGTAACAGCTAGAGTGCATTTTGCAGATGATTCAGTTAAAAAAGCATATTCAGGCGAGAGCTGGTGTTATGTTGGCGAATATGGAAATAGTGGCAAAGAGCGTTGCACTATATCCGAAATAGAAGACGGAGTAAAGTTTACAGCTAAAAATCTTTCTCGTTATGAAAATTTAACTTTCGATATACAATTTAAGCCAAATAGTTTTTTGGTATTGCCGCTGGAAAAGAATTATACGTTAGTATATATTATGGTTGGATTTGCGGCTGTTTGTTTATTGCTACTAATAATACCTTTTCGAAAATATTTAAAGACAAGAGAAAAAGCGCGGTTTTATAAGGCCATTTTTGTGAGGCCTGAATACCAGCCGAATAAGGATTATGATGTGGCGGAGATGGCAGAAATATTTATCGGTGAGAAAAAGGATGCAAAAGTGGCCATTCTTTTAGATATGATAGTAAAAGGAAATATTTCATTAATAAAAAAAGATGAAGGAAAAATTAAGAAGGATAAGTGGTCAATTAAAGTTGTAAAAGCAGATGGAATAAGTAAAAAAGGGGAAATACTTCTCAAAATACTAAATGGTGGCACGGATTATAAAGAAGGCGACGTTATCGATATTAAAGCCCGCACGGCAAACAGCACATTAGTTTCGCTTGGAAGACAATATGATAAAGAAGTTATTAATAATCTTAAAACGGCGGGTTTGGTTGAGGGCGATTATAAAAAAGGATTTGGCTCTGGAGCTATTTCAAATATCACAATGATTATCCTCATTGTTTTTATTTTTGGCCCGATTGCTAGTGGAATAATGGATGATTTGGTGGATGAACGCGGGGAGTTCATGCTAGAAGGCGATGTTGTGGGCGAGGCTTGGTTTTTGCCAGTAATCGGTGTGACATTTATAATCGCTATAATTATTTATAGTTGTCTTAAAAACCAGACGGATAAGTTTTTGTATCGGACCAAGAAAGGGCTTGAGGCTTCGCGTTATATGGATGGATTAGAACTTTATATTAAGATGGCAGAAAAAGATCGATTGGCGTTTTTGCAAAGCGTGGAGGGTGCTGATACTTCGCCAGAGGGCGTAGTACATTTGTATGAAAAACTATTGCCTTATGCTGCAGTGCTCGGTATTGAAAAAACGTGGATGAAGGAACTAGAAAAATACTATAAGTTGGAGGAAGTAGAAACGCCGAGTTGGTATTATCATAATCTTAGTACGTACAGCATGCTCTCGGCAGTTAATACGGCGGCAAATACTGTGCGAAGTTCAACAACTTATGCCTCGAGCGGTGGTGGCTCTTCATCTGGGTTTTCCGGAGGAGGGGGCGGTGGATTCTCCGGAGGGGGAGGTGGTGGCGGCGGCGGCCATGGTAGATAAGCTTTTAATAATTTAAAAACATGATATAATAAAACTTAAGTAAAGGATAAAACAATGGACCCGACAAATATAAATCCAAATGAAAATCAAACAGCAGCGATGCCGGAAATGCCAACTCCGGTTAATCCTGTGATTAATCCAGGAGAAAGTGCTGCTTCCCCAACGTCACCAGTGGCGCCAGAGTTCGCAGCAACTCCAGCTCCAGCGGAGGCTCCAGCTATGCCTGAGATGCCAACTTTTTCTACTATCCCAGAAACATCAGTTGCTGCTCCAGTTGCACCGGCTGATGCATCTACTCCAGCTGCTCCAGTCACTCCAGCGGCTCCTCTTACGCCAGAAGCCGTAGCGGCCCCAGTGATGCCCGATATTCCTGAGCCAGTTAATCCTGTTTATACTCCTGGCGATAATGTGATGGTTGGTGAAACGGATCCAATTACTGTGCCAAATCCACCAAAAGCTCCAGATCCAATTGAAGAAGAATTAAAGGCTCCTATGCAAGCTGCAGCACCGGTACCGGGGTCAATTGGTAGTGCAATTTCTATGCCGGCAGCTGACGGTACTTCACCAGTTAGCGCTGCAATTAAACCAATGTCTGAGCAACAAACTCCGAACGTAGCTTTTAATGACCCGGCAAGCGCTCAGGGTCAGCCTGCTGCGCCGGCCGCTCCTGCTGCAGAAAAAAAGAAACTTGATAAAAAGTCTCTAATCATGCTTGGTGCTATTGGCGGAATTGTGGTGATTGCACTAATTGTGGTTTTAATATCACAACTCGGATAATTTGATTATTTTTGCAAAGTATTATAAAATATATTTATGAAGAATATTTATATTACTACTGCGATACCTTATGTCAATGGCGTGCCACACATTGGCCACGCGATGGATTATTGTCTTGCTGATACTTTCGCGCGTTATAATAAAATGGTTGGTAATGCTGTGAGGTTTCAGGCTGGTACTGATGAGCATGGAAACAAAATTTTTTTGAAAGCGCGCGAGTCTGGAAAAACAACTCAGGAATATGTAGATGAAAATTCGGCAAAATTTCAGGAGTTCATTCATAAACTTGGCGTAGAATATACGGATTATGTTAGAACGACGGACCCTAAACATCAGGATAGGTGCCAAGAAATCTGGAGGAAACTAGAAAGTCATATTTACAAAGCTAAATATGATGGTTGGTATTGCACTGGATGCGAAAGATTTGTTACGGAAAAAGAGTGCGAAGAAAACCATGGTGTTTGCCCGGATCACCAAAAACCATACGAACAGTTATCGGAAGAGAATTATTATTTTAGAATATCGGATTTTAAAGAGGACATTAAAAAGGCGATCGAATCGGGCGAGATGCTGATTTTGCCAGATTTTCGTAAAAAAGAGATGCTTAGGCTTCTCGAGGAGTCACCCGATGTGTCGGTATCAAGACCGGTATCACAGTTGACTTGGGGTGTTCCAGTGCCAGGGGATGATTCCCAGGTGATGTATGTTTGGATTGATGCTTTATCAAATTATATTACCGTACTTGGATATCCAGACGTGGATATTAGTGAATGGTGGCCTGCAGCTGCGCAATTTGTCGGTAAAGATATTTTGAGATTTCATGCCATAATTTGGCCGGCGATGCTGATGGGGCTTGGTCTTCCATTACCAAAAACTATTGTTTCGCACGGCATGGTGCTTGCGGATGGACAAAAAATGAGCAAGTCGATTGGAAACGTAATTGATCCGATGGATGTATTAGAACGACATGGTATTGACGCTTTTCGTTATTATTTTCTTCGTCATATAGATACGTTTGCCGATTCGGACTTTACTTGGGAGAAATACGAAAACGCATATAATAATGAGCTTGCTAATGATTATGGGAATTTGGTACAGAGGCTTGCAACGCTTGCGATGAAGAATAATATCACGTTTAACAAGGAGTTAGATGCTGTTTTGCCAGATGAATATTGCAAATTAATGGATAATTATGAGTTTTCAAAAGCTTTCGATTATGTTTGGGAGAAAATTCAGCAGCTTAATCAACGCATTGATGAAGAAAAGCCGTGGAGCTTAGCAAAAAATGGTGAAGTTGATAAATTAGATGAATGCATGCAAAACTTGATATCTGGTTTGCTTTCTACAAATATGATGCTTTCGCCTTTTTTGCCGAATGCTTCAGAGAAAGTTTGTGCAATTTTTGCTAATCCAATTACACCGCCAGAAGAACCATTATTTGTAAAAACAAAATAATGCCTCAAACGAGGCATTATTTTTTTGGCTCTACTATTTTATTCTTCGGCAGAAAGCTTGCTCATGAAATCTGATAGATAGAATCCGCAGACGCCGCCAATCATTGGGAACAATGCATAGACGGAGAGTGCTTGGCAAACGCCACCTATGATTTCACCAAAGTTTTCACCAGCCGTTGGGAAGATTTGATACATCAAAGCTGCAGCTGGGTTGAAGAGGAAGTTGCCACTTTGTATGCCAAAGAAAGCATATGATATGATGTAGGCAACTACGGTTGCGAGCGCGAGACCGCCAACGACGGTTGTACCAAATGTGAATACGCTGCGCTTGTATTTGAGAGCACGTGCGAAGAAGAATGCTAAGATGATACCGCCAAATAATTCAAGCATAGCGGTCACCCAGAACATATTTTCGCCGATTTCAACCATTCCCGGAATATCTGCTGCGGTTTCGCCGCCGGCCATGTGGAATGAATTAAATATTAACCAACCAAGCCATGCGCCAACGATTTCGGCGACAATATACATGACGCCACGGATTACCGACATACGGCGTGATGCCATCATGCCGACGGTTACGATTGGATTAAGACATGCGCCTGAAAATGCGTAGACTGCAATTAAAATAGCAATCATAGCCCAACCGAAGGTTGCTAGGTTTGCGATACCAATAAATGACAATGCGAATAGAAGCAAAGTCACTAAACCGGTCCCGATTACTTCGCCAAGTAATGCGCCGTAGAATTTGTGGCTCTTAAAAATTGTTAGGATACTTTCTTTTCCTTCGTATTTTTTTGCGAAGAAACCACTGAGGCAGGATTTGCCTTGCGGAGTGGTAATAACTTCTTCCACCTTTTTGGTTTTGGGCGCCTCGGACACTGGTTTTTCGACAGTCTTCGCGGCAGTAGTTTTCGGTTTCGTCGTCTTGGTCTTTGACTTTGTGGACGACTTTGGCTTCTTTGTTGCCATTATTCCTCCTTTAATTGATATTGACCTTATTATATCATAGTTTTTAGTTTTTAATTATTTTTTTTCGGTGAATTGTCTGTTCGTGAGATTGTATGCTATAATAAAAAAATGGCAATAATGATGAATAGAGAAGACGATCGCAATGAAGAACTAACTCGGCGCATTTCTGCTGATCTTCGAGCTAAAATTGCTCAAACGAAAGATGTCAAAAAGAAGAAAAATGACGACGACGATTCGGATTTTGTGGTTTATGAATTTAATTAATGATGTTATAATGAAAGTATGGTGGAAAGCTTAAAGGAACATGACCCTTATAATGAAATGAATACTGGTGAAAAAGGTATTCGTCCGGATTTTTTGAAAGAGAATGATAAAAAAAAGGAAGCGGCTGATGCTTTGCTCGGCGCTGAAAAAGACGCTAGCTCAAAAAATGAAGGGACGAAGGGTGATGGTGGCTTAGCGGCCATGAAAAAGGCTGAGGTTGCCGGTGGCTTTTATCGTGGTGGTGGTAAGGCAGAGATGGCCATAAAGGGCGCTAAGGCGCTAAAAGGCGGCAAGAGTAAAGCGATTATTTTAGTAGTACTTGGTATTTTACTCATTCCTATCATAGGAATAATTATTATAGCTGGTCCGCAGCTACTGATTGGACAAATTGACTACAATTTGATGGGTACACTAGGTTTTGACGAAACAGTGGCTATTTTGGAAGAACAATCGGAATATGTTACAGCAGAAATGATGGCAAAAGGGGAGTTTCCTAGTGGTTATGCCAGTGATTTAGCAACAAATGGGTTGCTCGTTGGGCAGGTGACAGCAGCTGGGCAGTTTGTGCGAACGAATAATTATATTGCTAATATTGAGGACTTAAAAGATATTGCGGCGACCGGTGACCATTTTGCAAAAACAAGTGATGGCGAGCTGGCAATATTATATGATAATAAAGTAATTACGGCGAGTGATTTTGTGCTGGCGGTAGAGTCTGATTCGAGAATGTATGCGGATTTTGCTGACGCGGTAGATATTTCGACGAGATATTATTATAGTAATGCCGTAAATGAAATCTATAAAAGAATGGGCTTTACTCGGGATGCATTTAAGAACTGGGAATCAACTGGTGATAGCAAGAAAGATGAAGAAGAGTTTTATAAGATTCTGAACAAAATGTTGGATGACTCTACGGACCTAGCATTAAGTGGTTACGACCTTGTGTTAGAATATACTGGCACGTGTCCGATTGAGGTGCCTGATCCAAATAATGAAGGTAAAATGACCGTAGTGATGATACCATGCGATCCAAGATTGGCTACTTATCTGGAAGATGTAACGAACATGGATGCTTCGGTTATTATATCTGGGGTGGCTAGTAGGACGGAAGATAATACCGTACCAAATGCTACAGATAAGGCGGCGCAGCTTCTAAATTCTGCCGTGTCGGCGGGCGAGCCATATCTTGCGGCGAGTGCTTTTATGGCGATTGAAGAGCCAATTCAGAGAGCTCGAGCTGGTGATAATGGTCCAGTAAATGAGGTAATGAATGCACTGACGAAGCAGACTGAAGTTGAGTATGATGATGTAAACACAGGTAAAACTGTAAAAACAAAAAAATCGATTCTTGAAACAAAGAATTTTGTGGCAGCAGTAAGTGACGGTATATTTAATAAAGATGAAGCGAATAATTTTTCGCGTGATCGAATTGTGAAAGCGACTAATAGAATAAGTGATTATGCGACAAGGGACACGATTGTATCTCCTGATGATCGGAAGAATCAAGGGGTGTTAACGATTATGAACGGCAATGAAAAGGCCGATACGACTGATTTGGTTTTGGCGAGAAGTAGTTTAAATATGGCAATAGTAGAAAAAAATTCTGATCTATTTTCAAGTGAAGTCGGTGGTAATAGGGTACTGGCGGGTGGATCATTTATTAACAACGAGATTAATCGCCAGGT
The DNA here is from genome assembly GCA_017561575.1 of Candidatus Saccharimonadota bacterium. Taxonomy (GTDB): domain Bacteria; phylum Patescibacteriota; class Saccharimonadia; order Saccharimonadales; family Saccharimonadaceae; genus Nanosyncoccus. The sequence goes on from JAFZBS010000007.1 coordinate 65,960, forward strand.
GATTGCGGCGATGCCATCCGACAAGGGTACTATTATGGCTTATAACCAAGAGGTAGAAAAAGTTCTAGCTAGAAAGGCCAATGCGGATCGCGCCAAAAAGAGTCCATTTGATATTTCTTCACCTTATACTTTTATGGGAAGTTTAGTTAGGAAGATGGGCGCCGTGATGATTAAGAATATTGCTATCACGAGAGTGACGTCTCTACCAATTGTAAATACGGTAGCAGATTTAACCGGTAATGCTGTCGCGGGCTTATTTGGTATTGCGAGGGCGGAAGGTGAGGAAGATAAATTTACTACTATTTCTGGTGATTGTACGACCATAAATAGTGCCGCTAAGGTTGAAGGTGATTTATATTGCACTTCTCACGGGACAGCGAGTATTGATTATATGCATTATACGGAAGAAGATTGGATAGAGGCTGGTGTAATCAATAGAAGAGGAATTGAAAGTGACGGCATGAAAGATTTTATCAAATATGGCATGGATCGCGGTGCTAATGTTGGTGTAATGAGTGCAGATGTGTGTACTGCGTATGCAGAAGAACACGGTAGCATATTCGTGAGGATTTGGAAAGGAATATTAACTTTTCTTGGGCTTGGTGATTTGTACAACGCTTGTAAGTATACGCCGCAGAGTATCGCGACCGGTGCCGCATATACCCTCAGTGGCAGCAATTCAAATGTCGGTTCTATAAAGTTGTATTCGGGCTATGCTCTTTACGATACGGTGAGCTCACTATTGAAAGAAAAACAAAGTAGGATTTCGGCTTTCCGAGAAGAATACTATGCTGAGCATCCACTTGATAATTCTACGGCTGGCCGAATTGCGAGGATTTCTGGTATGACTAAGAATGAAGCACAGATTGCGTTGAATTACGCGGCCGCACTAGTTACTATAGCGCAATACAATGCTAGTGAACGCTATGCATTTAACGATGTGATTGAACTTGTAGGTGACGACGATTTAATGTTTGGCGATGCAGAGATTATGATGGCGAGCTATGCGTTACTGCTTGATAAAATGTCTTTTGCTGACGTGAGGAACCGGACGAATTTGGTATAGTTATATAATATATAGTACGTTTTTGGTAGTTTTTTGATATAATATATATTATATATGGAAGAGTTGGAAGAGCTTAAATCTGAATTAAAAAAACTAAATGCTGAGTATGCAAAAATTCGCGAAGTGCCCGTAGAAAAGCGCGGTGAGTTTGGTCGAGAATTAAATGCAAAAAAGACGGCAATTCTTGAAAAGATGCGTCAGGCCGAGGAGTCGGCACTTGATGTGGCCGTGGTGCCACTTGATATTTCGGCTCCGTGTAACGTAAATGAAGCTTTGCCAGAATTATATTCGACTCTTCAGGGTTCAGCACATCCTTTGATGACCGAACTTGATAGAGTGGTATCTATTTACCAAATGATGGGTTTTGATGTAATGGAGAGCAGGCAGCTTGATGACGAATTTCACATGTTTGATTCTCTAAATTTTGCAAAAGAGCATCCAGCTCGAGATGGTTATGATACATTTAGAACTGAAGAAGGTTTGATTCCGCCTGCTCATACTTCTACGATGCAACATCGGGTACTAAAAGCATATCGCGATAAGCTCGTGCGTGGTGAGGAAATTGCAGTAGTTGTGCCTGGCAGAGTGTATCGGAATGAGGATGTTGACGCAACGCACGAGCATACTTTTTATCAATGTGAAGGTGTTTATGTGTCTCGTGATTGCAATATGGGACAGATGCTAGGAATTTTGAGAGAGTTTTTTGAAAAGTATTATGAGCAGAAATTGAATATTAGGACGCAGCCAGGTTATTTTCCATTTACGGAGCCAAGTTTGGAATTTTTGATTGAAAAACCAAAGATGCTTGGTGGCAAGAAAGGCGATTATCTTGAAATGCTTGGATGCGGAATGATTCATCCAAATGTATTGAAAATGGCTGGAATTGACCCAACGACTTATCATGGATTTGCATGGGGTGGCGGAATTGACCGTCTAGTAATGCTACGTTATGGGTTGAAAGATGTAAGAAATTTTGAATCGGGCAATCTTAATTTCTTGAAGGAGTTTTAATATGAAAATATCACTTAATTGGTTAAAAAAGTATGTGAATGTAACGGTTTCCGATCAGGAGCTGGTGCGCTTAATTGGCGCAAGGCTAGTTGAAGTCGAAGGTGTAATTGATGAGACGCATAAGTATGACAAGATCTATGTGGTAAAAGTTTTAGAAGCAAACAAAATACCAGAAACCCATCTTACTTTATGCAAAATCGATTGTGGCGAAACGGAGCCTGTGCAAGTAGTTTGTGGTGCGCCAAATGTGCGTGTCGGAATGCTTGCGGTATGGATTGCGCCCGGTGCGGTCGTGCCGGCTTCGGTAAACGAGGACGCGCCTTTTGTAATTGGTAAGCGTAAAATGCAGGGTTATGAATCTTGCGGTATGCTTGCTGGTGCTGATGAACTAGATTTTGGTGACGATCATTCTGGCATTGTTGAGATTGACCCTGAAATGGCTAAACCTGGAGATTTGCTTGCGGATATATTTGAGTTAAATGATTTGATATTTGAAATCGAAAATAAATCTCTGACACATCGTCCGGATACGTTTGGAATGATTGGATTTGCTAGAGAGGTAGCTGGTATTCTTGGCGAGAAATTCTCTTTCATCTCGTCATCACGGGCAATTGGAGCTAATTCTGCGACGGTAGCGCTTAGAAATACGCCGAGACTAAAAGAAAACTTTTTCTCAAAAACTCAGTCTAAAATTCAAATTTCAATTGCGGATGATAAAATTTGCCCACGTTATTCGGCAATAGTTTTGGAAAAACACGGCGAAATTAAAAAGAAGTATCTTACATGGATGGATACGATTTTATCGAAATCTGGAATGAGACCAGTTGACCCAATTGTGGATACTACTAATTACTTAATGTTGCTTACTGGGCAGCCTTTGCATGCGTTTGATTATGATAAATTTGTTGCCGCTGGTGGAAGTGGTAAGCCAAAGATAATAATTAGACTAGCAAAGCAAGGTGAGAAACTAGTACTTCTTGATGGTAAAGAAATCGAACTAAATGAAAACGATATAGTGATTTGCAGCAATGATACGCCCGTAGCGCTGGCTGGAGCGATGGGCGGATTGTCAACAGCGATTGATGAAAATACGCGAAATATAATCTTGGAGTCCGCAACCTTCAGTTTGTATAATCTTAGAAAAACGCAAATGGCGCATGGGATTTTTTCGGAAGCAATAACGAGATTTACTAAAGGGCAGCCGCCATATCAAACCCTTGCTGTAGCTGAAGATTTTGCCGGTTTATTGTCTGATGGATTTGTTATGACGTCAATGGTTGATAATTATCCGAAGCCAGAAAAAGAAAATGTTGTAAAAATTACAACAGAAGAAATTAATCGGCTTCTTGGTACTAATTATGATGATTCTTTAATTATTCAGACTTTAGAGAATGTTGGGTTTGAAGTAAAAAACAAACGAAGTGACTTAACTATAAAAGCTCCTTTGTGGCGTATGGACATCCATATCAAAGAAGACATAATCGAAGAGATTGGTCGTCTGCTTGGGTATGATAATATTTTGCCGACTTTGCCGCTCCATGCGACTTCAAATACAAATAAGATGCTTAGTCTCAAAACTAATATTCGTAGCATTATGAAATCTTTCGGTGCAAACGAACTTTTGACTTATAGCTTTATTAGCGAGAGATTACTTAAAAAGGCTGGACTTGACGAAAAAAATTCTTATAAAATTGTAAACTCGATTTCGCCAGATTTGCAATTTGTCCGACAAACTATTGTGCCAAGCTTACTCGAAAAAGCCTATGTTAATCAAAAGATTCCGTTTGATAAATTTGCCATTTATGAAATGAATAAGGTTTATCAGAAATCCTGGGGAATGGATGCCGAGGAAGTGCCAGTTGAAAAGATGCGCCTGGGTTTTGTTTTGGCAGAGCGCAAGAATCCTGGTGCGGCTTATTATAAAGCTAAGTATTATTTGGAAAAATTATTTGGTGAGATATGTATCAAGGCGGATTATTTATCAATAAAGAATAAGACTCCGGAAACTTTGCCGTTTGAAGTGAAACGTGCGGCTGAAGTATGGGTTGGTGAGCGAATGATTGGCGTCTTGGGCGAGTTTAAAAACTCCGTACGGCACAATTTTAAATTAGGCGAGTACTTGGCGGGTTTTGAACTTGACCTAGATGCGTTACTTGAGCTTGGTGGTACAAAGAAAATCGATGATGGTTTTGAAGTGTGTGAGAAAATTGATGAAACAGTCACGACATCTAAAACCTATGGCGAAACATTGGCTGAAATAGAAAAGAAATATCAAGGTGCAAGAATTACTCCGGTTGGCATTTATCAACCTGAGGGTGCCACCACTAAAAATATTACGTTCCATATAGAAAAATAGTATTGCTTATGCTATAATTGAAGCATGATATTGCTCGATAATGTGACGAAGGCTTATCCTGGCGATAAAGAACCGGCACTAGATTCGGTGTCTCTTCATATTGCACCAAACGAGTTTGTATTCTTGGTGGGGAAATCTGGTGCTGGCAAGTCGACGCTTATTAAGATGATTACAAAGGAAGAAATCCCAGATTCTGGCAAAATAATTGTTGGCGGCATAGATCTAGATTATGTGAAAAAGCGTCATATTCCTGGCTATCGACGAAGGCTTGGTGTAGTGTTTCAAGATTTTAAGTTGCTTCCGAGAAGGACGGTATATGAGAACGTTGCCTTTGCGCTTGAAATTGCGGGAATGAGTGGAAAAGAAATTCGAAAAACAGTGCCAAAAGTACTAGAATTGGTAGATTTGCTAGACCAAGCAAAAAAATTCCCCGATCAGCTGTCTGGTGGGCAGCAGCAGAGAGTATCAATTGCGCGTAGTGTGGCGAGACAGCCGAAGATTTTGATAGCAGATGAGCCTACCGCAAATCTCGATAAGTTGACGACAGCAGAAATAATTGCACTCTTAAAAAAGATTAACGATTTTGGTACAACAATTCTGGTTTCTACACACGATGAGGAGGTGGTGAATAATTTACAAAAACGCGTAGTGACTTTGAAGGGCGGCAAAATTGTGGATGATCAAAAGAACAATGGCATTTATAAATTGGATGAAGCGAAAGTTCCGCATGTTAAGCGTACAATACAAACTCCTGGTCATGCAATTAAGAGGAAGGTAATATAATGACAAAAAAGGACGACAAAGATTTAAAAAAGACTTCCAAGAAGAGCCTGCGGGTGATGCGAAAGACACACGCGAAGCATCCTTTGCGTGAAGAAGGTCGGATTTTGAAATATGGCACTAAAGGATGGGCTAGAAACATTTGGCTTTCGACTGCGGCAACGGCTGTAATGGCGATTACGATGATAATTCTGTTTGTGACGGTGGTAGCAAGCGTGATTTTGACAAATACTGCCGAAATGATGCGAGAAAAAATCGACATTACAATTTATTTAAAGCCTGGTACTTCGAGCAAAGTTTTAGGGCAATTGACTGATATTATTACAAAAGACAAAAATGTCAAAAGCGTGGCGGTATCAACTTCGGAAGAAGAATATGAAAAGTTTATTGAAGAAAATGCCGGTAGCGAGGAAATATTAAATGTCCTAGATGAAGAAATGAAGGCATTGATGCTAGCTAAAATGCAAGCAACAATGCGAATTAAGGTTCACGATGTGGATAATTTGGATAGCATAAAGAAGTTAGTTGGAGAAAACGAGGTATTTAAGGCAAATATTGATGAAGAAATGGCTCCAACTTACGATGTGAATCAGGTTGAAATCGCAACTATTACTTCTTGGGCTAGAATTGCACGAACTGGTGGAATAATTCTTGCCGCGGTGTTTTTGGTAATATCAGTTTTGATTATTTTCTCAACGATTAGGATGGCTATTTTCTCAAGACGAGAAGAGATATATATGATGAAGCTCGTTGGCGCAGACAAAAGATTTATTCGTGGTCCGTTTCTTGTGGAGGCTGAGATTTGTGGCGTAATTGCTGGTATTGTGGCAGCGACGGCAAGCTACTTTGGCTTTATGGCGGTGATGCCAGGGCTTTCTGATTACGGCATAAATGTGGACACTATAACTGACGTTTTGGAATCAAATAAGTTGATTTTGATGTATATCGTGTTTGTTGCTGTCGGTGTAATAATTGGGCGCGTCTCAGCAAGGCTTGCCGTATCGAAATACTTACACAAAACCTAGAATATGTTATAATGTAATTATGGTAATACTTAGCACCAAGCAGAAGAAGATTCTAACTTTTGTGATGGTGTTTTTCTTGTTTGCTACGCCAATTTTCGGAGGAGTAATGATGGTGCGTAGCGCTCGTGGTTTATCAAAAGCTTGTCGTAACAGTGAAGCCTGTATGGCTGCGGTTGCAAGAGAGCAAGCCGCCAATAAGAACGCTGCACAGGCGGCGGCAACTGCTAATTTATTTCAGAATAAGGTTTATGAGTTAAACGCAGAGATAGCGGCCAAGGAGCTTCAAATTGCTGAAACGGAAGCTGAAATTGATGAGTTAACGCATGAAATTAAGGAAGCTGAGAAAAAGCTGAATGCCGAGCAGGATGCACTAGCGGAACTATTAATTAATATGCATTTTGAGTCCGACTCTGAGCCGATTACCATTCTTGCGGGGTCTAGTTCGATTTCTGATTTAGCAGAAAAGCAGGCGAGAAACGAGGTCGTGAAACAGCAAATTGGTGCGACAGCAAAGACTGTAAAGGAAACAAAGCTGCAACTGGAGGCGGACAAGGCGAAAGTTGAAGAGCTTTTAGCTCAACAAAAGACGGCTAAAATTGAACTAGAGAAGACTCGCGCTGAACAGCAGGCGCTTGTTATTAAATATGAAAACGATGCCGCCGGTTATGCGGCGGAGGCAGAAATAGCTAGGGCAGCACAACGTGAGGCAGAAAGAGCTTATCAGGAAGCACACAAAGAGCTATTTCAGGGTAGTAGCTATACCGGTGATGACACTTATCCATGGCAGGCTGATTGTCCGGCGAAACAAGATTATTATACTACTTACATTGAAGATGGCTATGGTTCAAGAAAGATTGGTGGTTATGTTTGCGAGTGTGTGAGCTATGCTGGTTGGAAGGCTTACGAAGCTTATGGATTGGCGCTTGCATGGGGCAATGCTTATAGTTGGGATGACGGTGCGAGGGCGGCAGGTTACAGAGTTGATCATGTTCCGGAAGCAGATTCGATTGGGCAGGTTGACGGCTACCCGTATGGACATGTCTTTTGGGTTGAAAATGTAAACGACGATGGTTCGATTAACGTTACGGAATATAATAATTCATATGCAACATATCTTTATTCTGGTGTTTCTCAGTACGGGAGTTTTGGTTCTAGGCGTATTTCGGCTGGGGAAGTTTGGCAGTATAACTTTATTCATTTGAAATAAATAAATTTTTGAATTCCTTTTTGTGTTATAATAAAGTAATGAGTAAAAAGATAGAGTGGAAAGAGAAAAAAACTAGCCTTGGCAATGCGATTATTATAGGCGCTGTACTTGCAATAGTCGGAGTAATAATCGGCGCAAATTGGAATGGTTGGTTTTCGCAGTATTCCGGTTTTTTAGGTTTTGATTCCGGACAATCGGCGGACTGGTCGCAGCTTAATGAAGTATATGATAAATTAAAATCTACCTATAACGGCGAGATTGATACTAAAGAATTGGTTGAGGGCGCAAAAAAAGGAATGGTTGAAGCCATCGGTGATGCTTATACCCTATATATGGATGCGGATGAAAGCAAAGATTTTTATAATAGCTTGCATGGAAATGTCGGCTCTGGAATTGGGGTTGAAATGGGGCTTCGTGATGGTTATGTAAGAGTGCTTAGAACTTTGCCGGATAATCCTGCAAGAAAAGCTGGCATTCTTGCTGGAGATATTATTTATAAAGTGAATGGGGAGGAAGTTTGGTCACAATCATCTGATGAAATTGCAAGAAAGGTTCGTGGCGAGAGTGGCAGTGAGGTCACGATTACCGTGGTACGTGATGGTAAAGAGATAGATTATACAATGGTTAGGGAGACAATCAATAATGTTTCTGCTTATGTGGAATATGATGACAAAACGGCCATTGTTGCTGTTACTAGGTTTGATAATGATACTGGTACTGAAATTCAAAAAATGGCAGATAAGTTTGCAGAGAAAGGCATAAACAAAGTAATTTTGGACCTTCGTGGCAACGGTGGTGGTTATGTTAATGCCGCGCAAGATTTATTGTCTTTGTGGCTTGATAATCAAAAGATTTTGACGCAAAAATCTTTGCACTATGGTAATACAACTACTTCGACTTCCTCTGGCAAGGCTATTTTAAAGGATATGAAAACGATTGTACTTGTAAATGGCTCTACTGCTTCAGCGTCAGAAATAGTGGCTGGGGCATTACAAGATTATGGTAAGGCGACGATTGTGGGTGAAAAGACTTACGGCAAAGGTGTTGTCCAAAATATCTTTGATTTGTCTGGTGGCGCAACACTTAAGGTGACAACCGCCTCCTGGTATACCCCAAATGATCGTTCAATTGGTGGAGAAGGAATCACTCCAGATATTGAGGTGGAGCGGACTTACGAAGATATCAATACGATGCGTGACCCACAGATGAAAAAAGCCAAGGAGCTTTGATGCGAATTGTAATTGCTACAGCAGTATATCACCCAATGATAAACGGTGTGGCGGTGTTTTCGCATAATTTAGCAATGGGGCTAGCGAGGCGGGGAAATGAAGTTTTGGTGATTTGCCCTTCGCAAAATGGGAAAAATTATACTGAAGTACAGGATGGGGTAAAAGTTTGTTATTTGAAATCGATACAGGTTAAGGTATATCCGGATCAGATTCACGCGACGAATAAACGAAAGAAGTGGCAGATTTGGTATAAGCATGGGTTTAGGGTTTCAGTTTTTCCGAAGATTGAAGTAAAAAAGATTCTAGATGATTTTAAACCCGACGTGGTACATGTGCAGGTGTCTGATCCAATTGGCTTGTCCGTGGTGTCATATGCTCGAAAAAATGGCATACCAGTTGTAACAACCGAACATAATCAGCCCGAGGTTTTGACGGAGCCTTTGCATGTGCCTGGCGTAGTAAAAAAACCAGTTGATGCTTTGCTCAGTGCGTATTTTGCTAATCGGCAGAGTAAAAGTGATTTCGTGACGATGCCAACCAAGCAGGCGATTTTTCGGTTGCTGGAGGGGCGGGATTTTAAAGTGCCAGTAGCGGCGGTGAGCAATGGTGTGGATTTGTCAGCTTTTAAACCCGGAAAAGTGGCGATTTCAACATATGAAAAATATGGTATATCACCTAATCAGCCAATTGTTTTATATGTGGGGAGAGTAGACCCGGAGAAAAAAGTCGGTGTAGTGATTGAAGCGTTTGCTCGGGTGCACGGGGAGGTGCCAAATGCGTTAATGCTTGTCGTGGGTGACGGAGTGGATAAGACGCGACTTATCGCCATGGTGAAAAAGATGAAACTTGATGATTCGGTGAAGTTTTTAGGCAGAATTGTGCCACCAGAATTGTATGAAATATATAGGATGGGAACGGTTTTTGCGACGGCATCGGAAATTGAAACGCAAGGGATTGTCCTGATTGAAGCGGCAGCATCGGGACTTCCCTTAATTGCAGTGGATAAAGGTGCGGTTAGCGAGATTTGTGTGACTGGGAAAAATGGGTTTTTGTGTGAACCTGGGGATGTTTCGGAAATTGCGGAGGCGATGGGAAAACTCTTAACTGATAAAAAGTTGCAAAAAGAATATGCCGAGACTTCTATAAAACTGGCACATGAGCACGATTTTGAAAAGACGTTAGATAAGTTTTTGAATATTTATCAAAAAGTAGTAAAAGATAAAAAGAAGACATGAAAAACGGGCGTTTCCTTTAGGGAAGCGCCCGTTTAGGGGGAGGGGTTTAATCTTGCCAGGCGATCTCATTATACTTGGTTGCCTTTTCTTGGATTCGGATTTTCTCATTGGTGAGATCCTCCAAATCCTCCATGAGGTCGCCCAGGTCACGGTCGTAGGCCTCGACCATGCCCATTGAGCTTTGCCTGGCAAGCCAGGCGAATCCGGCAGCGAATGCGATGCCACCGAGCAAGTAGATAATCGCCGCGGCAAACGTGCCGAACGGCGTCACGGTCGGACCGTGCCATTCGAGCACAAAGAGCACTGCTGTCAGGATTCCTACGAAGAATCCGATGATTGCGTAGATGAGCATGTGCTCGCCTACGGTACGCTTAAAGAAGTTTTGACGCTTCTTCAGGCGCTGGCGTTTGGCGCGAAGTCTCTGGATTTCGGCCGAGATTTCTTCGGCCTTTTGTTCGGCCGCACGAGCCTTGTTGATATACTCGGCACGTGAGGCTTGACGGATGTTCTCGATGACTTCGTCGAAATAGTCGTCACCCGTTTTGACCGGGGGAATGACCATTTCGACTTCGGAGTATTCCTGCTCTTCGCAGGAGGGGGTCGCGGGGGTCTTTTTGCCGTATTTGACGCCGGCAATGTACTTACCGTCTTCGCTTACGAAAAGTTTCATGTTATTATCCTCCAAATCCCTGTTAAGGTACGAATTCTACTTTTTTAGAGTAGTGACCTAATTATAGCACACTTTGCTAAAAAAGTCAATAGTGCTTATGCTTATCAGGGGTAGGTTAGGGGGAATTATCGATAAAAACTGATATTTAGACGACTAGATTTAAGATATGAGCTTTCTTGACAAAAATGGATTTTTTGATGCCACTATTAGTATATTTGGCGACTTTTTCGTCAGAGAGAGCCAGAGAGGTGATTTTTGCTTCATCTTCTAAATCATCAACAGAAACAGCGATTTTGGCGCGAAGTTTGCCGTTGATTTGGACAATTAATTCAACGGTATCAGCGGTGAGATATTTGTCATCCCAGGTAGGCCATTCATCGCTCGCGCCCAGTTTTTCGAGCATTTCAGATGCGAGATGAGGGGCAAAAGGTTTCAAAAGCTTGGCAAGTGTAGTCAAATCTTCTTTTTCAGCGCCGTTTTTGTAGAGCTCGTTGACGTATTCCATCAAGGCAGCGACAGCTGTGTTGAATTGGCTTTTATAAATATCAGTGGTGACTTTTTTGATGGTTTTGTGCCTACATGATTTTGAAAAACCGTCTTTCTCGGGACGCTCCTCGCGCCCGTCTTTACGGGGCTCGTCGCTGAGTCCTCGTAGCGACTGCGGATTCCCCTCGAAAGAGGTATTTTCAAAATCACTGTTAAACACTAAATTGTAACAACGGTTTAAGAAACGGTAAACGCCACCGACGGAACGGGGGTCCCAGGCGGCGTCGAGCTCGACGGGACCGATGAACATTTCGTAGGTGCGGAGGGTATCGGCGCCGTAACCGTCATTAATGACGTCGAGCGGGTCGATAACGTTGCCTTTGCTTTTGCTCATCTTTTTACCATCAGGGGCATTGATGTAGCCGTGATAGATGAGTTTTTTGATTGGTTCGCGGAAGGGTAAAAGTCCTAGGTCGGCAAAGAATTTGCACCAGAAACGAATATATAGCAGATGAGCAACGGCGTGATCGGCACCAACGTAAATGTCGATAGGCTCCCAATATTTAACAGCTTTTTCGTCCCAGGCGTGTTTTTTGTCGTGTGGTGAGGCGTAGCGCCAGAGATACCAGGATGAGCAAGCATAGCCATCAAGGGTGTCGGTTTCGCGAGTCATTTCTTCACCATCTATAGTAACTTTGAGCCAGTCTTTGGCTTTGGCGAGGGCAGAATGACCGGATTTATCAGGTTGAAAATCTTTAATTTCAGGTAAGGTGACAGGGAGCTGATCTTCGGGGATTGGGTGCGGATTGCCGTCTTTGTCGTAGGCAATAGGGATTGGGCAGCCCCAATAGCGTTGGCGAGAAATCAGCCAGTCGCGCATTTTGTAAGTGGTTTTTGGTGTGCCATAGAGGTCGCGGTCGACAAGCTTTGCTTCAATAATTGGGAGATTAAACTTTTCGGCAAATTCGCGGTCGCGGTCATCGTAAGCAGGAACCGCCATAATAGCACCAGTACCATAGCCCGCAAGGACATAATCAGCGACGTAGATTGGGATTTTTTCTTTTGTAGCAGGGTTGATGGCGTAGGAACCGGTAAAGACGCCAGTCTTTTCTTTGTTTTCTTGGCGTTCAATTTCGGATTTTTTGAGAGCGGATTTTTTGTAATCTAAAACGGCGTCGCGAGTATCGTCCGTGATTAAATAATCTAGGCCAGGATATTCTGGGGCGACAACAAGGAAGGTGGCGCCAAGAATGGTGTCGGGTCGAGTAGTGAAGACCTTGACTGAATGGTAGCTGGATTGGTTCTCTCTCGACCTCGCTCGTTCGCGCCCGTCGTTACGGGGCTCACTCGCTTCGCTCGGGTCGTTACCCTCGCGGGACACGGTCTCTAGAGAACCAATTCCAGCTACCTTGAAGTCAATTTCGGCGCCGACGGAGCGGCCGATCCAATTCTTTTGCATAGTTTTGATTTTGTCGGGCCAGTCGAGGGAGTCGATTTCGTCGAGTAATTCATCGGCATATTCGGTGATTTTGAAAAACCATTGTTTCATCTTCTTTTTTTCGACTTCGTGGCCGCAACGCCAGCAGTGGCCGTTTTCTACTTGTTCGTTAGCTAGAACGGTCTGATCTTCTGGGCACCACCATTGGTAGGATTCTTTTTGGTAGGCGAGGCCTTTTTTGTAAAGCTGTAAAAAGCACCACTGGGTCCATTTGTAGTATTCTGGGTCAGAAGTGTTGATTTCGCGTGACCAGTCAACGGCGTAGCCTAAGCGTTTGGCTTGTTTGCGGAAATTATCGATATTTTGTTTTGTGATTTCTTGTGGTGCGGTACTAGTCTTGATTGCGTAGTTTTCGGCGGGAAGACCAAAAGTGTCGTAGCCGAATGGACGCATCACATTTAGGCCTTGTTGGCGATAGAAACGAGCCAGTACATCAACAATGGTGAAGTTGCGGACGTGACCAACGTGAAGGCCGGCGCCAGATGGATATGGGAACATCTCGGCTATAAATAGCTTTGGGGTGTCTTTTTTTTCGGTTGCCTTGAAGGCATTGGTTTCATCCCAGATTTTTTGCCATTTTGCTTCGATTTTGAGTGGTTCGTATCTATCCATAATAGATAAATTATAGTATATTTTGCGAGGAAAAGCAAGAAAAACTAGAAAGGTCTAATTGTGAAGTTTTAGGTTGATTATTAGATTGCCCTGACGGAGGATTTGTGGATTATTCGGATTGGTAAAATCAATGATTGTGGATGGTTTGTGACCGGTGATTGATTTTGGCGTACCACCGCGCGGATTGGCGGAGGTAAGAATTAAAGCGCCGTTTTCTTTGAGAAGTTTTGGGAATAACGGATGATTTGGGATGCGAATGCCGATGGTATCGAAATGGTCGTAATAAAAATGGTGAAAATCTGGATTTTTTTGAAGAATTAAGGTGAGCTCGCCTGGAATAAATTGGTCAATCAGTGCCTTAGCGGCACTAGGAATGATGGCGTATTTTGGGATAGCTTCTTTTGATTCTGGGACAAGAGTAAAAATTTTGCCGGAATCAAAACCACGGTCTTTTAGCTTCATTAAGTCGGAGATACCTTGCTTTGAGCTGAGGGCTACGGCATATCCTTCGACGGTCTCCGTAGGCACTTTCTTTACAGTTTGCAAATTCATGAAATATATTGTATCATATTTTTATGGAAATCATAGTCGTGATGCACAATATCCGGTCTTGCTATAATGTGGGTGCAATTCTTAGAACCTGCGAGGGCTTTGGTGTGTCAAAGGTTTTTTTGTCTGGCTATACCCCAAGAATTCATGACAGAAAATTGCTGCCGCATTTGAGAGAAAAGCTCGATAAGGAGATTCATAAAACGGCGCTCGGAGCGGAGGATTTACTTGATATTTGTGCATGTGATGATATTTTTACCGAAATTAAAACATTAAGTGATAATGGCTGGCAAGTAATTGGTCTTGAAAATAACATTAATAAACCTTTAAGTGTTTTAGGAAGCGTGCAATTTAAAGAAAAATTATCTAATAAAGTAGTACTGGTACTGGGTGAAGAAGTGAATGGCATTGACAAATCACTTTATGATGTTATTGACATATTTGTAGAAATCCCAATGAGCGGGAAGAAGGAATCATTTAATGTATCGGTTGCTGCTGGGATTGCTTTATATGGTATAATTAATTCATGAGTAAAGTAAAAATTTATACAACACCAACTTGCGCTTATTGTCATGCTTTAATGGATTGGTTAGACGAAATGGGCGTGGAATATGAAGAGTTTGATGCTACAAATGAACCAGATATTTCGGCCGTACCAGTGACGATTATTGGAAATGAGAAGATTGTTGGGTTTGACCGCCCGGCCATTAAAAAGGCACTAAAAAACCTCTAGAAGAGGCAATAATCTTATTATACCACAGATTGACGTAAAAGTCAACACTTGCGTATTTCAAGAGAAAGTGGTAAAATGGATAAAATTATCTATTAAATTAAGGAGCAAAATGCCTGAACCTAAAAAACAAAGTAGCCCAAGAAAGACCGGGCTTCGCCGCAGTCATTTGAGGCTGAAGTTGGCTAGGAGAGTAAACAAAACTTCTCCAGTTAAGGTCTTTGAGACTAAGAAAAAGACCCCAAATCTTAAAGTAAAAACTGTTAAGAAAAAAGAAGCGTAAAATGGCTAGTAATCGACATTTAGGTAGAGTTATTGTCTTACAGAGCTTGTATGAATACGAGCTTAGGACCCTCGCACATGACCCAGAAGTCGATCTAGACATTATCGTTGCTAAGAATATTGAACCATACGAAAAAACTCTGGGTGATACAGAGTTTGTTTATAATTTGGCACATCAGGTTTCCCAGAATTTCGAACAGCTTGATAAGGTGTTGCAACCGATGGCACCAGAATGGCCAATTGATTCAATTTCGGCAATTGATCGTAATGTTCTCAGGATGGGGCTGTATGAGTTATCTGAGTGTAGGGACAAGATTCCGCCAAAGGTAGCAATAAACGAAGCTGTAGAGCTTGCTAAAGCGTTCGGGTCGGACAATTCGTCACGATTTGTGAATGGTGTTCTCGGGACGGCATACAAAGAGCTCGGTATTAGCGAAGAAGAAAACTATGGACCAAATAATAAAACCAAGACCAAGGAATCTGCGAAGTCTGGAGGGGATGACGGGATTCAAGAGTCGCGGGCAACTGACGAATCAAAGTCAGCCGACGAATCTGAATCGGGCCAGTCAGACAAATCAGATGGGCCAGCCAATAAGGAGGATGCTTAGTCTGGAGCCGACAGCGCGTAGGGCGCTAAAGGTTCCGGAGGCATTACCTACCGACCAGCAGGTTAAAGAGTCTAAGTTAAAGAAAATTACCTCCGCTGTTTTTCGTAAGAAGACGGCAATTCAGGAGATTGTGAGGGAACCGACTTCGGGCGGAATTGTTTTTCGTTTGACTGCCGATAAAAAAGACATCGAAGTGCTTTTGATTCAGGACTCTAAGGGTCGTTGGACTATCCCAAAAGGGCATATTGAGCCTGGCGAAACTGCCAAGATGACTGCTAGACGCGAAATCGAAGAAGAGACTGGACTAAGAAATTTTGATGTTTTGACTTGGCTTGGCAAGATACATTTTAAATATCGTCGGGCGGATAAACTAGTGTTAATGACTACGCAGATTTATCTCGTGCAGGCTCTCGATGCCAGGGAAACCTTGGCGGGTGAGAAATGGATGAAGGGGATTAAATGGTTTTCATTTGCTGAGGCGCTTGATTTGATAGAATATGAGGATATTGAAAAGTTGATGCTCATCGCGAAGAAAAAGATTCGAGCGGGTGAGTTTTAAAAATAAAAAGGAGGTTTGATGGATTATACGCCATATCATGAATTTGCAAAAGAAAAATTGGGTTTTGATTTTAATGATATCAATTTGCTTGTGACGGCTTTGACGCACAGGAGTTATGTAAATGAACATCGCGCAAGTGTTAAAGAGCACAATGAAAGGTTGGAGTTTCTCGGTGATGCCGTGCTCGAATTAGTTTCTTCAGATTTTTTGTACCGAAATTACAACGAACCCGAGGGAATTATGACGGCGCTTCGAGCAGCTTTGGTTCGGACTGAGTCAATTGGTGCGGCTGGTAAGGAACTGGGTTACGAGCCTTTGGTCAGATTATCGCACGGAGAAAAGAATGGTTCGGAGAGGGCGCATGACGTAATACTTGCGGATTGTTTTGAGGCGGTAATCGGGGCGATTTATTTGGACCAAGGATATGATGCGGCGAAAGAATTTATCGGGAAACATATTTTGGTAAAGATTGATGAGATTATCGAAGAAGGAAGTTGGCGTGACCCGAAATCGTATGTGCAAGAACTGGCACAGAGAATTGATGGGACGACGCCCGCCTATCGGACGCTTAGCGAAGAGGGGCCTGACCATAACAAGACCTTTAAGGTAGGGATTTATATTGGTGATAAACTAAAGGCAACTGGCGAAGGGCATTCTAAACAGGAAGCTCAGACTGAGGCGGCGAGGGTGGCAGTAAAGCTTTATCGTAAGGCTGGGAAGTAGGTCTTAAAGCGCTTGATTTGACTTTTTGACATAAGTATGATATAATGGGGGTATTGGATACTAATTTTAGAGGGAGGTGAAAGCGGTGTCCATGAAGCTTAGTTATGATAAAAACAAGGTGTCTCACGATACGCTAACCTATTGGGAAAGCGTGTTGAAGCTGGTGGGATGCGCTGGTCAGTTGCGTGCAAAGATTGCTCTTAGAGACAACATAAGGGATGAGAGCGTGTCTTTTAGAGTGGAGCCGGTATTCAATCGGTATCATGGTGGCTCCATGAGCGATCTAAATCGGACGATTCGTAATTTGCAAAAATACTTCTTTGATCTTGTTGAGAAAATAAACGCCGTCTGTGTGCGACACGAAGTCCTCCAGATTAAAGAACCAGCAAAACTATTGGACTTGCTCCAGGAGAAGGAGCGGCGGAATTATTACAATCGGGAAGCGAAAAAGTTACTTTCCCAAAACAAACTTGTTCCGCTCCAAAGTCTGGAGAAAAAGTACGTGAAGAAAAAGCAGCAGGGTCAGGCGAAAGCCTGACCCACTTTCCATTTTTAGAAATATATGATATAATGAGTAAGTTAATAATTTTAAGGAGAAAACATGCTTGCGATTCGTATGCAACGTAATGGCCGGTCACATTATCCAACGTACCGGATAGTCGTCCAAGAAGCGCAGCGCCACCCTTTGTCTGGGCGCGTTGTAGCTGAGGTCGGCAATTATAACCCCGCTACCCATGCCCTCGTGCTTGATAAAGAGGCGGTAGAAAAATATCTTAAGAATGGTGCTCAGCCATCTAGCCGGGTAGCTTTTATCTTGGCTAAAAACGGTATCAAGCTCCCAGATTGGGTAAAGAAGGCACCAGTGAAGTCTGCTAAAGCAAAGCACGCTGACAAACTGAGGAAGAATCAGCCAAAAGAAACTCCAGTCGAGGAAGCCCCGGCTGAAGCTGCTGTGGAAAATCCTACAGAGTAAAAAATAGCCCTTTTTCAAAAGGGCTATTTTTGTTATAATAAAAACGTAATAATTAATAACTAAAATGGAGAAAAAATGGCTACTATCGACCAACAATTCGTAGAATATATCGTAAAAACCTTAGTCAATAATCCAGATAAAGTCTCGGTGGATCGCAAGATTGATGAGAAGGGTGTGTTACTTTCTCTTACAGTTGACCCTGAAGATGTCGGGCGGGTGATTGGTAAGCGTGGTGTAACTGCACAATCAATAAGAATGTTGCTTCGTGCACTTGGTACTAAGCAAGACGCAAGATACAATCTTAAGATTGTTAATACCGATGAAGACGGTGAAGAGCATGAATCTCGTCGTTCAGAGAAAAAAGTTGAAACTAAGCCCGAAGTTGATTCTGATCTTGACACTTCAGTTGACGAAGAAATCGACACCGACGAGGATGAAGACGAAGACCCGGAAGTTGATGAGGAAGTTGATGAAAGTGAAGAAAATGAGGTTTCTGATACTTCTGAACTTGCTGAAAAAACTCGAGCAGAGCTTGCTGATCTTGACGATCTCGATATATAATAATCTTTTTGTGGAAAAATGGTGCTTTAAAAAAGCGCCATTTTTTATGTAAAAAGCCTTGACTTTGAGCGGTAAACTACATATAATAGTACTTAAGCTAACTAACTGCGAGTTTGCTTAGAAGATACAATTAAGCGTTGAGAGTTTTATATATGGCTAAAAAATCCCTGTGTGGTTGAGAACAGGGATTTTTTGGTGGTCTTGGCCTTTTCTTTAGAAAAGAAAAGGCCAGTAAAAGAAACTAGTGTGAAAAGAAAAACAGAAGTGAATTCTGATTTTTCTTTTTGAAAAAGGCTTGAAATATTTGCGGATTTAGTGTAGAATGGATTACAAGAAGTAGTGTGTCGTGTTTTTAATACTTGTGGGAGCTGGCGACTCTCAGGGGGAAGCAGGACAGTAATCTTCGGCGCTGAAACAATTTGGAAAGAGCTGAGGGCTTTTTCGGGGTTGTTTGAAAGATTAATAACACTAATAAAAAAGAGGTAGAATGGCTAAAAAACCAGTCACAAGTGAAAGAAAATTTTTCACTGAAGGTGACCAAGCTCTTCCAATTCCGGATTTGACACAGCATCAAACCGATTCTTGGGAGGACTTTGTCAAGAATGGACTGAGAGAAGTTTTTGCTGAACTAAACCCGATAGACGACTATACGGGTCAGAAGCTTTCTCTTAGGTTCAAAGATTATTATTTTAAGGAGCCAAAAGAGTCTGAACAACAGGCTAAATATAATTTGGCAACTTACGAGGCCCCACTACATGTTTTGGTGGAGCTCGAAAATAAAGTAACGGGTGAGAAAAAAGAGCAGGATATTTACTTTGGCGATTATCCATGGATGACCGAGAGAGCTACTTTCATCATCAATGGTACTGAACGCGTGGTAGTATCGCAGCTGATTCGTTCGGCTGGCGTGTTCTTTAATGCTGAGACCATTGGAATTAGGCGCTATTATGGTGCAAAAATTATCCCGGGTCGTGGCGCGTGGCTTGAATTTGAGACAGCGGCTAACGGCGCAATGTTTGTGAAGATTGATCGTCGTCGCAAACTTCCGGTTACGACTTTCCTCCGAGCTCTCGGCATGAAGGAAAGCGAAATTAAAAAATCTTTTGAGAATATCGATACTGGTGATAGAAAATATATCGAAACGACACTCGAGAAGGATACAACTTCAACCCAGGGCGAAGCTCTCTTGGAAGTATATCGTAGAATCCGTCCTGGTGATCTTGCGACAGTCGAAAATGCTCGCTCGATGATTGAGAGAATGTTCTTTGATCCGAAGCGTTATGATTACTCTAACGTGGGTCGTTTTAAGATTAATCGTCGCCTTAATATGGACACACCAAACAAGCCAGAGTTTCGCACTTTGCAAATGAAGGATGTAGTGGCGATTATCTCGGAGATTATTCGACTTAACAATACCCAGGAAGCCCCGGATGATATTGACTCTTTGTCAAATCGTCGTGTCAAGTTAGTCGGTGAGTTGGTCCAGAGGCAATTCCGTCTTGGTATGCTTCGTTTGCAACGAAATATTCTTGACAGAATGTCAATGGCAAGTGCAGAGGATGTGACGCCATCACAACTTCTTAACTCACGTCCAGTCGTGGCGGCTGTAAAAGAATTCTTCTCAACTTCACAGCTTTCACAGCTCATGGATGAAGTCAACCCATTTTCAGAGCTCGCTCATAAGAGGCGTTTAAGCTCGATGGGCCCTGGCGGTCTCACCCGTGAACGTGCTGGATTTGACGTGCGTGATGCTCACCCAACCCATTATGGTCGTATTTGTACGGTAGAAACGCCAGAAGGCGGCAACGTAGGTCTCGTGCTTAACTTTGCAACTTACGCTAGGATTAACGAATATGGGTTTATCGAAGCGCCTTACCGCGTAGTCAAAAATGGTAAAGTAACTGATGAAATCGTTTACGTCGACGCTGAAACTGAAAACGATATGATTATCGCAGATACTTCAGTGAAGTTGGATAAAGACGGTAAATTTGTAGAAGATTGGGTGTCGGCTCGCGTCCATGGTGCGCCAGCTCAGGTGGAGGCTAAGAAAGTGACCCATATTGATGCAGCACATAAGGAGATTCTTGGTGTGTCCGCATCACTCATTCCATTTGTAGAAAAAAACCGTGTGGACCGCTCTCTCATGGCCTGCGCCATGCAGAAGCAGGCAGTGCCACTTCTCCGTCAAGATAATCCAATTGTCGGTACCGGTATCGAGGGCGAAGTCGCCAAAAATACTTCTCAACTCGTGATGGCATCTGGAAATGGTGTTGTAAAAAAAGCTGATGGTGAATCAATCATCGTAACTTATGATAAAGGTGGCGACACTGAGTATAAACTTCAACATTTTGAAAAAACCAATGACGATCGTTGCTACAATCAGCGCGTAGCAGTGGCTCGTGGTCAAAAAGTGAAGAAGGGTGATACTTTGATTGAGGGCGCCTCTATCCATAATGGTGAACTTGCGCTTGGACGAGACCTTCTCGTTGCATTTATGCCATGGCGCGGCTATAACATGGATGACGCTATTGTGATTTCAAATCGTTTAGTTGAGGATGACACTTTGACTTCGATTAACATCAAAGATTTTGACGTCGAAGTACGTGAAACTAAGCTTGGTCCAGAACAAGTAACGCGCGATATTCCAAACGTTTCGGAACATTCTTTGCGACATCTCGGTGAAGATGGTATCGTGACTGTTGGTTCCGAAGTGAAAAATGGCGATATCTTGGTCGGTAAAATTACACCAAAGGGTGAGCAGGAATTGTCTTCGGAAGAGAGACTACTTCGTGCAATCTTTGGTGAGAAAGCCAAAGACGTACGCGATACTTCAGTACGCATGAATGGTTCTTCGACTGGTAAAGTTGTAGACGTCCGCGTTTACACTCGCGAGCAAGGTCACGAACTTAAAGCTGGCGTGATAATGCAAATCAAAATCTTTGTAGCCGAGATGCGAAAGATTGGCGTAGGCGATAAGCTCGCTGGTCGTCATGGTAACAAGGGTGTGGTTTCGCGCATTTTGCCAGTAGAAGATATGCCGTTTATGGCTGATGGTACGCCGATTGACATCATTCTTTCACCGATGGGTGTGCCGAGCCGTATGAACCTTGGTCAGCTATTTGAAATTCACCTAGGTATGGCTGCAAAAGCTCTTGGTTACCATGTAGCGACCCCGTCATTTAACGGTGTGCCAGATGAAATAATCAGCGATGAGCTTGAAAAAGCAGGTTATGCTCGTGATGGTAGAGTGCAGCTTTATGATGGTCTTACTGGTGAGCCATTTAACGAGAGGACATCGGTTGGCGTGATGCATATGCTAAAGCTTCACCACATGGTAGAAGACAAGATTCATGCTCGTTCGACTGGTCCTTATACGATGGTGACCCAACAGCCACTGGGTGGTAAAGCCCAAAATGGTGGCCAGCGTTTCGGGGAAATGGAGGTGTGGGCACTCGAAGCTTATGGTGCAGCTACCACGCTTCAGGAAATGCTCACTATTAAATCAGATGATGTTTATGGACGTGCAAAAGCGTATGAATCGATTATCAAACACGAACCGATTGAAGGTCCAAAGCTTCCAGAAGGCTTTAATGTGCTTGTAAAGGAACTTCAGGGTCTAGGGCTCAAAGTAGACCTCTTAGACCATGGTGAATCAGCCGATGCTGGTGACGTGATTGAAAAGACTTCACGCGAAATTGAAAAAGACAAAGATGATCAATCAATTTATGATCAACATAAAAAGGATACTGCGCCAGAGATTCTTGACCTCGATGATGAGGAAGCAGAAGCGATGATGGCGGAGGAAGGTATCGATATAACAGAGGACGACGAAGAAGAGCCACTTGAAGGAGGCTTCGATGACGAACCGGAATTAGACGACATCGGAGAACTGGATGAGGGCACAGTTGACCTCGGAGAGGAGTTCTAATATGGCGTGGATGGATAATTTCATTTCTGCTTCAGATTTTGACTCTATTAGGTTGTCGGTTGCAAGTCGCGATGACATTCTAAATTGGAGCTATGGTGAAGTAACCAAGCCAGAGACGATTAATTATCGTACTCAAAAACCAGAACGTGATGGTTTGTTCTGTGAAAGGATTTTTGGTCCAACCAAGGATATTAATCCGCATGATTCAAAGCTAAAAGGCGTGCGTTCGCGCGAAGCGGCAGTTGATAAGGAAGGTAACCTTGTCACTAAATCTATTACTCGTCGTGAGCGTATGGGGCACATTGCCCTAGCTGCACCGGTGGCGCATATTTGGTTTATGCGCGGGATTCCGTCAGCTCTTTCGCTTCTTCTTGACATTACTGTAAAGAATATTGAGAAAGTTGTCTATTTTGCGACATATCTCATTACGGATGCAAAGACAGATGAAATCCAAAAAACCTTGGAAAGTTTGGAAAGCCAGACTGTTGCGGCGAGAAGTGCGATTGAAATTCGCTATAAACAAGCTGCTGAGGCGGAAGGCGCGGATGTAAATGCGCTCGCTGAGGAACGCAATAAAGAGCTCGAAGAACTTGAAAGTGATTTTCAAAGTCGCAAGGCTTTGCTCGAATCGTTCCGCAAGGGTAATGTGATTACTGAGGTTGAATATCGTAATTTGCCAGAAGAATATGAAGATTTGATTACGGTAGAAATGGGCGCAACTGCAATTAAGAAGATGCTTGATGAAATCGATCTTGATAAACTGATTTTAGATCTTCATGCTGAATGTGAAGAGGCGAGGGGTCAGAAAGAAAAGAAGATTCAGAAGCGTCTTAAAACTCTTGAGGGTATGCAGGCTGCCGGAATTCGCCCAGAAGATTTGATTCTCACGGTGATTCCAGTGATTCCACCGGATCTTCGTCCAATGATTGCGTTGCCTGGTGGCCGTTTTGCAACTTCAGACTTAAACGACCTTTATCGTCGCGTGATTAACCGTAATAACCGTTTGCGCAAATTGCTTGACCTCAATGCGCCTGAAGTGATTTGTCGTAATGAAATGCGCATGCTTCAGGAGGCGGTCGATGCTCTTATCGATAACTCTGCGGCGCATGGTTCGCGTGGTGCAAACTCTACTAATGGTAGAAGGCGTCTCAAATCTCTGTCAGACCTTCTCAAAGGCAAGCAAGGTCGTTTCCGCCAGAACCTTCTCGGTAAGCGTGTGGATTATTCTGGTCGTTCAGTGATTGTGGTAGGTCCAGAACTCACACTTAACGAATGTGGTTTACCGAAACAGATGGCACTTGAATTATTTAAACCATTTGTGATTTCGTGGTTAATCGCAAACGAGTATGCCAATAACATTCGTTCGGCATCGAGGTTGATTGAAGCTAAAGAAACTGTAGTTTGGGATGCACTTGACGAGGTAATTAAAGGAAAATATGTACTCCTTAACCGCGCTCCGTCGCTTCACCGTTTGTCGGTACAGGCGTTCCAGCCAAGGCTAATAGATGGTAAGGCAATTAAGCTTCATCCACTCGTAGCGTCTGGCTTTAACGCTGACTATGATGGTGACCAGATGGCAGTACATCTACCTTTGTCTGATGCGGCACAGCTCGAGGCGAAGGAGCTGATGTCAGCTTCAAAGAATCTTTTGAAGCCAGCTGATGGCGCTCCGGTTTTGGCTATTTATCAGGATGTAGTGCTGGGTGCATATTATCTGACTTACGATAAGCCAGGTACGGATACTGGTGAGCCAAAAGCATTTTCATCAGTCTATGAGGCGGAAATGGCTTATGACCAAGGCATTATTCGTCTTCAGACGCCAATTCGTGTGTTTGCAAAGAAGGAAATTAGGAATACTACTCTTGGCCGCGTAATCTTTAATGAGATTTTGCCAAAAGATTATCCATATGATAACTCGGTACAAACTAAGAAGCATCTTTCTAAGGTGATGGCCGATATCTTTGACCTTTACGGGTCTGAGGTGATGGTAAAAACCGCGGATGCACTGAAGGATCTCGCGTTTGAGTACGAAACGATTGCTTCAATTTCAACGGCGAAGGATGATTATCCGACTTATGATGAAATTGACGACTTTATCGCTGAAGGTGACGCCAAGACGGCTTTGATTCAGCAGCAGTATGAAGATGGTCTTGTGACTGATGATGAGCGTTATAAACTCACGATTGCCAACTGGCGTGATATTGATAAGCGTATCTCGGAATTTTTGCAAAGCAAACTTGCTGAGATGGATACCGATATTGCAGTGATGGTGAACTCGGGCGCTCGTGGTAATATTTCCAATATCAAGCTTGCTTCGGCAGAGATTGGCATCATGGTGGATATTAACAACAATGAAATCGAGCTTCCAGTGAAGTCATCGTATAAGAAGGGTCTTAATACTCTCGAATCGTTTATCGCGACGCGAGGTGCTCGTCAGGGTCAGGTATCTACGGCTCTACGTACGGCCGACTCTGGTTATCTCACTCGTCGTCTTGTAGATGTGTCGCAAGATGTGTTTACAACTGATGAAGAAGCAGAGGACCCAGGCTTTACTGTATACAAGTATGAGTCCGAGCTTTCGGGTATTTCATTTGTAGCTAGGATTGCTGGCCGCTATACGGCGGAAGCAGTGCCGGGCTACCTTGAGGCTGACCAGTTGATTACCAAAGAAATGGCTGAACAGCTTGATGCAGACGAAAAGATTGAGTCAATCAAGATTCAGTCAGTGCTTTCAACCACTGCAGTGGATGGTGTGCCAAGGAAAGCTTATGGTGTAGATATGTCTACTCGTGAGCTCGTGGCAGCACACGAACCGGTCGGCGTGATTGCGGCACAGTCCCTTGGTGAGCCAGGTACGCAGCTGACGCTTGATACCAAGCACGGTTCTGGTGTGGCAGGTTCTGGTGCTATTGCTCGAGGTCTTCCTCGCGTGGAAGAGCTTCTCGAAGCTCGTACGCCAAAAGGTCAGGCTTATATTTCACCAATCGATGGCGTAGTGGAAATTTGGGAAGATGGTAATCATTACGTTGTCCAAATTACCCCACAATCTGGTGAAGTTGAGCGAATTGAGCTAAATGGTCGTGAGCCGGAAGTCAAAGACGGCGAAAAGGTAAAGACCGGTACGACTCTTGTCAAGAAGGCTACCGGTAAAGCTGCCGTGAAAGCTCGCCATGATGGTGTAGTAGAGCTCGTCAAGGATGCGATTATCTTGGTTGGTTCGAATGTAGCTCCTGTCAAGGTAGAGATTCCGGGTGATGCGGAACTTGTCGTGAAGTCGAACGATACTGTGACGGCTGGCGACAGGTTGACCACTGGTTCTCTTAACTTGCAGGATATGCTCAAGTACAAGGGAATTGAGGAAACTGAGCGCTACATTATGAACGATGTGCTTTCAGTCTACTCGGCTCAAGGTCATGAGATTTCGCCAAAACACCTTGAAATCTTGGTGAGACAGATGTTCTCACGCGTCCAAATTAATGATCCGGGCGACTCAGAATTTGTTAGCGGTGATATTACTTCCAAGGCTGCGGTAGTTGCAGAAAATAAGCAACTCGAAGCTGAAGGTAAAAAGCCAGCTACCTACACTACCTTACTGCTTGGTATTACCAAGGTATCAATCTT
This sequence comes from Candidatus Saccharimonadota bacterium, assembly GCA_017561575.1. Classification (GTDB taxonomy): domain Bacteria; phylum Patescibacteriota; class Saccharimonadia; order Saccharimonadales; family Saccharimonadaceae; genus Nanosyncoccus. Next base: position 91,669 of record JAFZBS010000007.1, read on the forward strand.
CTCGGATTCGTTCCTTTCAGCGGCATCCTTCCAGGATACCACGAGAGTACTTATCAATGCGGCAATCAATGGTCGTGTCGATCACTTGCGTGGTCTCAAGGAGAATGTGATTATTGGTCGTAAGATTCCAGTAGGAACGGGCGTTGCTCCGATTGTTGAGTTTGAGACTCCGGATACTAAGGTCCCGACCGAAGCGGATCTTGAAAACTTGTAAAAATAATCATTTTGTCGCTTAGACTTGTTCGTTGCTATTTTTACAACATGCAGTCAAGAAAAAATGTCCTTAAAATGGGGACATTTTTTCGTTGTGAGGTTGTGAAAATAGCACTCACAAATCTGGTTTTAATCTCATTATGCGACAAAATGATTATTTTTTACACAATCCTTCAAAGTTATGTTATAATGGTAGTGTTAATATTGGGATTTAAGTGAGGTAAAATCATAATGTTTGTTTTTAAAAACATAAAACGCCATTTAACAGGGAGAGAAAAAATCATAACCTTATCTGCGTTAATCATAACCTTGCTTTTTGGTGGTGTATTATCATTTAATATTGTCTCCGCCATGACCTATCAAAATGAAATTAATGTGAGATTTACC
>JAFZBS010000008.1 GCA_017561575.1 Candidatus Saccharimonadota bacterium
TCTAGATGCTACCTCACTCACCTATTTCAAGAACGGTGGTGGTACTAGCTCAGACCGTTACCCAATCACAGCCTACGGTACCTTTGATTCTACCAACGTTTATTCACAACCTCGTACCAACGTAGAAAGTAAAGATATCACCTTGCGCCCATCTACTGCCACGAACTACACAGACTCTATTGCCGGAGCCTACGGTCTCGGCCAAGGCAAAATCGGCGCATACTACAATTACTGTGCCGCTAGTGTAGGCTACTACTGCTTCGGCAACGGTACATCCGTTGGCTCCTCAAGTGGCAACAACGCTTACGATATCTGCCCAGCTGGTTGGCGTATGCCTACCGGAGGCAGTGCAGGCGAATATAACACTCTCTACACTAACGCATCCATTAACAGCGACGCTACCACCTACCGTAACACCCTTTCTACTCCTCTCTCGGGCAACTTCTATAGTGGCTCAGCGATCAGTCGCGGTTCGAGCGGCTACTTCTGGTCCTCTACCAGGAACAATAACAACACCATGTACGACCTGGGCGTCGCTTCGCTTAATATCAACCGCACGGACTACAGCAGTCGCTACGGCGGCTACTCTGTTAGATGTGTCCTAGGTAGCTAGTCAAACCAATAATTCATATTGTTTTCATTTTCTTCCTTACCATTTATCCCCCTCTTGCACATTTTTACATCTTGTGCTATAATTGAAGGAGTTACCAAAGACAGTGGCGGGGTAAAACCTTAATCATGCCACCGAGGCAAATTCTTGTGATTATTTGGTGACGCTATTTAACAATTAGCTAACCACAATATAAAATAACCAAAGGAACTTTTTATGGCAATTAGTAAGGATAAAAAGAACACGTTGGTTGCTGATCTCACTGCACTACTCAGCGATTCTAAAATGGTCGTCTATGCAAAATACCAGGGACTAACCGTCGCTGAGCTCCAAGAGCTTCGCAAAATGGCTCGCGAAGCCGGTGTCAAAATCAAGGTAGTCAAAAACCGCCTTGTTAAGGTCGCGATGAAGGAAATCGCAGCTTACAAAGACACCGATGCTTCTGGCCTCACCGGACAACTACTTTACGCGGTTGGCACGGATGAAGATTTCGACGCAGCGAAGATTTTAACTAAGTTCGCAAAAACTCACGACAAAATGGAACTCGTGGGCGGCTTTAATGCCGAAGGCGCCGCACTTTCTACCGAAGAAGTCAAGACGCTCGGCTCGCTCCCGACCAAGAACGAACTCATCGCCCAGGTGGTGGATATGCTACTTTCTGGCGTCAATGGTATTGTTTCCGGTCTTGAAAAGCACGCGGAAGAAGCAACCAATTAATATATTTGAAAGGATAAAATTATGGCAACTGATATCAAAAAGTTGGCTGAAGAGTTGGTGAATCTCACCGTGCTTGAAGTCAATGAACTCAAAACCGTCCTCAAGGACGAATATGGCATCGAGCCAGTCGCAGCTGTAGCTGTGGCCGCTGCTGGTGCTGATGGTGCTGCTGCTGATGAAGGCAAGTCTGAATACGACGTAGTCCTCAAAGACGCTGGCGCACAAAAGATTGCAGTCATCAAGGCTGTTAAGGAAGCTACCGGACTTGGTCTTGGCGAAGCTAAGGCTATCGTTGATGGTGCTCCTGCTACCGTTAAGGAAAAGGTCGCCAAGGCTGATGCCGAAGCAATGAAGAAAGCTCTCGAAGAAGCTGGTGCTACTGTCGAGCTCGCATAAATAATTTGTTAGCTAATTGTATTACTTAAAAACCAGAAAAGCACTTTTCGGGCCGCGTCCGGCCGGCCCGTCGCCACGGGCGGCCGGCGCTCGTCCTCGCGCTGCCGCGCTCCGGATTCCCTCAAAGTGCTTCTTCTGGTTTTTTGATGTGATATAATTATCTATATGAAAGATTTTGATTATTTAGGTGAGGGTGAGGTGTACCTCGATGCGGCGTGCCAGAGTCTCAGACCCAGGCCAGTTATAAACGCTTTGACAGACTATTATACCAAGCATAACTCTTGCGGTGAACGCGTGAAATATAAGTGGGGAAAAGAAACCGACCTTTTAGTTGACGCTACGCGCGAAAAAGTTTTAAAATACCTTAAGCTAAAGTCGCGCAAATATACTGTTTCTTTCACGCTCAATACGACTTATGGGATTAATCTGGTTTTGTCACAAATTGATGCGTCAAAATTTAATAAAGTAATGACAAGTGAGATTGAGCATAATTCGCCGTTCCTATCCACAATGGCTTTTCGCGACCGGATGGATTTGCCACGTGAAGTGATGAAACGTGAAGAAGATGGTTCGATCAATATATCGGATTATGATTTTAAAAAAGCCGTGGTCGTTGTAAATTGTGCCGCAAATTTTGATGGCAGAAAGCTCGTAAATCTTGAGGAACTGCGCAAAGCCGTCCATAAAGCTGGCGGGATTTTGATTATCGATGCGGCGCAAGCCATGGCACACTCAGCGGATGTACTTCGCGGAGTGGAGGTAGACGCGATTTGTTTCTCGGCACACAAAATTTACGCGCCATCACTTGGCGTGATTGTCTGGAGAGATGAACTCGATGCATGTTTAAAGCCCCTTTGGTTAGGTGGTGGCATGGTAGACGATGTAAAAGAAGATTCCTATTTATTATCAGCGGAAAACAAAGAACATCGTTATACTAGATTTGAATCGGGTTTGCAGGCTTGGGGTGAAATTATTGGTCTTGGGGCAGCGCTGGATTGGCTTGATAGTGTTAGCAAAAAAGATTGGCAAAATCTGGAAAAATGTTTCACGGAAGTTTATGATTTTTTGAAAGGTTCGCCCAAGGTACACCTCGTAAATAACGCACCGAATCCAACAATGTCATTTTACGTAGAAGGACTGGATTCACATCTACTCGGTGAGGCTTTGTCGCGCGAAAACATCATGGCGCGGACGGGATATTTCTGCGCGCATTATTATCTTGATCATGTTTTGGGGTTGCCGCCACTGGTGAGATTTTCTTTTGGTTTGCACAATCGTCCGTCCGACGTCGAGAAAATCAAAAAAGTTATGGAAAAAATCATCTACTAGTGGTAGAATGGATTTATTATGGTGTGTATAGCTGCATTTATTATTTTGGCGATAATCGGAATTTTTGTAGCGATTATTTCGATTTTTAAGCCACAGGTGGGGAAAAGCTACTGGAAAATGTTTAAAAAAGCTTGGGGGTGCCTTTGGAAAAAGGTAAGATTACAAAAGTGTGAGACAGGTTTTAAGGATGACGTAAAAAACACTCTACTTTCTCGTGTAATTGTTAAACATCCAAAATGGGTTAAACCTCTGTCGGCGATAATTGAAGTATTGTCAGTAATAATAGTAATTGTGGCGGTTTGGGCTCTACTTACCGCAATTAAATCCCTGCTTGCACTTTGGGCGCTAGGTTCTTGTAATGTGACCAAACCTTCGGCTTGTTCGATGGGTGCCGAGATGTGTTCAATCGATGAATCGGAGCCGTCAAACGTGCTTGAAGCGACTGGACGGTGGTTTACTGAATGGGGCGAGATATTTGAAGCAATTCCAGATAAATTCCGCACTTACAATGCCGATGATTATGACCTTAATTATATCGTTGTGAATTCGGACGCTCCGAGCGATGCGCCGGTCGCGGTAGATATTTTCGATCCAGGCTGTTCAGTGTGTATGATTTCTTACCGTAATCAAAAGTCTGCTGGCTTCTTTGAAAAGAATAATGTACGTTTAGTCCCATTTGCGATTCAAGATGCTGACGATTCTTATAAGTTCGCAAACTCCGAGATAATCGTACGTTATATGCTCGCAGCAGAGCAAATCCGTTCTGGACTAGCGCTTCAGATAATTGACAAAATCTTTACTGGAAAAAATAGCGAGGGGATTTCTTACCAAAATAAGTTTAATGAGGATTATTCTCGCGAAGAGGCAATAGCTAAGTTGGAATCGTGGCTAACCGCGTTTGGCCTCGATGAAGATGGCGTAAAAGAGATTAGGAAAATTTCTGAATATCCTGAAACCACTAATAAGATGCAGCAAAATCGCGAGATAATCGAAAATGATTTAAGAGTTAAGGGTATTCCAACTATGCTATATAATGGTGGCAAGCATACCGGGCTATGGAAATCTAAGTAATTTGTAATTTTTACAACATTTTTAACATGACCGATGTAAATATGGTGGAAAACTTTTAGCAAAAAGTGATTGACTTTTGGTGGGTAAGGGTATAATATAATATTAATACTATATATAGACAGGATGCGAGGTGATGTCTGAAATACCAGAAAAACAAATAAAAAGACTGCGGGGTTTAATCAGTGATGCTGAAACAAATTTGGCTGCAGCGAAAGAGCTTTTGATTTCTATTTTGGGCGATGGTGATGCTATTACAGCACCTCGCGAGACGATTGTTTCTGGTCCTGAGGGCAAGGTTATTGAAGGCATCTTTGATGGCCAAATTATGATTGGTCCTGATGGCAAAAATTACCCAGTACCAGCAAATTATGCTTCAAAGTCTAAGCTAGTTGAGGGTGACATTATGAAACTCACTATCACCGAGGATGGTAAGTTTATGTACAAGCAGATTGGTCCAGTGGAAAGAAAGACCGTGATTGGCACTTTGACTTATCATGATGATAAATATTTTGTTGAGGTGGCAGGACGCGAGTATCAGATTCTTTATGCTTCGGTGACTTATTTTAGATTACGTACCGGTTCACAGGTTTCGGTAACCATTCCAGCAAACAACGAAGACGCTACTTGGGCAGCCGTCGAAGCATCTTTGTAAAATTACACCAAATCGCCACTCTGGCGATTTTTTGTGTGCTATAATTATTGGTATATGAAGGCGCTGTATCGGAGATATCGTCCAATGAAACTGGACGAGGTGGTAGGACAGGAACAAGTCACTGCCCCTTTAATTAGCTCGCTAAAGGCAGGCAAGATTAGCCATGCATATTTATTTGTCGGGCCTAGAGGATGTGGCAAAACTAGCGTTGCAAGAATCTTGGCACATGAGGTAAATGGTTTTAAATATGAAGTTGAAGATGATTATGTAGATATAATCGAAATTGATGGGGCATCAAACCGTGGTATTGATAATATAAGGGAGCTGCGCGAGAAGGTGATGATTGCACCAACTGCCGGTAAATACAAGGTATATATTATCGACGAAGTACATATGCTGACCAAGGAGGCTTTTAATGCTTTGCTCAAAACGCTCGAAGAGCCACCGGCCCACGTGATTTTTATCATGGCAACGACCGATGCCTATAAAGTGCCGGTCACAATAACGTCGCGGGCGCAGACTTTTGAATTTAAACTGGCCGACAAAAAAACGATGTTTAATCATTTAAAATCAATTTGCGAAAAAGAACAAATCAAAATTTCTGATGAGGCGCTAGAAATAATTGTTAAACGTGGTGGCGGTTCTTTCCGCGACTCTTTATCGCTGCTAGATCAGATATCCACTTTGTCTGATAAAGAAATCACAAAAGAGTTGGTAGTATCCGCAATGGGCCTACCTGATGACGAAAAAATTGTCGAAATACTTACTGATTATGCCGAACATGATGTTGTAAAAATTACAACAGATTTAAAGGAATTGCTGTCATCTGGCGTGAAGCCTGAAACTTTGGCTGAAGAAATGATTGAAACCATTATTGATAATCCAACTATGGATTTATTGCCTCTTTTAGCAAAACTCCCTGACGTAAAAGCACCTTTCGGTGAAGCAAAATTGCTTGTTGCGCTTATGAGTGACGGGGTCCTGGCATTAGAATCCCGCTCGGGGGCGCGTCCGTCCGGCCCGTCGCCACGGGCGGACGGCGCTACTCCTCGCGCTGCCGCGCTCCGGACCCCCCTTCGCTGGGATTCTAATGCCACCCCGTCAGTCGTAACCTCCGGATGCACTCATGACGTAGCTCCTGGGCGGGATTCTAATGCCACCCCGTCAGACACAAGTTCTGGAAGCCCTCGGAAAGTACTTCCCGGATTGCCGGATTCTAATGCCACTCCATCAAAACCTATAGCCACTAAGGATTTTGACTGGGATGGGTTTCTTGATAGAGTAAAGGGCATGAACGATGCGATTTATTTGCAGCTTTTAAAAGTCGAATACACTACTGATAGTACTACTTTAAATATCTTCCCGAAGAAAAAGATCGTAAAAACCATTTTGTCACGCGATAATAACAAAAAGATTCTAATTGAAGCGGCGAGTGGTCTCAAAGTTATTATTAACGATGTCGGCGATAATCCGAACGCAGCAAAAGATGAGCTTATTTCGAAAATTTCTGATATAATGGGTGGTGAGGTACAAAATGACTCAGGAGGAAGCCCATTCTAAAGATGGCGGGAGAATACCGCCGCAAGACGTAGTAGCCGAGAAATCTTTACTTGGTGCGATTTTGATTTCGGATGGCGCATTACCGGAAATATTAACTATCATCCGACCAAAGGATTTTTACGAAGAACGTCATCAGCTGATTTTTGAGGCGATGATGAATTTATATGATCAGCACAAACCAGTAGATTTGTTGACAGTGACAACTGAGCTCAAGACAAAAAAACAGCTAAAACAAGTCGGTGGTGCGCCATATCTAACTGAACTTTCGAATTTTGTGCCAGCCGCCTCACACGCCAAGGCTTATGCCGAGATAATCGAAAAGGCTTCAACGCGAAGACGCCTAATAAAAGCCGGTACCGAAATTGCCAACAAAGCCTTTGAAGATGATGCCAATGTCCAAGAATTAATTGGTTCGGCAGAAAAAGAACTTTTTGAAGTATCTGATAAAGTTGTAAAGAGCGACTATACAGCGATGGATGAATTACTGGCCGATGCGTTTGACAGAATAGAAGATTTGCATAAAAATAAAGGCGCTCTTAGGGGGCTTAAAACGGGTTTTCGCGATCTTGATAAAAAAACGGCTGGTTTTCAAAAGGGTGATCTTGTAATTATTGGCGCGCGCCCGGCCATGGGTAAAACGACTTTTGCACAAAACCTAACTTATAACATTGCAAGTATTAATAAAAAAGGTGTTCTGTTCTTTTCGATGGAAATGGCGGCTAATGAAATTGTGGACAGGATGATTTCGGATGTATCTGGCGTGGATAACTGGAAAATGCGGACGGGGAATCTAACGGACGACGAATTCCAACGTATTGGCGAAGCGATGGGCGAAATGGACGAGTTGCCTATTTACATTGATGACACGAGCTCGATGAATATTATGGATCTCAGAAACAAGGCTCGAAGAGCCATGCATGACAAAGATATCGGAATTGTGATTGTAGATTATTTGCAGCTCATCCAGGGTTCGGACCGCTACAAAGGGAATCGCGTGCAGGAAGTGACGGAGATTTCGCGCGGTCTCAAAATTTTGGCGCGTGAGCTAGAAATACCAGTGGTGGCCCTGGCGCAGCTTTCGCGTAGTGTGACGGGGCGCGAAGACCCAAGACCGGTACTATCGGATTTACGTGAGTCTGGCTCTATCGAGCAGGATGCCGACCTGGTGATGTTTTTACACCGTCCGGATTATTATCGTCAAAATGACGATAATTATGAAGAAACACATATTACCGAGCTCCTTATCGCCAAACACCGTCACGGTGCAGTGGGCAAGATTGAACTGTACTTCCACCCAGAGCTGCTACGTTTTATGTCGCTTGATAAAACACGAGAAGAATAGTATAATGAAGTAGTGAAGAAAATTATTATTTCTAAACTCTTTTTATACCGACACAGATTTGTGATTGGTTATATTGTACTTGGTTTGGCATTTGTAACTCTGCTATTTTCGTTGCCTTTATTTGCCCAATACGGTTTATCTAGTGCCGAAATGGAATCCGCTGCTAGCTCTTATGCTCTAAATATTGAATCTCCATTTTCAAACAATTTGGTAGATTTGCCATATAAAATATTACAAAAATTGTCAATTTCAATCTTTACTTTAACGCCTTATGCAGTGAAACTGCCGAGTATTATAATTGGGCTTCTCTTGGGGTTTTTACTGATACTTTTACTCAACCGTTGGTTTAAAAGTAATGTGTCACTTCTTGCGTCCATCCTAGTGATACTCTCGACGCCGTTTTTGTTTTTGGCTGGTTCTGGTACACCGCTCATCATGTTGGTGTTTTGGCCAATTTTGTTGCTTTGGCTCGGTTCAAAAATCTATGGTGAAGCCAGGCCGAGGCCAATTTATTCATTTATTTTTGCGATTGCACTTCTTCTCGCTATTTTTACGCCATACATGGTGTATTTTGCTTTGCTTTGCGTGTTCTTTGTGATTTCACAACCGCATTTAAGGTTTATTGTAAAAAGCTTACCAAAGACATTAGTAATTTCGCTTGCGATAATTATAGTCGCCGGGATTGGATTTCTTACAGTAAATGTTATAAATCAACCTAACTCCATTATGGAACTACTTTTTGCGAAGAGTTTTGATGGTAAAGATTTTTTACCAAACATCGGTGCCGGTTTTTCACCAGTTCTTGCCTGGTTGGATGGCACAAAGAGCGTATTTTTAGCGCCATTAATTAGCTTACCGCAGCTTGCCTTGGCACTAATTGGCCTATTTTCTACTACTAAAGGTTTTTTTGCATCACGCAATTCGATTGCGTCTTTGTTGCTTGTGTTTACCGTAATCATCACCGGCTTTAATCCTGACGCAGTAATATTCTTTGTTTTACCGTTTGCAATTTTGATTGCACATGGCTTAAAATATATACTTGAAAAATGGTATGGTCTATTTCCTGAAAATCCATACGCGAGGATATCGGCAATTTTGCCTTTAACGATTTTGTTTGCAACGATGCTGATTCCAAGCTTGCTACAATACATTTACGGCTACCATTATAATCCTAACGTTGCAAACGAGTTTTATTATGATTTGCCCATTATTCGCGCAAACCTGACTGACGAGACATTAATCGTAAAGGAACATTACGATTTTTACAGGATTCTAGAAGATTCTACGGAGCTCACCGTTATAAATGACGACATGCCATTTATTCCAGATAATTTTGCGGTGCTTTATGGAACCTACGAACAAGAGAATTGTGTTCTAAGCAAGATTATTACCTCCCCAATGAAGGAAAATTCTGATATAATATATCTATATACAGTAAAAGGAGAATGATATGGGTCAAACGATGGACCAGATGAAGCTTCTAAACCAGCTTCGTAAAGCACAAAAAGAATTAAAAAATGAGATTGTCGAGGTTGAGGCTGGCGATGGTGCGGTTGTTGTACAAATTACTGGCGAGCTAAAAGTTAAAAAGGTGACGATTGATCCGGAGCGAGTGGATCTTGACGATATTCATGAACTCGAGCGTTGGATTGAAAATTGTATGCGTGATGGTTTTGCAAAAGCACAGGAAATTGCTACAGACAAGATGAAGCCACTCATGGGTGGACTTTCCGGACTCGGAATGTAAAAATAAAGTGCGGGCTCGGAGGTAAAATGATTAGTTTGAAAAGGGGACGGTGATGCTACCTAAAGCTCTCACCGATGTAATTGAAGCGCTCGGAATGCTTCCTGGCGTTGGTCCGCGCACCGCCGAAAGGTATGCTTATTATTTGTTTCGTTCAAATCCACAAATCTCCGAATCAATCGCAGAAGCTTTATCTCAGCTCCACTCCGGTGTCAAGCTTTGTCCCGTAACCTTTGCTTTAATTGATGCCGATGAAGAAATGTCACCACTTTATACCGACCCAAAACGTGATAAGACCACCATCCTCGTGGTCGAGGAGCCGCTCGACATTTATGCGATTGAAGCTACGCGTGGTTATAATGGGGTTTATCATGTGCTGGGCGGTGCGATTTCGCCGATTGACGGAATTACGCCAGAACAACTACATATTTCTGAACTAGTAGATAGAGTTAACTCTGATGATGTGAAAGAAATAATTATTGCCACCAACCCTTCCGTGGAAGGCGAATCAACCGCGCTACTGCTTGAAAAAGTTTTGCACGAAGCAAAACCCGATTTAAAACTCACTAGGCTCGCGCGCGGATTGCCGCTTGGCGTTGATTTATCATATGCTGACCAAATAACACTTTCGGCGGCACTTGAAAATAGAACTAAACTATAGTATTAAAGTAAGTTCCATCGACCGGACTTGTTCGTTGTTATTTTTACAACATCAAGTCGGTCGCAAAAACAAATGTGTTCCTTCGGAACACTGTTTTTGCTCCCGTTGCTGTTAGTAAAAATAACACTCACAAATCTGGTCTAAATCTCATTATGTCGATGGAACTTACTTTAATACTATGTTAAGCTCTTGTAGTCAATTTTGCCGAGTTTGGTTTTTGGAAGGTCATCGATATATTGCACAGCCCGCGGTATTTCGTATTTGGCGAGGTATTTTTTGTAAATATTATTCAAATCTTTTTTACAGGCGCGCTCGGAAGCGTTTTTCTTAAGTACGATGAATACCTTAACGATTTCGCCACGCAGTTTGTCTGGCACGCCAATGCAGGCACATCTTGAAACATATTTGGATTTCAGGGTAGCTTCTTCGACGTTGGTCGGATAAACGTTGTAGCCATTGGTGATAATCATGCGTTTTAAGCGACCTTTAAAATGCACTACGCCGCGCTCGTCTATATAGCCGATGTCGCCGGTTTTTAGATACTTTTTGTTATTTATCGTGGTAAAAGTGGCCTTGGTTTCGTCAGGATTGTTTAAATATTCTTTCATGATGGTAAGGCCGCGAACCAGTAGCTCGCCGTCTTTGCCGGTCTTTAGCGGCTTGCCGGTTTCCATGTCGACAATGAGAGCCTCGCTGTCTGGAAGAGGAAAGCCAATTACATCTGGTCCACCAGCAACGCTGGCTGGCGAAAAAATCATACCGCCGGCAGCTTCGGTCAGACCGTAGCCGTTTTGGAGGATAGCCTTAGAGCCATGTTCTTTTAAAAATTTGTTAACATCATGTTTTAGTGACTGGCTTACGACATCACCACCCGAAACAACACCTTTAATACGGCGGAGTTCTTTTTTCTTGAATTTAATTTTCATGAGATATTCAAAAACGGTAGGAACGCCAACTAAAATATTTATTTTATATTTGTTAATATAACTTTTTAGTTTTTTGGCGTTAAACTGCGGGATGAGGACAATGCGCATGCCGCAATAAAATGGAATATGCATACAGACACCAAGGCCAAAGGCGTGGAAATTGGGCAGGAAAGTAAGCATAGAATAACGGGTTTTAAGAAGCTCGGGCACGAGGTACTTGGCGCCAAGGGCTTGGGCGTTGAAATTAAGATTCGTCAGAACTACGCCTTTGGGTTTGCCGGTTGTACCACCGGAATACAAAATCACTGCCGGATCGCTAGCGTTAACGCGTGCGTGCGGATTGCCGATATACTTACTGGCACCGCTTAGAAATTTGCCCCAAGTTAAAATCTGTTGGCTCTTTTTGATGTGATTTTTGCGGCCTTTGGTAAAATAATAGGCGGCACGCACGACAAAATCCATCGAGCGAGTCGCAGGCACCACAATCACGTGCTCCAAATTGGTATTTTTAATGATATTCTCTACTTTTGGGTAGGTAATATCAATCACAAGCATAACTTTAGAGTCGGCCTGGTTGACATAATCTTCAATTTCTTTTTCGGAAGAAAGTGGGTGAATCATGTTGGCAACGGCGCCAATCTCATTGATGGCGTAAAACATATAAACTTCTTCGGGGGTATTCGGCATACAAACCGTAACCCGGTCACCTTTTTTAACGCCCAGGTTTTTGAGGGCGCGGGCGACGCGATCGATTTTTTTGATGAGTTCTTTATAGGTGATGTCTGTACTGTAGTAAGTGATGGCAGCACTGCGTGGCCACTTACAACTGGATTCATAAACAATGTCATAAAGGCCGCCCTCGGGATAGTCAAAGCCTTTGGGGAGTTTTTCGATGTAGCCATATTTGCCACGTTCGAGATGCATATCTAAAGTACGGATGGCTTTTTTGAGTTTATTATAGGTAAATTCGAGCATATAAATAATTATAACATGGTATAATGAAAATATGGACAGGAACTTCAGGGTACGCGTATCAGTCGGTATTGGAATGTTTGCAGTATCCTTACTTGCGCTTTATCTGTTCGACGGAATTCCTTTCAAAATTTTGTTTGGCGTGTTTTCATTTGTTTCGGCGATAGAGCTTTTTAGTTTTTTTAAGCGTGGTGTTTCGGCTCTTAGAGTGGTGCTGGCGATTTTTGAACTTGCATTTTTGGTATGCGGGGTGGTGTTTGTGGCGCGAATCGATACGGCGCACTTTTGGTATATCATCCTCGGCGTGCCGGGATATGATATTTTTGCCTATCTTTCCGGAAAGTTGTTAGGCGGTCGGATAATTAAAAAATCCCGACCTTTCCCGCATATTTCCAAGAACAAAACCTGGGAGGGAACCATCCTGGGGCTTTTAATCGCAACGTCGATGGTGGCAGGACTGATGGCGGGCAGAGGGGCATTTGCTACGGAATGGATGTATCTGCTTTGCGGACCATTGGCACTCTGTGGCGATTTATTTGAGAGCTTTTTGAAGAGGCGTTTTAGTGTGAAAGACTCCAATGAAATTGTGATTAAAAATAAATGGTTTGCGAGAATCGAGGTCTTAATTGGCGGATCAGAAGGGCATGGCGGATTTCTTGACCGAGTTGATTCAACTGCTTTTGCCGGGACGGTACTTCTAATTATTTCTTTGTTGCTTTGATAATATAATCTAGGCCCGAGATGATAGTGAGGGCGAGGGATATATATAGTATAGCGTCGCCAACGATTTTGAGTGGTTCGGCGGTGATGATAGTACTTAAAAAAAGAATAAAAATCGCGATGGTTTGAGAGGCGGTTTTAAGCTTACCATAGATGGAAGCAGCAATGGTAGTCTTTTTGGCGAGCGCCATGCGGAGGCCATCGATGATGTAGTCACGGACGAGAATGATGGCGAAAACCCAAAGTGGAACGATGTTTTGATAAACTAGGATAAGGAATGCGAGACTGGTGAGGATTTTGTCAGCTAAGGGGTCGAGAAAGGCACCAAGATCCGTAACGAGATGTTTTTTGCGTGCCCAAATACCGTCAATTTTGTCGGTAATGGTAGCGATGGTAAATATAATAATTGCAGTTATCCTAGCCCAGAGGCAGGGAAGCATTGCAAATATCGCAAATGCAATAGCAAGTATAATCCTGGAAATCGTGAGAATAGTGGGGCCGGTTAAAACTGGGCGGGTTCTGCCACGTGCACATTCCCGTGCACTACTCATACAATATCCCTTCGGTGATCAACTTTCCAGGCGCGGATTTTGGCGAATTTGGCGGCGAGGACGTCGGTGGACCATTTGTCGCCGAGCATTACAGTGTTTTTTGGCGAAATCTTGTACTCTGCCATGGCTTCGGTGAGTTTTTTGCTCATCGGCTTTTTTGCCCACCAGACACATGGGACATTAATCGGCTCGCAAAACTTTTTCATCATTTTTTTGCGACCGTTGTTGCTAATAATCACGATTTTTACACCAGCATTTTTACAATCTTCAATCCAATCGGCGAGCTCGTCAGCAGGCTCTTTTTCGGAGTGAAGGCGAAGCGTGTTGTCGAGATCGCACAAAAGCAGCTTTATGTCTTCTTTCTTTAATAGCTCAGGAGTAACGTCTTCAAAACGTCTAAAATACTTGTCTGCGCGAAAAATAGTCATGTATTTATTATAACACATAAGTGAAACGTGTGTTTTTTGCAAAAAACCAAAATCATAGAGTTACATTGCCTACTGGGCTATGTAGCTTTGCCCCGGATGAGAATAAGGTGTGAAAAATAGCGGGGTATGTTTATTATAGTTAGTTAGCGTGTTTTGGCTTCTTTAGCTGGTGTCTTTGGGCTAGGAACCGGCGACACAACGTATAGATCTGCCGTAGTACTTATAGCTATCGAGCGTACCTAGGTAGACGAGCGTACTGCTGAAGTAGAAGCGGTAAGCACTATTGACGCTGCTTGCAGTAGCTGACCAGTAGTCGCCGCAGCTACCACGATTATTCACTGAGTCACCACCAACGAAGCCGGAATAAACGAAATTATTCGGGAAGGTACGAAGTTTCTTGTCTACTGGGCCAGCTTCCTCGGCACCTGTATAGTATGGTTGGTTAGAGCTATCGTAGTTAGCTGGATTAGTACCATTATTGATACCAGTAACGACAAGTGACCAGAATTCATTGGTAGCCTGATTGGCTTTATTACCACCTTTGGGTAGTCTCCAACCTTTAGGACAGATGGAAGTGTTTGTCGCATTGGAGTTCTCGATAGTATCTAAGTAGTCCGTATTAGCCTTAGCAGCTGACCAGGAGTAATAGTTACCATAGCTATAGACATTTTGATTTGCATTAGTCATATTAGCTACTGTAGTGTTTGGATTGGCTGTAGTATCTGTGTTAGTATTATCATTGCGGAATCTTGACATACGGTAGCCCGGGTAATTAGTAGTATTAATATTAATAATTGCAGTACCACTTTGAGTACCACTATAGTATATACTGTTTGCAGTAGTATTGTTGCCGAAGTTTGCGGTTTCTGGGTTGGCTAGACCGATAAAGTTGCCGTAGGTTTGGGATGTGCCATAACCTTGCGCAAGTGCACCAGTAGCATTGTCTGAGTTAGTGTTATTTAGCCGTAGGTTTTCTATCATCCAGCATTTTCCATCAGCAAGTTTAGCTACAGCATAGGTATTGTTATCACGTTGGTCTGTAAGGGCAGTGACGGCGCCTTGAGCTAAACTACTACAACCAGACCAGTTTTGGAGTGAGCCAGCTGACTTAACCCAGACAGCATAGAGGGATAGACCTTTTGTACTATATTGGCCTGCAGTAAATTCTATAGTTTGGTTAGGACCGTAGATATGATAGCCAGCATTAGCGCCAGTACCATTGCCGCTCGCGTCATTAGCACCAAGCACCCAGTCAAACTTATCAGACCAGCCTGCAAAGCCATAGCCTGGACGTTTGAAGTTGCTCGCCCATAGAGTAGCTGATGTGTCGCTGCTGCTTATAGATTGATCGCCCATAGTATCATCTACTTCATTGCCAGCATTGGGGAAGTAACCAATTTTACCAGAACTGGTAGTTTGTGGCTTGTTTGGCACGTTAGTAGCTGGATGAACGAGAGTATATTTAACCTTACCAGTATAAGTATCGGCAGCTTGAGTATTGGAGATATAGGCAGCATAAGTAGTAGTTAGTTTAGCACCTAGTGTTTGATCCGTAGCGGATGAAAAGGTGGCGACCTTTTCATAATCATTTGGCACTGCATGATAGGCATCA
>JAFZBS010000009.1 GCA_017561575.1 Candidatus Saccharimonadota bacterium
AGTCATTAATGCCACTACTAACCATGATGGTACTGCCGCTACTGGCTATACTGGTACTAGCTCTACTAACTTTACTATTGGTGCTAAAGCTTCTGCTGACCAAGCTGCTGGTGACTATACTAATGTGATTACGTTTACGGCGGTAACAAATGCGCCACCTAGGATTTACATGCAAAACATTACCCAGAGCATGCTTGCTACTCTTATGCCAAACGTAGGTGATTCCACTACTCTTTATGACAATCGCGACGAAAAACCCTATGTAATTGCTAAATTAGCCGATAATAACTATTGGATGGTGCAAAACTTAGACCACGACATCAGGGCAGTATCTGATTTTTACACTAACCAAAACACAGACATTGGCTACAATTCTTCGACTAACTCATACGAAACGGCATCCTGGGTGCCCATGCGACAAACCTATCCAACTTCTCCAACTAACACTTCTCAATGGTGCCAGAGCGGCACATGGAGAGCCACAAACGGAACATGCCGCTACAACTATACTCCAGAATCATATGACCCTGGCAATGTTTATTGGAATGGCGTTGAGGATAATACCATGGATTGGGAAGATTATATAGAAACTTGCGATTTTTCTGCTAGTGCAACAATAATTTGTGATGAGACGGAGAACCCTATTGGAGATTATATTGCCAATGGGGGGACAACAATCCAACAATATCATTTAGGAAACTATTATAATTGGACTGCCGCCGTAGCAATGAATGATAGTAGCTCCGTCGGGAACGGTGTAGTAGTTGATCGCTCCATTTGCCCTGCAGGCTGGACTTTACCTCACTATATTTCGGGTAGCGGAAGCTTTTCTTCGCTGTGGTCCTTCCAGGGTTTCGGAAGTAGCAATCCAATTAATGGTAACAATAAGCTCTGGACCGAACCAATTAATTATGTTCTGGGCTCTAATTGGAACGGTTATTATTATGAAGTGGGCAAAAATGGCTCATATTTGTCTTCCTGGACAGCCCCAGATAATGGTCGAGTTGGAGTAGCAATATTCAGTAACGATTTTGCGTCTGCTAATGCAGATGAATCTAACGGTTACGGTTATTTCGTACGTTGTCTTGCGCGCCCATTTGCCACCCTACCGCCAACCGGACCCGAAAACCAGAACTAAAAAATCAACCACCACACCAGTTATTCTATTATAACCAGTCAAGAACTTACCAAATATTTTATATAAGCAACAAAGTCCTAATCTTTTATTGCAAACTGCTTGCTTCCCTAAACCCATCGTAAAAGTTTTCGGAAATCTTTGGATGGCCAATTTTGTTGGCAGCGCGCACTACTTCATTCAGGTCATCAGTGATCTTAAAGATCTTTGCATCCTGTGGAGCAATCGTTTTTACTTCGAGCATTTTATTTAACACCTTATCAAAAGCCTTCCAAAATGATTTGCCAATCAAAAACACCGGCATCTTTGGCATTTTGTCTTCCTGCATCAAGCATAAAATCTCAGACAATTCGTCCATTGTGCCGAACCCACCCGGGAAAAACACAAACACTTTTGAAGCCATCGCGAGCGAAACTTTACGTGCAAAAAAGTACTCAAAAGTGACACAATCCGTCAGATATGGATTTGGGAATTGTTCGTGTTTTAATGTAATATTAAGCCCAATCGTCCTGCCACCAATTTCGTAAGCACCATGTGAGGCGGCTTCCATGATGCCAGGTCCACCACCCGTTACGACAGCATGCCCATTCTTGGCTAGCAGTCCACCTAGCTCGTAGGCCATTTTGCAAAACTTGTTATCTTGCCCCAATCTCGCCGAACCAAAAACAGTTACGCCTTGCGGAAAAGATCTTACAATGGTGAGACCTTGCCCTAAATCTTTGGCATAAGCGTTAGCTCGCTCGAGATCGGCAATTGAAAGTTTCTTTAATAGTTCTTGTTCTGTTCCTAACATGTTTTACCTCATTATATATTATATACTATATTTTTTGGATTATCATCGGATGCAACTCTTCTAGTCCAGACATTATTCCGCGATTTGCGCCAATTTTCCCTACCACCGCGGTAGAATTTGCCGACGCAAACACTAGTGACCTTCTAAAACTCTTGCCACTTGCAAACGCTGCGAGGAATCCAGAGCCAAACGCATCGCCCGCCCCAGTCGCATCGCGAATCTTGACATCCTCATAGATGCCAAACCGGTAGATTTCGTCACTTGCGCGGTTTCCCGCAACACCGCCCATCGGGCCATCGGTAATAATCGTGATTGGTACGTAACCATTTAGATGATAAAGTAGCTCAACTAACAGTACTCCAGGTACTATCTCCGATGCTTCCGTCTTGTTGACTAGCAAAACATCTACATATTTAAGCAAACCAACCAGTTCTTTTTTCTGTTCGAGCTCTTTTTTGCCGGGATTAAACATGATTTTAATACCATTTTCGTGCGCTTTTTTGAAGAACAAAGACAAAGTCTCCATATCACCACGCAGCGTCGTCACGTACATCCAGTCCGGTTGGATAATATCCAATTTATCCGTCGTGAAATTATCAAACTTCTCACTAGCTCCACGATAAGTTAAAATCGTTCTTTCGCCATTTTTGGAGTCTAAAAGCACGATGGAAGTACCGGTAGTCTTACCAGAAATAAAATTGATAAAACTGCTATCAATTCCCTCGCGGTCTAATACGCGAAGAATTGCTTCACCGGCCGGGTCGTGCCCGATATTTCCCATAAAGATGGCTTCATGACCGTGCCTTGCAAAAGAGATTGCCGAATTAATACCACCGCCACCCACCTCGTAGCTTAGGCGGTCTATATCTACCTTGGTCCCCACCAAAATTTTTCCAAAAATCGCTTCTTCGCCAATCGTCGTAGATTCCAAGTCTTCGCGGTCAATCAAATAAACATCCTGAAGCGCTGAGCCAAGCGATAAAATTCTTGCCATTAGAGAACCACTCCAGTTTTATCAATTTCGGCTACCAGCGCGTCGTACATCGCGGCCGGGTTCTCTGCCTTTGAAATTGCTGAACCAACATTAATCACATCAAGATCCGCATGTGCTAAAGCGCGGATATTAGTAAGGTTGGCGCCACCATCCCAACCAATTTCTACATCTGGCGACATCGCACGAATGAGAGGAATTTTTTCTGTTTGCATCATATCAGCTGGTGAACCCTGCATCCCAAGTCGCCCCGCAAAAATCAAAACGTGATCTACCATTTTGATGTAGTTCTCTACGTTGCCTGGAAAAGTGGATGGCACCAGAGCAATACCGGTTTTGATATTGTGCTCCTTTAGCTTTTCGAATAGCGGCGTCAAATCTTCTTGCACTTCAGCATGAAAAATACAAAGCGAAGGGTTTAGTTTCAAAATTACATCAATATGGTCGGATGGCTTTGCCGCCATTAGATGTAAATCAGCTGCCCAGTTGCGTGGCCACCAAATATTTGTAATGTCGAGTGTTGTTGCTGGCGCAAAAACTCCATCCGTTACGTCGATCTGCACGCGCCTGGTAAAAACATTCAACCGTTCTACCTGCGTGCGATAGTCAACTTTACTTTTGGTGGTAATGGTAGGAACTATGGATACAGTCCTAATCATAATTTCCCCTTTCGTCTAAACGTTTTATCCGTCGAACCCTGCGTTCAAGAGGTTCGAAACTTGTATTTAAAAATGCATTTATTATTTCCTGGATGAGCTCCTTATTCATAAAATGTGCCGACAGACACAGGACGTTGGCATCATCATGCTCACGCGCTAGTACCGCTGATTCTGCTGAATCGCAGTGCGCCGCCCTAATACCTTTGAATCTATTTGCTTGCATCGTCACGCCGTGTGCCGAGTCGCAAACCAATATGCCCATCGAACCGGGATTTTCTTTTACTAGCGTAGCTACACTAATCGCTGGGTCATTAAAATCATCACCTTCTTTATATTCATACGCGCCAACATCAAATGCTGCGTCATCTTTTTGCTTCAAAAAACCCAAGATTTCCTTTTTGCATTCAAACCCACGATAATCCGACCCAACAAATATTTTCATCTATGCCTCTTTTTCATAATCTACTGCTAGCTCAACTAGACGATTTGAATAACCCCACTCGTTGTCGTACCAAGCGACTATTTTAATCATATTGCCGCCAATTACGTCAATCAAAGGCAAATCTACAATGCAAGAATGCGGGTCGCCAATAAAGTCGGATGAGACGAGCTCTTCGTTTGTTATGCCAATAATCCCTTCATAGTATTCGTCCGCTGCCACTCCGATGAATAAATCGCGTAACTCTTCTACTGTCGTATCTCGTTTGATTAAGGCGGTGATATCTGCCAGTGAAACCACTGGGGTTGGGACTCTAATTGATAGGCCGGCAAAATGGTCTTTGAGAGTTGGAATTGTGAGTGCCGCTGCCTTTGAAGCGCCAGTCGTTGTTGGTACGATGTTTTCTGCTGCACTTCTCGCCTCGCGCAAATCTTTGGCCGGCGCATCAAGAATCCTCTGTGAGCCAGTATAAGAGTGCACGGTGGTCATCATGGCTTTTTCTACGCCGAATTCATCCTCAAGTATCTTCATGATAGGCGCGATACAGTTGGTCGTGCATGATGCGTTGGAAAGTATTTGGTCTGAATCTTCGATAACCTCTTCATTTACGCCGATTACTACAGTCTTGGCGCCTTCACCTTTGGCTGGTGCCGAAATAATTACTCGCCTTGCACCCGCATCGATATGCGCTTTTGCGTCTTCGGGCTTAGTAAAGAAGCCGGTGGATTCAATCACGACATCTACACCTAAATCTTTCCACGGAAGGTTTATAGGCTCTTTTTCCGCAAAAATTGGGATTTCTTTTCCATCTACTACGATTGAGTTTTCTTTAGCCTCCACATTCCGATCATAAGTACCATATGACGAATCGTGTTTTAAAAGATGTGCCAAAGTCTTTGCATCCGTCACGTCATTTATCGCAACCACTTCTGCATTGTCACGTTCAAACAAAATCTTGAAAGCATTCCGACCAATTCTGCCAAAACCATTTATTGCTACTTTTACCATAAACCTCCTAATATACTTATGTATATTATATCACACCATATCGCAAATATAAACAACAAAAATAACACCTCTTCGGGGTCGCGTCCCTCGCGCCCGTCTTCACGGGGCTCGGGCGCTCCTTCTCGGCAGCAGCCTCCGAAATCCCCTCAGAGGTATTATTTTGTTGTTTATAACTATCTGAGAAAGTCCAAAGCGTTAGCGAGCAAAATGTGCAAAAGCTCTGTTTGCTTCTGCCATACGGTGGCAATCTTCCTTCTTTTTGAAGGCAGCACCAGTCTCGTTGTAAGCATCTACGATTTCAGCTTCAAGCCTTTTGGCATACGGCATACCACCACGAGTCCTCGCTGATTGGACGAGCCACGAAAAGGCAAAATGTAGTTGTCTGTGACCTGCAATTGGAAATGGAATCTGGTAGTTTGCGCCACCGACACGGCGTGACTTAACTTCAAAATCTGGTGAAACGTTGGCGATGGCTTTCTCAAGCACTTCAACCGGGTTTTCAGACTTGAGTTTCTTAGCGGCACCTTCAATAGCGGCATAAACTGCGCGCTCTGCGGCTTGCTTCTTACCATCAAGCATCGACTTATTGATTAGTCTTTGTACCATGATAGACTGATATTTGCGATCTGGATTGACTTTGCGTTCCAAGGATTTAGTAGTTTTTCTAGGCATAATTACTTATCCTCCTTCTTGGCACCGTATTTAGAACGGCCTTGTTTGCGTCCTTGTACACCCTGTAAATCGAGCGTACCGCGCACCACATGATAACGCACACCAGGAAGATCTGGCACACGTCCACCACGGACCAAGACCACTGCGTGCTCCTGCAAGTTGTGGCCTTCACCACCAATGTAAGCCCAAACTTCCTGACCATTGGTAAGACGCACACGGGCGACCTTACGCATAGCTGAGTTTGGTTTCTTTGGAGTCTTGGTAGTAACCTTGATACAAACGCCGCGCTTTAATGGTGCAGCTTTCTCGTAACGCTTGGTCTTCAAAGTATTAACAATAGAACCAAGTGCTGGAGATTTGGATTTTTTTGCAGCCTTTTTACGAGGCTTGCGAATCAACTGATTAATAGTTGGCATTCAAAATTCCCTTATATTATAATATTATTTTGCCCCACTAGGTTTACAGCAACACTCTAGCGAGATGAAACTCTTTAATACATTATATCACTATTTGTTCACTTTGACAAGATAATCTAAAGTTTTTTCGATAATCAAACGGTTTTTGATGTCCATCTTAACATTGGGATCTTTGAGTGATTTTATGGCCTCTGGTGATTTTTTGTAGACATCTCTTAATTCGGCCAGTCTTGCTGCCACTTCGTCATCAGATACCGTAATTTTCTCGGCGATTGCCAAATTCTGCAAAACGAGAGAACCCTTGACGCGTTGCGCGGCAATTTCGCGGGCTTTTTTGTCCCAAGATTCTGGCGTTTCTCCGGCCCTAGCGATATAGCTCTCAAAATCCGTCCCAGCCGAAGCGGCGTTACGGTTCACGTCTTCTCGCATCATTTTGATTTGATCTTCAACTAGTATTTCTGGTGCTGATACGGTAGATTTCTTAACCAATGCTTCCACCAGGTCATTTTTATACTTATCAATGATTTGATGCTCAGTTTGCGCAGTTAGATTTTTGCGAATATCCTCTTTCAAAGCTTTCAAATCTTTGAATGGACCACACTTTTTGGCGAGTTCATCGTCAATCGCCGGCTTGATTATTTCATTAACCTGCTTTACTAGAATGTCAAATACAGTTTTAGCTCCAGCAAGCTCTTTTACACCATAATCTTTTGGAAAAGTCAGAGGAAGCTCAAACTTGTCGCCCGGCTCATGACCAACCACGCCATCTTCAAAACCAGGAATAAAAGTTTTTGAGCCGAGGAGCAACTTGTAATCCTTTGCCGAGCCACCATCAAACGCCTTGCCGTCTTTTTTGCCAACAAAATCTATTATCACCTCATCGCCAAGCTTTGCAGCGCGCTTGGTTACCTTTTTCTCGGCGAATGAAGTCGCTAGGTTGTCTAGTGTGCCATCGATATCCTTATCACTCACTTTAACTTCGTCAAGTTTTACACCAAGTTTCTTGTAGTCGCCCAGTTTTACCTCTGGAATAATATCGGCGGTTGCCGTATATTCTAGCATTTCGCCTGGCACATATTTAGTGATATTGACGCCAGGGAGAGCCAAAGGCTGACGCGATTCCTGCAAAAACGCATTAATCACCGTAGAGCGCACTGCAATATCTGCCGTCTCGGCATTTAGGTCATTTTCCGGAATAAACTTACGCGCTACGTCTGCTGGTACTTTTCCCTTGCGGAAGCCACCAACCGTAAGCTCCTTAGCTAGTTTCACAACGGCTTTTTCCGCCGCTTCTTTTAGGTCTTTTTCGTCCAACGTAACAGTAAGTTCGATGCGAGAATCAGACAATTTCTTTAATTTTGTTTTCATAAAAAACTCCTCTATTTACAATTATTATAACACAAAAACACCTAAAAAGTAACTTAAAGCCAATTATTTCTTGCGAAAATGACGAATAGTGTAAGTGGCATCCGCTCCGAGTTTTACGCCAGGATTCAAAATCTCATATTTATCAAAAATGTTTTTAATGCCGGCGTAAAGAGCCATTTTATCACTTGGCATATCGTCATTGGTGACCAAAGCCTTAATTCTACCTTCTGGCGCGCCGCCAGCCAAATCACCACCCTGTCTTTTGATTACGAAAGCACCAGTTCGGATTAAAGTAGTGGCTTTCTTGCTAAAATCTTTATCGTCCAATTTAAATTTGGGCCTCAAATTATAATTTGAGGCTGAATATGAACCATAAAGCGCCAAACTCAGCCCCAATTTTTCCTCTAGAATTTTAAGATCGTTCATTAGCCCGCCTAGATTTCTTGCTGGTACATAGAAATTCGTCAAGAAAGGCACGCGCTCGTCTGCTCTCGCCTGGGCCGTAAATCCGACTAGTAGATTCTCAAACTCGTCTAGTACGGCCTTATTCTTGTTTGATTCAATCACAAGCTCGGTCTGCTTTGGCAGAACTTTCCTCAGGCTAGCAATTTTGCGAAGCGAAGAATTTGCCTTGCCACCAAATTTGGCAAAAATCACAAAACCATCTTTGAGTTTGCCGGCAATTTTACCCAACTTTTTGCCACTTTCTTCTGTAATTTTAATAATACGAATATCGTACAGGTTTAATTCACGCGGTTTCATCGGTTTGACTGTATCAAGGAACTTTTGCGCCATGGTGAAATCGCTAAATGTTGCCACCACGCGTTGCTCTTTAGGACTAAGCGGTACCGCTCTCAAAATCACTTCCGTGATTACACCAAGTGTGCCCTCCGCACCAAAGAATAATGGCATCAAATCGATAGTCTTCTTTTGGCTCGCAGTTACAATCGTGGGGTAACCTGCCCGGCCAAGCGCTTCTTTACGCATTTCTTTTAAAAGACCTTCGTTTTTGTCGATTAGTTGTGACAACTTTCCATAAATACTACCCTCGAGTGTCTTTTCGCTGGCCTTTTTCTTTACGGAACGACTGCTAAGGCGAGCAGTCTGTAGAACATCACCATTTGCCAGTACTACTTCAATGCGCTCGACATAATGCATAATACCACCAAATTTACTAGCCTGATCATCATAAGGGTTGTTTGATATTAGCCCACCGATTGTATCCATATCGTGACCAGCAACCGGAATCGTTAGTCCATTCACGGAAAGCGCGGTATTAATTTCTTTAAGCGTAATACCAGCCTGTACCCTTACTAATCGTTCGCGCTTGTCTGACTCGAGCAACCGATTTAGCCTTTCGGTAGAAATCACCATCCCATTTCCGAGATCAGCCCCCATTTCGTCTAACCCAGAACCTCTCAGGGTCACTGGTATTTTGATTTCCTTTGCCGCCAGCTGATAGCAAAAACGCATGAGTTTTCGCACATCCTCCGTAGACTCTGGCAAAGCCACCAGTTTTGGTCTAATTCTCAGTGCGGATTTGTCAGTAGCATAATTTTCGAGCACTTCAGGTGTGTCAAAAACATTCCCGACAATCAACTGATTTAAATACCTCGCAATCTTTCCCATCCTTTTATCCTACTTATGATTATATCACATATTATTTTTTTAAAACAATACCATTTTTAAATTATTCACAAAAAACTTCATTTAAAAATTCGGTACATGTATTGCTGCCAAAGTCGTAATTCTTTTCGTAAGTTTTTACAATCAAATCATATAGAGTTGAAAATTCAGAATACATTCTCGAAGAGTCGCTAAAATCAAGCGGTGCTACGGTAGAAATACTTGGCGAGTTAGCCGAGCGCCAATCACTGAATTCCCTGCTTTTATTATTATATTCTGTATATGCTTCGGCGCTGGTTTGCCATGGTGACGATTGATAAGCTCGGTAGGCCGCAGTAACACCAAGAACGCGTTCTAGCCAACCTTCGCCGTAAGCCTTTAAAGTATCATTACCAGACTCAATCAAATAATTCGCAGCCGTTTTAAAACCGGAGTCCGGTGAGCTCATCGTTAGATCATCCACTGCGTATGTAAAATCATGTACTGCCTGCCAAAGCGATAATTTCTCAGCAAGCGCTTCCGCATCACCAGCCGAAAGCGACGAATACTCGGCTTTAAACTTATCAAATTGATTTTTTATTTCATCATTTTTCTTAACACCATCAGAATCTCCAAGCTGATTTACTAGATCATTTACGGCCGAACCATAGGCTTTTTTACAGTTTTCTATATATCCACTATAAGACTTTGGCGTAGTGTACGTTGAAGAAACATAATCAATCACATAATCACAGTCGTAATTACGATAAATTTCATAAATCTTTGGTTTTAGCTCCTTCGCGATTTTGTAAGTTTCACCATAGTTGACTTTAAGCAACATTGGTATGACAATGGCGGCAACGATTCCGAGCACCAAGCCTATCCCACCAATTACGCAGCCTAAAATTATTTTTTTCTTCGTGGCAGGCGACATAGGCTCTTTTTGTGTCTTTTCTGTTGGTTGCGAAGTGGCTGTTTGCGCCATCGTCGCAGTTTGGATGTCTACCGGCTGCCCTGCCACCGGCTGTTCTGCCGCTGGTTGCTCGGCCGGCTGTTCTACCGGTCGCTCAGCCACTGGCTGCTCTACCGGCTGTTCTACCGCCGGCTGCGCAACACCCGGCGCTTCCGGAGTCGGCTCGTTTACCGGCTGATTCACTGGTTGTTCTGGATTATTATCCATTCGTTACCTCCATTTGTCCCATAGGACCACTCCTTAATAACAAAATGCTTACGCAATTACTACCATTATAACATACATTTTTAACATAATAATAAATCATATTATAAATAAAGAACCTAGTAGTCATGAAAATAGATGGTAGCCAAGCAGTATCAGGCGAATCCTAATCCAGCTCAAGCAACTCTTCGGTTTTTTCCTCAATCATTTTTTCGTACCCAACCAATGATTTATATGATGCGAATTGTGCCGCACGGTCTCTTAAGGACATGTATGGTTTGGTCGGGTCGTGAAAATGCGGCAAATTGATAATATCATCGTACTCATTCATGCTCGATGCCCTCCCACTTGCCGATTGCGCATCCGCATTGTGGCTTTTTTCTCGTAATTTTTTAGTTTCATAATTGCATTTCTGCCATAACGTCTTTTTATTTCTATCTCTGCGGCCTGTAATTTTTGCTCGCGAGCGTTCTTAAGGTTTTCTTCTTCGTAATTTGTAAAAAGATTTGTCTGACGCAGAGCGTTTTTGGCGTTGCTGGCATTTTTAACATGTCCCGCCACTACATAAATGGCTCGCACATTTAGTGTGGGATTTACAATTTTATCAAAAAGTTCGACGGTTTTTTCCGCAAACAGTCGCGAAGAATTTGTAAATGATTCAAGTGCGATAGTTCCATGCGCTGGTTTTGGCACCATTCTACCATAGTGATCCTTATGCACTGGCCCATCATAATTTTTAAAATCTTTATCATAATTCACCGTTAGTACGATTTGGTCGGTTGCAAGTCCGTCAGCAAACAAATCCAGCGCCATCGTGTCGGCCATTTCCCAGGTCACCAGCCTTGCTGAATCATAGTCGTATGGTTCATGTAAAACTTGCCCGCTAGATACAGAATGATTTTCGGAGCGGTAATTTTTGATATCCTCCATGGTGACCGGTTCGTATCCCCACGCGTGGTCAATCAGAAGCTCGGCGTTAATGCCAAATTCTTTATAAAGTTTTGATGACCCGACTGTTGAATATTTTGCAAGTTGTCCCATAGTGTGTATTCCGAGCTTATTTAAACGCCTGGCTGTGCCAGGCCCCACTCGCCAAAAATCCGTTAGCGGCGTGTGACTCCAAAGTTCCTTACGGTAAGACATTTCGTTTAACTCCGCAATTCTCACGCCGTGTGAATCTTCTTTTAGGTGCTTTGCTTTGATATCCATCGCAATTTTGGCGAGATATAAATTTGACCCAATTCCAGCTGTCGCTGTAATGCCGGTTTCTTCAAGCACTGCATGAATCATTTTTTCAGCTAATTCCCTTGCGGTCATTTTATAATTTTTAAGATAAGGCGTCGCGTCGATAAAAACCTCATCAATAGAGTAAACATGAATATCGGT
Source organism: Candidatus Saccharimonadota bacterium (assembly GCA_017561575.1). Lineage (GTDB taxonomy): Bacteria > Patescibacteriota > Saccharimonadia > Saccharimonadales > Saccharimonadaceae > Nanosyncoccus. The sequence goes on from JAFZBS010000009.1 coordinate 11,650, forward strand.
TGGCGCAATAAATTTCGCGTAAATTCCAAAAATCTGCCGCGAAATCTTCATGTATTTATGCATTTGCGGCGGCGCCACCATAAAATCAGTATTTGCTCTTTTTGCAGCCTGGATAACTTTATAAAGTCTCTCCCTGCCACCGAGTCCACACAGCGCTTTTAGCGCTGGGCTCACGGCCAGGCAAATTGTCTTGTCGGTTCTTGAAATGTCTGCCACAACTAATCGCGTCTTTAACGGGTCAAGCCCGCGTTCTACGCATTCCACTGAGGCATAAAATGACTTCAAATCAATTGCAATATAACACTTTTCCATTTTCTATATAATATAATATTATGGCAACTACTACAACTGGACTGCAGCTGCACCAATTTTTATTTTAGCGCCCACGCAGGGCCTCGCCCAGCGCAAAATATTGGTGCAACGCGATAATTTTTGAGACCGCCAAAAACCACCAAAATATAAAAAATACCCCTGTAAAATGAGGGATTCCCAAACGACAATGTGTTCTCCACAGTGGTGTTAATCTGTGGTGCCCGGAACAGGACTTGCCTGCCGAAGGCTGCCAATGTCCTACTTTTTGAGCGACTCTCCCAGAGTCGTGGTGCCCGGAACAGGACTTGAACCTGCACACCAAACGGCATATGCTCCTAAGGCATACGTGTATACCAATTTCACCATCCGGGCGTGACTTTATTATAACACAAAAAAGCCGGGATTAAAACCCGGCTTTTTAAAATGACTTATTTTTTCTTTACTCTTTTTTCGCTCTTTTTCATAATCACGGCAGTTGTCACGGTGGTCAAAATGCCAAGCATGATTGCAACTGGAAGTAAATCTTCTGGACCAGTTTTTGGTAAGCTAGAGCTACTGTTATTGTTGCCGGACTGGGATTCGTTATTGTTTGACGCATCGCCACTCTTTTCTGACTTGTCATTATTCGAGGCATTGTTATCGGAAGTATTATTGGAGCTTGAGGCATTATCTTCTTTTGATGAATTGCCTTCTTTTGAAGCTTCATTTGAACCTTCCTTGCCAGTCTCGTCTTTCTTGCTCGAGTCGTTATTTCCCGTTTTATTGCCCTCACCGTTTTCACTATTGCTTGTAATAGAAAATTCCGAATTCGTATTGTCGTTCTTTCTGCCACTTTTACCAGTTGCAACTACTACAATTGCAGCAATCAGCAAAATAATAATCGCTACCATAGCTGTAGCTGCTAAGATTAATTTGCGTCTTTGTTTTTTCTCACTTTCGACGTTATACATATAAAACTCCTTATGCCCACATTATATCACGCATTTGATAAAAAATCAACTATATGTCGTAAACATAAGCGCTAAGCACTATTCTTTTTTTGGTAAATCGAAAGATTTGCCCCTGCATATGAACGGGTTTTATCTAGTATAAGTCCAGGGAGTTCAGGCGCTTTTTTGGGGTGCGACAATACCAGCAATCCGCCAACCTTTACCAGCGCGGCCAAAGCCTCGATATGAGGCAGCCTAAAATCATCATATGGTGGATCTGCAAGTACAACATCAAATTCCCCAAGGTTTGCTAGTACGCTAGGCACTACACCTCGTATTACCTTTGCGTTTTCATTCGCCGAGAGCTGTTCGAGGTTCATTTTGATAATTTGAACAGCAGGGATGTTTTTGTCTATAAAAGTTGCACTTTTGGCTCCTCTAGAGAGCGCCTCAATCCCAAGCGCACCGCTTCCAGCATAGATATCAAGTACAGAGGCTCCCTCAACTCGTCCTGCCAGCATATTAAAAAGCGCTAATCTCTCGCGAGAGCCCATTGGGTGCGTCGCCCCGCCAGGGGTCAGTATGCTCCTTCCGCCATATTTACCGCCTATAATCATTATTTTATTCATATTACCTCTAATTAAGCGTTGTTAGCTGCTGATACTTTGAAATTCCCACCATTAACTCTTTATATTGTAGCATATCCTCACCCGAATTCAAAAAATCCTTCGCATCCTTTCTTGCTTTTGCTATTAGTTTTGTGTCGGAGAGTGAAGCAATTCTAAGGTCGAGTGCACCATGTTGCAAAGAACCATAGATTTCGCCCGGACCGCGCATTTTTAAATCCACCTCAGCAAGATAAAAACCATCTGCAGATTTTTCTAGCTCTTTGAGTCGCCGTGATGGCTGTAAATCCCCAGATGTTAGCAAATAGCAATAAGCAGCCGATGCTCCACGCCCCACTCTTCCCCTCAATTGATGAAGCTGTGCCAGGCCATATGATTCTGCATTTTCAATTACCATCAGAGTAGCATTCGGTACATCTACGCCAACTTCCACCACGGTGGTAGACACCAAAATATCAATCTCACCGCTCGAAAAACGTTCCATAACCGCATCCTTCTCAGCGGGTTTCATTTTGCCATGCAAAAACTCAATTTTGTATTCTGGGAAGACCTCCTGGAGCCTCCTAGTGCGCTTTTTAACCGAAGTTATCTCCGAACCACCACTAAACCCCACTTTGGCTGTTTCGCCGCTCCCAGACCCACCAGCATTGCTAAGAAGGGAGTTTGTCTCGTCAATTGCCTTGCAAATCCAATAAATTTGTTGTCCGCGGGCTTTTTCGCCGTGTTTTTTGGCATCTGGTTTTAACTGCAAGATTTGGCGCATCGCTGGGTATAACTTTTCTTTTGCATCAATCTCCGTAATTATTTGGGTCTTTACTGGTTGCCTTCCGGCCGGAAGTTCGTCAAGTATCGAAACGTCTAAATCTCCAAACACCGTGAGTTGCAAGGAGCGCGGAATTGGTGTAGCGGTCATGGCGAGAAAATGTGGTGCCAGTCCAGATGGAGATTTAAGTACCAGTTTTTGCCTTTGCTCTACTCCAAAACGATGTTGCTCGTCAATCACTACTAGATTAAGATTACTAAACTCAGTATCATCGGTAAGCAAAGCATGGGTACCAATAACTAAATTGATTTCGCCACTTTCTATTTGCTTTTTTAGGGCCGGCTTTCTCTTGGTCGACCCAGTAAGCAGCGCAGTTTTTACTCCAAATTTTCCGAGCAGTGGCCCAATGTTCTCATAATGCTGGCTTGCTAAAATTGCTGTTGGCGCAAGCAAAGCCACTTGCCCGCCCGCGAGAATTGCCTCATATGCTGCGAGCGCCGCCACCATTGTCTTACCGCTACCTACATCGCCCTGAAGCAAACGATTCATTGGTGTACATTTTTCCATATCTTGGAAAATATCCCAGGCTGCCCTTCTCTGGGCATTCGTTAGTTTAAATGGTAAAGCCCCCACAAATTCACGGATTTTTTCCACTTTAAAAGCTACCGGGTTGGCTTTTAGCTTTTCGTTTTCGCGGCGATTTAAACTAGCCGCAAGAATCAACTCGAATAGTTCCTCGTACGCGAGGTACTCACGCGATTTTTTTACTGACGCAGCCGATTCCGGAAAATGTGCATCAAAAAGCGCTTCTCTGCGTTCCCCCTTTTTCGCACTTGGCAAAAGATCGGGGATTTCCGCAAATTTATCTCGGGAATTATTCATCAGTCGTTTAAAATCATTTGATTTTAGCCCACCATGTGCCACATAAATTGGGCTAAACCCACCTGAGAAATCTACATCGGAAGCGAGCGCTGCCGATGGTGTCGTCAGCTGAAAACGGCCATTTTTTAGTTCGTAAACTCCAGTAAAATAATATTCCCTGTCGGGCGCAAATTGTCTCAGTCGATAGCTCTGATTAAACCATACCACCCGCACTGCCCCAGTGTTATCACGTACCACCCCCTCTGTTATAGAGAGATTGCGTTTCCTTGCGCGCCGCGATTTTAAATCGGATATTAACCCCTTGATGACCACCTTGCCTGGCTGAATTTGAGAGATACTGCTTGGCATCGCAAAGTTTTCGTAATCCCTCGGCAAGTTGTAAAAAAAATCACGTAGCGTTTTTATGCCGGCCTTTTTCAGAATCTCTGCCGTCTTTGGGCCAATACCTTTTAATTCCTCCACGTTCTTAGACAAATCCATGCCGTAATTATAACACAAAAATCCCCCGGGCATTTGCCCGAGGGGGCGTGGTGGTTAACCATATCGTTCTTTCATCTTGTAATAGAATTGTATTACTTTGTTCATAGCTTCGTTTGAGCGATCATGACCTTCGAGAAGATATGTATACGCGGTCAGAATCGACCGCTGGGATACATTTTTCTCCCCGAGTGCCAGGGCACTCAACACTCGCTCAGCGCGTTTGATGCGCGCCCTTTCGTTCTCAAGCTCCGTCTGGGCTGAGAGAAATTCTTCCGGATCAACGTCCACATCATATTCCTCTTCAACCCACTGGATATAAGATCTTACCCAGCTTATATTTCCTTTAAAGATCGGAATTAGAGTGTCGCGTGCGTACCGGACTTCCTTTTCCAGAAGCACGATCATATCGGAACGTGTGTTTTTCATATTATCCCCCGTTCTTGGCAAACCAACCACTATCATAATTATATCATTTTTTATCAAAAATGTCCAGTCATAAAAAGCACAAGCCTTTTTTCAAAAAAAGTCCTTGACAACTAAATGTTTATGCTTTATTATAAAAATAAGCTGGTACGCTTCACGGGGTTCCACTGATTAGTTAGTGGAGTGTGGAGACTTACATTAATAATCAAAAACAAACAGCGGATTAAAACAAACCAATGTGCCCCTGGGTGGGCGCGTAACAGCGGGGAAACGGCTTCAAAAAGCCGTTTTTCTTTTATATGGTCACCAGAATCAAACAACGAAAAAGGCGCCACTCTCATCGAGCAACGCCTCTTTTGTTGATTTTTACTGGGCAGCAATCTTGGCATTGCCAGCAATCTCGGTATCGCCGGAAATCCATATAACACAGCCACTAGGAGAGTCATAGCACTCAATATGGGCGCTGCCATAAATCTTTGCTCTGTCACTAATGTGGACACGACCTCCGATTACCGCGTTCTCATAAATACGTGCATTGTGTCCAACATCAACATCGCCGGTGACACGAGCATTGCCATAGATTTCAGCATGGCCGCTAATTGTCGCGCCAACTACCGAGGCGTAGTCGTAAACTTTTACCTCGTCCAAGATGATTGAGCTCCCACGTATGGTCGCTCCACCATAAATCTCGCTCTGGTCCATAATCATAGCATTGTCGGAGATTTGAGCCTCACCGTAGACTTTTGCTTTTCCACCTACCGAGCCCGCAGATGATACTCTGGCATCGCCATAGACCATGCCTTCATGAAAAATCCAGCAGGCTCCAACATGTGACAGGTTTGACTCTTTCTCGACCCATCCACCGAGCGTGCCCTTTTTGAGATCGATAGTATAATAAAGACTCTTGATATGAATTACGGCACGGATGCGGTGGAGAATATGTCCGTCCACCTCCTTCGTTTCCTCGGTCAGCTCAAACTTTTTCTGGCCTGGCGCCAAATACTCAATAAACTTGTGATTCTTTGTTGCCATCACTATCTCCTTCATTCATTTATTACCGTCCGCCAATGGCCTTCGTGACATCCTCATTGTGGAAGATTCTCGCATCATAAAACACGCGAGCATTTTTGTGGATTCTCGCCGAATCAAACACGAACGCATCGTCGAAAACCATCGCATCCTCAAAGACTTGCGCCTCACCGTAGATTTCGGCTCGGCCATAGATTTTGGCATTGCCAAAAACTTTCGCTGAGTCGTAAACTCTGGCCCAGTCATAAACAGATGCCTTCTGAAACACCTCGGCATCGCCAAAAACCTGTGCCGCACCAAAAATCTTTGCGTAAAGGTAAATATTGGCCCGGCCATAGATTTTGGCATTGCCGAAAACCCGGGAATCCCCACTTATCCTAGTTTGACCAGAAATTTCGGCCTGGTCATAGATATGGGCATTCTCACCCACGGCGGCAAAGCCGCTAACCTTCGCGAAACCATAAACTCTTGCGTCGCCAGAAATTTCGGCCTGCCCGCTTACTTCTGCGTGGTCAAAAATTTGCGCGAAATCACGGATTGCGGCATCACCGGAGACGCTAGCCTTATCCCAGACGTTGGCATACTCATAGACCCAGCAGTCCCCCTCATGTGACAAATTGCTGTGATTTTCGATCCAGCCACCATGTGTACCTGCCTTAATATCGCCAAAGTCTTTCTTCGCAACAATCTGACGCAGAATGTGCCCTTTTACCTCCTTGGTTTCACCAGTGAATTCGTATTTTTTTTCTGAAGTTGTCACTTTCTATTCCCCCTTGTATTCAAAAAACCAACATTTTAAGGAACCAACTCTAAACACTACCGTGGATAAAGATAATACGTCCATTATACCATATTTTTTAAGTAACAGATTGCAACATAAATAATTACCCATCAAAAATGACTTTACTATAAAAATATGTTATAATATAGGATATGATTAAATTCACAATTATCACGTTATTTCAAGAGGCGATTGAACCATATCTCAAGACTTCCATGATGTGGAAGGCCGTAGACAAAGGTCTTGCTGAGTTTGATTTTGTGAATCTACGCGACTTTGGTCTTGGCCCACACAAATCTGTCGACGATACTCCTTATGGCGGTGGCGATGGCATGTTACTCCGCTGCGAACCAGTTTTTGCCGCCATTGAATCTATCAAAGAAAAAGACCCTACCGCTTTAGTTATCCTCCCGACCCCAGTCGGCGAAACCTGGACCCAAGATCTAGCGAGGAAGTTTGCATCCGGACTCGGGGCATTTCGGAGCGCGGCAGCGCGAGAATTAGCGCCGTCCGCCCGTGGCGACGGGCCGGACGGACGCGGCCCCGAGTCGGATGCAAACTTCCTCCATTACATCATTCTTTGTCCTCATTACGAAGGCTATGACGAGCGGATTTTAAGCTTGGTAGATTACAAGATTTCGCTTGGCAAATATGTCTTAACCGGCGGCGAACTCCCAGCATTAATCATCATCGATTCAGTAGTTCGTTTGATTCCGGGCGTCCTCGGCGGCGAGACCTCTGCCGAAATAGAATCATTTTCCGACGGCGACAATTTAGAGTATCCTCAATACACCAAGCCAGCCGATTTCCGCGGCATGAAAGTCCCAGATATTTTACTTTCAGGCAACCACGGCGAAATCGCCAAATGGCGCAAAGAGCATTCAGGCAAAGCCAAATAAAACCATTTAATAAATTTTACCAATCCTCGACAAGCGTAAATTCCTTGCCAGCAATCGAAACGATTGAATCTGGCTCAGCACCTAGTGATGTAAGCTCGGCTCTAATCCCCATCTTTTTCATAATATCGCGCAGACGATTCACGCTAGCATAATTGTTCATATCAGTCCTCTTGGCAAATTTCTCAATCTTTTCACCAGTTACAATAAACTTGTCATCTTCTTTCGTCACTTTCCAGGTCGTCTTTACGGCTTCCGGTGATAAGGAGATGGTCGGCAAAGCTTCATCATCTGATGGTTCGGTAAAGTGGGCCTTATCATGCGCAGAGTTAGCTTCTGATTGTCTTTGTAAAATTACTTCACTTTTTAATTCCCTCAGCAAGTCATCTATTCCCTGATGTGCTGCTGCCGAAATCGCAAAAACCTTTACTTCGGGGTTAATTTTCAAAATTGACGCCATCTGCATCTCTATAATTTCAGAATCGACTCCTTCACATTTGGTCAGCGCTACAACCTCTGGTCGTGAAGCTAGATCGGAATATTTTTCTAGTTCTCCCCGAATTGTTTTATAAGCTTCTCCCGCGTCATTATTATAAACATCAACAAGGTGAAGCAAAACCGCAGTTCTGTCAATATGCCGGAGAAAATCATGTCCGAGTCCCTTCCCCTCCGAAGCGCCCTCAATAAGACCAGGAATATCAGCAATCAGCAAATCTTGCTCGTCAATTGTTGCCATCCCGAGTTGTGGCGTAAGTGTCGTAAACGGATAATCGGCAATTTCTGGCTTTGCATTCGAAACCACAGAAAGAAATGTTGATTTTCCAGCATTTGGCAGACCCACTAATCCCACATCAGCTAACAGTTTTAGCTCAATTTCAGCCTCAAATTCTTCACCTGGCTCCCCTACCTCGGCAATTATTGGAGCCTGTCTTGTAGAACTTTTGAAATGTGCATTGCCAAACCCACCATCGCCACCACGAGCAATCACCGCGGTCTGGCCATCGGTCACCAAATCAGCAATAACTTTGCCATCACGCTTTACTATTGTCCCAATTGGTACTTCAACAATCAAATCTTTGCCCGCTCGTCCCGCCGAACGCGTGCCAGAGCCATTTCGTCCATCTTCTGCCGTCAAAATCGGCGTATATCTAAAATCTATCAAAGTATTGGTATCTTTGTCTGCTTTAAAAATGATGTCTCCGCCTTTGCCGCCATCACCACCATCTGGTCCACCTTTTGGAATATAAATTTCCCGTCGAAAAGAAACGGCACCATCTCCGCCTTTACCAGCTTTTAAACTAACTTTTGCTGTGTCGCTAAACATTATACTCCTAATTATATAATATTTTTTTGGAAAATCAATGTAAAGAGCCGTTTACTTGCGATGGATGTAATTAAAGTTTTTTACTGCGCTAGCTGGAATAATAGCCCTAATTACAAGATAGGTACGATAGTTATAGTTCATCTCTGTTACAGTGATAGAACCATCAGCATTTACCGCCTCTACATAGCCTACGTGACCATACCAACCAGAAGTAGTTTGGAAAACCGCCCCTGCCGACGGAGTACGACTTACCGGAAAACCGGCCGCCGCTGCACGCCTGGCCCAAGTATTGGCATTACCAAGGTTAGATGGCAAATCCTGGCGATTATACCAAGCCCACTGTGTACACTGACCGCGCCCGTAAGGGCCACCCAGACCATATTTGTAACCAAGCACCTGGATATTTTGCCTTTCGGACGTGTTACCAAGATAGGTGTAATAATATCTTACAACTGGCGCTACGTATTCTGGGCGTTCAGTAGTTGGCAATGTCCCGCCCTTAATTACGATTCTCATTCCTTCGGAAACACCAGAAAGTTCAAGGTCATTTAAAGCAATTATCTCTGCCACGGTGCCACCATATTTTGATGCTATAGACTCCACTGTCTCGCCGGCCTTTACGGTATAAACAATTCCCGGCACGCTAGGTATATATAGCTTTGCTCCAACTGGCAAAGCGGTAGTTTTTAAGTTATTTGACCAACGAATTTGGTCGGTAGTCAAGCCATATTTAGCTGCAATCTGTTCCATCGATTCGCCCGCAGAGACGATATACTCGATGACACCGCGAAGCGTTGGTAAGTTTGTGATATTTGGTTTCTCGGTTTTACCACTTGAAGTCTGCCCTGCCTCATACATGGAATTGGTTAGCACGTAGTTATTTGCAACGTCTGACGCCGAAGCAAGCCCCAAAGTATCGGATAAATCTGCCACGACAAATAGCTCAGACAACTGGTCAACCGAAACCTTATAATTGCTCTCCGCAAAAGCACTGAGGCTTAAGTTCATGTTTGAATTTTGTTTATCAAGTGAACCAACAAAAACTAAAGCGAGCGTTAAAAGCGTAGCAGCTACATAAGGTAAAACATGTTTGATTTTCTTAAAACTAAATGTTTGGTTCTTCTTTGTCATAACGATATGTTACAGAGGGTCTGGCAATGTAAGTAAGCGTTCTGATTATGCTCAGCCTCTGTATAACTATAATACATCATACCATCGTCTCCTGTCAAGAAGTAAAGATAAGCCGAATCGGCAGGATTTGCTACCGCTTGGAGCGCTGAAAGGCCAGGGTTCGATATTGGCCCGCATGGGAGACCAGCGTAGAGCCGCGTATTATAGCATGAATCAATTGTGAGTGCCGCAGCATTATCACGATAAATTGTGCGTTCTGGGTCCACAAGATCAAGCGCATATGACACTGTCACGTCGCTACCAAGCTTCCAACCATAAGCCAATCTAGAGTAGAACACTTGCGCTACAGTTGCCTGTTCGCCCGGCACAGATTCTTTTTGTACCACACTTGCCAGCGTGATACCATCGTGCAGTGATAGATTATGCTTGGCATATTTACTCACGAGGTCATTTTCGACGATAACCTGATTCATTCCTTCAAGAAATTTTTGGATAACCGCCTCTACCGTGTCGCTCGCGTAAAATTCATGCGTCTCCGGGTACAAATAACCTTCTAAGCTTGCTCCCACCGGCCGGTTTCGCAAGAATTCGAAATCATAATCCGCATTAAATGCCGCCTCGATTTCTTCCGCAGTATAATTTGGAACTTTTTCCTCATCATCACTGCTGTCTCTTGTGACCGTAAGGAGTTTCTTTTTTACGTCAAAGATTGTTTCGCCCGGGGTGATTGTGAAACTAAAAACTTTTGCCTTCATGGCAGCTTCTTGTTCAGCGTATTCACGCTCACGTTCCGCGCGTACAAAATCGCGAATTTTGAGTACGGCAGTTATTCCAAGTAGTATCACCGCAATCGTAATTGGCGAAATAATCAACAACTTCTTCATTTTCTTACCTTTTAGTTTAGCTTTATCGTAGGTGGTTTTCAGTTTTTCTTCTGGTATAGCCTTCATGTCTCGCAAGGTTCTAGGTTTAGTTTCAACTGCATTTTTTTCGGAATGTTTAACCGCTGCGGCACTAGTGCGCGTTTTGCCAGCGCGATTGTTTGATGTTAACGATTCGGATGCTCTAAATCCTTCGAGAAAATCCTGCAAAATAATTGTTGCCGCCTCTACATCGATATCGCCTTTCTTGTATTTTTTACCGCTTTCCTTCAAACGCTTCTCTGCCTCCACGGACGTGAGCGATTCGTCCTGGAAACGAATTTTAGCTCCCGGGATTTTTTCGCAAAGTGTGCGAGCAAAATTTCTGACATATAATGTTTGTCGCGTTTCATTCCCGTCATTGCTTCTTGGCAAACCAAGCACAAACAAATTTGTACTACTAAGCTTAGCGATTCTAGCAATTTCCTGCCACTCAGAGCCATCCACCACCAAAAACCCAACCGGTACCGCAATCCGAGTGTTCGAATCTGCTTTTGCCACACCGATACGTTTTTCACCAACGTCAAGTGCAATAACTTTCATTTTTTCCTCGCTTTTAACTCTACTTTTTATTCCTCAACATTTATTGTTACGGTAATTTTCGTTGGGTCATTTGGTACCGAGAATACCCAAGGGTACGATACGTCTATTCTGGTATTATTACTATCAATACCATTAAATGTATCTAGTAAGTCTGCTCTTGCCTGCCCCAATCCTTTACCCTTAATGACATCAATTATACCATTTTCGGTAACTTTTGGACCAGATACTACGGATGTTTTAATTTTACCAATATATCCAGATTCCCCCGCCTCCATAAAATTCTCAATAAACGGATCGTTCATCTTGTAAATCTTATAGTCGTCCGCAAGTTTTGCTTTCTCGGAGATAAATTCTTCCACTTTTGTTTTGTCTACGATGTAAATTGAATCAGTTGTTATTACTGTTAGGGTTGCTTTTTCACCAGGCTTAACTTCCTCACCGAGCGCTGGAGTAGAAACTGGTTCGCTGACCGTTTGCTTGTAACTTGAATCAATGATAAATGAACCATCTTCAATTGTCGAAAGCAACTTAGCTTTTCTCTCAGCTTGTGAAGAAGCGTTGTTATTAACTACCTTGGCTAGTGCCTCATCGATATCGGACTGCTGCACAATGGTGATGGTCTTGCTTGTACCACCTGCCATTGCCTGATCGCTATATACACCAACATTCGCTGTGGTTTCCCAGCCTCTTTCCTGTGCCGCAATATTGTACTGTGCCCCCGGTTCACTTGCGGTTACTGCAATGCGCCCAGAGACCAAACACCCCGACGTAAAGCTACTTGCCTCACCTTTGTTCTCGCATTTGTTTACATCTTTTCCATCCCACGACAAAGAAGCATCTTTGTCTGAAATAAACCGAAGATTTCCGTAATTAAACACCGAGCCTGCATTTATCGCCTTTGCCCCGCTATTCTTGAAATAGGTATAAACCACTACTTCACCAGTAGCCTTGTCACCGACATTCTTGGTGCCGGTTGCCTCAAAGCTCGCTTCGGTTTTTGTCTCATTCTTCTTTTCGTCGAGATAAAACTTGCCTTCACTCACATTCTCGGCGGCTAAGTCGGTTACAAATGAAGCATTTTCCGAAAAGTTTGTTGTAGTGGTACGAATTGTCACCGTCACGGATGCAGCTGGAGCAATCACAATTGCCCAAACCAAAGCAAGTATCAAAGCAATTAATAATACAATAAGAATTGGGAACAAAACCTTATGATTTTTAATCCAGTTTATGACAGGGTTCTTTGACTTTACCGGTTTTGCTTTTTTGCCAGATTTTTCGCCATCCTCTTTATCGTCTTTGTCTTCGTTTTTTTCGTCATCATCCTTGTCTTTTTCTGGCTTTGCTTCGGCCTCAAGGTCTTCAACCTCTTCCTCTTCCGATTCGGCCGCCGCAGACTCAACTACGTCGTCAGCTGAAGCTGCTTCAGCCTCAACGTCATCATCAATTTTCGGAACGGACGGCGCAGATTGTAAATTTTTTGTAACGGGAAGCTTGGTGGTTGCGGCAAGCTTTATAATGGCGGGATCAGTTGTGACGAGCACAATTTTTTTGTCAGCATTTACACCAGACTTAGCAATAAGCTTGATATTAACTATGCTACGGAACACCCCAGCTTTTTTTGGTGGTACAAGTGCTATGATTTTTTCTTTTGAATTTTCGATTTTAGTAATGATATCAGTAATATCATCTTCTGGTTCAATATAAATCACGTCTTTGTTCATAAATTAATTTTAGCACATTTTTATACGCTTGTGTTAAAATATATTTAATGAGTATTTTTAGCCGCAAAAAAGAACCCGATACGAATGCCAGAGAGACTGCCAACAATCAACTTTCCGAGCTTGCTCTGTCAACTATTCACGACGGGGTTATTATTACTGGTGGTACTGGCATAATCCACTATGCCAACCCAGCGGCTGCTACAACATTAGGCTATACCACCCCAAGCAATATTATTAATCTTGATGCCTCACTACTTCTTAAAATCGAAAGTAAAGAAGGCCGCGAACTGCCAGAAAATGAGAATCTTTTGCTTCAATCCATCCGCACCGGTCAAGCGCTTGATAATTACAAAGTATGTCTAATTGTAGGTCAGGCAAAAAAGCGTATTCCGGTGGCATTTTCTGTTATCCCGGTCAAAAATTCAAGCAACAACCGCATTATTACTTTTCGTAACATTACCAAAGAACTTGCCGAGGAGGGCGAGCAGACTGAGTTTATTTCCACCGCCTCGCACGAAATGCGTACCCCGGTAGCCTCTATAGAAGGTTATCTTTCGCTAGCGCTTAACCCACAGACCGCTACTATCGATGAGCGTGCTCGCACTTATCTAGATTCCGCGCATGCGGCTTCTCAGCATCTGGGCAAACTATTTCGCGATTTGCTAGATGTTACGAAGCTCGACGATGGTCGTCTTCGCCCAACCTTCCAGCCAGTTGAAATGGTCGGACTTATTAAGCAAATTGTTGACCAATTTTTGCCCGCCATCAAAAAAGGCAATCTCACCTATCAATTCGGTGCCTCCGAACCAAACGTTGGCACTTCTCGTCGGCTCGACCAAGTTATCTATGGTTTTGTGGATGTTAGCTTTATGCACGAAATAATGGACAACCTTATCGATAATGCAGTTAAATACACGCCAGCCGGCGGTTCGATATATGTAAATGTTTTAGGCGATGGCGACCGTGTTTTGATTAATGTTACCGATACTGGTATAGGCATTTCGGCAGACGACCTCACTCATATTTTTCAAAAGTTTTATCGCTCTGACAATTCCGATACTCGCACTATTGGTGGTACGGGCCTAGGGCTATATCTAGTTAAACAACGAGTTGAAGCTATGGGCGGACGTGTTTGGGCAGAATCAGCCTTTGGCGAAGGCTCAACTTTTTATGTTTCTTTGCCCAGAATCACAGGAGAAGAGTACGAAAAACGCATGATAGCGTATAATAATAGTATGGGTATGAATTTGAATCCTACAACTAAGCCCGCATCTTCGCCGCAGCTTCCCCAAGTGCAGGTTATGCAAGGTGCTCAGCCAGCCCAACCGCAGCCCGCGCAACCTCAACCAGCTCCTCAACCCGCCCCGAGCCCACAATTAAACCTTTCGCAAACAACATCAAATAACATAAATGGAGGAACAAATCAATGAAAATAATGGTAGTAGAAGATGATGCAGCGCTTCGCGAAATCTACAGCATACGTATTGCCGCCGAAAACTACGAAGTGGTATCCGCCGGCGACGGTGAGGAAGCTCTTGCCGTAGCGGTCCGCGAAAGACCAGACCTAATTTTATCCGATGTGATGATGCCAAAAATTTCCGGTTTTGATATGCTCGACATTTTGCGAAACACCCCGGAAACCGCAAAAATTAAAGTAGTTATGATGACGGCACTGTCGTCTGATGACCAACGCGCTCGTGGTGAACGCCTCGGCGCAGATCGCTATTTAGTAAAATCACAAGTTGGCATTGAGGATGTCGTAAATGCTATACACGAAGTATTAGGTGATAAAGCAGCCGGACAGCCAGCACCGGCAGATGCCGCCCAACCTGCCGCAACTCCAGCCGCCCAACCTGCCGCCCAGCCCGCTACAGCCCCAGTCGCCCAGGCACCAGTAGCTCAACCAGATCAAACAACCTATGGAACAAATCCGGCTCAATAAATTTCTGGCCGAACGTATCGGAGTTTCACGTCGCGAAGCCGATGATTTAATTGTTGCTGGCAAGATAACTATAGATGGGAAAAGGGCTGTATTAGGCAGTAGGATTGACAAAAACAGCAAAGTGTGCTATAATGAAAAAATAGTCCCATTTGAGGCAAAACACTTATATCTTGCTATGAACAAACCGGCCGGTTATGTCTGTTCACGTCGCGCTCAGGGGGCAGCGCCCACATTATATGATTTACTCCCAGAGAAATACAAGGCCCTAAAAACCGTCGGCCGCCTCGACAAAGATAGCTCCGGTTTAATTCTTTTGACAAACGACGGTGATTTCGCTTTCACGATGACCCACCCAAAGTTCCGCAAAGAAAAAGTTTACGAAGTGGAATTAAACCGCTCACTTGAGCCGCTGCATCAGCAAATGATTTCGGACTTCGGAATTATGCTTGATGATGGCCTCTCAAAATTTACAGTCATCAAAAACCAATCAAATAATTATACTGTCATCTTGAGCGAAGGGCGCAATCGTCAAATCAGGCGGACTTTCGCCGCTCTCGGCTACCGCGTCACCAAGCTTCACCGTACCACATTTGGCAAATACGAGTTAAGTGGCCTCGAGCCCGGAAAGTGTGCTATAATAGAACCATGAGCACTATTCTAGGGCTAGATATTGGTACCGAATTTGTCAAAGCTGTTTTAGCCAAACCAGACGGCAAAGGCAATCTGGAGATTTTGGCTGCATGTAAAGCTCGTCAAAAAGAAGGCAGTATGCACGCCGGCGCCATTTCTGATATTACTGCTGTCATTTCCACCTGCGAAGAAGCACTGGTTAAGGTTGAGGATGTTACTGGCGAACGCGCCACGAGGACCGTCGTTGGGGTAGCAGGCGAATTAATTAAAGGCAACACCACATCTGTCAAATATTCCCGCAAAGATTCAAATCTGCCAATCTCCGAGGCCGAAATGGAAGAAATCATCAAAAAAGTTCAAGAAAAAGCCGGGGAAGTCGCCAAAAAAGCCGTTGCCATTGAAACGGATAACAAAAATATCGATGTCCGCCTGATTAACTCAGCCATCGTTTCCTTGACCATTGACGGTTACAAAGTTAGCAATCCGGTCGGATTTAAAGGCACAGAAGTGTCGATGTTGGTTTATACCGCTTTTGCCCCCATGATTCATATCGCCGCCATCGAAAAAGTCTGCGCCGAGCTCGATCTCGACCTCATTACTGTAGCAGTTGAACCATTTGCTATTTGCCGAGCGTGTCTTGGTGACGATTTGGATTCAAATTTTTCCGGTATTATTATGGATATTGGTGGCGGCACTACCGATATTGCGGTCGTGGATGATGGCGGTGTAGAATGCACCAAAATGTTTTCCATCGGTGGCCGTAGCTTTACCCACCAAATCGCCGAACAAGTGGGCGTAGATTTTGAAACAGCCGAAAAGTACAAACTCGAATATGATGCTGGCACACTCGACGACCACTT
Source organism: Candidatus Saccharimonadota bacterium (assembly GCA_017561575.1). GTDB lineage: Bacteria > Patescibacteriota > Saccharimonadia > Saccharimonadales > Saccharimonadaceae > Nanosyncoccus. The sequence continues at coordinate 27,842 of JAFZBS010000009.1, forward strand.
AAAAGCCAAAGTCGAAACGGCAATTTCTCGCAACCTAAGTGTTTGGCTGACCGGTGTAGAGGTTGCCCTCGAAGATTATGAATCTGGGTCGCTACCACGCAATGTCCTACTTTGTGGTGGTGGCGCTGGTTTGTCACTACTACAAGAAAAGCTCGCTCTTTCAGACTGGTATACTCGTCTGCCGTTCTCGCGTCGTCCGATTATTAACTTAGTAGATATCGACTCTCTGCCAAATCTCACCATCAAAGACGAAAAACTCGCCACTAGTCTCGACTATTCTTTTGCCACCGCACTAGGTTTAATCAGGGTCGGTACAGATACACTTGAGGCTTCGCCAGAGAGTAATGGGCTCAAATCCAAGATTGATAAAATTCTCCAAAACTAAAACTTCTTACCAAACAAAAAAACCGCCCTCTTAAAGGGCGGTTTTATTAAGTTAAACAATCACCATTGCGACATCTGCACAAAGTAGAAGCGCGGCAATCATACTCATGATTGTCACGATGTAGACATGCATCTTTTCTCTAGCGTCAATTTGCTTACAAGCGCAAGCCTTAGTGCGCGTTGTTTTCCTTGCTTGTTGACCTTGTTTTTTTGCCGCAGTTTTGGTTGCTTGTTTCTTTTTTGCTTGAGGCATATTATTATATCCTTTTTATAATTCTTATGCCTATTATATCAAGGTATTAGGCGCCAGTCAAGACTCTTCTTTTGTTAATACAGCTTTAATTCTGCGTACACCTGCCGAACTCGACTCTTCCTTGGTAATCTTAAAATGACCAAGCACGCCAGTGTGCTCAACGTGTGGACCACCACAGACTTCGCGCGAAATCGGTTTCTCAAAATCACCAATTGTATAAACCTTCAAAACATCGGGATATTTGTCCCAAAATTCACCGTGCGCCTTCAAAGTATCGCGTGCATATTTTTTGTCGTACTCGTCAAACACGACTGGGAGATCGGCGTCAATCCATTCATTTACTTGGTCCTCCACGGCCTTTAATTCTTCTGGCGTCAATTTATGGTCGCAGTTAAAATCAAAACGTACGCGGTCCGCTGTGATATTAGAACCTTTTTGTGCAATGTTTTTATTAATGTGATTTTGTAGGGCTGCAAGTAGTAAATGGCAAGCCGTGTGGTATTTTACGGTTTGCTCACCATGGTCTTCGAGACCGCCTTTAAACATACCTTTCGATGCGGTTTGCGAACGTTCACGCTGCTCTTTAAGAGCTTTTTCAAATTCCGCTTGATAATCCTTTGAAAGTTCAATACCTTGATGGTAGCATTCTTCAACCGAAAGTTCCAAAGGAAAACCATACGTATCCTGAAGCTTGAACAAATCGTAACCTGTGAGGGTGGTACATGTATCCAATTCCGGGGGATTCCGGAGCGCGGCAGCGCGAGGATTAGCGCGCGAGCCCCGTGGCGACGGGAGCGAGCGACGCGACCCCGGGATGGATACATGTGCCACCCGCCTGAGCTCCTTTAATCCTTTATTCAAAGTCTTGCGAAAAGCCACCTCTTCCTTGAGTAATGTTTCGAGTGCCACCTCGCGGTGTGTCAAAATCGAATCCGGAAGTCCAGCATAATTATCAGCCACAATCGGCACGATTTCCGACAAGAAATTGGTTGAAATGCCAAGGTCAAGTGCACGCAAAATCGCGCGGCGCACTAATCTTCTCATGGCGTAACCTTGGGTTTTATTAGACGGCACCAAGCCCTGAGCAGCTAACAAATATGCACCGCGAATGTGGTCAGCAATCACTCTCATCTCGTCGGTATTGTTATCGTAAGATTTCCCTGATATTTCCTCAAGTTTATCAATAATCGGTTTCATGAGAGAAATCTTAAATACGTCAAACGACCCAATCGAAGCCGCCGTAATGCGCTCAAGCCCGCCACCAAAATCCACATTTTTGTGTTCTAGCTCTTCAAAAGTCCCATCTGGCAAGCGACGATATTGCATGAAGACTTGGTTGCCAATTTCCATAAATCTAGCCCCATCCGAAGCCGGATGCGACAAACCATATTTTTCTACATCCTGCTTGTCTTCACCAAAATCATAAAACACTTCCGAGTCTGGACCACACGGGTCACCAATCGGCGTAGATTCACATCCGCCCCCACGGCTCCACCAGTTTTCATGGTCGTCATAGAAGAAAATTCGCTCGCCTTCCTTAATTCCCCGTTTGTCACCATTTTCGGCCGAGCCAATCTCGGCAATTTTTGCCTCAATCCCAGCCTTTTTAAAGACCTCCTGCCAAATCTTTGCCGCCTCAGTATCCTTTGGAATACCATATTTTTCGTTACCAATAAAACATGTCACGTAGATTTTTTGCGGGTCTAACCCAATTTCTTTAGTCAAAAACTCGAAGAAGTTGTGGATTTGCTCTTTCTTGAAGTAATCGCCAAGCGACCAGTTGCCCAGCATCTCAAAAACCGTCGTATGACGCGGGTCGCCGATATCCTCGATGTCTTGCAATCTCATCGAGGGTTGCGAGTCGCACAACCTTTTACCGTCCTTATGTGGTTCACCAAGAAGATAAGGCAAAAGTGGCTGCATCCCAGAGCCGGTAAATAAAGTGGTCGGGTCGCCCTCTAGAACCAAAGGGGCCGGCGCAATAACTTTGTGTCCTTTTTTAACTTGAAAATCTAAAAATTTTTGGCGTACTTCGTTTGCATTCATAGAGATAATTATAGCATATTTTTGTCAAATCATCCCAAAAATTTAGGGCGCCCCGCCTTGGGGCGCCCTAAGGCTGTTTGTGGATTTTGTTTACCAGGGATTGTCCTCATTAATTTGACGTTCTTCGTCGTCGCGCCTCCGATAACCGCTCAGCTGACCGTCCAGCCAAATTTCCAGCGATTTGTCCAGCCTGGACCAATCAATCAAATTGCCCTCGGTGGCACAACCATCAGAAATCACAAAATCGATGTGCTCCAACTTCAGCAGCCTATTGATTGTTTCGGCTCCGGGCCCGTCCCATCCGCGATATCTGCAGACAAAGTAGTTTTCTTCCTCTGCATAGTTTTCGACCCAGTCTTTGATTTGCTCCTCGGTGTCTTTCTCGCTACAGTTGTCATCGTAAGAAAACGGTGCGCCACCATAAATGACCGGGAAGCACCCAATATCGCGAATCGACTTAGCAACCAGCGATACGGTATTGGGCAGAGCGCTCCCCTCCGGGGCATGCTCGACCACCAAACAAACGCAAGGCATCGGTTTGCTGTCGACGCTCGAGATAAACAACGTTGGCTCAGGAAAGTTGGTGTCAGTCTTCAATGGGAAGACGGAGAGCAATCGATTTTGTTTAATCGGCAAATCCAGGATGTGTTTATGGGGATTGCCATCTTCTGCCGGTTCGGACACATTCACGAGTGGCACAGGCAAGAATTTTTTCGGGAAAAAGCTTTTTCTGTCAGGCAAAGCACCACAAAGAGTGGGATTTACATAACAATATGTATCCTCACATACGCTATAGGCGTGCTCGTCAAGACGGATTTTGCTGTAGAGCAACTTGATGTCCATGTTTTCGATCTGCTGAGTGTTGTAGAGATGGAATTGCTTGATTGCCTCCGCGGGGTCCGAGGTGCCGACCAGGAAGCTTTGCCCCAACTGGTTTTCCACCAGGATGGTGTCCTTCAAGCCTTCGTACGGATTCTCAAGGTTGACGATTTCGTAACAATGGGTGATTTCTACAGTGAATGCTTTTTTGATGAGTTCCGCAAAGCAAGATTCAAAAGTTTTCTGCTCAGACATTTCTAATATCCTCCAATCCACAAAACTTAAATTACCTAAGAGCTGCCCATAACTCCTACTTGTCAACATTATAACACAAAAATATCTCTAGCAATGCTATTATTGCAAGAGTATAAGCTTACTTAGCAAGAAGACTCTTCATTTCGGTCTTAAAAGCCTCTGGGTTTTTTGACATCTCGGTAAATTTGGCTAGCATTTTTTCAAACTCCGGGTTTTCAAAATACATCTTTTTAGCACTATAAGCCTGGTCGCCGGCAAATTTTTTGCAAATTTTTTTGTAAGTCCATTCAATTGACTCATCCTCGGTGCGGTCCGGGTGCAAAAACTGATTATAAGCGTATGCCCGAAGCATAATATCCTGATAATCCGTATCACGGTCTGCTGACGACACAATCCGCCCATAAATTGTAAGCGGGTCTAGCTCATTTGACGCCCGGTGATCCATAATTGCGTCCGCCATCACCCGGAGCTGTTCACGCGAGAAATTCTCTGCCATAAAATCATCATTTAACAAATAGCCCGCCGATACCAAGTGATGTAGTTTCTGATTCTTGTCGCGTCCGAGGTCATGAAAAGCCGCCACCACAAAACACATATCATAATCAATCTTACGGTTTTTATTTGGTTTCAATTCTTTTGGTAAACCTTTAAAATCTTTCGGAGTGGTTTTAATCTTTCCTTCGTTAATTCGCTTCGCAAAATCTAAACTTCGCCGAATCACATTCTTAATATGGTCTAGTCCGTGCCCATTATCACCGCCGTAGCGCGGAAAAATCTGCGCTTTAATATATTCCACCACCGCTGGATTAATCAAATTATAATTTTCCTCCATAATAAAACCATTATAACACGGTTCAATCAAAAATTATGATGCGAAAAGATATTTAAAGAATGATGCCGCCACCAAGACAAACTTCACCATCATAAAACACAGCAGATTGTCCTGCGGCCGGTCGTTTAATTTCTTGCTCAAAATACAAAGTGTCGTCCACCAATTTAGCCGGGATTAAAGGCGCCCGATGTCTGAGCCGAACCAAAATTTGAGGCAATGTCCCGGCTTGGGGGATTCCGGAGCGCGGCAGCGCGAGGATTAGCGCGCGAGCCCCGTGGCGACGGGAGCGAGCGACGCGACCCCAAGCGGGACATGCCTCGAATTTAGTCCGCATTACGATATCTCGCAGCTTCAATTCCTTCGTCCAAATATGCTTGTCGTTTAAATTTTTAGATACATAAACAATATTTTTCTTCAGGTCTTTAGAGACGACATAATATGGCAAACCATCATTAATCTCGCCTTTCACGCCCGAAATATAAAGCCCATGCCTCTGTCCAACCGTATAAAAAACTGCTCCTTCGTGAAACCCAAGCACTTTTTCGGTTTCAATTTCGCGAATCTCCCCTGGCCGAGTATCGATATATTCCTTCAAAAAATCCTTCATCCCTACCTCACCAACAAAGCACACGCCCATTGACTCTTTTTTATGGGCATTATGAAGCCCATGTTTCTCGGCCAGTTTTTTGACATCTGGCTTCATCATCTCGCCAATCGGGAAAATCGTGTGAGCGAGCGCTTCATCCGAAATCCGGTAAAGAAAATACGTCTGGTCTTTATTCTCGTCCACGGCCCTAAGTAGAACTGGGGTCCTGTCCGAAACGGTCGCTCTCGGGCCGCGTCCGGCCGGCCCGTCGCCACGGGCGGCCGGCGCTCGTCCTCGCGCTGCCGCGCTCCGGAGGCCCTTCGATCGACCATTTTCGGCCACCCCAGTTCCTGCATAATGTCCGGTCGCAATAAAATCAGCACCCCGTTCCATCGCTTTTTCGTAAAATAATTTAAACTTAATTTCTTGGTTGCACATGATGTCAGGGTTTGGTGTATTGCCGGCCTTGAATTCGCGCAACATATATTCCACGACTTTTTCGCGGTAATCTTTTTCAAAATCCCACACTTCAAACGGAATACCGAGTTTTACCGCCACACGTTTAGCGTCAGCTAAATCTTCCGCCCAAGGGCACTTCATACCAGGCAAATCTCGCGACCAGTTTTTCATGTAGACGCCAGTTACATCGTAGCCCTGCTGTACCAAAAGCAAAGCCGACACGCTCGAATCCACGCCACCGCTCATCCCGACAAAAACTTTTTTATTATGGCGGGGGTCCTGCCGGACCTTCTCCTCCCCCACCTCATAAATTCGGTGGGGGACCCCCTCCAGGTCCGTCACCCCCGCGGATGAATTATCGTTCATTATCTAGCCTTTCTTTTTCTTGAGTCACCACCTTGTTGATAATTCGCGCAGCTTCATGAATTTGCGCTTCGTCATTGGTTTCGCCAAGCGTTAAACGCAAAGAACCAGCAATTTCGGCATCTGATAGCCCAATTGCTTTTAGTACGTGTGATTTTACGCCTTTGCTCGCAGCACAAGCTGCGCCAGTAGAAACATAAACCCCTTTTTCTTCAAGAAGGAACACTAAACGTTCCGCATCCATACCATTATAGCACAAAACAACAAAATTGTCAAGAGAGCGCTTTTTGTTAATCAACTCATACCCCTGTAATTCAGCTAACAAAATCTTGCGCCACGAAGCATATTTTTTACGATTGCCATTCAAATGCTCTTTTGCTAGCTCCACCGCCTTGGCAAAACCAATTACGCTAGGCACATTTTCGGTCCCACTACGCAACCCATTTTCCTGCCCACCACCGTAAATTACGGGCTTTAGTCGGGCATCGTGCGACACATACAAAGCTCCCACACCTTTCGGCCCATATACTTTTGCTGAATTCAAAGTCAACAGGTCCACGCCTAGCCGAGCAACATTAATATCGAGCAGATTCAAAGCCTGCGAAGCATCAGAATGAAGCAAAAGTTGCGTTTTGATTCCTCGTCTTAAACGGTCAATTTTAATCTCGCGAATTATGCCGCTTATTTCAGCAAGTGGCTGAATTGTGCCGAGTTCATTATTGGCCAGCGATACCGAAATTAACTGCGTTTCATCCGTAATCTTCGCCTTTAAATCATCTAAATCAATTACCCCGCTTGGCAATACCTTGACGGCCTCGCCACCATATTGTTCCGCAACCTTCCGCACCGAATCATGCTCGGTTTCAAGATACAATACGGAAGATATGTTCTGGCTCGGGGCATTTCGGAGCGCGGCAGCGCGAGAATTAGCGCCGGCCGCCCGTGGCGATGGGCCGGCCGGACGCGGCCCCGAGCAGAATATATCTTCCGTTACTATAGCACTAAACGCCAGATTATTCGCCTCGGTAGCGCCAGCGGTAATGACGAGGTCAGATGCTTTGGCGCCGATTGCATGTGCAATTACGCCTTTGGCTGTTTCATAATCCGCCGCAACCTTTTTAGCCGGTAAATACGCCGCCGAAGGATTAAAGAAATCATGCAAAAAATACGGCTTCATTGCCTCAAAAACCTTATCAGAAACTGGCGTCGCCGCCGCATGATCTAAATATATCATAACTATTATTATAACATATTTTACGAATTTAAAAAAGTCTTGAATTACCCACAAAACCACGTTATAATTAAAATGCTATAGTATATTTTTACTTGGTGAGGTTATACAATATAGGGAGAAATTATGAAAAAAATAAATAAAATTTGTCTAGCATCAGTTACAACTCTAATTCTTGGTTCTGCTATTCTTTCAAGTAGAGCGATAGCCGAAGACGCCATCTTTACCGTCCGAGCCAATGCTGTTATAGAGCTTACTGTGCCTAGTCTCGTTAATCTCAATCTCTATCCTACTACTGGTTCAGATTTTAATACGGCCAGTATGGATATTAGTGTGGGTACCAACAACCCCACTGGCTATACCCTCACCATGACCGCAGATAGTGATACTTTGACACGTACTGGTAGCATTACAGATGGTAGTAACAATACCTATACTCCAACAATTCTTCCTATGCTAACCACTGGTAGCGCTACAGGCTATACTGCTGCTCAATTTGAAAGCTCCACCACAGATGCCTATACACTAAACCGTTGGGGCTATAAACTCTCTACTGCTACCAACTTTATGCCAATGACTACCACTACTACCGAACTATCTACTACCAACGCTCCTAGTAATGGTGATACCATCACCCTAGACTTCGCTGCTAAGGTAGATACCACTAAACCAGCTGGTACTTATCAGACTACTTTAAACTTTAATGCTGTAACTAATTATGTGCCAATATCTAGCATTTACGACCTTGAATACATGCAACAGTTCGCTATGCTTACTAACAGCGAAAGAGCTGATGTTCTCTCATCTATGACTACTGGTCAGCAATACCAATTAAAAGATAATCGCGATGAGAAACCTTATTACATTTCCAAGCTTGCTGATGGTAATGTTTGGATGACGCAAAACCTCGACCACGATATCGTAGCCCAGGCAAACTATTATACACCAGCTAATACCGATATTCCTGCCAACTGGACGGCTAGTGCCGCTACGTATTCAACCAGCCATACTGCATGGAATTTTGATACAAGCGCGCCAGAATCTTATGATCCAGGTGATTACTGCTGGAGTGGTGATCTAGATGATTCTACTCCAGTAACCTGCAACCAAGACGGCAGCCACTACCACCTGGGCAACTACTATAACTGGACTGCAGCGGTGGCGATGAATGACACTAGTTCCTATACCGGATTTACCAATGTTGATCAATCTATTTGCCCTGCTGGTTGGACATTGCCAAGAGATGGTGGGACAAATTATGAAACGTATGAAAATTTGTTGATACAATACGGTTTGGATACTTTTTCACACGAAATGACTTCTCATTATATAGAAGAATCTCCACTGTATTTCACGCTCTCTGGTTATTGGTATGATGGAAACATCAATTATCTTGGCAGTCGTACTGAGTATAGGTCATCAGTAGTTGAGGACACTAATTTTACTTATGGTATTTACCTCGGAAGCGACGAAAAAGCAAGCCAAAGCTGGCTATTCCGCGAGCAAGGCGACTCGGTGCGCTGTGTAGCTCGTAGACCCACAATGAACAATATATCCGACCTTGAATATATGCAAGATTTTGCTAAACTCACGAGTAGCGAAAAAACCAACGTTTTAACTTCCATGACTACTGGTCAACAATATCAATTAAAAGACAATCGCGACGAAAAAACTTACTACATTGCTAAACTCGCCGACGGAAACGTTTGGATGACGCAAAACCTCGATCACGACATTATCCAATCTGTAGATTTTTATATACCAGCAAATACCGACATTCCTTCCTTGTGGGAATCTTGGCTCCCCACTCGCTCTACTAGTGACACTACTTGGAGCAATACTGATATTGCACAATCATATGATCCGGGTGATGTTTGCTGGGATGGAGTAATAATTAATAATGATGAGCCAGTGGGGACAACTACATGCGGGAACGACAGGCATTACCACTTAGGCAACTACTATAGCTTAGCTGCAGCATTAGTTATGGAGACCACGATGAGTCTGCAAAATTACGATTACGAGATAGACCAATCCATATGCCCAGCAGGCTGGAGATTGCCAGCAGGTGGCAGCGAGAATGGTTCAGGGTCATTCTCATATTTAGTGAATCAAAGTAACATCACCACAGGCAGCGATATGATTAACGCCCCACTTTATTATGTGTATGGAGGCAGTTGGCAAGGCCGTTATTTGAGTAGTGTTGGCTTGTACTATTCCTCAATGCGTAAGACAAATTCAGGCGTCTATGGATTATGGATTAGCGATCCCACCTATGATCCAGCAATAAGCTATGGAATTAATATTGACAAAGGTGTTTCAGTGCGCTGTGTAGCTCGCTAACCCAAACATTTTCTCCTCCACTCATTTAGGCTATGTTATAATTGTAGAATAACAAGGAGGTTCATGACAAAAAAGTGCTTCGATGCCGACAAATACCTAAAAATCCAAAAAAAGATAATCAAAAATCGCATTGCGATGTTTGATAAACTTTATCTCGAATTTGGTGGTAAACTCATCGATGACCAGCACGCTGCGCGCACCCTCCCCGGATTTTTGCCCGACCTCAAAATCAGTCTTCTCCAAGAATTCAAAGACGAAGCCGAGGTAATTTTGTGCATCAACGCCAATGCTATCGAAAAATCCAAAATTCGTGCCGACCACATGATTTCCTACGAAACTGAAGTCCTGAGGTTAATCGAATTTTTAAGAAGCCGCGGTATTTTTGTGAGCTCCGTCGTGATTACCCTCTTTGATGGTCAGAAAAAAGCCAAAGATTTTGCGCGAAAACTCAAAGATTACAAAGTCAAAACTTATTTCCATACCTTCACAAAAGGTTATCCGACCGATGTCGACACTATCGTCTCGGACGAAGGCTATGGCGCTAATCCTTATATCGAGACATCTAGAAAGCTAGTTATCGTTTCGGCTCCCGGCCCCTGTTCTGGCAAGCTTGCGACCGCCCTGTCGCAGCTTTATCACGAATATAAAAAAGGTGTCAATGCCGGCTATGCTAAATTTGAGACCTTCCCGGTCTGGGCTTTGCCTCTAAAACACCCTGTCAATGTTGCCTATGAAGCCGCCACAGCCGATCTTGGTGATGTCAACATGATTGACCATTTTCATCTCGAAAAATATGGTACCACCGCAGTAAATTACAACCGCGACCTTGAGACTTTTCCGGTCTTAAAAGAGATATTGACGCGCATCACCGGCAAGACGATATATTATTCGCCCACCGACATGGGTGTCAACGTCATCGGCGAATGTATTACTGACGACAAAGCGGTCAGAAAAGCTGCCAAAGACGAAATCGTCCGTCGCTATTACCGTGCGTTGACAGATCTCAAAAAAGGCGCCGTCACGCCAGAAGTTCCCGAGCGCATTAAGCTCCTCATGAATGAACTTGGCATTTCTGAAAAAGACCGTAAAGTCGTCTTAAAGGCCGATGAAAAACGAAAGAAAGCCAACGGTCTTCCCTCTGCCGCAATTCAAGTTGACCGCAAGTTTATCGTCGGTCGTAAAACTGGCTATCTTTCGCCTGTCTCCGCAACTTTTTTGAATGCCTTAAAGGAAATCAACAAGATTCCCGACGAAGTAGATTTAATTTCCCCGACCGTCCTTGAGCCAATCCTCGAAATCAAGAATAAAACCAGCAATTTCAAAGAGAGCTATTTAAAACTCGGCGAAGTCTTAATCGCGCTTTCAATTTGTTCTACTACTAATCCAGTTGTTAAAAAACTTCTCGACAATCTAGGAAAGCTCGAAGGAGCCGAGCTTCATTCTACTCACATGCTGTCCGACGATGAACTCGTTGTGCTCTCAAATCTTGGCATCAATGCCACATCGGGTACCGAGATCGACATAAACTAAGGCAATTTTGCGGAATCATTTGGTGTTTTTAATTGAGCAACTATTCCGTGGGTTCTTCAGAGTTTTCGTTTGAGTCGCTAGGCTCTTCTTCTGCACTCTCACCGGGCTCTTCTTCTCCGCCATCGCCAGTCTCTTCTTCTTCGGGCTCAGCTTCCTCGAGCGGCACAAACACCGCCACATTATTTAAAATCAACTTGTCCCCTTCCAGAGAAAAACTATACTCATCGTTAATATCATAAAGCCAAGCAGTTTCAATTTTGAGAGTCCTTCCCTCGGCAGACCAAATAAAATCGTAATCGTTAATGTGATTATTTGTAGTGAGAGTACCTTTGCCAATGTCCGTAAAATTCCAAATCACTCCCGGCTCATCCTCGCGCTGCCAAGCCCCCACCTCTACCAAACGGTCCGCGTCGCGTAACTCCGGTTCTTTTAGAAGAGTCATCACGAGAAAAACTACACCGCCAATCAAGGTCAAAAGTCCAGCACCAAAAATGCAACTCCCAACAATCATTTTCACATTAATTGGTTTTTTAACGGTCCCACCAGGAGCATCCTTTTGGGTGATTATCGTGCCGGGACCATTCGTAGCTACTTCTGGTAATTTGTCTGTCGTTTCTGGTTTATTTGGTGCCGTATTCATAAGACCATTTTAGCAATAAAGTTCATGCTTTACAAGGTCGTAATACGTTCTCACGGCGGTCACGAAATTGTCTAGTTCGTCACCTTCAAGTTTTTCGTAGCCACCACCGAGTGGTTTTTTGTAAACTCCCGCCGGGCGCACTTCGTAACGAATGGTGATGACCTTAGGATTGCCTAGCTCATCGAGCCAGTTTTCGTGCCAAATCCAGACATTTTTCTTTGACTCAAAGAACTCTCTTTGGTGGCCTAAAGGAATCGGCCCAAATAGTGTCCGACCAATTTCGCTCTCTGCGTTCAAAAGGTCGTCGTAAGTAAACTGCACATTATGTCTTTCCGCGTTGACGCCTTGTCTCGCGCCAAAAACTGGTAAGAATTCGATACCTAAGAGTTCCTTAATCGACATTTTTCAAGATCCTCCGCGATACTATTTAATTCATCATAGAATGGGCATTTTTGTTCAACAGGCTGGTAGCTAATCTGGCCATAAGTAACGCCGGCAATTTGAATTGGCTCAGGGCGAGAAGGAGCAACAAAATCACTCGCCGGTGTTTGCGGTTGATTTGGTATTCTGAAAATTGTATAATCTTTCTGCATTTGAGGTAGTCTCCTTCTCTATCTTCTCAAATTCCACGCCAAATTTTTGGCTTAGCCACTCAGCAATATTATAAACATATGCTGGTTCATTAATTATACCACGAAATGGCACAGGAGTCAAGAAGGGGGCGTCAGTTTCGAGCAGAATTCTCTCTAGTGGTGGGGTTGGCAAAGTAGAATAAGTCGCAAGTCCATTTACACCAATAAAGTAGTCTGTCGTTTCAACGATTCGTTTCAAAACCTTCTTGCTGTCAGTAAATGAATGTACTACGCCACGGATTTTTGGGAAATTCGCTGTTACCGCAAAAAAATCTTCAAAAGCATTTCTCACATGGAACGAAACCGGCAAATCATTATCTTGCGCTAGCTGCAGCATCTGTTCAAACAGCTTAATCTGTGCTTCTCTATTATAACCATCAGAATGATAATCAAGCCCAATCTCACCGATTGCAATAGGGCAGGCTGAATTAGAACCCCAACTCGGGGGATTCCGGAGCGCGGCAGCGCGAGGATTAGCGCGCTCGCCCCGTGGCGACGGGCGCGAGCGACGCGACCCCGAGTGGGATTCTAATTCAGCCTGTCCCATCGGTCGCCACGGTCGAGAAAAGACTATTTCTGATGCCTTTTCATAATTCTCGGGGTGAATTCCATAAGTCCAGTATACATTATCGTGTTTACTGGCAAATTCGCATGCCGCGACGGAATCCTCCAGGTCTGTCCCAATGCATATTATTTTTTGCACGTTATTCTTATGTGCACGCTTTATCATTTCTTCTGCCTGGCTAGGCTCAAAGAATTCTGTGTCATGCAAATGGCAATGCGTATCAATCAGCACGGTTTTCCCGCTTTCTCTTAATTGGGTCGAGCTGGCGTTTGCGAAGTCGGAGCGATTTTGGTGTCACTTCAAGCAACTCGTCATCAAGCAAAAAGTCCAAGCATTGTTCGAGTGAAAGCTGAGTATAAGGAGTAAGCTGAATTGCGCCGTCTGAGGCATGGGTCCGCATATTGGTGAGCTGCTTTTCGCGGCAGATATTGATATCAAGATCGTCTTTTTTATTAGACAGCCCCACAATCATCCCCTGGTAAACCGGTACCTGTGGCGGTATATATAATATACCGCGTGCTTGGGCTGAATCCAGAGCATATGCAGTCGAAACGCCATCTTCCGAAGCGATTAAGGCACCATTTCTTTCTGGGCGATAGCGTCCTTCTACTGGGCGATAGCCTGCTGGTATAGATGACATAATGACCGTACCTTTGGTTGCAGTCAAGAGATTGTTCCTGAGCCCAATCAAAGCGGCAGTTGATATATCGTATACAAATCTAGTAGTGCCAGTTGCGGTCAACTCTTGCGATTTTAGCTCAGCTTTGCGTATGCCTAGCTCTTGTGACACGGCACCCACAAATTCGGGAGCGGCCTCCACAGTCAAAGACTCAAATGGTTCGCATTTTACTCCGTCTATTTCACGATAAACCACCTCTGGTCTACCTGCTTCCAGCTCGTAACCTTCGCGGCGCATGGTTTCAATCAAAACCGAAAGGTGCAACTCACCACGCCCAGAAACTTTATAGCCAAGCCCATCAGGCTGAAGTTTAAGTGCGATATTCGTTTCAAGCTCACGTTCCAATCTCTCTGCGATTTGCCTCGAAGTCGTAAATTCACCTTCTTTGCCCTTAAGTGGCGAGGTGTTTGGCCCAATGTAGATAGAAAGCGTCGGCGCCTCAAGCTCAATCGTAGGCAAAGCTTCTGGGTTTTCGCCCGTCGCTATGGTGTCGCCAATGTTTGCTTCTGATACGCCGGTGAGAGCCACAATATCCCCTGCAATCGCTTCCTGCACCTCTTCCTTGCCGAGACCCTTATAGATAAATAAATTATCAATCCTGCCCGAACGGACTTCCAAAACATCCTCTTTGGACGCGCTTCGCTCGCTCCCGTCGTTACGGGGCTCGCTCGCTCTCTCGCTCCCCGTTGGTCGCGAATGGTCCTCAGAGGAGTATTTGGAAGTCCTCCGCAGAATTTTTACAGTTTGATTTTTCTTAAGCTTCCCACTAAAGATTTTACCGATACAATACTTACCAAGGTAGTTGTCAGATGCGAGCGCGGCAACGAGTAGTCTAGCACTTTCTGAATCTGGGTCTACTTCTGGTGCTGGTATATCGTTTATGATTGCGTCGAAAATCACATGAAGATCATTATCTAGTTCGGTCGTTTTTCCGGCTTTTCCCTCGCGTGCAATTGCATAATAAACCGGGTAATTTAGTTGTGACTCATCAGTTGCAAGCTCGAGAAATAGGCTCTCTACCTCGCTTAAAACTTCTTCAATTCTTGCTGCCGGCTTATCAATCTTATTAATGATTACCACCGGCTTTAATCCTAGCCCCAGCGCTTTAGATAAGACAAATTTCGTCTGCGGCATCGGACCCTCTTGGGCGTCCACAATTAACAGGACACCATCTGCCATATTAAGAGTCCGCTCAACTTCTCCTGAAAAATCTGCGTGTCCCGGGGTATCAATAATGTTAATTTTGTAGTCATTATAATAAACACAAGTCTGTTTTGCAGTAATTGTAATGCCCCGTTCATGCTCTTGGTCTCCAGAATCCATGATGAGTGTCTGTGACATCTCGGCCTGGTTATCGCGAAAAGTATGTGACTGCTTAAGAAGTCCATCTACAAGCGTGGTTTTTCCGTGGTCAACATGGGCAATAATTGCTACATTTCGAATTTTGTCTTTATTAAAAGTCATAGGATATATTATATCACATAATCCAGATTAAAACAATAGCTTATTCTTGACATTTAGCACAAAGTGTGATATAATGATAATATATGGCCAATCGAAATAAACACTTAAATCCTAATCAAATCTACGAACCTGTTCGCTGTTGGGTTGGTGATTCTCACAAAATTTGTTATAGTACGCGCGAAGAGGCTGAGCTTGCTGCTAGAGTCGCCGAGTATGACCATCATATTAAAAGCCCACTTACAGTTTATAAATGTGAATATGGCGATCATTGGCACCTCAGCTCTAATAACTAACCCCAGTATCTGGTGTTTTTGGTACAAAGACATCATTTATTGTTTTTAGGGCATCATCTGCCGCTTCTACAACATCATCTGCCACTTCCATAACGTCATCCGTTGTTTCTGTCACCTCCAAAACGTTTTTTTCAATTATTACTTCCGTTCCTTCTCCTCTGATTCCCTCTCTCAAAGGTACCAAGACCAAACGATTGTCTATACTCCTATCCAAATCCTTTATTTTTACCTCACCCGTTTTCACCACCCCAAGTACCGCATCATTTAAAATCACCACCACTAATTCTGCCTCACCATCGTATGTAACTGTCACCTCACCAAAATTATCATTTGTCACTCTCGCCTCCAGTTTTGGCAAAACATATTCGCTAAGATCCTCCTCAACTTTCGGCAAACTATCATAGCGCTCCATGATATAATCAGTCAGCATATTTAACTCGCCAATATTAGTAAAAACCATTCCTCCCGTAGCCTCCGCCAGCTCGGCCATTTCTGGATAGTCTTTTGCTACTGTGTTATCCGTAATAATGTACATATTTACCGGGTCAATTCGCTTACTAAGTTCTACCACATCCTCTACCGTTGTTTTGTCGCGGTCTGGTGACAAATATGGTGCGTCCGTAAGCACCACCAATGATTTGGTCGCACCTCGCCGCCATTTGAGCTCGTGCATCACTTTTACCGAGGCAGACAATAATGATTCTGGTACATCGCCACCGCCTGCAATTACTATTTCCTCAAGTAACTCTTCAAAATTTTCCATCGAGCAGGTTTCAAAATTGCACCTCGCCACGGGCTCATATGGATCATCTAAGTCCCGATAATCATATAGTGCCACTCTGCCCCCAGATTCAAAGGTTTCCTTGGCGAGCCTCAAAGCCTCATTCTTAAAACTATTTATCGCCGGCTCCATCGATGAGCTCGAATCAATCAAAATCGCCGTATCGTGTGGCGAAACATACTCGTTGTCAAGCCCAAACGCCGCCGTAATTTTGTGCGCAATCATACGCGACGCATCTTCATACAGATTATCTGAAATATACGAAACATGATCCGTCACGCTAAAATACGACGAGCAAAAAATGTCAAATTTATTGCACCAAGTCCCAAGCTTCCCACCAAATTCAGCAGGCTCGTATGGTTGATAACTACCAAGTAGCCCCTTATATGCCCGGCAATCCGGAACATATACCCGGTAGTCTGATAAATTATCGCCCCTGCACGCAGCCGGTATAATCCCAGCGCCTTCTGGCAAATAGATTTTTGGATCACCAAAAGTTGCCGCATAAATAACTTTGGCAGGATTCAAACTTGGCAAAGCTTTAGATATCACCATGGCGCCCTGCGAATAGCCACCAACCACAAATTTGGAATTCGGACAGGTATTATTCACCACTCTAGCAAGCTCTCTTACCCCAGCATTCACGCTGTCGCCAAACTCATACGCATCTCCTGCCCCCACAAGCGCCCCGACCGTTACCCACAAATTGTCTAAACCTACGCCTACCGCGGGGTAATCAAGATCCAAAAAGTCGTAAGACAACCCGAGTCGGGGCATTTTTTCCGCGATTGCCCTCTTAAATTCATAATAATTGTCATCTTCCCATCTTTTTCCGCCAGACCCTCGCACAAAAATGATTTTAAGTTCTGGGCACGACTCGGCCCTGGCCGCCATGTTGGCTCCCGGAAATTGAATAGATGCAAAGAGAGCTAACATTAGCACAAAATACCTGATTCTTACCTTGTTTTTAAAGTGTTTAATTTTTAGTATTTTCCACCGCATCTTTTTTGACATCACACTCCTTTCTTTAATTTTAGGGTCATTTAAATCACAGTATTTTTCAAAAATCAACCCCCCACCCAGTAAATATGCTATAATAAAAGTGAATTAAGGAGTTAATATGAGCAAACAAGCCGATTGGGACGAATACTTTATGAAGATTGCCGAAGCTGCGGCCGAAAAATCCAAAGACCCGTCCAGCAAAATGGGGTGCGTCATAGTAAACAAAAACAAACGCGTCGTATCGCTCGGTTACAACGGCATGATTCAAGGCGCTGATGAATCCAAAATGACTTTGAGCGAGCGTCCTATGAAGTATTATTTTGCTATTCATTCCGAAATGAACGCTCTCATTTTTGCCAGGCGCGATGTTACTGGCTGCACGCTTTATAATCGTGTGGCCACTTGCGAAAACTGTCTTAAATATTGTCTCCAAGCCGGGATAAAACGTTTTGTCTATCGTGAACTTCGCGTCCACTCCCATTCTACCGATCGTAAACACTCCATGACTAACATCGAGACGGACGAAGCGGTTATTAGACTTCTCTCTTCCATGCCGGATGTCGAGACTTTAAACCTCACCAATGGTAAAACTTACATCGAAGATATCCTAGACGATTATCCCAAAGATTCCAAGGAATATAAACGCCTTAAAAAGTGGGCCAAGTAACTTTTTACCACAAAATTGGCTCTAGGCCATTTTGTTTCAAAAACTCATTACACCTAGAAAAATGATGATTTCCAAAAAATCCCGCATAGGCCGACAAGGGCGACGGATGTGGCGATTCGAGCACTAAATGCCGAGAAGTGTCAATCAATGCTTTTTTATTCCTCGCATCCCTGCCCCAGAGTAAAAACACCAAATGTGGCCGAGTTTCATTTAAATACGATATCGTCGCAGTAGTAAATGTTTCCCAACCTTTGCCACGATGCGAACCAGCACGATGGGCCTCCACGGTCAAAACCGTGTTAAGCAGTAGTACGCCCTGCTTTTGCCAGGCCCTCAGACTCCCAGTCGGATTTGCATGATGTCCGATATCTGCATCAATTTCTTTATATATATTTATGAGCGACGGTGGCACTGGCTGGCTTGACGGCACCGAAAAAGCCAGCCCCTCTGCGGCTCCTGGTGTATGGTATGGGTCTTGTCCTAGTATTACCACCTTAACTTCGTTCAAATCAGTCGTAAACGCCGAAAAAACTAAACCTTTTGGCGGATAAATCGTCTTTTTTTCATATTCTTCATGCAAAAAAGCCGACAAATCCTTAAAATACGGTTTCTCAAATTCCGCCCCTAAAAACTCCTTCCAACTCTCGTGCATATGCTATAATTATAGCATATGGCGAAGTTATACTTTAGATACGGAGCGATGGGGTGTGGCAAAACCATGCAACTTCTGCAGGTCGCTTTTAATTACGAAGAACGTGGTCACAAAGTCTGTGTCATTAAACCCGCGACCGACACCAAAAATGGCACCAAGCTTTTAACCCGCATTGGCCCAGAGCGCGAGACTGACTTTTGCTTTGATAAAAAAACCGACATCTTCAAAAAGATTAAAGAGAAGTACAAGGATGTCCATTGTGTTTTAGTTGATGAAGCGCAGTTTTTAACACCAGCTCAGGCTGACCAACTTATGGATATAACAATTAAGCTTAATATCCCAGTTATGGCCTATGGATTAAGGCTTAATTTTCGCCAACAAGATGGCGGTTTTGAAGGTGCCACCAGGCTTCTTCAAATCGCTCACGATATCGAAGAAATCAAAACTATCTGTGAATGCGGCCACAAAGCCACCCGCAACTGCAGGTTTTTAGACGGCAAGCTTGTCACGGATGGCCCAGATATTCTAATTGACGATGGTAAAACCAAAATCGAATACCGCGCCCTCTGCCCTGCTTGCTATGAAAAGTATTTAACTTCGACGGGTGATGACTTCGTAGGAGAAAACGAAGTCAGCAGGACCCATCGGGAGAAGAGGCTATAATGTATATCGTTATCGAAGGTCAAGACGGTACCGGTAAATCCACCCAGGCCAGGCTTCTAAAAGAATATTTTGAAAAGAAAGGCAAAGAAGTAGTCGTGATGGATGAGCCAGACGGCGATCTCCCACAGGCACATGACATCCACGACATGATTTTGACGCGTGGTTACAAACTTGAAGCGATGACCAACGTGTTATTATTTACCGCGTCACGTGTTGAGCTTTGGCGCAAAATCGCCGAGCCAGTTCTCAAAAGAAATGGTATCGTAATTTCCGCCCGTAACTTTTGGTCCACGATAGCCTATCAGGGCTATGGCGAAGGTATATCAAGAAGCAAGATTATTAAATTAACTCACGATGCTCTGCCAGACAAATATTGTCATCCGGATAAAGGCTTCATCCTGACCGTTCCAGACAAAATCAGGCTCGAACGCCAGGGCACACGCGGCAAAGCCACCGAGACTTTTGAAGCAAAACCTGACGCTTTTCAACAAAAAGTCAACGCCGCCTATCCTAAAATCGCCAAAGAATTCAACATACCAATTATTGACGCATCCGGCACCATTGAAGAAGTCTTTGAAAAGATAATAAACTCTTTGCGATTGTCATAAGACGGCTAGAAAATTGAAAAAATAGTGATGGAAAGCCGGTACTGAAATACCGGAAGGCTTCCATCAAATTATTTTTTCAATTTTCCACCGAAGACAAGAGCAAAGAGTTTATTATCTTCATTAGTTTTCAGCAAATTGCGAATTGTATAATTCGGCATAGAATCCGTTGGCTTTAAGTAAAGTCTCGTGATTCCCTTGCTCGACAATGCGCCCGTCTCGCATCACAAGTATTAAATCGGCATTTCGAATGGTAGATAATCTATGTGCAATTACAAACGAAGTCCTACCATGCGTTATTTTTTCAAACGATTCTTGAATTAAGTGCTCGGTACGCGTGTCTACATTTGATGTTGCTTCATCGAGAATTAACATTGGTGGATTTGCTACCATTGCACGCGCAATAGTAAGGAGCTGCTTTTCGCCCGCCGAAACATTGTCCGAATCTTCCGAAATCATAGTTTTATAACCATGTGGCAAGGCTTCTATGATATGCTCAATATTGCAAAACTTGGCGGCCGCCTTAATATCCGAAAGTGATGCGTCTTTTCTGCCATAGCGCAAGTTTTCATCAACTGTCCCTGAGAATAGCCACGTATCCTGAAGCACCATACCAAATAGTTGCCTCACGTCAGCGCGTTTGATTTCTTTAATCGGCACGCCGTCTATCACTATATCTCCAGAATCAGGTTCATAAAACCTCATCAGCAGATTAATAATGGTAGTTTTGCCAGCGCCAGTCGGGCCCACAATTGCTACATTAGTCCCCGGTGCTACTTTGACTGAAAAATCTTTAATAATTGGTGTTACACCATCATACGAAAAACACACATTCCTAAACTCAACTTCGCCTTTAATTGACGGAATTGTAAGAGCCGGTTCAAAATCTGGTTCTTCTTCTGGCTCGCTTAGAAACTCAAAGATTCTTTCACTCGCCGCGAGCAACGATTGAATCGTAGTGGTGGTCGAGGCAATTTCGGTAATCGGTCGATTGAATCTTGACACATATTGAATGAATGCTTGCACCCCACCTATTGTCAAACTTTTATCAATCACAAACATCCCGCCCATCACGCAAATTGCGATGTAGCCCAAATTGGTAAATATATGTGTCACTGGAAATGACAAGGATGAAAAGATTTGCGCCTTGGTCGTTGCCCGCGCCAACTTGTCATTGGTTTCACCAAAACTACTAGTCGCTGCACCTTCAAAAGAGTTAGATTTAATTATGATTAGTCCAGCATAATCTTCCTCGATTTTGCTATTTAAGACACCGAGCGTGGCTTGTTGTTCACGGAAATACTTATGTGCAAAGTTTGCAATTCTCCCCACTACTACCACAGAAATTGGTACCACAATAAATGCTACGAGTGAAAGCGGTACGCTGATTGTAAGCATCATCGTCATTACGCCAATCAAAATCGTAACCGACAAAGACACATCGGCAATCTCCTGTGACATTGAGGTCGTTAGTACATCAACATCATTCGTCATACGTGACAAAATATCGCCGTATTTGTGTTTATCAAAATACGAAATTGGAAGTCTAGCAATCTTGTCAATTATTTTTTCACGCAAATCTTTGGTGTAATGTGCGGAAACTACGGCAAGCACAAAAGCCTGCGCATATTGCAAAATTGCTGAGCTGGCAAATAGAATCACAACCGTAATTGCTTTGCTACTTATTTCGCCCCAATTTATGTTAGGATAGCTATTAATAGCAATGTTTGTCATATCGCCAAGTAGTTTTGGCGTAAAAAGTCCAAGTATCGCCGAACCAACCGCAAGGAGCACCGAAAATGTAATTGAAATCCAATATGGCTTTATTGAATGGGAGAATTCTTTGAATGCAAATCTAGAATTCTTGACTTTACCCGCCGATTCCTTACCGTGTGGCCCCATGCATCTCCTTTCTAAATTCCGCGTCCGAAAGTTGTGATTTTACAATGGATTGATATACTTTGCAACAACCGAGTAGTTCTTGATGCGTCCCCTTTCCGACCATTTTTCCTTTATCGAGCACAACAATTTGATCGGCATCTTTAATTGTTGATACACGCTGAGCAACAATTAATACTACCGCGTCGCTGGTAATTGGTTTCAAAGCCTCACGGAGCCTAGCATCGGTTTTCATGTCAAGCGCTGAAAATGCATCATCAAACACGAATATATCTGGGTTTTTGCAGACTGCTCGCGCAATGGACAGACGTTGTTTTTGTCCGCCAGACACATTAGTGCCGCCCTGGGTAATATGTGAGCCGTAACCATTAGGCAACCGAGTGATAAATCCGTCAGCCTGTGCTATCTCGGCGGCCTTTCTGACCTGCTCGTCAGTTGCGTTGGGGGCACCGAATTTGATATTTGACTTCACCGTACCAGAAAACAGTACACCGCGTTGCGGCACTAGACCAATTTTCTGCATCAAATCATCCTTTGCGTATTCTTTAATATCAATTCCGTCAATCAATATTTCGCCGCTCGTTGCCTCATAAAATCTCGGAACCAAATTAATTAATGTTGACTTGCCGGAACCTGTTGAACCGATAAAAGCCGTAGTCTTCCCCGCTTCCGCAGTAAAAGAAATATCGTCTAGCACTTTTTCGGCAGCATCAGGGTA
This sequence comes from Candidatus Saccharimonadota bacterium, assembly GCA_017561575.1. GTDB lineage: Bacteria > Patescibacteriota > Saccharimonadia > Saccharimonadales > Saccharimonadaceae > Nanosyncoccus. The sequence goes on from JAFZBS010000009.1 coordinate 50,203, forward strand.
TGCAAAACTTACTTTCCTAAATTCTACTGATGCTTTTTTGTTTGGCACGCCACGAGTTTTTTTCGGAAAATGAATTTTTGGCGCCACTTTTAAAATTTCATTAATCCTCCCTGCCGACACATTGGCGCGCGGAATCATAATGAAAAATAGCGAAAGCATAAGGAATGACATCATTACGAAAGTGACATATTCCGCAAAAGCCGTCATATTACCAAGATATGAATAGTTTTGGTCAAGAAGTGAAATACCAATCCACGAACAAAGAAGCGTCGTGCCGTTAAATATAATATTGATCAAAGGGTTTTGTAGCTCGAGTATTCTATCTACAAAAATCAAAAGTTTTGTTAGTTCATCATTCGTGCGCGTAAATTTTCTTTTTTCGATACTTTCGTTATTAAATGCCCGAATCACCTTAAGACCTGTTAAATTCTCACGCGTAATCAAAGTCACCTTGTCGACTAGTTTTTGGAAGACTTTAAATTTTGGAGCCACGAGTGACATGATGATAATTACTGAAATTACTACTGCGCCAATCCCGACCGCTACAATCCAGCTCATTTCGGGCGCCGTCTGTATTGCCATCACGAGACCCAGCACACAAAATAGCGGTGCACGAAGTAGCATGGATAACATCATCGTTACTATCATTTGAATTTGATTCACATCATTAGTAGTCCGTGTGATTAAACTAGCCGTACTATAATTCTTGATGTCGGCTAAATTAAACATCAAAACCTTCTGAAATACCGCAGCTCTGATGTCCCGAGAAAAGAACGCCCCAACCTTCGCAGAAAAATAGCTAGATATAAAAGACGCCAAAGCTGAAATTGTTGCGAGTCCAAGCATCAAAAGACCATCCTTCCAAACCGTCGCCATATCGCTCTCAACAATACCGTTGTTAATAATATCAGCCATGAGAGCGGGCAACTGCAAGGTAGTATAAACCTGTCCACCAGTAGCAAGCAATAGTATTATTACTTGCCACCAGTACGGCTTTAAAAATCGCATAAGTTTAAACATATTTTTTTGTCTCGCTCTTTTTCTTTTCTAAATGCATACGGAAATAAATCAGTGGTCCTATTATAATATATGAATAATAAGAAATCAACCGCCAAACCAGCATCGCCCAAAAGATATAACCAGTAGACAAAGCCGAAAATACAATATAAAATGTCCCTTCCGCCGCCCCAGCGTTGCCAGGCGTTGGTACAAAATACACCGCAGCCGTTACGGCTACCGTCATTGCAAGACATTTAAAGAAATCGATATCGCCACCAAAAGCCTTTAATACAAAGAACGGAATAGCAACAATTGCAAAATTATAAATTACCGACCAGATAATTATTTTAACAAATAATCCACGCACCTTCAAAATCTTTTTAATTGATTTGGAATACTCATTCACCTCATGTTCAACTTTGTTTAAAGTCGCCTCACGATTTTTGACAATATGTAGTTTCACTAAAATTTTTACGCCAAATTGTAATATTTTTGATACACCCTTCGGGAAAAGGCTCGTCCCAGCGACCATTACCGGCCAAAAAGCGTAAACCGCGAGCCCAATCCAACCAGCAACGAGCAGGGCCGGATTATCTTTAAAAACGCCACCATATGCAAAGCACACCAAAGCAATGATTAAAAAACCAATCTGGCTCGTGATCATACCACAAATCGGAATCGAAGTAGTTTCTCCAGCCGGCAAGTTGCTATGCTTTCGCATGTGATAAATCTGAAATGGTTGGCCACCAATCGAGGCCGGAGTGATGTTGTCATAGTACCTTCCGAGCATTACCACGCGCCACGCTAGTTTCCATATTTCTTTATTATCCATCTTTTTTTCTGCAGGACTAGATTTCTTTATCATCAAAACATATTTGACTAAGTTTGCAAACACGCCCACCACGAAACAAAGCACCGCTGGTATTAACATCCACCAATTTAATGTAACTTCTGAAAGTTGCGAGGCATTTTGCCTGTCGCCAAATTCATTAACGGCCGTCGCGACGATCACTGCCACATTGATTGCTACAAAAAGCAGTACTAACAAAACTTTACGTAACGATTTTTTCTTTTTTCTAGTTTCTGTCATTTTGTCCTCACATTGATTAGCGTTCTATGGCTCTTATGTTCGGATACTCATCAATCAAAACTCTGATACAGCCAGCAATCGGTACTGCAATAATTGCGCCAAGCAGCCCAAACATATACATGCCAATAACGATTGCGACGAGTATCACTACGGCTGGCAAGTTTAGCGCATTTCCCTGAATCTTTGGTGCAATAATATTATTCTCAATTTGTGCATATATTATATATATAATAGCAAAAATGATTGCTGCTAGCGGGCTGTTGAACAGTAAAATCAACGTCACGAGTGTACCACCAATAAACTGGCCAAACATTGGAATCAAATAAAACAGCATCGTAATCATGCCAATCGGAATCGCAATACTTGTAGGTACTCCAGTGAAAAGCGAAAGACAGAACACAATAAAACCAGAAGCACAGCCATCAATCGCCGCCACAATTGCCTGTCTCGATACATAAGTAGAAATCACATTGGCCATTTTAAAGACTATGCGTTTTGCAACGGCGACGGGCTTTTTGTCTTCCTCTCCACTGCTGAGTCTCTTCCAAAAAGCATTCATCATCGAGGGGCCTTCGAGCAAAAATAGCAACGTCAGTATTAGCACTAGTACAATCTTCATCACAATATCTGCAACTCCGCTTACGCTCGAAACAAGATTATTTCCGAGCATTCCGAGTAGATTATTAGACAAACCGTTCATTGCATTGGTAATTTCGGCATGCAGGTTTTCGATACCGAGTGATTTACCAAAATTATTAATCCCCTCCCATCCGCCAAAGTTTTTTTCAAACGTTTCGGGAAAGTTTTGGATAAAGTTAGATGTCTCATTTACAACAACCGGCCCAACAACCGCAATAATCCCACCGATTATTAACACCACGATAAAATATGCAAGGGCCGCCGACAGGGTTTGATGTTTTTTCTCGGTGCCAAAATGCCGAATAAAGAAATTATTGACTCGCCTAACGAGAGGTTTTAGAGCCAACGCCAAAAAAATCGAAATTCCCACCACCACTAAACCAGTCGCGGCATTTTGAATAAAAAGCCAAATCGCATAAATCACCACCGGAATCAGCCAAAACTTCAAAAAAGTTTTCGTATCCGTCTCTATTTCTTTTGTCGCCATCAAACCTCCTTTAATAGACTAATTATACCATATGTGCTATAATAATGTAAATGAAATTATTAATGCATACCTGCTGCGCTCCGTGCAGCGTTTATTGTATTGACTCGCTTCGCGCCGAAGGTATTGAGCCGACGCTATTTTGGTATAATCCAAATATTCATCCATACATTGAATATAAAACTCGTCGGGACTGTCTAAAAGAATATGCCAAAAAGGTCAACGCCGAGCTGATAATTGATGAAGAATACGGTCTTGACGAATTTTGTAAAAATGTTGTCAGCGATATTCCTAATCGTTGTGTAAACTACTGTTATAAAAAGCGACTTACAGAGGCAGTGCGTTATGCTGCCAAAAATGGCTATGACGCTTTTACTACCACTTTACTCGTCTCACCTTATCAAAAACACGATGAGCTAAAAAAGGTTTGTGAAGAACTCTCCAGGCTTTCTGGCGTAAAGTTTTTATACCGGGACTTTCGGGTCGGTTTCCGCGAAGGCCAAGCAAAAGCTCGCGCCGAAGGTCTCTATATGCAAAAATACTGTGGCTGTATTTTTTCCGAAGAAGATCGCTATCAGAAACAAATCCTTCAGGACTTGAACTCTTGCGAAATAAGCAAAAATAGTATATAATATATATATGTTAGTTTCTGACTTTAATTATGATTTACCAGAAGAACGAATTGCCAAGTTCCCGCCAAAGGAACGTGGCACGACGCGACTTTTAGTTTTGGACCGTAAGAGTGGCGAAGTTAAAGACTCTTTCTATCGTAATCTTGATGAATTATTAAATCCTGGTGACCTGTTGATTCTAAATGATACACGCGTGATGCAATCACGTCTGTTTTGCGAGCTCCCGGACGGCCGTGAGCGTGAACTTGTCGTGCTTGAAAAACATGGTGACGAGCCTCAACGCGTGATGTATCGCGGCAAATTGCGTGACGGAGATGTACTTTTCATCAAATTCGAGGGAATCCGGAGCGCGGCAGCGCGAGGACGAGCGCCGGCCGCCCATGGCGATGGGCCGGCCGGACGCGGCCCGAGAATTGATGAAAAGTGCATCAGAATAAAGCATATTCTCGGCAACGGCATCGCCGAAGTCGAGTCTAAGACACCGCTTTCCGAACTCGCCGAAAAATACGGCACAGTTCCCTTGCCGCCCTATCTCCATCGCGACGCAACCGACGAAGATAAAAAACGCTATCAAACCGTCTGGGCTAAAAACATGGGTTCCGCCGCCGCTCCAACTGCCAGTTTAAATATGACAGAGGATTTGATGAAACGCCTGCAAGATAAAGGCGTGATTATCAAGTACCTCACATTACATGTCGGTCTCGGCACTTTTCTTCCAATGCGCACCGACAACGTCGAAGACCACAAGATGCACTCCGAATGGTTTAATATCCCCGACGACACACTCGCCGAAATCAAGCACATCACGGACGGGTGGCCGAGCTTGGGGGACCCCCAGCCGAGCCTCTGCGAGGATGGGGGAAAATGCGAGGACAGGACCCGTCCGAAGATAATTGCCGTCGGCACGACAGTCGCGAGGACTTTGGAATATTATGCCAAAACCGGCAAAACTTCTGGCGAAGACGACATTTTTATTTATCCGGGCTTTGAGTTTAAAATTGTTGATGCACTTCTGACTAATTTCCATGCACCAAAATCTACAGTTTTGATGCTCGCCAGCGCCTTTGCTGGCTGGGATCATCTCCACCATGCTTACGACTATGCTGTTAGCCAAAAATATAATTTTCTAAGCTACGGAGATTCAATGTTTATATGTTAAAGTTTGATATAGAAAAAAGAAAAGGTCTCGCGCGTGTGGGCGTAATCCATACTCCCCACGGCGACATTAAAACCCCGGCCTTTGTTGGCGCAGCGACCCGCGCAACTGTTAAAGCCCTCACCATGAAGGAAATGAACGAGCTTGGCTCGCAAGCTATCCTGGCAAATACTTACCACCTAGTTCTCCGCCCAGGGCCTGAGCTGATTCAAGAAGCTGGCGGTATTGCTGAATATTCTAGTTGGCACAAACCGACATTTACCGACTCCGGTGGCTTTCAGATTTTTTCCCTTCCAAACGTCAAAATCAACGAAAATGGCGTTAAGTTTAAGTCCCATATCGACGGCGCTAGCCTTGAAATGACGCCAGAATCATCGATGCAGGCTCAGTGGGCAATTGGTGCCGACATTCACATGGCATTTGACCACCTTGCCAAATCCGAAAGCTACGAAGACATGAAAACAGCAATGGAACGCACCCACGCTTGGCTCGACCGCTGCGTTGCTGAACACTCACGCCTGAATGAAAAGGTAAGAAAACAACATTGCAAGACCATCCGCGACAACGGGAGCGGGTCGAGAAATGCTTTTTCTTGCCTTCCATACGAACAATATTTGTATGCCGTCGTCCAGGGTGGAACATTTAACGATCTTCGCGCTGAGTCGGCGAAATATTGCGCTTCCAAAAACCCAGATGGCTTCGGTATTGGTGGTGTTTTTACAGCCGATGGCATGGATGAAATGTTAAAAACCGTCAATAGTATTTTGCCAGAGGATAAGCCTCGCCATCTGCTTGGTATGGGCCAGGAACCAATTGACATCTTCGTCGGTGCCGAGTACGGTTGTGACACCTTTGACTGCGTTGGCCCGACTCGCATGGCGAGGAATGGCTCGCTCTATACTAACGATGGCCGCATTAATATCAAAAACGCCAAATTTGCGCATGATTTTACACCACTAATGGATGATTGTGATTGTGAACTTTGCAAAAATTACACACGCGCCTATCTTCACCATTTATTTAAAACCGACGAGATTACTGCAAAAGTTCTCGCCTCAATTCATAACGAGCACTTCGTTGTCCACCTCACCGACCAAATCCGGGAAAGTCTCTTAAATGACAGTTTTGACGAATTTAAAAAGACATTCCTAGCTAGATATTATAATACCAAATAGCTTTGTCTGCCGTATCACGCACAGCGATGCCGCGCTTTAATAGTTCATCGCGAATTTCATCGGACTCTTTAAAGTTGCGCACTTCCCTAGCTGCTTGTCTTTTTGAAATTAGGTCGTAATCCTCTGCCGTAATATCCGGCGTGTCGGCAATTAATCTCAACCCAAACAAATCATCAACTTTCTTCCAATCATCAAGTGTTAGATTAGACTGTTCAATCACTGCGCAAGCTTCCGCCGAATTAAGATTGTTATTAACTGCGGCAAGAATTTCATCAAAAACGCATCTTTCTTCCGTTTTTTGCCGTTTAATCTGATAACATTCAGCAATTCTCGCCCGCCAATTTAGCCTTCTTTGCTTAGAGGCCTCAAGCGATTCAAATGTAAAGTTCCTGGTTCCTTGGTAATGGCCAGAAAGCAGCCACATTTTATAGTCCATTGGCGAAAAGCCACGTTCGTTCAAATCATCTAAAGTATAAGTATTACCAAGCGACTTTGATATTTTTTGTCCATCAATCGTGATAAAATCACAGTGCATCCAAAAACGCGACAAGTCATGCCCGTAAGCCGCAAAAGTCTCGGCAATCTCGTTAGTGTGATGTACTGGAATATGGTCAATTCCACCAGTATGGATATCAATTGGCTCGCCGAGTTCCTTATGAATAATCGATGCACATTCTAGGTGCCAACCTGGATAGCCTGGTCGCCCGCGGTAATCCCAACGCATCTCGTGCTTTTCCCCTTCGTGAATGAATTTCCACACCGCAAAATCCGCCGCATTCTTCTTTTCGTCCGAAAACTCCACCCTTGCCCCAGCTTGCAACCCAGTCAAATCCAACTTAGCAAAATCCGCATATTTATCAAACTTTGACGTATCAAAGTACACACCATCCGACGTTTCGTAGGTAAATCCATGCTCAGTCATTAGATCTACCGCCTTCATATCCTCGTCAATATAATCAGTCGCTCGCGCTACGACGTCTGCCGGCAAAAACTCCATATCGCGGTAATAATCAAGATATATTTTAATGTATCGCTCCGCCACTTCCCACACACTTAAGCCTTCACGCAGAGCACCTTTTTCCAGTTTGTCCTCGCCGGTGTCACCATCAGACACCAAATGCCCAACGTCGGTAAGATTGAGCACTCTTTTTATATTATAGTTATTCGCTTTTAAAGTCCGCACCAGAAGGTCCCAATAAGTGTATGCTGCGAGGTTGCCAATATGTGGATAGTTATAAACGGTCGGACCACAAGTATATACCTTTACTACGTCTGGCAAAAGCGGTTTAAAAGTTTCGAGTTTACGACTGGCGGTATTGTATAGTTTAAGCATTTAGTTCCTCCTCCAAACTTTCACGGATTTTATTATATTTATCTTGCGTCACCGAATGTTTGCCATCGGTTTTTTCTGCACGAATCAACGAGTTGTCGCTCAGAACCCTTTTATAATTATGTTGCCCAATCAACTGGTCTTTTTCACCATATATTAATACGGTCGGAATTGTGATGTTTGACAAAGTTTGATAGTTTTCGCGATTTTTGACGATATTCTCGACCGAGTTTTTAAAGGCCTTTTCTTTAGATAAATCACCACCTTTAGTGCTTACCATGTCCTCAAATGCTTTCATTGCCGTGTCGAACGCCGGATCGTCCAAATCTTTCTCGGTAAACACTGGTGGTGACACCAAAACGAGTTTAGCGACCATCGACGGGTATTTACTCGCAAAGCGCGTCACAATCAAAGTCCCCATCGAATGTCCCACCAAAACTAGTGGCGTATTAATATTAAGCTCGTTTAACGAATCATAAAGCGCCTTAATCTGTTCGTCATAATTATATTCAAGCTCGTCTGATTTTAAAGATTTGCCAGAACCCAGCAAATCAAATGTCACGAACCGCACATCCTTAAGCGATTCTAAACTTTCAAGGTATTCTAAAACACCCTTAAATGATTCTGAGCTCGATGCGATACCATGGATAAAAACCGCGGTGAGTTTCGATGTATCGCTCTTTAAAAAGTCATGTGTTTTTGTAAGCTTTAAGTCATTCATCGCTATCCTCCGCTAATAATTCTGGCACAATTTTAACTAAATCCACCACTACGTCTTCGTAGCTCATATCATAAGTCCGAAATCCCGCCGCAAAACCATGACCGCCACCGCCAAAATACCCAGCAATTTTATCAGCTATTTCGGCTTTACCGGAACAACGAATTTTACCGGTGATTTTACCATCCGGATAAGTCTTAACTGCCACCGCCACTTTTACACCCTCTACCATACGGAGCTCCTCAAGTATTAGTATGTTCGGATTATACTCGTCCGAAAATTGCGCGATGTCATCCCACGGAATATGTACCGTCGCGAGCATCCCATCCAAAGAATAGTCGATACGCTTGATTAAATCCGCCTTATAATCAAGAATTCGGGGTGATTTTTTCATGTATTCACGTCGCTTTTCCTCGAGCTCAGCATTATTGGCACCAAGCTTGGTTAGCTCTGCACAAACTTCAAACGTTCGCGCCGTCACCGCATCGCTAGTTAGCCCCAAGGTATCAGACATAATGCCTTGCATGATGGCTTCTGCGGCCGGCTTTTGTATCTCCATGCCGAGCTTAGTAGCAATTTCGTAAATTAATTCCGCGCAGGCAGATTTTATTTCGATAATACTCTCGTGCGGAAAATCTATATCGTCCGCCGTTTCGTGATGGTCAATTACAAATACCGGCGCCGAGTACAGGCGGTTGCGTATCGCCGAGTCGTCAAGCAACTTAGAAAGAAGCACCTTCGCCGCAGTATCTACAATAATATACCCATCAGCGAGGTAGTCAAATTCATTGGTGATTCTAGACCAGTCATCAAAATAATGTAGGTATTTTGGCACATCTACTGGGCAATATAAACTTACTTCTTTGTCATCCAGTAAATAATCTAAGGCGATTGCACTTCCTAGCGAATCCCCGTCCGGGTTTTCCGCCTGAATGACGCAAATTTTTTTCTTATCTTTCAAAAAATCACGAAAATTGTTGTACATATATATAATTATAACATACTTACTAACGCGTATTAGGTAAACTGACTAGACAGCGAACGAAGCTACCGGTATTACGATTACCATTGGTTTTATTGTAGCGCATTTCAAAAAAGTCATTGACAACCCTCCGGGGGGGGGGGGGGTAATATATAAGTATATGCATAATAATATATATAATAATATATGCAAAGCTTCTCTTTATGCTTGTCTAAGTCTTGTTGGCGTAACAGTATTGTCTGGTATTTTAGCTTCTAATGTAGTCCCGAATGCTTCAGCAGATTCTTCAGTTGTTTCTACCGCAACTGTTATTATTCCCACTTCTTGTTCTATGACCGCAAATGTAGATAGTGAACATACTGCTTCACTCATTAATGGTATATATTCAGGAGGAAATGATTATTATCCAAATGGTATAGGTAAAACCACACTCACTGCCTTTTGTAATGATGCTTCAGGCTTTGCTA
>JAFZBS010000010.1 GCA_017561575.1 Candidatus Saccharimonadota bacterium
GGGGGGGGGGGCGGGGGGGGGGGTGGGGGTTGGCTTCTGCGGTGTGATTTTCATCAACGTCGCAACGTTTGTGGGCTGGAACCCACAATCGATTCTATATGCTACTTCCGTCTCCTGCCCTTTGATATTGAACGTATACCGGAGGAACAAGCCCTTGGTATCCGTCGTCTCGCGGACAATAACGTCAGGTACATGATCCGTTGTGTATGGATTCATGTACATCTGATCATTGAGTCCGCCAGACACGGCAACCACCTCGACCTTTGCCTGGTCGAGGAACGTAAAGAACGCTGCCAACGTGCGGTTATAATCCGCCGGATATTCCATCCAGCGAACCTTCGCCGCATTCATTGCAGCATCCCATTTTCCTTCTACCTCGTCGTAGAACACACCGAGGTAACGCGTACCAAGCTTGGCATCGCACCAAGCCATGACCGCAGCACCCAGTGCCGGGTCATTATCAAGGCGCTCTCTCAATTCCTGATCGAGCTCCTTGGCCGAAATGATTTCGAAGAACCGCAATTCGTATTGCTCAGCGAGCTGCTCGATCTGCTTCTTCGAGGGATTCTTCCCCGCATGGCTGCTAACGATCTGATAGAATCTTACCTCAAAAGGCGTCGCCTCATCGTAATCAACCATCAGTTCATAGAGCCAATCGCCCGACTCCAGCTTCAGCTCCCCGCTTTCAAGCTTTTTCTTGAGAAGCTTTTCAATGGGGTGAGTGCCAAAGTTGAAGTCATTGCTCGGCTCATTATCGCCGAGCAGATTGGTATTATAAAAATACCAACGGGGAGTTGCGTCAGGAGTCGCTGTAGGGGTCGTCGTAGGGGTCGTCGTAGGGACCGCCGTAGCAGTCACCGCCGGCGTAGCCGTCGCAGTAGGTATCACCCGCTGCTCTTGTTTCCTAAGCGATTTCCAGTTCACGCCAAAAATGAGGCAAGCCAGAATGCTCAGAATATAGAGCACGAGGAACACCCACGCAAGCAGGTATTGCCAACGTTTCCCCGTGCGCCCATACGAGCGCTGGAGAAGCGACACCAGCATAAAGCCAGTGACGCAAAGTGCCAGAATCCTCGGGTAGGCAACGGTCCATACCGATGCCCAGAACGGCGTCTTTACGAACCCTTCTTCGACTATCTTCGCACACGCGGCGCGAAGAATAAAACCGAAGATGATGGAAAGCAGGAGAAAAAGGAGGAATTCGCCGAAGCGGTCTCCATCCCGCCACCACCAAATTGCGAGATAAATCATTGCCGCGGTCATCAGAATGATAGCCGCAACCGCGGACCATCCTGCTGCCACAGCAGCGTACCTTGCAAGCCCAGCGACTAGCGCCAGACTCACAGCCATAATCCATCCGCTCTCCCCAGTCCGAGACAAATAGGAAGGCATTTCGCCGCCATCCTTGTCGGTCTCAAAACCGTGGTTAAGCGCGTGTTCCAGGGTTGCCGCAATGAGCAGCACTCCAACGAACACAAGAATAGCGCTCAGTAGCATTATTGCCACCGTCCTTTCATAGAATGATGTGGGGGGTATAGACATCTCCAGGCTTTGAAACCTGGGATGATTCGGTTGTTAACGGGCTTCTTCGTTTTCTTTCACACTATAAAACCCAGACTGATACCATTATAGCACACAACGTTAAAAAAGTCAATAGCATAACAATAATATTGCGGTTATGTATATAATATTATGAACATAGAAAAACCCCGGCTGGCTGCCGGGGATTTTTCTAAAGTGCGGGGATGGAGGGAGATTAGCTGAGCAAACGACTCAGCATTTCGCTGCGTTCTGCAGCGGTTTCGGTCAGGCCAGTGATGGCCTTCGCCGCCGCACGCGCGATATCGACTTGCTCAATAACGGCGTTCTGCTCTTTCCCATTAAGGAACCCAAGATTCGTAGCAGGGGTCGTACCGCCAGTTACCTTGGCTGCCTTCACGGCAGTCTCAGTCTTCTTGGCCGCCGCCTCTTCAGCGGCCGCCAGTTTCTTGGTCGCCTCGTCAAGGCGGGTGGTGAGGTCGGTGTTTTTTGCCTTCAGCTCCTTAAATTCCTCAAGGAGCTTCTTGGCAGTCTCAAGCTGCTTCTGAAGCTCGGCGTTGTCTTTCTCAACCGCCTTCAGTTTGGTGTCCTTTTCGGACAGCTTCGATTCGCCTGCAGTCAGCTTGCTCTCGACATCCGAGAGCCTCTTCTTCAGATCGGTGACGGTAGCGTCTGCCGCCGTCAACTTGCCCTCTTTCTCGGCAAGCTTCTTTTTCAGTTCCTCGATCTGATCTTTCAAATCGTCGGTGGATTCAAACAACGGGCGTCTACTCATGGTAGATGCACCTCCTTCTTCACAAATTTAATTTTTAATCTCCGACCACCTTACGCACCATTATAGCACACTCCACACAAATTGTCAATAGTAAAAACATAATAATTATAAATTCAAAACAAAAATGGTGCGGGTAGAGAGAAAAGATTTCTCTCGGCCCCGCTCCATAGAAAATAAAAAATAACCACAAGTGGTTATTTTTACTTTCTCTGGTGCGGGTAGAGAGAATCGAACTCTCATCTCAAGTTTGGAAAACTTGCATACTAACCACTGTACTATACCCGCACAAACCAAATTATTAATGGGGCGAGATACCAGGATCGAACTGGTGACCTTCTGGACCACAATCAGACGCTCTAACCATCTGAGCTAATCTCGCCATACAATTTATTATATCATTTTTTGCCAAAATTACCAACACTTTTGCCCAAATTACCAACACCCCTACTTGGACCACCCTCCGGTGGTGTATAAACCTTTGGCCTTGGGCTGTTTGCGGCTGCGCGACTCATTAACCCGGAATCCCGATAACCCCTAATTCTCTGCCTATTCTCTTCGATACGTTTTCGCTCCGCAAAGCTTTGCGACGAAGCGGCACCCATATTGGAGCCATTTTGCGTTCTCGCATAAGCCGAAGAATGAAAAACCTCCTCACTTTTATTCTTCGCGAGATATTTGATTAACGGATTAATTTGTTCGTTATAAGACATTTTTATTTCGGCAAAAGCAAGAAAGCTACTGTACCCGCTGCCGCTCCTAAAATAATAGTAATAATAATCGTCACAATCAAACCAACTCTGGAATCCTTTTCTGGTTTATGGATAATCTTTACTGGCTTTGATGGGGCTTCTTGTTTTGGAATTACAACTTTTTTCTGAGTCACATTTTTAGACAAAGGCCTCTTCTCGACCTCAGTCCTCACAAACCTCGGATGCACACCGTTATCTACGGCACGTCTATTACGAACAGCGGTCACGCCAGCTTTTGGCTTAACATCACGCGCACCAAACATTTTGTTGATTTCAAGCTCATTGACCTCAGTCACTCGTCGTGCCGAACGTACCACGGTAGTTTTATTAGCAGGCTTAGCAACCGGTTTTTTAGGAGCAACCGTTGCCTTTTCTTTTACCGGCACGAAATCTATGTATTGTCTATTCATGACTTCACTCTCTTAGCTATATCGATTATATCAACAAATTCGCTCAAAATCAAGCTCGAGCCACCCATCAAAAGTCCATTTACACCAGGTACTGTCAAATAACCGCCAGCGTTTGACGGATTCACGCTGCCGCCAAATAGCACCGGTAATTCTTCGGCAACTTTTTTATCATAAAGTTCTTCAATCGTGCTTCGAATCAACTTAATTGCATCAGCCACATCATAAGGCGATGCGTATTTTGCTGCCTTAGTACTTGAAATCGCCCATACCGGTTCATAAGCAATAATCACTTTGTCAATATCTTCCTCAGAAACGTCCCTCAACCCGCCGAGTAACTGGTCACGAATCACATCCGCTGTCTCGCCAAACGCTCTTTCACTTTCCGTTTCACCAATGCAAAGAATCGGTGTAATCTTATTTCTCACCGCTGCCGCCACTTTTTTCTCAATCATCTTATCATCTTCATCAAAAATATAACGCCTTTCCGAATGCCCAATAATGCAATAATCTACCACACCACGCAGTTGCGTAAAGGAAGTTTCCCCAGTAAAAGCTCCATAATCCCTATAAAATGCATTCTGCGCCGCAAGCTTCATTTTGTGCCTATCAATCTGAAGCGACAAAGGCTGAAGCGCAATCGTACTTGGCGCAATCACTACTTCGACATTCCTGCAAATCGGTATTTTTTTCTGCAATTTATGTAAATAAATCGACGATTCACCTACATTAAAGTTTAACTTCCAGTTGCCCACGATATAAGTTTTCATAACCCCATTATATCATAAATCATTTTTTATGATACAATATACTCATGAGCATTTTAATCGTGGGCAATGTTGTCAAAGATACTTATTTAAACCTTGATAGTCGTACAGAACATTTCGAAGAAGATAAACATCACACCAAATGGCTAGACATTAGTTTTGACGCTTCGGAGCATTTTTACTATAATCATCACTCTAGCTACAGCGGCGCCGCCATCACCTTGGAAGTTCTTCAAAAGCTCGGCATCGCAGCTAGCATTTCTGGCTCAGAATTTAAAATCGACGAAAATGGCATTACTCATGTCACTACCAAATCCCACCGCTACATCTTAGTAAATGACGACAATGTTAGTTATTTAGTTTCAAGCAACCCAGAATATACTATTTTTAACCCCACAAAGCCTCTAGATTATCTTTATATTGATCGCTCAGCAATTATCAATGAAAAAACTGCCGCCATTATCGCAGATTATTTAGAATCTCACCCGGAGACCAAACTCATCGTCTATCTTAAAAACCAAATGAATAAAAATCTCTGTACTCTCAGCGAAAAAGCTACTCTCATTTTCTCTGAATCTACAAAGTTTTCCACAGACTTTTACACAAGTAGTAAGCATGGTTTACCTTTTGATAAAACTATTTTTGTGTCCGAACACGATCTCAACTTTAAAAACATCGTCGAACCAATCTCTATTGAGCGTATCGACAAACTCACTCATCTTTCCGTTTATTCTATCGCCGCGGCTACTATTTTAGGTAGCTTCATCAAGGGCTATTCTATCGAAAAATCTCTCAAGCTCGCTCGCCTAAACGTTGAAAACTCTAATATCGACTCCACCCTCAGTCTCGAAGAACTCAATTCCTTATCCTACGCCCCAGAAGAGTCTCTCGAACTCACTGCTGCTGCCCTCATGAAAAAAGGTATCCTCGCCGCCGACGAATCTGGTGGCTCTATCAAGAAAAAATTCGAACAATTAAATATCGAAGATACCTTTGAAAACCGTCACATTTATCGCAATATTTTCTTCACCACAAAAGACATTGAGGAATACCTAAGCGGCATCATCCTTTTTGACGAAACTGCCCGTGACCATATGGACACCGGTGAAGCTATCCCAGACTATTTAATTTCTCGCCGCATCATTCCTGGCATCAAAGTAGATCAGGGTCTCGCGCCCCTAGAAGATAATCCAGAAGAAAACTACACCAAAGGCCTAGACGGTTTGAAAGAACGCCTTCGCGAATACTATCAAATGGGGCTTCGTTTTACCAAATGGCGTGCTGCCTTTAACATCACTTTAGATGAAAACGGCAATATTATCACCCCCACCGACCACTGCATCAACGAAAATTGTCGCATTCTTGCTGAGTATGCCAAAGATTGTCAATCTGCCGGCTTAATCCCTATTGTCGAACCCGAAGTCGTCTATGATGGCAATTATACTATTGAACAAAACGCTAGTATAACTGGCAAAATTCTCGATCATCTTATCAAAGAACTAAAAAATCACAAGGTCAACCTAAAAGCCTGCGTCATTAAATGCAACATGGTCCTCGCCGGCAAACAACAAGAGACCCAGTCTACTCCCGAAGAAGTCGGCAAAGCCACCGCTAAAACTCTTAAAGATCACGTACCGCCCGAAATTGCTGGCGTAGTCTTCCTTTCTGGTGGCCAAACTCCTGAGCAGGCTACCGACAATCTCGCCGCAATCGTCAATAATGGTCCCTTCCCCTGGCCACTCACCTTTAGTTTTGCTCGCGCTCTCCAAGATCCTGCCCTCTATGCCTGGGAAGGCAACAACGACAATCTCGAAAAAGCCCGCCAAGCTTTTCTTGACAGGCTCATTCAAAATTCAAAAGTTATAGATTAGGCTTCAGCAGCTTCTTCTGGCTTTGTACCATTGTCAGCTGGCACGTCCGCTGCATTAACTGGTTCTGCTTCGGCTGCAGCTTTTTCTTCGGCTTCACGTGCCGCCGCTTCTGCTGCTGGATCATAAAGTGATGCCACTACCTGCTCATGATCGAGTTCTTTATTCGCAAATTCTACACCACTAGGCAAAACGATGTCTGCCAAAGTAATCTTATCGTCAACTTCTTTAAGATTAGAAGCATCTACCTCAAGTTCTTTCGGCAAATCTGCCGGCTTTGCCTTTACATCAATTTCTTCCATCGCTTGCGTCAAAGCAAAATGATAAAGCTTTGATGCGTCACTGGCTTCAAAGTTCACAATCACAATTGGCGTGGTTGCTTCCACTACTTCATTTGCCGAAATTGCCTGGAATTCAATGTTAATAATCTTACGCGATACTGGATCAAGCTGCACATCCTTTACGATTGCAAGTTGCTTCTTACCATCTATGTCAAGGTCAATTGGTGAATGATACCCAGCACCGTTCAAAACTTTTTCCGTCGCAACATACTCGGAATCAGCTAGCATTGGTTCCTTTCCGCCATAAATAACCGAAGGAATCATTCCCTTTTCTCTCAAACCTTTCAGTTTTTTGCCCGTAATCTCACGCTTTTCCAGCGTCAACTTATATTCAGCCATTCTTTTTCCTTTTTTCTACTTATAATTTATATCATTTTACCATTTATTATCTAAATTGTAAAGCCCTCTATACCTTCTTCACCTTTACCATCGTTGGTCTCAATACTTCGCCTTCATATAGGTAGCCCGGCCGAAGCGTTTCCTCTACCACTTCCTTTTCACCATCCCCTTCTACCATCACCGCATCATGCAAGTCTGGATTAAACTCCACTCCGCTCTCCGACGGTATCACCGCAAGTCCCAGCTCGCCATAAGTTTTTTCAAGTGACTTTTTAAGCGGCGCAAGTTCCTTGTAAGCCTCAATTGCCCGTGCCACGTCATCAAGCAGCGGCAACATTTTATAAACAGTCGCAAGCCTTGCTGATTTCTTCTCAGTTTCTTTTTGCATCTCTATCTGCTTACGATAGTTTTCAAAATCCGCCCGCGTCCTCTGCAAATCATTTGTAAGTTCTGCCACCAAATCTGCTTCTACTTTTTCTTTTTTCATCAAACCTCCTTAGATTATTTCCTCTAACATTTGCCCAGCACGACGTACCAGCGCCGTTACTCTTGCATAATTTTGCCTCGTTGGTCCAAGTACTCCAATATAACTTCTATCCGAAAATGGTGATTTAAACCGCGAAATAATGAGTGACACTTCAGAATTCTTGCCAATCGGGTTTTCGTGCCCAATAAATATATTTAGCGGCTCGCCCGGCGCCGCTTCTCTCAGCCACGGCTCCAAATTATCAAGCAATTTAGCTACCGCCTGCACTCTACCCGTATCCACAAACTCCGGTTGTGTAAATAATCTTGAAATTCCCGACAAATACAGTTGTCCGCCAATTGTCGCAAGTCCTAAATTGCCCGTCAACTCCACCAAAACATCTACCGCTCCCCGAATCGCTGCATCTGCCCGCGATTGCGAAGAAACTCTCACTTCAATCGCATGCATCCCTCGATCCATCGGTTCCACATCTCTTCCATCGAGACTATTCACATAAAAACGATATCCAGCATCAGTTGGGACTCTCCCTGCTGAAGTATGCGGCTGTGCAATTAGCCCCAAAGCCTCTAGTCGTGCCATCTCCGCTCGAATCGTCGCCGGCGACACACCAAAAAGCTTTGCCATCGTCATACTGCCAACTGGCGAAGCTGTCTCCGCATATTCCTCAATAATCTGGCACAAAATCTGCTTTTGCCGCTCTGTTATTTCCATACCTACATTATACATAATTAGCACTTTAAAATCAAGAGTGCTAATTTTTTATAAAACTCTTGCATTTTTTTACAATATATGATAAAATATACAAAACTGCACATTAAAAGGAGTGGAACAGATGACCATTGAGTATCGTGGCGAAAAGTATTTCGCCGCCGAAAAAGAAGGCAAAGTGGTTGTACGGACCGAGCGCACTGCGCACGGCCAGAATGTCTTGGCTGGGGTCTTTGACCCCAAACAAAGAACCTGGCAGAATGATGATCTGCCGCGCTCCGTCAAGGAGCAAATCGAAACCAAGTACTAATATCGATATACTCCGCGTTTCTGCTGCGCGGTCTATATATATCCTCCTCTCCCCTAAGCCCCCGGCGTTTTACCGCCGGGGTGCTTTCTTGTTCAAAATTTATGCTATAATTAGCCTATGGATGACAAAATAGCAACTATCAAAAATTGGCTTGGCACTGGCTCCATCAATATCTTCGGTCTTCCAATGTCCGGCAAAGACACTCAGGGCGTAAAACTCGCCGAGACATTTGGTGCCAAACTCCTTTCTTCTGGTATCATTATTCGCGCCAAAGAAGCCGAGCTTCACAAAAACCTTTCGGGTCACGGAGCACTCATTCCTACTAATGTTTTTTACGAATGGATACTCCCCTACTTTTCACGCGATGACTTAGCCGGTTTTCCGCTCATACTTTCTTCTGTTGGGCGTTGGGCTGGCGAAGAAAACCAAATTCTTTCCACCGCCACCGAAGCCAATCACCCGATAAAAGCAGTAATTCTTCTCAATATTTCCGAAGCCGACGTAGAAAACCGCTGGCGAGCCGCCAAAACTCTTGGTGACCGCGGCGACCGCCGGGATGATCGTGACATCAATACCTTCCATACTCGTCTTGAAGAATTTCGTACCAAGACCATCCCAGTACTCCAGCATTACAAAGAACTCGATCTTCTCATCAACGTCAATGGTGACCAATCTCGCGAAGCCGTCTTCGAAGAAATCATCAACAAACTCTACGCCAAAGCTATTTCTTCCCAACCAACCGCTTAAAGAACTTCCCAATTTCCCGTCGGAATTCATATATTATATATATAACTCCAACCCCCACTACACCAAGTACCGCATAAAGCGCCACAAAAGAAGTCTTTTCTTCATATGTTTCCGCTTCCAAACTATAGTTTGCACCGTCATTTTGCACTATTTTTTTACATCTTCCAGTCTCTTCATTAAGATAATACCCTTCTGCACATTTTTTCTCTTCCTCTACTTCAACCTTTTTACATCGCCCCGTCGCTGGATTCAAATAATACCCGGCCGCGCAAGTTTTTTCTTCTTCTACCTCAATTTTCTTACATCGCCCCGTTGCTGGATTTAAATATTGTCCTTCTGCACAAGTTTTTGCCACTTCTTGTACAATTTTCCTACATCTCCCAGTTTCCTCGTTAAGATAATAGCCCTCCGCACACATCTTCACAATCTCTACCTCAATTTTTTTACACCGCCCAGTCGCTGGATTTAAGTATTGCCCCTCTGCGCAGATTTTTTCCTCTGGCGCTTCGTCATCCTCTTCTTTGACACAATTACCAGTCAACTCATTTATAGTCTTCCCCGCTTCACACGTCCGATATTTTTGGTAGACATTCTCCTCGCCTGGTGTCACCGCATATGTTACATTCCACTCGTCATCCACGAGCGCCCACGATGTACCTTTTTTCTGTCCATTTGGATACTCCAAAACATCTACTACTATATCTTCGCTGTCCACAAGCTCTAAAATATTCAAAGTTTTCGGATTTTTTGTTAGTTTAAAATCATCCACGTATCTCACCGCATAACCTTTTGCACCCAAAGCTCCTCCAAGAGGATAGTATTTATTTTTATATTTCAGTTTGCACCCATCAAGCTCCGTTTCTTTTTCATCAAAATTATAAATTTCCACAAATTGCTCCGACTGGCTCTCTACCCAAAAAGTCAAAATTTCCGAAAACCTCAGATTCTCACATTTTCCAGCTTCATCGGGTTTTTCAGCCGTATTTTCATTTTCCACCTCTGTTAATTTGTCATTTTTTTCATGTTCGTCGGGTTTTTGATTATAATTTTCATTTTCATTTTGTGTTTCATTTTCATTCAAATCCGGCTCAACTTCATTGGCACCATTACCGCCACCATCGTTTCCGCCACCATTATTAACACTATCACTGCCACTATTTTCGGAATCATTACCTTCATCATTCTCAACCTCACCCGACTGAATTTCCGGCTCCACGACCATATAATTTTCTTCATTAAACTCTGGCTCATATTCTAGCACGTGTTCAAATTCACCTGTTTCCAAATTTCTCACTAACGTCGTCGGCGTTGCTGACTTAAAATCACCCGCACACCCATCTTTTCCAGTCCAGCACACACTGTCCAAAACTTCTTCACCAAGATTCAACTTCAAAGGTCCAGCCCTCATCGCAAGCGTTGCATTATAATTCATGTTTGCTAGCTCGCTCATCGGCGAGCTAGCCAAACGAAGAAGGATATTCTCGCCAGTAATAAAACTATTCTCGGGAAACTCCACCAGCACGGTTTCCTTCCCGCTTGAATTAGTATAGCTGATAGTTATACCAGCGAGCGATATCAGGTCGTCGGAGTTTTTTCCAATCTCAATCATCTCTCCGACGTTATTAATGCCATCAATTTTATATCCTGGATTCACCGCCCTTATATATAAAATTGGCAATTCAAAATCATTTACATCATTATTTTCATCCGCCTCCTCCGCATCCGTTTTTCCATCACTCCCCCCATTATCAACCTCCGCATTCTCATCAAATGCACCAACATCTACATCCTCATTTGCATTATCTATCAGCTCATCGCCTTCTCCACCATCCGCGAATACCTTCATCGGCGCACTACCACACGTCGCCACAATTAAAACACCTAGCACCACCCATTTTTTGATTGTTGTAGTTGTAATAAATTTCTTCATGTCAGCAAACCTAACAAAACTCTTTTAAAATTGCAACCCCCCACCCTAAAAAACATGGTATAATTTAACCATGAGTACTATCATCTCTGTGATAATTCTTATCTTGTCTATGCTAATTTTGGCTTTTTTGCAATTAACACCCGGCACATTTACCATTTTTTACCATTATGCTCTTGGCAAAAACAGCTTTAAAAAAGCGAGCGACCTCGGCCTAAGTTTCATTCTTGGAGTTGAGATTTTTACGGCGCTCGTTTGGTCTATCACATATATTCTTATTTTCGAATTTTACAAAAACTCCACCGATTTTTGCTGTTCAATTTTCTTCTGGATTATGTTTGGCATTTTTATCGTCGAAGCCTTAGCTATTCTAGTTCTTTATTACCGCAAAGGCAAAAACACCAAGCTATTCATTTCTCGCCGCGTTGCTGGTTCACTCACGACCAACGCCGCTAAGGTTCGCACTCGCTCGGACGCATTTACGCTTGGATTCTTTTCTTGTCTACCAGAGCTCTTCTTTACAATCCCACTATATATAATTACCACTACCATCCTTCTCAATACCTCCGTTTTACCACGAAGCCTTTTCGTAATTCTATTTATTGTATCTTCCACGCTACCACTTTTTGTTATTCTTGGAATATTTTGCTCCGGTCGCAACCTCGCCGACATCCAACGTTTCCGTCTAAGCTCCAAATCGTTCTTCCGTTTCATCCTCTGCGCTTGCTACCTGCTCATCGCCATGGCAATTCTAAATTTAGGAGCAATCTAAATGGATGACAAAACTATTAAAGCATTAAAAAAAGAACTAAAAATACATGCCCGCGCCCTCGATATTCCTAGTGGAGCTGCCGAATCATTTATCGACGCAACTATCAAATCACTCCAAATATCTTTTAAAGACAAATCCTCAGTCACCCCTGCCGAACTCGAACGTGCCGTCAAAAAAGAAATTAAAAAATATCATCCCGATTTAGCTTATGTTTATCAAAATCGTGATAAAATAATATAAGGATGGGAAGAAAATTTGATTTTGATTATATTATTATTGGGAGTGGGCCAGCTGGCAGCACTGCTGCACGTATCCTTGCTCAAAACAAAAAAATTCGCGTCGCCATTATCGAAAACTATATCTATGGTGGCAGCAACCTAGGAACACGAGATATTCCATATCTCGTTGGGCAATCTTTTGCGCATACATTTTACAATCTTCAACAATCACCTGCAATCGGCGCACAAAAACTACACTTCAATTACCCCGCGGCCATCTCTCACCAAACTGCCGTGGCAAAGTTGCTCGGCGCTGGTGATAAAAAATCTCTTGAAGACATCGGAGTAACTTGTATTGAAGGCTCTGCTAAGTTTTTAGACGATCACACCATCGCCGTAAACGAACAAACTTTTACCTCAAATTTTTTCATCATTGCCACCGGCTCCACTCTCGCTACCAGCAACATATCAGGCCTAAATACAGTTGACTATCTTACACCAATTACCGCCTTCAAACTTCGTCATTTGCCAAAACTTATCGTCATAGTAGGCGGTGGCGCAACTGGTTGCGAAATCGCCGAATACTATGCAAAGCTCGGTATTAAAGTCATTATCATGGAACAATCCTCAAGATTATTACCAAATGAAGACCCCGAGGCTGGCAACACGCTTCGTGATTATTTTGCGCACGAACTTGGTATTATCGTGGCTACAGATTCCAAAGTACTTGCAATCGAAAACGACGGTGTTGCAAAGCGAATAATTTTTAAAAGTGGCCAACAAGAAAAAATGGTTCGCATCGAACATGTTGTTCTCGCCACCGGTTCTGTCCCCGCTACCGCTAACCTCGATTTAAAAAATGCCGGTGTCCGCACGAGAGAATCTGGCGCCATCATGGCAAACAAACTATTCCAAACTACTGCAAAAAACATTTATGCAATTGGTGATTGTCTCGGCAACGTCAATTCATCTACCGAACGCGCCGAGTACGAAGGTTCAATTCTAGCCGACAACCTTCTTCACAAAACCAAAAACATCGTCAGCTATAAAGGTTTCATTCGCCTCGTCAATACCGATCCCCAAATTGCGAGTGTCGGACGTACCGAAGCCAAGCTCGAAAAAAAGCGTATCAAATATGCCAAAGCCGTTATCGATATCAAATCTCTCCCAGCTAGCACCGTAGACGGACTTGATTATGGCTTTATAAAACTTATCATTAGTCGCCGCACCAACCACATACTCGGTGCCACCATCATGGCGCCTGGTGCCGCACTAATGACCGAGGAGTTATCGCTCGCACTTCGCCATCACATTTCTATTCGCGAACTTGCTAGCACTCCACACATCGCGAACAGCTACAACTGCGCCATTAAACTCGCCGCCAAACAACTCGTCAAATAAAAAACAGCTTAAGTTAGGGGGGTAACTTAAGCTGATTTTTATTCTGAAAAACTTTCAGAACTTGGTGGCGGGGGTACGATTTGAACGTACGACCTTTTGGTTATGAGCCAAACGAGCTACCAGGCTGCTCTACCCCGCGACGGGCATTGCTAAATTGCCCCTTCATTATACATCAAGTATTGTTTTTTGTCAACTTCTACTTTTTGACACACCTAATAAAGTGCTGATAATTTCTCTCATTCCAGCTCGATGTCGTACTAAGACCGCCACTATAGTGCAAGAGATACTGCCTATTTCCCCACGAAGATCTACAACAATATGTACTAGTCCACCAAAAACCATCACCGGCCGCAGTATTGTTATCTACAACCGTTGCGCTACTTCTGACTGGAGAGAACAAGGCGCTAAATCTTGCTACATTGGTAGCCTCAGTCCTTGTTGGCAATCTCCATCCCTTTGGACAAATATCTACCGAATACGTACCTTGCTCATCATGATTGCAAATCGTACCAGCCGTCGCCGCACAGTAATTATAATAAACTGTTTGATTGCCGCTACCATCAGCACCGCTCACTGTGCACCCAGTAGAATCATTCCGACAATTTCTGGTCGGAATCTTATAATCCGACGTAACATTTGACAGAGCACTCGTTACCGTAGTACCGGGTGCAATCTTAAGATTTGTTACCATCCAACACCTTGCACTATCACCACTGCCAATATAACGAACCTTGTATAGATTGTTGTCCCTTCTATCCGCAACTGTCATAGAATCATTTCTAGCATTAGACTGGCATGTCGCAAGCGTCAAATCTTGGATATAAGTTCCGTTATAATTCCAATTTGCATATAAAATTACTTCCGTACTAGTAGAATAATTCGGCGTCCAGCTTTGGCCCGCAGCAAAGCTTGTACCAGTCCCATCCGGTTTCGTATTCCACCCATTAAAGGTAAAGCCAGATCTCGTGAAACCATTTGCCTTAATCGTAATCGCCGAACCAGAATTTACTGAATGTGACGACACTGTACCGGTACCACCATTTGCATTATAGACAATCGTTACTACGGCATTCACTTCCCATTGCGCATATAGCGTCACCGTTGTACTAGTTTCATAAATCGGCGTCCAACTTTGTCCAGCAGAAAATCCGGTACCACTACCATTTGCTTTTGTATTCCAGCCCTTAAACACATAACCGTTTCTAGAAAAACCATTCGCTTTAATTGTAACTGCTGTGCCAGAGAAAACTGTATGTGATGCAACCGTACCAGTACCACCATTCGCATTGTAAGCAATCGTTACCTTCGGGCTTTCTCGCCATTGCGCATAAAGCGTCACAACATTATTTAGCGTCTGTGGAGCTACATAAATATTCCCAGCCGAGTAGCTTGTGCCAGTGCCATTTGCCTTTGTATTCCATCCGGTAAATGTATGTCCAGCCCAAGTAAAGGCATTTCCGCGAAGCGCTACAGACTCTCCACCATATAATACTTGCGATGCTACACTACCACTTCCACCATTGCCATTATAATTAATTGTCGTTGTATTCCTTGTCCATGTCGGTTTAAATACTAGTGCGCCATTTGCCGTTTTTGTATCATCCCCATTTGTCAAAGTATAGCTATTTTTCTCATTTGCTATAATACGTACAATCGAACCACCGACTACTCCAGCACTAAGATCAATTACGTTCGACGCTACTCTATTTCCAGACACATATGCACTAAATGTAAATCCATCAGCCCCATTACTGTATTCGGTTCCATTCACAACCGAATTAACATCGAACGAATAAACCGAAACTGTATCACTCGCCCAAATCGGCGAGAATGAAATATTACCATTCACAGTCTTAGTCATATCACCGTTCGTAATTCTAAACCCACTTTTGTTATTTGCCTTTACTCTAACTTTTGCACCATAATCAATATCTTGATAAAAATCCGTTACATCATTTGCTGTCAACACACCATTAACATACACATCAAATGTAATACCATATACGCCATGCGAATAAGTTGTACCATTTACAATCACATTAACATCAACTTTGTATTTTCCTCTATGCCAAACCGGATTTAGAACCAAAGCTTCATTGCTGACTGTCTTTTCTATATTACTTGTAACATAACCACTCACACTATATGGTTTAACAGTAACCCTCGTACCGAATGGTACGCCAGTTGTATTATAATAATCCGTTACTTTTGTCGCAACCTTCCTGCCATCCAAATACACATCAAACTCATACCCAGTCAAACCGTGTTCATAGACCACATCATCAATTATTGGATTAACATCCACCGCGTAACGCTTTACTACCCATTTGAACTGAATAGTCCGATCATCCTCAAGCCGAGCGATTTCAATGGTTGAACCACCAGAAACATCGTATCCTGGCACATTATTTGCTACAACTCTAATCTTTGAACCCGCCGCGAGTCTCTGATTAAACGACGTCACATTGCTAGCAAGCGGCGTCCTCTCTTCACCCATATACACATTGAATGTAAAACCATCCTTTGGCCCAGGCTCACCATCAATTAAAGTTGTAACATTAAGCCGCGGCAAACAAGACCCTGACCATGGCACGCTGATTGTAGTCGCCCTTTTAATTGCCATTGTAACAATTTCACTTGTACACCTACCAGCTCTAGCAATTGGTTGAATTTTGATTATAGAATTATATTTCACATGATCATTATAATAATACTCTACACCATCGCCCACCAATCTATTATTAAGCCAAATATTATACTTAAACCCTTCGTATCCTCTATCATAAACATCACTTCCGATTTTTGTATTTACCTCAACCGGATAATACGCCACCACCCATTCTGGCTTCATTGTAACATTCTGTGAAATCGTTTCAGAAATAACACCATTTACCAACTCATAACCTTCTACGCTATGTGCTTCGACCCTCACAACCGACCGCTCGCGTACATTACCGGACCAAGTTCTAGCATTTCGTGCAACAATCGAATCATCAATATATACATCAAACTTAAAATCGGTGCTACCAGCAGGATAATCTACCCCATCTATTCTTGGATACACTCTTACACTCCGCATCGCAGTCGTTACGCCACTAAAATCTGGCAAATCCGTATATGTATTATATTCCGATGTTACGGTCATATCCTTTTCCATTTCAGAATCCGTACCATCAGATTTCTCTGTCAATTCAAGCGCATTAATCGCATAAGCAAATGATTTATCGCCAGATTCCATGCGAACCTCCACTCTTCTATACAAATCATTCGCTCTACCAGTTGAATCAATCGTTACTTGCATACCAGAAAGCGACGCAACACCACCAGTCCCAGCCGCCATCATCTCGCTTGGACTCGTGCTACAGGCGCCCTGAACAGTGCAAAACTCTATTGCGAAATCAGTATCAGGTTTTCCGTATGGTAAATACACGACAAACATAAAAGTATTATTATTTCTATCACCACCAATTGGTTTAGGCAGTTCAATTTCCGTTGAGCACATAAATTCCTTGCCGGTATTTTCCGGACAATAAACTACAAATGGTACATTTTTTGATAGGTTGTTTGTAGCGGCAAATAATGCAGCGGACAATTTATTACCATTTTTAGCCGGATCATATACACCAATACTCAGCGTACTAGCATCAATTTTTACAGAGTTTGGCTTATTTGCAAGAGTAGTATTGGAACTCGGTACCAAAAAAGCCGTCGCTCGGTTTGTCATGCTTCCAGTTGTCGGGCTACGAAGCTGTGCCATCGAAAAATTCTCTGCCGATTGAATCATTTCAAGTGCAATAGTCGGTGGGGTAGCCGCTTTTGTCAAATTTAATGGTTGAAAAGCTACACGCATCCGAATACCATCATTCAAAATATTGCTGTAATTATAAATTTCGCCAACCCTGTCCGAAAACCAGCTAAATCTAATACTTTCAATATCATTTGCCCGCTGATTCGCTAGATCAACCTTTACCACCTTATAGGTAGTAGACGAAGAAAGACTTGCGCGATAGTCCGAAAGTATAGTATCAATCTTGGCACAAGTATATGCCTGATTCATGTTGTTAGCTCCATCGCCGGTAGTTTCCCTAATCAAAACTTCACCACTCTGCTTTTTACCAATTCTCCCAAGAATATGCGCAACCATATCACAATCCGCGTGAGATGGATGCATCCAGTACATAATATCTTCACACGTAACGCTATCGCCATCCGACATTTTGCCAGTATACGTAAAACCTTTTTCTACACATGACCTATAATTTGCAAATGCTATTTTGGCATCCTCAATACCAGCCAAAGCCGCATCGTAAGCAGATTGAGACAAATCATCATTTGATGTCCTCGTCATCTCCGAAATAACATTAATAGCAAAACTCGACGCCACAATCACAAGAATCAACGTCGCAAAAGCTACAATATAAAATGATGCAGCACCTTTTCTAAACCTGCCCATTGCTGTTCTCACCTCCCGTTGCCCTTGCGGCAAAACTAAACTTATTTATTGCACAATAATCCAAATTCCCTTCATAATCATTTGGCGCCGAACAAGATTTACCTTGTGCGATAATATTGATGCCACCATCAATCGTACCAAGTACAAATGAAATCGGATAAAGCGCACCATCATTCTCTTTACTGACAGCCGGCTTTGCAACTAGCAAATCATACAGAGCCATATTGTCCTCACCTCTAGATGCCAACAAATAAACCGGATCCTCTTCAAGTTTACCATCACCAATATTGCGAATATCTACCACATTGTTATAGAATAAACTATTTTCAGTTGTTCTATTAGTAATATATTTAAGTCGCGACTCCTCGTCAGAAGATTTATAATCTGGATAAACCGTTGCAATGCAAACGCTTCTAGTATCATCACGAACTTTCAATAATCTAAACGGTCTCGATTCGTCGCCTTCGCTTCCTCTCACGGCTCCACCATTATAAACCAGTTGCGCCCATTCATTCCCTTTTTCATTAAAACTTGCTTCCGTCGAATCGTAATATCCGGTATTCCAAATATAAGAATATGTCCCAGTACAGAATACACCATAAATCGGCAAATTCGCCAACGTTTGTGCATGGCTCGTACCCTGATGCAAAGTCACCGTAGAATATTTTGTTACGGACACAAAATTAAATGCTTCATCGTCTTCGCATTTTTGCCTCTCGTTTACATCCTCAAAAATTTCCGCACAAAGGCCAATCAAAGTCTTAGAAGTAGTACCTTGTATTGCAACTTTAAAATCGTCTACGATATCCATCCCAATTGTATTAACCTGCCCCAAAGTATTGCCACGGCGATATGCCACCACCGCATTATTAATAACTAAAACAATAGAAAGCGACAAAACCCCTACAAAAACCATCGAAATAGATAGTTCCACCATAGTAAAACCTCTTTTTAGGGATTTCTTCATATTCTTATTATAGCATAATCTTTTCATACCACTACTTTTTGCACCGATTATCGGAACTATCCAATCCAACCAACTCAACGCCAGAAGCATTTCTAGCATTCTTTATTAATCTTACATTCCATCTCTGACTGCTTTTCTTACCATAACCTTCGGTATTCACACAAAAATCTACTTCTTGCAGCTTAAAGCTTTCTAGCTTACTCGTTAGAAGTACGCTCATCACATTTTTATTTGTACTCGAATTTTTTAAAGTATAATTCACTTCAATTGGCTGTTCATAATAAAGTGTCGTTATCGTCCCAGAACGCGGATGCCTTGCAATCAAAATTGAACCTTTGAAAGCCGTCCCATTTGTTGTCGTATCAATCGAAGCATCCCAAGTTGGCACATATCGTTCCGCCATGCCAGCAAGTTCTGCCTTGTAACCACTTCCAACTCTGTTAATAATAACCACATTTGCCTGGACCGCACTCAGCATCGAAGCTGCATCACCAGTTCCAGTCCCCACACTATCGCCTACAACATCATACACAAAAAACGCTTGCTGATTACTAATTGCATTACCACCAAGATCCGTCTTTTCGCCAACTGTGATTAGTTTACCATAAATTGCATAATCACTACGTCCGTCACCAATACTCTGCGGGTTGGCAACTTGTGAATATACACTTCTCAAAAACTCCGCAAAGTTTTGTGTCGAATCATTAAATCTCTGCTGTCTAATCGAATTTTGCGTCATACCAAACACGCTCGCCATCAGAAGTGCAGTCACCGCCAAAAACAGCATTATCTCTATCAGTGTAAAACCATTCCGTTTATGCTTCATAATTACATTATATCACTTATTTGGAAATAAATACCTTATCCACTTATCAAAATTGGAATACTCTGTTTTGGTAGTATCATCCGTATCTTCAACTATTTTATGTTTATTCTTTGCTTCCTCAGAGTTTTCCGGCAAATAAACCATATGCTCTCCGGGAAACTGTTTGTTGGCACTTCTCCGAGCTAGTAGCTCTTGATACTCCGCAGAACTATAATACTCATTCTCGAGTTCAGCCAGTTCCACTTCAACTTCGAGCAGCTGCAAAGTTTTACGTTCTGAATTTAATTTGTCAGTAAGCGCCCAATTCCTCTCCATTGCAACAACAGACTGATAAGTCCATACGAGGCACATCATAACAGCCAAAATTAATACCACATTTTCAATGGACATTCCGTGTTTCAACCAATACTGAAACCTCCTTAGCCTCGTCGCTATCTTAGTCATGCTTATATTATATCACAACAAAATGGTCGGGGTACTTGGATTCGAACCAAGGACACTGCGTGTATAAGACGCATGCTCTGACCAGCTGAGCTATACCCCGACTACCATATATTATACCATAAATATCACAATAAAAAACCCGCTAGATTAGTTTTATCCGCACAAAGCGTCATTCAAAACCAATCAGCGGGCTTAATACAAACTATTTCTTCTTAAGAGTAAGGAATCCGTTGCGTGGATTTTCACAAACCATGCGATCTGCTGGCAAATCACAAGGAGTACCCTTGCCACCATTTGCATCCTTGGTGAAGAAATAAATAGTCTGTGGTTTGCCGCCACGAAGAGTTACTTCAGATTTATGTAGATAATATTTCACACCTTTACCGTTAGTATGTTCGTAAGCCATTCTAGCTTCCTCCTTAAGTTAATATAATTCTATCTTATGACTAGCCTCATCAATTGTCAAGGGGTTTTCTAGACATTTTCAAGAGATTTACACAAATAATAGGGATAACCGGAGTATTGCCCAAATCAAGAATCTGATAAAAATTACAACAATTAAGATAAGCGTTATTAAAATCATAAAACCGGTAAGCGACGGCGCCCACACTGGCGAAGCATAATTCTTTCGATAAAGCTCCGTCGAAGGAAGCACCGCAATAATTTTATCCGTCAGCTCATCTGCCGCTGGATATTTAGCAATCTCATCTAGCATGCAATTGATAAATTCCGGCGAACTCCAACTCCAACCATTTTGAATCGCCCGCGCCCGACACACTTCACCGGCCAGTCCATACACATTACCATTTGGATTCGTGTCATCGGCTACAATCTTCTCTGCTTCGGCAAGTGCTTTAGTTGCAGCCCTCAGATACTGATGTTCCAAATAAAACGGGCCCGTCCCAAAAGTTACCTTTGATACGCCATTCTCTTCAACCACATTTATCACGATATTCGAAAACACAAACTCCTTCAAATCAACCAAAGCTTGCCTGAGCTCTGCATCCGTCGCTTCCATATCCTCGTCTGATTCATTCTCACTAATTGACGCATCAACAGACAAAACTTTTCCGCGTAGCTCTGTCATTCTGATATGGTCAAGCCTCAACAAAGTTGCATCAATTGGCAAAAGCAAAATCACAATCAAGATAAGCATCCAAGTTTTTACCTTGACGCGCCACTTTCTCTTCTTGATTATCTCTTTTAGCTTTCCACCCATATATAATATATATTATACACTATTCTTCCGGAATTATCGCAAGATGCGCCTCATCAAGTTGCACTTGATCAACTTCAGAAGGCGAATTCATCATCAAATCCACACCGTTACCATTCTTTGGAAATGCCACGATGTCGCGGATATTTTCTTCATCCTCGAGTACCATAAAAATCCGGTCAAGCCCTGGCGCAGCACCCGCATGCGGCGGTGCGCCAAACTTAAATGCTGAAAGCATCCCACCAAATCTTGCCTCAACATATTCATTATTGTAACCCAGTATATTAAATACCTTATACATGATTTCCGGATTATAGTTTCGTACCGCACCAGAAGCCACTTCGTAGCCATTCATCACCATATCATACTGATCAGCTACAATAGCAAGTTTCTCCTCCGTACTCTCAGCCTTTTCGAGCGCTTCCATTCCACCTTTTGGCATTGAGAATGGATTGTGACCAAAATCTAGCTTCTTATTTTTTTCGTCCCATTCATAAAACGGAAAGTCCACTACCCAAGTCAAAGCCACTTCTTTATTATCCTTCATTCCCAAATGATCTGCAAATGCGATTCTAAGCTGACCTAGCACTTTATTTACCTTTGCTCTTTCGTCCGCCCCAAAGAATACCGCATCACCTTCTTTCGCTCCAGTCTTTTTACGTACTGCCGCAATTTCTTCTGCGCTCATAAATTTCAAAATCGGCGATTTCTCTCCCTCAGCTGTATATAATATATATGCTAGTCCACCAGCGCCCAACTTTCTAGCCTGTTCGGTAAACTCATCGATTTCTCGGCGAGTCAAGGCGGCAGCGCCTTTAACACACAAAGCCTTCACACAAGGTTGCTTAAATACCTTAAAATCCGTCTTTTCAAACACATCAGTAAGTTCAATCAGTTCCATCCCATACCGAAGATCCGGTTTATCTACACCATAATTTTCCATTGCCACCTCAAACGGCAACCTTGGCACTGTCTCGCCTTCAGGAATATACTTCTTCGCTACTTCACTTTTACAAACTAGTTTCTTCCCTGCAAATTCCTTTACTAATTTTTCATAAAGTGGCTGAATTTCCTTGCGTACTATTTCACCATCGTCCACAAATGCCATCTCAAAATCTAGCTGATAAAAATCACCATAAAGCCTGTCCGCCCTCGGGTCTTCATCGCGGAAACACGGTGCAATTTGGAAATACTTCTCTACTCCACCTACCATTAAAAGCTGCTTAAACTGCTGCGGAGCCTGCGGCAGAGCATAAAACTTCCCCGGATGCAACCTCGATGGCACTAGAAAATCTCTCGCTCCTTCCGGCGATGAGTTAGCAAGAATTGGCGTCGTTATTTCAGTAAACCCTCTGTCATACATATAATTCCTAATAAAACGATAGAACTCACTGCGCCTCTTTAATCTCTTTTGCATAGACGGTCGCCTAAGATCAAGGTATCTATACTTTAATCTCATTTCTTCGGATGATTGCAAACCATCATCGTGTGTGTTCACTGGCAATGGTTCACTGCGGTTCAAAAGAGTTAATTCCGATACAACCAGTTCAATTTCGCCCGTCGGGATATTCGGATTCACAAGCTCTGGATCACGCCTCCGCATCTTACCAACAACCCTCAGTACAAATTCGTCCCTAACAGTCTCAGCCAATTTAAAAGCCGCTTCAGTCTCCGGTGTCACCACAAGCTGCACAATTCCTCTACTATCTCTCAGGTCAATAAAAATCAAACCACCGTGATCGCGTCTGGAATTCACCCAGCCTTCCACCATTACTTCTTTACCCAAAAAATCACTTAAATTATCAGTATAGATTCTCATATTATATATTATATCACATTCCCAGTAAAAACTCGAGTAACATCTCTACCGTAAAGAAGCCTCTAAGTTTCCCATTCTTATCGAGTACCAAAAAATAATACCCATTTGTTCTTACAATCTCATCCACCACAAATTTTAGCGTATCACCAGCGTGCAAATAATTCACTCTCTTATCTATATATTTTTTCGCCTTATCCGCCTTGCGTATTTCAAGTGCATTCAAAGCTTCTGTATGTATTACCCCCACTACCTTACCAAAACTATCCTCAACCGGAAAATTTGTAAATCCTGATTTGTAAAGCTTGTCGAGAACTAAAGGCCCCAATACTTCATTTTCTTGCACAAATACCATTTTTTCTCTTGGCACCATCAAATCATCCACGGTTCGCTCATCAAAACTCATAATTGCCGCAATTTTCTTCCTGTCCTGCGATGACAATACCGATTTCGGCGTACGTTGTATCACGCCCACAAAATCTTCCAAAGTCTTTGGTGCATAAGGTTTTGGCTTTTCCACTTCCTTCTTTTCTCGATATTTTTCGAGCTTCGGGTCTATCAACTTAACTATCTTTTGCAAAAAACTATGCCACATGCTAGAATAATTATATCACAAAGGAGTTTTATGAAGAAAAATAAAGGGTTTAATACCGGTGGCGTTATTGTAGTCGTCGCCGTAGCCGTGCTACTAATCATTGCAACCATTATAATCAATAAGGCAAATAGTGAATCCACCAACTTCAAGGAGTATGATTTTAATACCATCATTGAGCCAAGTGACGACAATGGTCAAATTGGTGACAATGTCAAAGGCGACAAAAACGCACCCGTTTTAATTTTTGAATATGCCGATTTCCAATGCGGCTATTGCGCTCGTATGAACATTTGGTTAAACGACCTCATCGAAGAGTTGGATGGCAAACTAGCCATAGTTTATCGTAGCTACATTTTGTCCTATCATCAAAACGGCACAGCTGCCGCTTCCGCCGCCGAAGCCGCCGGACTCCAAGGATATTGGAAGCCATACGCCGACAAGCTTTTCAACGAGCAAGCCGAATGGAGCGAAGCCTCTGCTTCCGAACGCACGGAACTTTTTGATAAATATTTTACGGAAGTAACTAAAGGCAAAGGCGACCTCGAAAAATTCAATTCCGACCTAGCTTCAAAACAAGTTTCTGACAAAATATCTTTTGATATGGGCATCGGAAAACGTCTCGGCACCATTACCGGCACTCCTTCTCTTTTTATTGATGGCAAGCTTATTGATTTTGGCAACAAAAACGGCAGTTCTATTACGGTTAATGGCGAAACCTTTAGTTGGGATGAGCCAGTTTCTTCTACCGAAGATTTCAAGCAACTCATCAAAGACATTGTAAAAGCAAAACTAAAATAAGCCCCGAGGGGGGCTTATTTTATATTTCGATAAACTCTTGCCATTCGGCTGGAGCTATCGCTGACTTTCGCGTATTTGTGCGCTTTAGTCTTCTTGTGATACGCATGTATCGAATATTCTCCTTAATGTCCATCGTTCTCGACCATGCCTAACAATCATAATAATCGACCAGACCATTAGGTTGCCCACCTCGCAGAATATTTGGGAATTTAATGAACGATAGTTTAAATTCTATCAAACATTCCACCACATTGCAAGCATTACTTTTACAATTTACCGAGTGTTATTCGCAATACAACGAACATAAAGACCTAGAGTCCTATTATTATGAGAATAGCCCAAGAATTTATTATTAATACTGTTATATGTCAATAAATAACTATTCTCAACACTGCGCGACGAGCTAGTCCACCAATTTCCATTTTCTGTTTCATCTATAAGCAGTACCTGGTCCACTTGGCAAATGCCAACCATTTGGACATGTCTAAAGTCACCCTTTGCACAAAATCTATTATATCCAATAAACCTAACATGTATAACCTGACCTGTATATATTACATATACAAATCAAAAATCAAGCAATAGATTTATGCCTTTTTTCTAAGTTTTAGTAGCACATTGCTAAAGTTTATCGCATTCTTTTGGAACGACACCACTGCAAGCCTCACCATTACCACCGCAGACGCCGCCACTACAAGAAGTCCAATACAATATTCAGGCGTAGTAATTGTGCCAAATCCGCTTCTTAGCATCAAGGCAATCGGCGCCGAAAATGGGAAATACGTCAATATTTGAACTACCAAGTTTGGCTCCATCATAAACATCTGCATAAAGT
The DNA here is from genome assembly GCA_017561575.1 of Candidatus Saccharimonadota bacterium. GTDB lineage: Bacteria > Patescibacteriota > Saccharimonadia > Saccharimonadales > Saccharimonadaceae > Nanosyncoccus. Next base: position 25,306 of record JAFZBS010000010.1, read on the forward strand.
ACAGTGGAAATACCATCATAATAATTGCTGGCCCAATAAACGAAGATGCATCCTTTGCCGTAGAAACAAGCGAACCTACAAAAGTGCACGTCCCTGCATAGAATACCGACGACACGATAAATAGCATCACGCTTAAGAATATTGCTAGTGGGTCAACCTCAATAATCGACACAATCGGCCCAATCATCTGGCTGTCGCGATTTAAGAAAACTAGTATTAACACCGGGATAATAAGCGCCATAATTTGAATCAACCCTAGCACTAGCATCGCAATTATTTTCCCCACAATTAGATGTTTAGATGATACTGACGTCAAAATCATTTCAGATATCCTATTTTCCTTTTCTTCTACCACTGTGAGTAAAAACCTATTGCCACAAAGTGCAATAAACATAAAGAAAGTAATACCAATCGCAAACGGAATAATCGCCTTACCTAATGCATTTGACGCTTCCCCATCCTTTGTAATTTTGTTATCTACAATCTCATAACCACTAGTCAGCGCCAAAATATCTAGCTCATCTACCCGCATCGCTGCATCTTGCATCATCAAACTCTTTAATATATTCCCATCATAATTAAAAATATCTAGCCCCTCTGAAATATGGTAAAACTCTGCTCTTTTGCTTTCCTTAAAATCCTTTGGAATATAGAAGTAAAGGTCTATCTCTCCATTCTTCACTTTCTCTACGCCATATTCCTTATCACCATTAATCACGTACGGTGCTTTTTCCGAAAATACCCCCGCATCATCCGTAATTGCAATTTTAGTGTTTTCGTCAATCGTTGGATTTGTATCTACATCCTGTGAAGAAATGAAACTTATAAAATAAATCCCACCAATAAGAAGCGGCATTAGAAGTGTCGCTGCCCAAAAAGCTGGTTTTTTTAGCTGTCTAACTATCTCAAATTTAGCCACTTTAAGCGTAAAATTATTCATTGTCACCTCCATATATATCCACAAATATTTGTTCTAAACTCTTACCACCGAATTCCTTTTTAATCTCCGCAATCGTCCCGTACGCTTTCGCTACACCATCCTTCAAAAGCAGCGCCCTATCGCACAACTTTTCCACTTCATCCATATAATGTGTAATCATTATTATCGCCGCCCCTTTCTTGTGTAGCTCCTCAATTATTTCCATAAGTAATCTCCGATTCATCGGATCAAAACCTTTCGTTGGCTCATCAAGAATTAACAACTTCGGATTGCCCATGATGGTTAGGCCAAGCTGTACCTTCTGTTGCTGGCCACCAGACAACTTCTCAACTTTTTCATTAAACTTATCAAGAAGCCCTACTCTTTCCAAATATTTCAACGACCACTCACGCGGATTCTTTAACCCCCTCAATTCGCCAAAATAAATCATTGTATCAATCACGCTCTCCTTGCGATAAAGCCCCCTCTCTTCCGGCAAATATCCTACCACCACCAAAGAATCTTCTGGGTTATATTTCTTACCATCAACAAAAAGCTCCCCGCCCGTTGGTTGATAAAAACCAAGCAAAGCGCGAAGCGTCGTCGTTTTTCCCGACCCATTGCTACCAAGTAACCCAAATATTTCCCCCTTTTTCACCTCAAATGATAAATCTTTGATAACCGTCTTATTACCAAATATCATCTTAAAATTCTTAACTTCTACTATTGCCATATTACCTCCTGGTAGAGCCAGCTGGAATCGAACCAGCATCGCAGACTTAGAGGGTCTGGGTCCTATCCGTTGAACGATGGCTCCAATAATATATATTATACACTATTCTTCCGGTTTTCTCAACTTGTAATATATAGATGGCGCAAATCTCACCGGTGCAAGCATTTTTTGTGCTTTATCTTCCATTTTCACTAAATTATTTGTTTTAAAAACCTTTTTTAGCGCTCTACTTCTAAAATTTGAAACCGAGAGCACCTTTTCACGTTTAAACCCAACCTTCTCAAAAATTTCTTCCACGTATTTTGGGTGATAATTATAAAACCCATCCGCCGATATTTCCTTATAATTTGCCACCTTTTTATCAAATGGATTCACCTTGCTTTTGCCAGTTACAAAACGTGCCATTTTTGGCAAAGTACGTTTGTTTGCCACTTCAATTACTGCAACACCACCCGGTTTTAGCACGCGGTAAAGTTCAGAAATCGCCTTATTCATATCTTTTAAATGGTGTGTCACTCTAACCATCATCAAACCATCAAGTTCATTATCATGAAACGGCAAATCATAAATATCACCTGCCTTCGTCTCAATCTTATCGCCATAAATTTCTTTGGCTTGCTTAAGCTCTGTCTTGGAATAATCAAAAATATAAATCTTGTGAGCCCTCTTTAAGTATTCGCCGGCTAACCTACCATATCCACCACCGATATCCGCAAACTTTTCCATACGTTTTGGAAGCAGTTTCCGAATCGCCATACGATCTGCCTGATCTTCATACTCGCGATCAGCATTTTCCCAGAATTCTTTTTTATAATCATATCCATTGTAGTCAGAAATAACTTTTTCACTCATACTTTAATTATACCATAATTTACCAAGTAAACAAAAAACCACCTTCGTTTACAAGAAAGTGGTTTTAAATACTAGATTACACGCGAGATTTCTTCGAGCGTCGTTTCGCCACGAAGCGCCGCAAGCACACCTTTTTGCTCCAATGTTAGCATACCATGCTCTCTTGCAGTTTTTTCAATCGCATTTGTATTAATATCCGCTACATCGCCACGAATGTATTTCGCAATTTCCTCATCAACTACCAATTGTTCCATTATCACCATGCGCCCACTATAACCAAACGGTTCTTTTTCTGTCGGCACTGGATCGTAAAGCACCACGTTGTCAAAATCAAATGTTTTTGCTTCTTCTTCAAGCGCTTTCTCAGCCGCCCTAGCCTCAACGGCAATATCTAGTTTATTCTCAAGCCCCAGGTCCACCGGCTTCTTTACCGGGCGGCTTACGGCCTTCGTTCGTGATACTTTAATACCTTTTAAGAACTGCGGGTCAATTCCATCGAGCACCTTATGGATATATCTTTTTTCAGCTTCCGTTGCCTGCCTTGGCTGTTTAGACTTCGATAACTTCCTCACCAATCTCTGCGCCACAATTAGTCTAATCGAACTCGAAAAAATTGGGTTCACGCCAATTAAGTCAATCATTCTCGAAAACGCCGCCGCCGTAGAATTGGCATGGAAAGACGAAAGCACCAAATGCCCCGTGATAGATGCCTGAATTGCCGTTTTTGCCGTATCAGCATCACGAATCTCACCCACCATCACTACATCTGGGTCCAAACGAAGCACCGAACGAAGCCCTTCCGCAAACGATCCACCGCTATTGGTATTAATCGGAATCTGCGAAATACCAGTAATGCCATACTCAATCGGATCCTCAAGTGTAATTATCTTCCTATCCGAAGTATTAAGCGCATTTAGCATCGAATAAAGCGTCGTCGACTTACCAGAACCAGTCGGGCCTACCATCAATACTAGCCCTCTCGGATGCGAAATTACCTCATCGATTTGATCCCTCTCTTCACGCGACAAGCCGAGCAAATCAAGATTAAGCAAAGTTTCATCAAAGTTGAAAAGACGCAGCACCGCATCTTGGCCGTACATCGTTGGAATAGTCTCCACACGAATGTTCAACGTATGTGTCACGCCACCAACGGTAATATCTTTTTGCATATGCCCGGACTGTGGCTGATTAGATGCTGTCGATACATTCGCCCTAGACGACAACTCACCCATAAATATTCTGTATCTATCTCTGTCAATATTCGCTACCGGGTGAAGCAAACCGTCAACACGCATTCTAATTCTGATTTCGTTACGCATATTCTCAATATGAATATCGCTCGCACCAAGTTTATCTGCTTGTTCAACAAGAAAATCAAATACTTTCTCTGTAGAGACTTTATTAAGTGTTTGAGATACACTTGCAATTGTCTCCGAATCTCCTTCGCCGGCAATCTTGATGTCATCATACTTTACCTCAACCGGCGGATCATAACGCAACATAAATACCTTATATGCCGACCCAGAAATCAAATAAAAGTCAATTCCCTTACCTTCATCACTATACTCACGGCGCATCTTCTCAATCACTGTCCGTGGAGTCTGGCTCGTCACCATGAACTGATATGTATTTTCATTTTCGTCTTTGCGTAACGGCAAAACAAAGTTTTGATGCATGTCCTTTACGTCAAGTATTCCTTTAATCAGTGGTATGTCTTTCTCAAACCCCCTCGTATCTAGATAAGGCAAGCCTAGTATCCTAGCACGTCCCTCCGTTGCTTGTTCTTCATTATCCCTTCGTTTTTTTTGAATATCTGACTCTTCCATAAAGTCATTATATCATAATAATTTTCAATTTGTAAAACAGTGTGGTAAAATATATCTTATGGCAAGAAAGTTTACTATGAAACCAGTCGCAAAGCAAAATCGCAACAATAATCACAAGCACAGCGACAAAAGAAAACACCCCCGTCTCAAAAACGGCCGCTAAAAAATAAGACCTTTCAAAGGTCTTATTTTTGTTTGATACTCTACCAACTAAACAATTCTTCTACCAAAAATGCCAAAATCAAAAGCATCAACTCCCCTATAAACCTACATCAACCATATTATAAAACCGCCTAACTGCCAGCTAGACACCTAATAGAGCGGCCGTCGTACTTATTGATGCTAAGGGTACCTGGGGTGACATTGGAGCTACTCAGGGACATGTAGTACGAAGTGCCGATACCACCCGCAGTAGACGACCACCAGGTCCCGCCGATGCCTCTATTAGTGACCGACGAATCACGGGCGCGGCCGGAGTAGAGGAAATTGTTAGGATAGTTTCTGAGAGCAATGGAAACGTTAGTGCCTTCTGGATCGCCTGTGTAGTTTGGAAAGTTGGTGCTTTCATAGTTAGCTGGATTAGTACCATTATTAATACCGGTGACAATCAGTGACCAGAAATCATTAGTAGCTTCTATAGATTTATATTTATCGCCACCACGTGGCAGTTTCCAGCCAGCTGGACAAAGTGAAGTATTTACCGTCTCACTGGTTTTACCATCAGCATCAATAGTAGTAGAGCTATCGTAGTATATAGTGTTAGCTAGAGCTGCAGACCAAGTGTAATAGTTGCCATAGGAATAGACGTTTTGGTTTGTACCGGTCATATTAGTCACGGTAGTATTTGGGTTAGTAGTACTATCCGTGTTGGTATTGTCGTTACGATATCTTGGCATACGATAACCAGGATAACCAGTCGTATTAATATCAATGGTAGCAGTATCACTTTGAGTACCACTATAATATATACTGTTAGCGATGGTATTATTAGCGAATTTAGCTGTTTCTGGTGTAGCTAAGCCGATGAAGTTACCATAGGTAGTAGATTTACCAAAGCCTTGGGATAGCGATTCGGTGAAATTGGCATCATAGTCTAGTCTTAGGTTTTCTATCATCCAGCATTTGCCATCCGCTAGTTTTGCTACAGCATAGGTATCATTGTCACGTTGGTCCGTAAGGGCAGTGACATCACCAATGTTCATAGAGCTGCAACCAGTCCAGTTTTGGAGATTACCTGCGGATGGGACCCAGACAGCATAAAGTGAGAGACCTTCAGTGCTATATTGCCCAGCAGTGAAAGTGATAGTAGCATTAGGACCATAGATATGATAGCCGGCATTAGCGCCAGTACCATTGCCGTCTGCATCGTTAGCGCCAAGGACCCAGTTGTATTTATCAGTCCAGCCAGCAAAACCATAGCCTTCACGCTTGAAGTTGGAGGCCCAAAGCTCAGCCGAGGTATCACTGGATGCGACACTCTGGTCGCCCATAGAATCCGTCACGCTACTTGGCCCTGGAGAATAGCAGATTTTGTCACCATCACAAGCCACTGGCTGAGTCGGTTCTTCTGGAGCAGAAGCATCAGCCGGATGAACTAGAGTATATTTTACTTTCCCAGTATAAGTATCTGCCGTCTGAGTGCCGGATATGTAAGCTGCATAAGTAGTAGTGAGTTTAGAACCTAGAGTTTGGTCTGTAGCGGATGAGAAATTAGCTACTTTGGTGTATGTATTTGGTACTGCATGGTAACTATCAAAACTGTTAGTGATAGTAAGGTTAGCTGGGTTGTAGGCGGTGTTATCCGTGACTTTAGCTAGCTTCATCGCCCACTGCGAATTATCTCCCGAAGTGGCAGTGCCGGTAGGAATGGTGGAATTAGTATTTGCTCCTATCATAGTATTGTTACCATAAGTATCGTCTGAGAAGCCTACTGCATAAATAGCAAAGCCTGAAGCGTCGTTACAAAAGGCAGTTAAGGTAGTTTGTCCTATACCATTTGGATAATAATCATTACCACCGGAATAGATACCATTGATGAGTGAGGCAGTATGTGCCGTATCCACCGTCGCAGTAAGTGAGCAAGCCGAAGGCACCTCAATCGTCGCCGTAGACATATACGACGTATCGGCCTTCGCCGCCGGCATCATCAAAGCCAAACCAAAAATAACATTAACCCCCACAAGTCCCCCTAGTAGTAAACCTCTTTTCATGTATGTAAAAACCCTTATGTCTTTTTCATCATATCATTTTTTCATAATCATTTCAACCCAAAAATAAAAAAACGCCACATTTGGCGATTTTCAGCTTGGCGGAAGGGACAAGATTCGCATCGAAGATACGATATCTTGCTTTTTAATGCACGTCCGTCAGAACATGGCGGAAGGGACAGGATTCGAACCTGCGAGACGTTAATCTGCTGGTTTTCAAGACCAGTGCCATCAACCACTCGGCCACCCTTCCACTTACTATTATATCATATTATTCAGCATTTGTGTAGACGTTCGTCACGTCGTCTAAGTCATCCACCGCCGAGAGCAATTTTTCAAGCTTCTCCGCATTCTCCCCCTCTACCGGCACATAGGAATTTGGCACATACTGGAGTTCAGCGCTCGTCACCGTCATCCCAGCATCCACCAAAGCCTGCCTCACTTTCATCAAATCAGAAGCCGCAGTATATATAATAGTGCCATCATCCTCATCTAACACATCTTCCGCCCCCGCGTCCAGCGCCACCATCATTGCATCGTCACCTTTTTCTGATATCTCAATTACGCCCTTCCTAGCAAACTGAAACATCACGCTTCCCGGCTCCGCCATTCGGCCACCGTTTTTATCAAGCGCGTGCCTCACCTCCGGCATCGTCCGATTTTTATTATCTGTCGCTACTTCAATCACGATTCCTACCCCACCAGGACCATAAGCTTCATAAACTTCTTCTATTAGAGCTGCCGCCGATTTATCCGCCACTCTTGCAATCGCCCGCTCAATATTTGCTTTAGGCATATTTGCAAGCCGTGCTTTTTCAAGCACCATAGCAAGGCTCGGATTCATCGCTGGATCAGTACCAGCCCTTGCAGCAATCGCAATCTGATTCCCGATTTTCGTAAAAAGCGCGCCCCTCTTGGCATCCACCACCGCTTTTTGCCTCTTTGTCGTCGCCCATTTGCTATGTCCTGACATAAAAATCACTCCAAAAATTATTTTACTTCTCTTTATTTTACCACTTTTCTAAGCAAAAGTAAAACTAATCTTCACTATCTTTCACGATTGTCTCAAACGTATCTACATCTTCAATTATGTCTTCACTCTTGTGGGTCTCAATTTTCGCTTTTTTATCTTGCGACGCAGAGCCTGGCATATCCTCAGCTTGAAGTAATGGTCTAGACTCAGTTTCCTTTTTCTTTTCAGCCACCAACCTTGCCTTCACTTCTTTTTCTACCATTTCCTGAATCGTCGATTGCATTTCTTCACTGCTTATCTGCTTGCCAGCACTTGCCTCCCTCTTTGCATTAGCTCGCGACACAATGAACGCCACTATTGAAAGAATCACAAAAGCCGTCCCTGCCAAACCAGACAAGGCAAACCATTTTCCCCATTCACTATAATTCCCAGTTTCAGCAAAAGTCACAATAATCGCAAAGACACTAACATACAACCAACAAACTGCCGCCGCAATCTTAAGTGGCTTTACTTGTTTTACAGTCTCTCTAATTGCAAAAACATTCGACATCAAGAACCCACCAATGCCTAAATTCAAAGCAATAGAACATAGCTTCACCCAGACAGAAGCTGCACCGGCAGCAATATAAACAGAACCTACCCTAATCTTATATTCATCCACGACTGGGATCACCTCCCAAATTAGCAAAATCCCTAAAACAAGCCAAGTCGCATTAGCTACCAAAGACAGCCAAGCCAAACTACTAACTGAAGGTTTCTTTTCCTCTATTCTAGTTAAATTGTTTATTCCAATAAATAGAGCTATCGCAAGCAACAGAAAAGAAGCTTGCACTCTACCGAGTACCGGTGTCCATAAATTATTAGCTAGTATTACAAGCGCGCCAAACAAAAACTCGCCAATTAATATTACAACCGCCATCCACAAAAAAGCCTTCTTTAATTGCTTTAGTGATGATGAAGTGTTTTTATCATTATTCCTATTACTCATGACCCCATTATATCATGCTTTTTATGTTTATAAACCAAAAACAGAAGTATAATCCCGTAAAATAAAAACACCCACGGTTGATATGGCTCAATCCTTACCAAAAATTGCTTCATTTCGCCAAAAAATTCCACCACCATAATATGAAAATCCAGTACCTTTGTCGCGCACCAAGCGACCACTACATTTATGAGCGGAATATTTACAAGCACACCCGTCAAAAACACTAGCCCCATCGCAAAACTGAGCGTTGGCAAAATCAAAAGATTCGCTGCCACCGATATCAAAGAAATTTGCCCATAATAAAACAATACAACCGGAAGCGTCATCAGTGTCGCACTCACCGTCATTAAAACTGTCGTTGCCACAAAACCCGGCTTCTTCTCACCATAAAAAATCTTTGTCAACTCCGGGAGCAACAACATTATGCCCGCATATGACGCAAACGACAATAACCACCCAAGATTTATCACAAAATTTGGGTTAAAAAGCAACGTCCCAGCAGCCACCATTAAAATCATTCTAAGCGGATGAATTTTTCTTCCTACATACCAACCCACTAAAGTCAGTATCGCCATCGCCCCAGCCCGCATAATTGACGGCGTCCACCCCACCATTGCCATAAAAAACACCACAAAAAGCACTGAGAATAACAGCCCCGCAAACCGCGATATTCGCCCAAAAACTTTTCTAGCCACACCAACCAGTATCGCAAGATGCGCTCCGCTCGCCACCACAATATGCGTAAGTCCCACTACGCGTAAGTTTTCTTCCAAATCCTCTGATAACCCCGATTTCATTCCAAGAAGATATGACAAACCTAACCTTACTTCCGGTTCCGGCACTAATCTTCTAATTCTTTCCGCAAACCAATTTCTCGAAACCACCGCAATATCCCCTGGTTCCGGTCGCGCCCACCACATGATTCGCGGCTTATACATGTATCCAGCATACGTTCCAAACCCTTCCGACATTTTTCCTTTCAAACTAAGGCTATCTCCCCGCGCCAAATCCTCATTTTTATTAAGTGAAACATAAATACTCCCTCGCGTCTCAAAGCATTCTCCCCCAAAACCACAACCACCACCAAACTTCAAATTATTAAGTTTTATATTCGTACTTTTCTCATCCGTTTCCGGATCGCCATCCACTGTGCCAGTCACAATCACGCTAATATCATAAAAATTTCGTATATATTTTTCGCCCACCAGCTCTTGCGACACCCTCACAAAACTTAAGAAAAATCCCGCTAAAACCGCCAAAACACCAAAAACAAACAGGGGTCGTACCATACAAATCATAATCAAAAACCCGCTCATCATAACAAAAACCGGCGACGCCAAATAATTCACCCGAAAAACCAATCCCAACACAGTTCCGCCAACCACACCTACGCACAACCACACGACAAACCAAGACTGATGGATTTTGCGAAGCCATAGTTCCCTTCTTTTTTTCATACGGCAAACCTATCACAACGCCAATCATTATTCAACCCCCCACTAGCAGATAACCTATAATTATGATATAATAATATATATGCACCCGTAGCTCAGTGGATTAGAGCATCTGTCTTCGGAACAGAGGGTCGTGGGTTCGAGTCCCTCCGGGTGTACCAAAGAATTAAAAATGACCCAAAGGGTCTTTTTTAATTCTTTGATATATTCGAGGAGGGATAAGAACCCGCAGGGTTCGCCCGCCGTAGGAGCCGAAAGAAAATCTCAAATTTATTTGAGATTTTTTGAGGCGACGCCCGGCGGAAAGCTTTTGCTTTAGCAAAAGCGTCATCCCTCCGGGTGTACCATGAAGTAAAAGCAAACCCACTGTCCCCCCGGTGTACCAAAGAATTAAAAATGACCTAAAAAGGTCTATTTTTTACTAAACCTTAAAAATCAATAGTGCCACAATAATATGGTATTATTATAACTATGGAAGACCTTCATTCTAGTGAAAATATCATAGAGACCCAAACAACCCCAGCACCCGATTATGCCGAATTTGATCCAGACACAGCCAAAAAACTAGTTGAGGAAGCGGAACGAATAAAAAAGAACCGAATGGTAGGCGCTAAAGTCTTGTCTGTTGTCGGTTTTAATAATCGCCATCAAGAAATAATTGATTCGTCTTATAAAAAAGCTCGTGAAGCTAAACAAAAGTTAATTGGAAATAATGGCGAACGTCGCAGCGATGCATATATAACTCGTATTGAAAACATCATAAACAGACATGGCGCAGCAGCAGAGCAAAGATTATGGAATATGTCTTCTACATCTAGCGAATTAATCATAAAACCAGAAAATGTGCCTGATTCTTATTGGGAAACACTAGCTCAAGAAAGGCGCAACAACGGAGAGGATGATTATGATAAAGAATCGGAGGTTAAAAAGGCTCAAAAACTCCAACGCGAATCAATAAAGAGTTGGTCAGATTATTTAAGCCAAAAAGATTGTCCTTATCCGATGTGGTTTAAACTGTTTGCATGGGATGGCGTAACAAAAATGAGTGCAGTTTATGATAAAGACTCACAACGTTTTGCTAAACGTGATAAAACTACGGTGGCTCCTTACCCTCATTTAAACCCCGCCATTCTTGCTCAAATCTACGGTGCCATCTGCAAAGCAAATGAACTCGATGAAAGTGATGAGATGGAAGAACCAAGTTTAGATGAGGAGGCCGAAAAAGTCACTAAGACTTATAATTTTAATAAACTTTATTCCCTCTTTTATTCAAGACGAATAGTCACACCCGAAGTACCGAAAAATCCAGAAGATATACATGGAGATTGGGTAGAATATCATCCTGGTGATGAAGAATCACTAGCCGAAGCGGCAACCGGAACTCCATGGTGTATCGCTACTCCAGCAGTTGGAAAACATTACCTTTTAAAAGGAGAATACGGAACAGATGAAATTGGAAAAACAAGCGAAAGTAAAGCAAAATTTATTCTTTTCCATCTCCGTAATGAAGATACCGGTGAACTAGCCGGCTCAGCCTGTGCCTCAATCAGACTAGACACTGACGGAAACGTTGCCGAAATTTCCGGCATTCAAGATGACCAACTCCTGCATGACAGTTTAGTGCCATTCGTAGAAAGAAAAGTTATGTCTTTACCAGGCGGGGGAAAATATCGGGAAGCTTTTGCCGATAAACATGTATTAATTCAAATAGATAAAAAGATGCAAAATGGAGAAGAGTTAACCGACGATGAACTAAGGTTTATTTACGAATTAGACCACCCAATACACAAAATAGAACAATATGGCGTAGACACAAGAATAGAAGAGGCAAAACAAAAATATCCTATCAGTGTGCTTATCGATAGAAAATTTACTGACGTTCGTGATCTTAAACAACTTATGAAGAAAGAGCAAGTCGATGATATAACTCCTTTCATAGATGCAGGAGTGAGCATAAAAAGTTTTGTTAAAAATGGTCTCATTGACGTACAAGATATTGATGAACTGTTAAAGCGCGATGTTTCTCATAAAGATATTATCGATATCTTTGAACAAGGAAAGTGGTTATTTGAAAATTTTGATTACTTAGCATCTCGCGGTTTTACCGCTCGAGAAGTCGCAAAGCAAATGTCAACTTCAACCTTACTAAACCACCTTGATTTTTTGGACAAAAACAATGTCCCATATAATCTAAAAAGAATGATACATAAAGCTATAAAACAGTATGATGGCGGTGACGTCTTAGACAATAGTGAAGCAATCATGGCGCGTGGTGGAAAAATTAATTTTGAAAAAATTGCAAAAAAAATGGACCCACCAGAAATTATTCAACATACAAGCTCATTTTGCAATAATGGCCATAAAGCAATAGTAGAAAAAGCAATAAGAGAATTAAAAAGTTCAGAAGAACCCAATTCTTACAATTTTACTATGTCCAACAATCTTAAAGCCCTATTAGATGGAGGGATTGAAATAGCCAATCTTGAAGAAATAGCTAATAGCCCGAATCGAAATACTGAACAAGTTTTATTAAATTTAGATAAACTTCTAGAACGTGGCGTTGATGTAAAAATTGAGATACCTGAGTTAGTTGATGCCTTTACTGGTGGAGAAAAAGGAATTTTCGATGCTATCGTTAAGCATCAAGAACTATTTAATCTTCAGGCAGTTTATGAAAAAATGCCAAAATGGGCAATTGTAAGATATTGTGATGAACTAATCGAAAATGGCATTAAGATTGATGTTGCACAGCTTGCTAAAGAGGCCGGGGCAGACGATCGACTACTATTAAAAGAAAAGTTTGAAAAATATGGCGTAAAAATAGATGTTGATTCTGAGATTAATAAGTTGTCTAGTGGCGAAGCGTTCTATTTATTGGATTATCATTTAGATGACGAAACTGCCCCCGTCGTACATGAAAATGTAGACAAGATTGCTGCTTTGGTATTATCAGGTATAAAAAATGATAAACAATTGAACAATATGGCAAAACCACTTCTCTGGCGTTTAGGATATATAAAATAAAACTTTTTTTCTCGCCTACCCATTATTGTCAAACGTGGGGTACTTTGATTTTAACCTTAGTTTACAGAATTCATAGATAGCATTTTTTTCAATTAATTCTAAAAATGCGAAAGGCTCGCCGAAGCGAGCCTTCTTTGAAAATGATTAGCATTTGTAAGCTTCAGCTTCTTCCTTCGTCAAGAAGAAGTGAAAACCTTTAGCGAATGTATCCACCGAAAAGTCAAAGTCGTGGACTATGATTTTGTCACCAACGCGATACTTGGTCTTTTTGTCGTACGTGGAGATACCAATAGCATCACCATAAAAATCACCAATGATGCCAACAATCTCCGCCTTGTTAGAACGATACTGTCCATCGTAACTGCGACCACGAATTTCTGCATCATCGGGGATTCTAGCAACAACAATAACGCCATTTAAACATTTTTTGAAAACTTCGCCTCTGATTTCAACAGTCCGATATGGCTGAAATCTCGATCGGTGCGCCGCAAAGCGAGCCGCAGTGGCGATATCTTTAGCGGCAGTAAAACCTTCCGTAATCCATCTGTCCGGTACATCTTTGCGACCAGCCGAAGCATACATAGCAGCTAAACGCTTAGAAAACTTATCTGAGCACGAGTATTCCAAAATGGTATTAAGCCTAACGTTCTTGCCGACAAATGCTTTTGCGGCTTCCTGTTGAGTCTTCCAATTATAGCTGGCTAACCCTTTTTTGATAAGGGCTACATTGCCGCTTCTTGCGGCAGCAATTTTCATAAGCAACGGGCCAGCGTATTTGCAATCACTGTCGCTGTTGTTGTACCATATCTCAAGCACGTAGCTACACGGATAAGGAAACTGCTTAAAAGACTTAAATACAGCATCCGCTCCAACCGGATCATTCATGATTTTAAATGCCCATTCACGTTCAGAATCTCTGAGCAGTTGTGGGCGGTCAGCTGGCAGTTTTTTACCAATAGTAGCGTAAATAGCCGCAATCCTGGATGCCAAACAGTCGAGGCTTTGCCATCTTTTAATGGTTTCCTCAGGAATAGTTTTACCTTCACACCACCTAGCAGCAGCGAGAGCAATTTCGGAATTATGGCTAAGCAGGAGTTCTTCGATAATATCGATAGGTATAGCTTTGAAATTTTCCAAGATGGTAGGGGCATACTTCGGTGAATGTACTAAAGCTCGAAAAGTTTCAATATCAATATCACCACCTTGCAGGATATATGCGATAACCCCCCACACATAGCCGGAATTTTTCCACTTCTCTAGAGTCTTTTTACCAACCTGATACTGGACAGAATCTTCTACCGCTATTTTAGCTGCATCTTCGCTGATTGCATCAGGACTATACTGTCCTACGGTCAAAATATCCTTAATTGTCTCTAACTTCAGATGATTCCGAGTGAGCAAATGCGTCATCTCCTTCATTTTCAATTTTAAGGTACTGTTAGTATTATATTTTACCATTTTTTTACCAAAAAAGCAAGTAACGATAGTGTATGCAAGTTATTAATAGTTTGCGTGTTATAATGAATATATAAAAGGAATAATTATGCCAAATAATTTCGAATCACAATCAAACAACGAAACACCAGACAGTACCGGCAATGGTTGGGACAGTCTAGCCAATCTTCCAGATTTTACCACCTTTAAAAAAGAACAATCAACACAGGTACAACCAGGAACTGCCAACACGACACAACCGACTACCCACGAAAAGCAACAAGAAAAAAGCGAAACAAAAGAATTAGCTAAAAATCACGAAAGAAAGCTTGGCGTAGAAATCATGGAGCTCTCGCCAGACGATAACCCAGAACAAGTAGCAGAAGCCCTTTACCTAGTCGACCAATATATTTTTCCAGATTTATTCGATGACGAAGAAAAAGCCAAAGTTCTAACAAAAGAACTCTTCTCGGACGATCCAAACGCTCTATTTTCTTACAAAAAGACCCTGGTAGCAAAGGATGACAAAGGGGACGTCGTGGGAATTGCAGTTTATAGAGATAGTAATTGCACACCTTGGGATACCGAAGCCGTAAGACAAAGATTCCTTTCCACTGGCCTAGAATTACCAGCACAATTTGACAGAGCCAACGAAGGATATATGAAAAAAATTACCGACGCAGAGTTACCAGAAGGAGCAGCCGAAATTGAATTTGTGGGCGTAAGAGAAGAGTATCGCTCCAATGGAATCGGTGGTCTTTTGATGAAAAAAATAATGGATGAATTAGGGTATACCGAAGCACATCTTGATGTACTTGATAGTCATCCAGGCGCAAGAAAATTGTATGACAAACTTGGCTTTAAGCCATCTGGAGAAAAATTCGGTAATTATCCAGACGGTACCGAAGGCGTACAACATATGATTCGCAAAAAAGAGCAGTAGCAGCTCTGCCAATAAAAACCCAGAACATATCATTTGTCCCCTAACAGATATAGCTTTTTCCCTACAGATGCGATATAATACATATAATTACGCACCCATAGCTCAACTGGATAGAGCGTCAGCTTCCGGAGCTGAAGGCTAGAGGTTCAAATCCTCCTGGGTGTACCAAATCCAAAAACTATGATATAATATAACACATGGTACCGTAGCTCAGATGGTTAGAGCGTGGGACTCATAAGCCCAAGGTCACTGGTTCGATCCCAGTCGGTACTACCAAATAATTATGACAAACAAAAAAGGCTTCACCATTTTAGAACTAGTTATCGTAGCGGCTTTTGCATCGCTACTTTTTGTTCTCTTCTTTATGCAAAAAGCCAACCTCGACGCATTCGATCGTGACGAAAAACGCAAAACTGCAATCAATGCCATGTATTATGCCCTTGAAGAAAGCTTTTATAAAGAGCACGGATATTATCCTGAACAAATCAACGAAAATAACATCACTGTTATCGACCCAGCCCTCTGGACCGACCCAAACGGCTACAACCTTGGTGATCCCTTAAGTGCCTATTCGTATATACCCGCCAATTGTACTAATGGCCATTGTAAAGAATACACACTAAAAACTCTTCTCGAAAAAGAGGATACTTTTATTAAACGAAATAGAGATCATAACGATACAAAATAAGCTAGCACCTTTAAAAAACTGCTAGCTTATTTTTTTATTCCTTATCTTTATTCTTCTTCTTTGCTTCTGAAATGAGTTTTACCACTGCCTTTAATTCCGCCGAAGAAATATCAGAATAAGGGAAGGTATAGGTAGTCTCATCGCCCACCGTCGAAAGTCTAAAAGTGCCATAATGAAAAATTGTCTGAAGTAGCCCTGCCTGATGGAAACTAGCGTCCTCAACCGAAACCAAATCAATAATATTAACACTAGTTGCTACTGGTGATTTCATGACCATCTGAATCGCATGTTTATTCGTAATAAATAAACGATTTCCACGATATACGGTAATCGCAATAATTCCAATTATAATACCCGCCGCCACAAGGCACATCAAAATCATAAACATAAAATGTCGCCCCATATCGTCAAGTGATTTCTGACCGAGTAAAACCATCAAGAATGCAAACAGAATAATAATTAAACCAAGAGCCAGCCCTCCAAAAATCGCAAACAAACAAAGACGCGACCTTTTAAAAGCAAACTCAACATATTCATCATCATCCAACTTCAAAAAAGGGAAATCCTTTTTGCTTCTAGCGTGTCGAATTTTAGTTAATCCTTCATCCATTTTACAGAATAGCTCCTTTCTATTATTATATCATATTCCCTAATTCTTGTAAATGTTTTCGACCCTTCTCAGTCACTACCCGACCTTTAGGAGTGCGCATCAACAACCCCAATTGCAATAAATATGGTTCATAAAAGTCCTCAATCGTCGTCGCCTCATCACCAGTCAAAGCCGCAATCGTAGTAAGGCCCACTGGCCTATCTCCATAGTTCTCTATCATTAGCTTCAACATATTTCTATCCGCCGGATCTAAACCTAATTCATCTATCTCCATTAATTTTAGAGCATCCGCTGCAATTTTAGTATCCACAATCCCATCACCATTTACATCTGCATAATCTCTCACTCTCTTAAAAATTCGGTTTGCAATTCTTGGCGTCAATCGAGACCTCGTTGCAAGCAATGAGCAGGCCTCCGGCTGAATTTCAGTCTTCAGTATTCCAGCCGTCCGCCTTAGAATCTGCTCAATTTCTGGCTCTTTGTAATATTCCAATCTATGGATGATTCCAAATCTATCCCTGAGCGGACCAGCAAGCGACCCGGTCCTCGTCGTTGCGCCAATCACAGTAAAATGCGGTAAATCAAGCCTCACCGATCGCGCCGCCGGACCTTTCCCAATTACAATATCTAATTTGTAATCCTCCATCGCCGAATAAAGTACCTCTTCCACTGCTCGCCGCAAACGGTGGATTTCATCGATAAACAACACGTCACCGTCTTTTAAATTCGTTAAAATCGACGCCAAATCACCAGCCCTTTCAATCGCTGGACCCGAAGTTACGCGAAGGGAAGCGCCAAGCTCATGCGCAATTACACCCGCCATCGTCGTCTTGCCTAACCCTGGCGGACCATATAATAATATATGGTCAAGCGTTGAACCATCCGCACGCTTTTTTACTGCCTCAATCGCAAGCTTTAAATTGTTTTTGAGATGCTCCTGGCCAATATATTCAACAAAAGTAACTGGCCGAAGCGATATTTCAATCCGCTCCTCTTCACTATCATTTTGAGCCATTGTCGGCTCAACTAGCCTCTCTATTGCCATACCCATATTATAACACAAAAAACTACCACCTATCTATTTTAGCAGTCTTGACAACACAGTGCCAATTTGCTACAATTAATTCAGAATTAGCACTCAACTAACACGAGTGCCAGAAAAGGAGTATAAAAATGTCAAAAATAATCGGAATTGATCTCGGTACCACTAATAGCGCATTCGCTTATATGGTTGCCGGTAAACCAGAAGTTATCACAAATGCCGAAGGCGATCGCACTACTCCATCAGTAGTTGCTGTCACTAAAAAAGGCGAAAGGCTAGTTGGCAAAGTCGCTCAACGCCAACGTGTCACCAACCCAAAAAACACTATTTATGGCATCAAACGTCTCATCGGCCGTAAATTTGACGATGATGAAGTCCAGCGCGATCTTAAAATCAGTCCCTACAAAATCGTCAAAAAAGGTCACGGTGTAGCCGTCGAAATGGATGATAAGGAATATACCCCAGAGGAAATTTCCGCTATGGTCCTTAGCAAAATTAAAGCCGACGCTGAAGCCTTCCTCGGTGAACCAGTCACTGAAGCCATCATCACCGTTCCTGCCTATTTCGATGATTCTCAACGCCAGGCCACCAAAGATGCTGGTAAAATTGCTGGCCTAGAAGTCAAGCGTATTATCAACGAACCTACCGCAGCTGCTCTTGCCTACGGTCTCGAATCCAAAAAAGACGAAAAAATTGTCGTTTTCGATCTCGGTGGTGGTACTTTCGATGTCTCCGTCCTTGAACTCGGTGATGGCGTTTTTGAAGTTATGTCCACTAATGGCGATACCCACCTAGGCGGCGAAGATTTTGATAATATTCTTGTAAACTATCTAGTTGATGAATTCAAAAAAGAGTCTGGCATAGATATCACCAATGATGCAGCCGCTATGCAACGTGTTAAGGACGAAGCTGAAAAAGCCAAGAAGGAGTTGTCAAGTTCCACTTCTACCGACATCAATCTTCCCTTCCTTTCTGCCGATGCTGATGGTCCAAAACATTTCGAATACACTTTAACCCGCGCCAAACTCGAGGAGCTAGTTGAACCACTTCTCGATCGTCTCGCTGGCCCAGTTGAAAAAGCCCTCGAAGATGCTAAACTTAGCACCAAAGACATCGATGAAGTTGTTATGGTAGGTGGTATGACTCGTATGCCAGCCGTTATTGAAAAAGTCAAAAAACTCTTTGGCAAGGACCCAATGCAGGGCGTCAATCCAGATGAAGTAGTAGCTGTCGGTGCTGCCATTCAAGGCGGCGTACTCCAAGGTGACGTAAAAGACATCTTGCTTCTCGATGTCACCCCACTTACCCTCGGTATCGAAACTATGGGTGGCGTACGCACTCCACTTATAGACCGCAATACTACCATCCCAACATCCAAATCCGAAGTATTCTCTACCGCAAGCGACAATCAACCCCAAGTTGAAATCCATGTTCTCCAAGGCGAGCGTGAATTCGCTAAAGACAACAAGTCTCTAGGTCGCTTTATCCTAGATGGCATTGCACCAGCCCCTCGCGGTGTTCCACAAATTGAAGTCACCTTCAATCTTGACGCCAATGGTATTTTGAATGTCACAGCCAAAGATAAGGGAACTGGCAAAGAACAATCAATTACTATTCAAAATTCCGGCAACATGAGTAAGGAAGATATCGAAAAAGCTCGTAAAGAAGCCGAAACTCATGCCGAAGAAGATAAAAAGAAAAAAGACACTATCGATGCTAAAAACCACCTAGAAAACGCTGTCTACCAAGCTGAAAAAATGCCAGATGAATACAAGGATAAAATCAGTGACGAAGATAAAAAGACCATCAAAAAGGCCGTCGAAGATGCAAAAAAGACCCTAAATGATGAATCCGCCGACAAAGATGCCCTCGAAAAAGCCGCCAAGGACTTGTCTGATCGCATCATGCCAATCGGCGCCAAGATGTATCAACAAGCCTCATCTGACAACTCTGACGACAAAAAATCAGGCAAAAAGGATGACGACGACGCAGTTGAAGGCGAAGTAGTCGACAAATAGGGTGGGTGGCGCGCGAAGGGGGACCCCCAAAATGTTTGCTAAGCAAAATTTTGGGGGAAGAGCGCGACAGGACCCACCCTATATGGTATAATGATGGTATGAAAATCGTATTCCCCGAACTAGAAAACTCGATAGCAAAAGAGGCCATTAAAAGCTTCCCGTCTATCGAGTTTTTTAACGCTGATAATCTAGATGATGCCGCCGAAATGGTCAATAATAACAAAGTCGATTCCATGATTTCCGGCCTCGATTATTCCTCCCGCGATGTTGTCCTCGCTTATAAAAACCATCTCCCGCTTGAATCTACTTATTTCTCAAGCTGCTTCATCATGAAAAGACCAAATGATAATTATTATCTTACTCTCGCCGATTGCGGTATCAACAAACTCCCAGATGAAAATCAGCTTTACACTGTCGTCGAAGACACCGCTAAAACTCACCTAACATATTACGGTGAACAACCAAAAATCGCTATGCTTTCCTATTCCACTTACGGTTCTGGTGGCAAAAACCCCGACCTTGAAAAAATCTACAACGTTATAAATAGAATTAAAGAAAATCACCCCGATTGGATTATCGACGGCGAAATGCAACTTGACGCCGCGATTAACCCAGAAGTTGCCAGCAAAAAAACACCAAATTCGCCCCTGCAGGGAAACGCTAATATTCTTATCGTTCCAGATTTAAATAGTGGCAACATTCTTTACAAATCTCTGGAACGCTTTGGCGGTTTTATTGCCGCTGGCCCCATTATCCAAGGCTTCAAAAAACCTCTCGCCGACCTCTCCCGTGGCAGCACTATAGAAGACGTTGTTCTAACCATTGAAGTAATTAAGACATTACTAGAAAGGAATAAATGAAATATTTTGGCACCGATGGTATCCGTCAGGAAGCTAATAAATTCACAAAAGATTTTTTGAACTCCATCATCGTTGGTCTCGCTGACTATGCTGGTACCGACAAAAAAGTTCTTATTGGTGGCGACACCCGCGAATCGTCTGAATGGATTTTACAAGATTTATCCGAGGCTCTTGAATCGCTTGGCTTTGAATACGCATCCGTCAACGTTCTTCCCACCCCCGCCATCAACTACTGTTTTTTTGAAATGGGCTTTGATTTTGCCATTGATGTCACTGCTTCCCATAATCCCTATACCGACAACGGCATCAAAATTTTCGAACGTGGCGCCAAAACCGGCATCAAGCTCACCGAACCAGGCTGCATGGCAATCGAAAAAGCTCTTGAAGAACATAAAACCATCAATATCGTTGCAACCACAGATCGTGCCAACCTTCACGAGGAAGCCGTCAATATATATAAAGAACATCTTCTCTCTTATCTCAAAGAAGCTGATTTTTCTGGTCTCAACTTAGGTATGGATTGTGCAAATGGCGCCATGAGCACCATCAACAAATCCATTTTTGCAGACCTTGGTGCAAATGTCGAACTAATTAATGCCGACGAAAACTATGGCCAGGGCATCAACAGCAACTGCGGTTCCACTCATTTAGAGCAGTTAAAATCTCTCGTCACGGAAAACAACTTAGACTTTGGTATTGCTTTTGATGGTGACGGCGACCGTACGCTACTTATTAATCACAATGGAGAAGAAGTAGACGGCGACGAAATGATTGCCATCCTTGCTAATTACTTAAATCTCGACAAAATCGCCATCAGTGTCATGGCCAATCAAGGCATTATTAACTGGGCAAAGGAAAATCACGTCCATGCCGAAATTACACCAGTAGGCGACTCTAATGTCGCTGAAGCCATGCGCATTCATCATATTGATATTGGTGGAGAACAATCCGGCCACGTCATTCTCCCTGGTGAAACCACTGGCGACGGTATGCTCACTTCTCTCATGATTACTAAAGTTGTTACCGAAACAAACAAACCTCTTCATGAGCTCGCAAGTATCATCACCAAATACCCTCAGGTTATCGTCAACATGCCTGCCACCAAAGAGCAAAAAGAAAACCTAAAATCTTCCGAAGAAGTCAAAAAACTCCTTCTTGAATACGATGAAAAATTAAAATCCGCAGATGGCCGCCTCCTCGTTCGCCCATCTGGCACCGAACTTCTCATTCGTATCACCATGTGGGGGAATGATAAAGAACAAATCACCAAACTCGCCAATCAATTAAAAAATAAATTAGGAGAAATGTTATGAAAATAACAACTTTAACTGAATACACACCCGAAACCGCCAATCGAATCAGGGAACTCCTAATTCAGCTTTCGCGTAGTGGCAAAGACCGCGGCGAAATCCCCAAAGAATGGTTTGACGAACTGATTGCTTCCCCATTTCATGACATGCTTCTTGCAATTGACGATGACGGTAAAATCCAAGGTATTGCCACTGTGTCCGTCATCATGGGACCTATCGTTCGCAAAAACTCCTATCTAGAAGATTTTGTTACCGACAAAGCCGTTCGCGGCAAAGGTGTAGGCAGCCTTCTTTGGGAAGCTATTTTGCAATGGTCTATGGCCCATGGTTGCAAAGAGCTCAACTTTACTTCCGGTCAAGGTCGCGAAGAAGCCTGGAAATTCTACCAAGGAAGAGGTGCCGAAATCTACGAAACCAATTTCTTCCGAAAAACTATATAAAAAACTACCGGTAATATATATATCTGCAACGCATTTGCAAAACCAGAGAAGAAGAATAAAGATACCGCGTAAGCTACCAACAAAGGGAGCAATAATGCGCTAGCTGGACTTTTTGCAAAAACCCTAAATAACAAAACGACAACGATCAACGCCAGTACAACACCAACGAGCCCAAGTTCTAACAGTACGCTCGCATACTCATTTTGCACTATTTCTTTTGGCGACCAAATTAGTCCTTCATCATACATCGCTTTTCCTGCACCACCAATTCCTACCCCGATTGCTACATTCTTAAAATCTTTCGACCACACCTTTATAGCATTACGCGTCAGTTCCATTCGGATATTCGTAGACTCCTCCACATAGCCATCATAAACTGGAGCATCATCAGGTATGTTCACCGGCACATCGTCAGATTCCTTCTCCCTAACATCAATTATTCCAAGCGACAAATGATTTAATACTTTTGCCACCGCCGATCCATACGTAGTACTAGTTGGTCCTACAGCCGCCATAATTCCTTGCAAATTAAGTACGGAAAGAAAAGAGAGAATTATCACCCCCCAAACCATCATTAATCTTTTTACAATTTTTTTCCTCTCCCGCACCAACAAGAATCCACTCATAAACATCATTGCCACAATGAATGAATAAATTGCTCCTCGCGAAAACGTCAAAAACAGTGTGGATACAATTATAAAGAAATAGAATAATAAGAATTTGGGGCATAAAAAGCGCGAACCGGAGTGATTTTTACAACGATCACGGAGCGAATCACGAAACTGCAATTTCGTGTGAGCTCCGACTGATCCGTTGTAAAAATTATCACCGCGAGAGCGCTCCTGTCCCAAATTCTTATTATTCTGTTTCTTGAAGTATAACCACACTGCCACTAACGCTGGCGCAAGAAGCAAATTTCCCATAAATTGTGGTTCTATAGCAAATCCATTCGGATGCGGAAAACCAAACATTTGCGACACACAACCAGGACACATCAACGTCTGTTCTCTAGATAAACCCGCTACGTCAAGAATGCTTTGCACTAAGCACCACCCACACACAAGAAGCGACGACAAGAATAATCCTTTCAAAAAATTCCGACAAAAATCTTCTTTGTTCCCCACAATATCACGAAGCGAAACAACAGCCAGACCAGCAAAATAAACCAGCCACATTATCCCGACCGTCAGTATTCCTCGAACCAAATTCAATGACCAAATCAAAGACAAGCTAGCAAAAATAGGGAATAGAAGCATAGTCCACCATTTAAAGATTCCGCCTAATCTTTTTTCTCGAACCAAAAGCACTAAAGAAACTAAATCAAAAAGCACCAACCATATCAACGGCAGGGAAAGTTCAAAATTCATTGTATTGTCAGAACCAAAAGTGATAATCGGATAATACGAAAAGAAAAGTACTGCCGGCAAAGCATAAATCAATCCTTTAAAAACCTTATTTAGTTTTTTCATTTAAAAACCCCTTCAATTCATCATCAAATCGCTTCGCGCTAAATTTATCTGCCGTCTTTACAACAAAATCAGAATTAAACTTCATCTTTTCGAATTTAATTATCCCATCAACCAAAGATTTAACTGTCTGCTTATCAAACAAAACACCATTCTTGCCATCTATAATATAATCAAGTGCTCCACCATCACCAAATGCAATAACGGGGCAACCAGCCGCTAGCGCCTCAACCGGAGCAATACCAAATGGCTCCATACTAGGGAACAAGTAACCCTTTGCATCCGCAAGATAATTTCTTAATTCTTCCTTTTTCATCAAAGGGAAAAACCGAATCAGGGAACTTCCACCCGCAATTTTCATTAACCTTTTATGCTCAGGCCCCTCACCTATTACATAAAGTGGACGTTCAAGCTTAAGGCAAGCTTTGACAGCCAAATCCAACCTCTTCCATGTCACTTGCCTAGATGTCACCACATAAAAGTTTTCCACAGGGTTTTCCACAACCATGTTTCCCTTTTTCATTTGCTTTTCTAACGTTTTTATTTTAAAATCATCAACCTCAACCGGTGGGCAAATAACCGTTGCTTCCCTCTTATAGTATTTCTTTATCAAGTCCCTTGCATATCCAGATATTGTCACAAAATAATTTACACCTTGCGCCGCCTTGTAATCTGCCTTCCTTAGAGGTTTCACTAAAGCCTTAAAACAAACTCTCACGAGTGGGTTAAGGATTCCAAACCCGGGGTTCTCTACATATTCGTCATACATTTGCCAATAATATTGTGTCGGCACATGGCAATACGAAACGTGAATTCCGTCCGGAGCTTTCACGGCTTTGGCTTCAGCCCCCGTTACCGAAATAACCAAATCATACCCCGATAAATCAAGATGAGAAAACCATCTTTGCCTAAGCGGCCCCAAAAACCGCCTTAAACAAACCGGAAAAATTTGCAACCACCCCGTCCTTACATCGGCATCAAGAAACCAATCAATTCCTTTTTTTGAATATTTTGAAGTATAAATCGGTGCTTGCGGGTATAATCTATGCACCTCGAGTAGCACCTTCTCAGCCCCACCAATATTAGTTAGCCAATCACAAACGATTGCAACTTTCATCTCGCCCCGTCTCGCCTAATCACCATTACAATCGTTTTGAAGAAAACCTGAATATCAAGCATCAATGACCAATTAGTAACATAATAAATATCAAGGGCTCTTCTCTCCTCAAACGAAATATCCCTTCTACCAGACACCTGAGCAAAACCAGTTAAGCCTGACTTAACCTGCAAAATCAGCGAGCCGTCGTCATATTCGCTTATCTCATTAAGAGGTAAAGCCCTCGGCCCGATAAGAGAGATGTCTCCTCTTAAAACATTAAATAACTGTGGCAATTCATCTATTGACGTCTTTCTAAGGAACCGTCCTATCTTAGTAATTCTTGGGTCATTTTCGATCGAATCCCCTTCCAGATGATACTCCTTAATTAAATCTGGCTTCCCCATCTTTTTAAATGCCTCTTCTGGAGACATCCCACTCCATTCAGGTCTCATTGAACGAAACTTATAGCATCTAAATTTCCTTCCGTATTGCGTCACGCGCTCACCAGAATAAATTGGTGAATGGTGAACATCAGATAGTTTTAATATTAACCACACTATTGCCATCGGTATTGCTGCTATAATAATTGCAAACAAAGAAAAAACTATGTCAAATAGTCTTTTTATCAACGCCGCCCCGCCAGTAAGAGGCGTCAATCTTACAAGTACCGCTGGGGTATTGCCAATTAGCTCCATATCACCAAAATGAGACGAAAGTGCCGTTTCGCTTGGTACAAAGTAATAAAGCATTTGTTTTTCAATCGCTTCTCTGAACACATGTTCAGTATTCTCTTCGTCCGTCTGGAAAATTATATCAACTTTTCTCTTTTTCAATGCCTCGCCTAGCGTGCCAAATCGCTTTTTTCTTAGATCTATTGGTATATATTTTTCATCCGCCACAATTCCCGATATTTTATATCCACACCCAGGATTAGACGCAATATAATTTGTCAAATAATCGGTATTCTTATGATTACCTATAATCACTACTCTCTGCACTCCATAATTCTTCTTAAATATCTGCTTCATGATAAAGCGCACCAGCCCACGTTCAAACATCAAAAACACTAATGACAATGCCGCAGACATTACAGCCATCACCCTTACTGGAAAAATATCTTCACCAACAAAGTAACCGTAGACAATGAGTGCCCCTACACCAAGCACAGCCGCAAGAAACAGCCGCCAAATTTCTGGTAATCTAGTTTTCCCAAGAAAAATTGTTTTTTTATAGAGTCCAAGCCCCGCCAAAATAATCAACAGAATTGGCACCAACCAGGCAATTGTAGTAGTAAAAACAAAAAGCTGTGACTGAAATTCATAAGGCCTCGGGTCCACATGAACGCGTATAAAATACGCTGTTGCATAAGAAGCTATCAAAGCCAAACCATCACCTAGAACCAAAGCTATTCTAAACAGCCGGTCTACTTTATTATTCATATATATATTATATCACAAAATAAGCCTTATGTCTTATTCTACCGTTACAGACTTCGCTAAGTTCCTTGGTTGATCGACATTGTAACCCTTTGCTACCGTTGTATAATAGGCAAACAGTTGAGATATCAAATTCATCAAAAGTGGAGCAAAATGCTCAATTTCGTCCGAAATTCTAATAACTCTCTCCACAGGCAAATCAAATTGCTCTACATTTGTCACTACTATCATATGTCCATTACGCGCCAAAACTTCTTGCACATTTGATGCAGCCTTTTCGTACAATTCCCCCTTCGGGACTAATGCAATTTCGAAAAATCTATCATCAATGAGGGCCAAAGGTCCATGTTTCAGTTCGCCAAACGCATACGCATTTGCATCAACATAGGATATTTCCTTCAGTTTAAGTGCACCCTCCATCGCCGTCGGGTAAGCCGTATCACGTCCGAGATAAATTGCATGCTCATAATCGACATATTTTTTTGCAATTTCTTCAACTTCGCCTTTTGCATTCTCTAAAGTATCGTGAATCGCTTCTGGCAATTTCGCAATTTCTTTTACATATGGTTTCAAAATTGCCGGTTTCACACCCTTTGCTTGAGCAATCGTCAATCCAAACATCACCATCGCAATCACCTGTGACGTAAATGCCTTCGTCGAAGCAACGGAAATTTCCGGGCCTACGTGCACATAAGTTCCACCATCAACTTCGCGTGCTATCGTCGAACCAATTGCGTTCACGATACCAATCGTTTTAACCCCCTGCTTCTTTATCTCACGAAGACAGGCCAAAGTATCCGCCGTCTCACCAGACTGTGAAACAATCAATGCCACCGAATTTTCTGGAATATACGCGTTGCGATATCTATACTCCGAAGCAATCACTGTTTCTACCGTTATCTCCGGTGTAAATTGCTCTATATAATAAGACGCTAGAAGCCCTGCGTGATAAGCAGTGCCACACCCCACAATCACAAGATGTTTTATTTGACGTAGCTCTGCCTCCGGAATTCCAGGACCACCGAGCCTCACTGTTCCCTCTTCAAGATTTACACGACCGCGCAAAGTCTCCTTGAGAGATTCTGGTTGCTCCATTATTTCCTTCAAAAGAAAATGTTCATATCCACCCTTCTGAATCGCCGCAAGATTTGTTTCGATTTCCTCGACTTTTGCCGACACCGGCTCCGCATTTAACGTCTTTACCTCAACACTATTACTCGTAACCAGAGCAACTTCTCCATCATTCAAATAGATAGCTTGTTTTGTGTGTCCCAGAAGTGCGGACGCATCAGAAGCTATCATTGTTTCATCATGCCCAATTCCAATCACAAGTGGCGAACCA
This sequence comes from Candidatus Saccharimonadota bacterium, assembly GCA_017561575.1. Classification (GTDB taxonomy): domain Bacteria; phylum Patescibacteriota; class Saccharimonadia; order Saccharimonadales; family Saccharimonadaceae; genus Nanosyncoccus. Next base: position 52,970 of record JAFZBS010000010.1, read on the forward strand.
CTTCTCGCTACAACTATTTCATCAGGTTTTTTACATGATACCACTGCAATACCATAAGTCCCTTTCACAAGCTTCAAGGCCTGTACCACGGCATTAATTAATGAATACTTTCCATCCTTATAAAACGAATTAATCAGCGCGGCTAATACTTCCGTATCAGTTTGTGATTTAAAATCGTGCTCAGTCAAATGCTCTTTTAGCTCTTTATAGTTTTCAATAATTCCATTGTGCACCAAGAAAATCTCGCCAGCCCGATGTGGATGGGCATTTTCTTCGCTTGGTTCACCATGTGTAGCCCATCTTGTATGGCCAATTCCGATGGTATCATCTCGTTTATTCGCAGCAAGCTTCTCCTCTAGGTTTGCAATTTTGCCCTTTGCCCGAAGCAAAGTCGGTTCACCTTTAACATCAAGTGTTACGATCCCTGCCGAATCGTACCCACGATATTCGAGCCTCTTTAATCCAGAAATCAAAAAGTCCTGTGCATTTTTATTTCCCACGTATCCAACAATTCCACACATATTTTTTCTCCACTTACTTTTTTTACATTATATCACATGCTAGGTTAAATATTTCCAACCAAGCATCTTATAAAAATCAATTGCATCAAACCAGTTAAAAAATTTCGATGCCAACAGATTGTAGATTTCGTCCGCCATTACAACCGAAAACAACGAAATACTCAGTATCAAAAAAGCTCGTCTACTCATTCTTCTTGCCAGTTTTACAAAAAACGGCACTATGATATACACAAGTAGCAAAGCCGAAACACCAAAAACTAACACGCTCCTAAGACAAACAAATCCACCAATATTGCCAAAGTTCAAAATCTCCGTATTATAGTCCCAATATCTAGTGCCGTTGCCAATCACGTACACAAGCCATCCCGCCACAAATTCTAACAAGCCAGTCGCCACCATCGACACCAAGAATACTAACCAAGGATATTTTTTTATTTTTAATAATTGAACTAAAAACATAATTAAAAGAGCACCATATGCGTAAATATTTATCCACGGCAAAAAATTCCCACCCTGCATGTAAAACTCCCCCGTTCCACCATCAAAATAATAAAAAATAAACTCATACAGCCAGCCGAAGAAACCCGCAAAAACTACGATTAAAAATATTATCCCTAATTGCTGATATGGTTTTAAGCTATTCTTTTTATTCTTCATTCTCTAATTAATTCTCTTCCTTGCCCATTCTGGCGGTTCCATATCAAATAGTATTTTTGGCGTATGCAAATTCACAATATCCTCGTCCACACCGTAATAATATTGATATGTCGAATCCACCGACCCAAATTTAGCTTTAGATTTTTCGAGCCCAATTTTCTCTGCTGTTTCCCAAACAGAAGCTTCACTCGGCCCTTCCACTTCTACGAAAGTTGGAATCCATGGCCAAGTATCAATACATACTTCCACATCACCAACTTCCCATGTTTCACGATACGATTCCTGCTCAGCCTTTGGCACCAAACCGCAGCTCTTCATAAAAAGAACACCATTCTCGTAATCATCAATTACAAGATTTACTTCTTTTGTTCCCATGATTGATTTTTCATCAGAAACATTTTTATAAGTCATCACGATTTTACCGCCACCCTCATCGCGTACTCGTGCAAAAGAATGTATGCCAGTATCAAACACTACTCTTTTCATCATTACTTCCGGCTTCACACATTTCGCGCCAATTTCCTTCAGCTTTGCACGAACTTTTTCCTTATCAATATCTAAAAACTGCGCTTCTATCTCATTATTCATAGCTTTATCCTTGTATATACATATTCATCGTCTTCACGCACGATGTATGCACCATTTTTCTGCATCACTTTTAAAGAAGCTGGGTTAGATTTAAGTGCCGCCAAATACACTTCGTCTGTGTCGATTGGAAGTTTCCTTGCTTCTTCAATCGCTAGCCGCAAACCTTCCGTAGCATAGCCCTTGTTACGATATTCTTTTTTGATCGAATAGCCGATATGCCCCGGCCCATTTCGCAAAAAATCATTTAAACAATGTCGCAAACTAAAATACCCAACTATCACATCATCATCCCACAAGAAATAATGCGTATCTGGCACATAACCCGGCTTCATGTTTAGCCCTTTTTCGTGATCTTCCCATCCCGGAAGCACCTCGTTCACGAACTCCTCGTAAGAAATTCCGTGCCATTCATTTTTGAGCCCATTTTCATCTTCGGGCATATCGCGAATCAGCTCCCACTCCGCTTTCGCGTCCTCCTTAGTTGGTTTTCTTAAAGCTATCATATACTTATAATATCATATAATCTTTATTCCTTTTTCTTTCGTCCGAACAGTTTGCCAAGATGCGCCGCATAGCTCGCTTTTTGACCTAAATCAATCGCATCACCGATGACCGGCACGCTTCGCGCCGCATCATATGTTTTTTGGTGTACAGCAGCCCGCGTTGGCACTACATTTCTTAGCGCTTGCTCTGCCGCACTTTCCGCCACGCCAGCCACCACGCCACCTGCTACCATTTTGCCAATCCCTTTTGTTGATGGCTCCGGAGCTGCTACTTTTGCTTGCGAATTTGTGGCGATTTCTGTAAACAAATCTAAATATTTCTGATTTAGCGGACTCTTTGCAAATTCCGCTTCGAACTCACTCACATCCTTACATTTTGCGCCAAGCTTTTCAATTTCGCCAAACAGCACATCAATTTTTTTCTGCATTTCTGCACTTATATTGTAGCTAGCACTGAAAGCATTCTTCCGTGCTTCAATCGTTTGTTTTACATATTCATCCATATCTTTATGATATCATATACTCATGGATTTATGGATTTTACCATTACTAACTTTTATTATTCTTACAGTAATCATTGCGGTTATCTGGTTATTTTATGATCACGGAGCCAATAGACTAAAACATCCGGAAGAGTGGCAAAACACAGGTAGCTCGGGCGAACAAATTATTTTTCTCACACTAAACAAAAAACTGCATATTCCAGAAAATCAAATTCTTCGCAACGTTTATATTCCAACAGAAAATGGCAAAACCTCGGAAATTGATTTATTGGTCGTTTCCAAAAAAGGCTTGTTTGTTTTTGAAATAAAAAATTACGCTGGCAACATTTATGGCGATACCAAACGCAAAAAATGGATTCAATATCTCGGCAAAAAGAAAAGTTTCTTTTATAATCCACTGCTCCAAAATCGTACTCATTGTGAAAACTTACACAAATATCTCAAAAAATACGGCGATATTCCTATCGTACCACTACTTACAACAATTTCACGTGGCAAATGGAAAATTAAAAATCTTAGTGCCGATGATTATTTTCTCGGCTACAATTGCCACTTAATTGATATCTATAATTCCATGCCAATTTGCGAAACCATGTCTTCTGCTTTTAAGCCGATATTAAGTGCCCTCACACCGCTCTCTCGTCCAAGCAAAGAAATAGTAGAAAAACACATTCAAGAAATTAAAAAGTGTTAAAATATTATTGTTGTCCAAGAGTTTTGATTTTATCAAATCTGACTTTTTCCACTGCTGCGCGCAGCGCTTCTTCCGAACCATAATGCGTCCTTCTTTCCGGCGCATCAGACAGCATGTGCTGTGCATACGGAAAACTTACTGCTCGTTCCAAAACTCCACCAAGCTTCCCTGTTCCACATAGTACCTCTGCCTTTCGCACTTTCCCTAACGGTACTTCAAGCGCCTGTTTCATTTCTTCTGGGAAAAACGTTAAAGAAAACAAATCTCCGTCAGCTTCTCCCGCTAGTCTACCGTATGCAATTGAGGTGTTCCCTTCAATCCAGAGCCTTTTATCTAAAAGCCGCATTTTTGCATCAGTTAAATTCATTTCGCATCGCACATATTTTTTGTTATCTGCGTTTTTCATATCGCACACAAAATCACCTTCGCAAGTCGTCGTCATTATCGCTCGCGAAGCGTCCGGAGATTTTAATCCATGTTTAGCATCATAAGAAATCGTGTCGCTTATGTAGTCGCAAATAATCCACGACAAAAGACCAGTTTCCGCATTTTCCGCCAGCAAGTAAAATTCTGTCCTTGCACCCCAAAATACACTCGAATGCACCCGAAACATTGTCACGATCCCATAGTATTTTTCTTTATCACCGGCAAACACTGCAGCCTTCGCGGGACAAAATCCTTCCGGCAAAAATCTCTGCATTTTTTCTGGCTCCAATATTTCATAAAACAAGAAAGAGCAATATGGCTCCACCACAAATGGCATTTTATCCGCTTTTTTCGTTGCCGAAGACACGATTTTGCGTTGCATCCAAACCGGAAGCCGGCGCAACTTTGTTTGCATATAAGTCACTTTCCCGACCTCCATCGGATTTACCAATCTTTCTACCCCCTTAGCATAATCTAATACGTTCATAGCATGATTATACTATAAAAAATCACAAGTATTATCCATACCAGGCAATCAGATATCAATTTCTTCAATTCGTGGCCGATATTTTGGCCAATGTTGCAACTTACTCGGAATCCTCGTCCGAATTTTATTTGGCGAAAGCACCGCTTGATTAATTTCTCTCGCGAGCCTGAGAGCCATCGTCGCATTTTTGCGTGGCTTCCGCCCATAATCAAGAATGTTAAAACCTTTGAAAGCGACGCTCCGTTCCCCATCCGAAAAAACGAATGAATACATTTCCCCATCCAACACATCATTTGGTTCCAATAGCTTTGGAATTTCAAACACGCCAGGCATCTTCTGGATAATTCTTTTGGTGAGTTCTATGTCGTCTTGCGAAATCGTATAGGTATATTCCTTCCCTTGAAACCGCGTCGTCACGTTGTTTTTCAAATCATCCGTCATCGTCACGCAAAAAATCTCCCCATCAATCACTCCCCACGCCGGACTAAGTTTATATTCGAAAATCACCATACGCCTAATTCACTTTTTGTCCCTGTTATATTAGTAAGCTCTTTAATCTCCTAGCACCCTCTTCGCGAGCTCATACTTCTTCCTCCGCGCTTCATTCAACCCACTCGCCCGCTTCGAGTCGGTGTTATTCGCAAGATCTGCCAGTTTCACCTGCTTTGCCAAAGGATTTTCCTTCACCCGCCGAAGATACGATTCGTATTCCTCATCTTCCGGTTTCGTCAAAAGCTGCACCGCCTCCACGATGTGTTTCGGAATTCCCTTTTCCAGCAAATACTCCGCCGTCACATCCGTGTCCTCAATCGTATCATGCAAAACCGCAATGGTTTTGAGCTCCAATGAATTAAGAAGCCCCGCCACCGCCAGCGGATGCAAAATATACGCCACCCCATTCTTATCCACCTGCCCCTTATGCGCCTTCACGGCAATTTCCAATGCTGTTTCGAAAACTGAGTTCATGATTTACTCCTTAGCCAATTTAACCTTATTTTGTTTTTGTAAAAACGCAATGATCATTTAATAATTATTATATCAATTAATATTCAATCTAACTAATGCGCCAATAAACAAAGTAATTGCACTAGGTTTTTGACGGCTTCTTTTCGGTCTTCTACGACAGGTTGTTCCTTTTGCATTTAAGGTACATACTTTTCTTTCTCCACCCGAGGTGTTGCCATTCGGCAAGTATCATTTGTAGTGCAGAATCTGCGCATAAAATATGAGGGGCTGCCCCCTCTCACTGGAGAAAGGCGCAGAACTCTGCACCGCAATTAACATAAGTATATTACATAAGTTCGAAAACACCAAGCATAAGCGTTTTGGAAGTGTGGGGAGATATGTATTTGGTGTTTCGCATATCTGTTATTTGGCGAGTCCGAACTTGCAATTGTTCCAATAGTAAGTTTAAATACGCAAAACATCTTAGGAGTTTATTATGGCTATTAAGTTAGAAGATGCTGTCGCAGTCGTACAAAAAGAGATTCGCGACTTGCGTGCAAAATATGAGTCCGTTGCTAAAACGGAAGAACAGGATCCGATAATGGTCGAAGGCGAAACATAGACTGGGTATTATTGCCAACTAATGGCGGGTCCGAAAGACGTCGCTAAGATTTTGCTTGAATATGATTATCCGGTTTGGCGCGTGTTTGACGAAGATGCGCCGCGCGCGATGTGGGAAGATTTGGGGCGAGAGTTGGGCCTAGAGCATGTTTGCTCGGTGGATCTATGAAAGCTCATCAAAGCGTCACGAATGATCTAAAGCACAGGAAAAACGCTAGCGTTGGTGACTTGGAAGATAGTTTTTGTCAATTCTTTTTCTGATATCAGAAAGAATTTCATTATTGAATTTATAACACTGAAAACCATTGCGGGTATGGCCAGTTACATCAACAGCAGTTCTAGATATAGTTTTTTCTTCGCCATTCTGAAGACGTACTAGGTTTTTGTCATCTATAGTTACCACCTTCGGGTATCGTTCCGTTATGGGCTCTAATTCCGTTCCGACCGGGATTCCCAGCATAGCAAATGTTGTCGGGCTACTCATTGGCCTAATAGACCCATCGGCATTTCTAACATCGCTTGCGGTTTCGTTACCGAAATCGTCGATCTCAGCATCATCGATTAATTCTGAAATATTCAATAGTAAATCTCTTGCGATTTCAGGTTGTATTTTAAAGAATTCACGATTTTTCCGTGCGCGAGTATCAGTCAATTTATCTAACTCTCTATGTATAACTTTTTCGAGAGTACGATATTTCGTAGTTTTAACTGTAAAATATGGCTCAAATGGCATAGCAACGCCTGTTGTATCTAAATCATTAAGGCGTCGTTTTAAATCCTTAGTAAAGCCAATTTTGACATAATCTGGCATACTTGGATTTGTTAATATGTATACATAGCCATCCTTGCTATTCATGTATTTATTATAATATTTACACTACTATTCTCAAAGCACAGGCTTTTTAGCAGGAACCATCTGGCTTCTCGCGAATACTCTTTGTTTTTTCGACGTTATCCTTTAAGAGGCTAATTACGTATTCTGGCGGCTTGCGTTCGCCAGCTAACCAGTGCGCCAATGTTCTCTTCGGAATTTTATATTTTTTACAAAAATCACTTTGAGAAATATCTAACTTTTCTATTATTTCTTTTATGCTATCCATTTTATAATCTATCACCGTACAATAGGCTTGCCATATATTTTTCCATATAATCCCAATCGGGGATAAAGCCACGCTCTGAATATTTACATGTCGTATCTATTTTTGGTGTGCCATCAGGATTAAGCAATACTGGCAACTTCAATGTAAAATCTTTTCGAAAATGGGAGTTTAGCTCTCTTCCAAATGCTTGGTATTTCAATTTGCATTCGTTCGATATGATTGAGGTTATAAAAAGCTTTACTTTCGTAGTCAATGGTTCTTTTTCTGAAAGAACAGCAACATTCTGAGATGTATAAAATTGTTTAGCTTGTACAAAACATGCTCCTAAGCTGCCACCAAGTGCTAGTGTAATGCTTCCCGCAGGGAAAGGCTCCACGTCTTCTATACGGTCAACCACATTCATTACGCCATTATTATCTCCGCGTCTGCCAACATAATTAATCGATGGGCAATTCTGTGTCGTAGCAATGGCATCTATCCCGGAACCCATACTAGCGTTAAATAATTTATGAAGCAGGAAGCTTTGCCACTGTCTAGTATCTAGGGGTAATTTGTCTCCTTTTCTGTTTTTTGTCGTAATTGGTTTGTTGTGAAGCGTGTTCATATATGCTTCAATCCATTCAAAATCTGGATCACCATCACTATTTACGGGAAGTTTTATTTTGATATTTTTAGTATTGCCAATTCGACATTGTCTGCCATAAGTCCAACGATAATTCTCATTGTAGTTAATAATCCTCGCTATAAAGAGACCGATATTGGAGGATAGATTAAATTTAGGAATTAGAATATTTACGTCGCTTGTTGCGCAAAAATCATTAGGTTGATAAAAAGCAGTACAACCTACTTTTCCAGTAGTAATACAATTTCCTTTAAATTCTGGTTCAAGGTCAATGTATTCAGCTATGCCATTATTGATATTGGAGGCGGTGACATAGGGCGTTTCGCCGCAAGTATACTCATCTGAATAATGATAGTTGCCAGCAACGACGTCAAAATAATCAGAGATTGCAAATGTTTTCCACCTAGAAGTATTAAGATTCATAAATATTTCCTTCCTTAATTAAGTAGGAAATATAATCATTAATTGTCTGTTGGAAATCGGAGTCTTCTAGTTTCGAGTAATCAGTCTCCATATATGCCTCGGCTAACCATTCATCATCACATGTGATCTTCTTCATCACCGATAGCCCGGCGACTACTTTCTTATTTTTATATAGATCCAACCATTTTTCTTCTGTCTTTGTCCATAAGCTATTGCCATGTTGGTCTGTTTTTTCTATACGACCAAGACCTTTTCTTTTGGTGAAGAAATCTTCTTTGTAATATCCAAAGAAAGTTTCTCTATTGGATTTCTCGTGCCTTTGAGAAAGGTCAAATATCATACAGCACGCCACGGCCGATGCCCCTGGATAGAACATTTCGTTTGGCAAAGAAAAAACCGCATCAAGAGTGTATTTGTCGAGCATCCGTTTTTTAAACATTTTTATATCGGAACTATTGCCGATGGCGGCCTACATAGGTAGTAAAACGGCCATTTTGCAGTTAGTAGACACATGGTCAGCAACATATTCTACAAAGTGGAAACCTTTCGAAGGATCCTCTTTCTGTTTTGCTCCCCAAGTTTTTGTATATTCCGGATTACAGCATTTCTTCGTCGCGTTATAAGGTGGGTTCATTAATACTATGTTAATATCGTTATCTTTGATCCATTCGCCACGCTCAAACATTGAATCTTGAACAACATTTGAATTTCCGTCGCCATGAATAAGCATGTTTGTTGACGACAACCCAAACGCGCCGTCTTCATATTCAATCCCATATATTTGTTCACGTTTAACCATATCGCGCTCGTCTTCAGTATCGCAATCATCCATTGCGTCGGTCATTGCGCGCACTAAAAATGCACCACTACCGCAACACGGGTCTAAAACTCTAGAATTGCGATTAACGCCAACAGCTTTACTCATAAAATCACAGATATGGTCTGGCGTAAATGCTTGGTTTTTGTCTGACTTCCCAACGTATTTATTGAATGTGGTAAAGAAAAGATTTAATAAATCCTGCCCAGCCGTACTCCTATCATTAATAAATGGGACTACATTGTCATCAATAAAGCTAATAATTTGTTTTAATTCGTCATATGTAAGGCTCGTTACATCCTGATCGTCTAGGACTTTGTTGCTTAGAATAGCCAATTTGCTAGCCTTGTTTAAACTTCCGCTCTTTGCAAGTAATCCCTCTAGTATTTCTTTGATATTTTTAAGTAGTATTTTTTCCGGCAATACAGTATTCCCAGTTTCTGGGTCAATCGTAGGTTTAAGCGATTTGTAAACTAAGCCATTTTTAAGCGCCAACAAGCATGTTCCAACAAATTGACTTCGCAATTTCTCATTTACGCCATCTGAATGAAGCATCTCATTCAGTAGTTTAATAGAGTCAACAATTTTGATTTTGTCATTTACTTTTCCGAAACAAAGGTCTTCATATTCTTTAAAACTTTTAATCACTCTCTCTGAATTGATTCGGTGTTCATCGTCTATAATTACTGATTGCCCATACCAGGTCCATACCCCATCGCCGTCCGTCTCAGCAAGAATCGCCACAATCTTTTTGTCGGTATAATGCTTTTCGAACTTAACATAATCTTGCAGCTGCTTCTGTATTTTTGCTTTATCCCATCGACTAAAGAGACTCTTTGTTTCAACTAAGACAACTAGACGATCGTTTTCAAATCTAATGTCTAAAAAGTTGTGATTTGTGTCAGAATCGTTATTCTGAAGATCTTTAATATTTACCCCAATCGAACTTAGGGCTTTCGCATAACTGAACTCTCCGTTTTCAGTATTGCCGGTTTGGTACTTGTCACCAATGGTTTGAATAATATCGAATCGTTTCATTTTTATAATCCTATTTAACAATTATTATAGTTCAAAATGCTTATGTTTACAAGCCCATTGGGCACTTTTTTAAAATTGTAGCGTTCATAATATGTAAACCTTTACCGTCTTATGTCAAGAAAAAATCCCACCCCTATTATCTGCACAATAACTTTCAAAACCCGATTGTGTCCAAGTGGATGCTATCTATTGACGAATTGACAGAATGTTTTATTAGAATCGTCGCCGTAATGGTTGATATCTTCCGGTTCGGCCCAGAGCGAAAGCTTGTGAACGCGCCACTTACCTATGAAAAACATCTGAACCATCGCGTCATTCACGTCGCGGTTATTTAGCGCGCGTGGAATGTATGCGAGGGAAAAGTAGTACCATTTGCCGTCTTCGGCGTCTAACCGTGCAAAAACGCGCTTACCGCGCCCAAAAAGGCGCACATCGAAGCACTACGCTAGTGTTTCTAGGGAATAAGTCTTTAATTCGTGGATCGCGTCACGAACGGGCGACTCTATTAGTTCCATGCGCTCGAACTTGTCGTAATCGCGCGAATTGAATCTACCATTATGTTCGAGCATAAAGCTTTCAAGTTGCCGAGCGGTAACTGGTATTGGCTCACCGGGTTTAGCTTTCTTGAATGGGTGGCGTTTTGCCATTTTAACCTCGTTTCTCTAGAGGGTGCACAGTATGAAAGCGGTGTTACTTTTGACGAGAATACTTATTGAGGCTCATTATATCTCCGAATTCATAAAATTGATGATATACTTTTGGATACCTTCTATTTTTTAGTGGATTAATACCGTCAGCCCTTTCGATGAGTAGCTTGTATTTATATGTGGTTACTACGCCCGAGGTGCTAACTACGTCTAAATCAAATTCAATTCTATAGTATTTATGTGCTTGGAATATTTCTAGATCGGAATGGATATCAGCAAAATAAAACCCCTCTGACTCACTATTCTTTTCGTGGTATGGAGTGAACTCTACTTGGATCTTCTTCTTTTCTTTTTGGATCCAAATTGACTCACTGGCTCCATCAACCTTATACATCTCAGAATATGGGATAAGAGCCATATTTTTAATATATATTTCTTTAAGCGGAGTATTGCGCGTATCGTAAAACTTAAGCTCGAAGATATTATTGTCTATTTTAATAATTTGCTCTTTACAGAACTTTATCAATGGATAGTTTTGAGCGACAATGGAGTTTTCTAGCTGTGCATCATTAATTTCCGCTAGCCGTTTGTTCTGTTCTATCGATACTATCCCTAGACAAATTGCCGCTATTGCTGACACGAACGTGCATATTATCATAGCCCAATCAAAGCGTAGATGTATGTTAAGGGTGTCTGCTAAATTAAACATATCCCCAATTAGTATTGCAATAATGATTGCTGAAAAGATTCTCAAAATCCATACTAGTGGATAATATATACTGTTTTGAAGATCATTTTTCCCGTTGCCTTTGCTTTTATCCTTTTTGCGCATATTAAATTCCAAATTACTTATTACTATTATACCATTGACATTGTATTTTAATTATTTCATAAAATGCTTATGTCATCTTAGGCTGAAGCTACATTTGCTCTAATAATCCTTAAAAGTTCGAATCTCTTTGCCTGTATATGTATACCTCAGAACTCGCAGGGCATCAGAATAGGGTAGTCCTTTTTAGGTATAACCTTGATCTTAGCCGTGTATTCGGGGTGGTCAATACACCAGTCCACCACCATGCAAAGCCGAGCAACAACGTCTGGTCGCCCCTCACCAAATGAAGAGCATCTCCATCAAATCTTTTAGCCACCTCATAGCTCAAAAGCTACTTCTTAAATCCATTCAAAAACTCCAACGCCTTCTTCGCCATCTCCGGATCTCTCGGTTTCATCAAGAAAAACCCATCCAGCACATAATTCTGCTCTAACACCATCTTTTCGGATTCAAACAAATTATCATCAAACCATACAAAATCCGAATCCATATCTATCGCTTCAGTTTTCAATGCTCCCCACTCTGTTGGTAGAACCTTGCTACACAGCTCATTTACGAATTCATCATCAAACTCACCTCTTAGCGCAGCAGCCACATGATTCTCTCCGCCACGACAATGCGTCGTCAACCAATAAACCGCCCCCGGATAATTATCCAAGCAATATCTCAAAAAAGCGACAATATCTTCCCTTGGTGAAGCCACACCCCTAATAACCCCATCAATATCTAAATAAATTTTATCAACCTTTTCCATATTTCAATTTACTTCCCGCTGGATTTTCTTTCCTTTGCTCTCTCAAGCAACTCTTTCACATACACACTTTTTAACGCTTTATATTTCTTCCTGTCATATCCCGCCTCACGTGCAAACTCCAATTTCATCTTAAAATACTCTTGAGCCTCCTCCGGATGCGCCCTCAAATAATCGCGCAGTTTCAGCATATTCAAACATTCCTCGGAATCCTTCACCACAATATGCACATGATAGTCCCCCTCCCCAGTCTCTCTATCAACGCCATCGTCATCCTTTCGCCACGCCATAAAAATCCTATCCGGATGCGTATCGTGCCCTTCACGATATCCAGCCGACGCCAACAAATCACGGACCACCGCCATCCTATCCGTAGAACCAACACCAACCAAAATATCCACGATATTTTTCCCGCCAATTCCTACCGCCGAGCTCCCCACATGCTCAATCACTACATCGGACCCTAGGATTTCACGTAGCCTCTTCACCTCCGCATTAAATCGTTCTTTTAATTCTATGTTATACTCTTTAATATCAACGCTCATCGTTTTTCGCCCTACAAATCATTCTAAAAAATCACTTAATACCATCAACATTAATTCTTTTATACCCAAATCTCTCCAGCTCCCCCTCAATCTCTTCGTACTTTTTCCCCGCTAGCATCCCACCAGCAATAAACTCTTCCGGCGTCACATCTGCGAGCATACTTTCTGGCATCACAAACTCATCTTTCTCTCTAGCATTTGCAAATTCAAACTCCACCAACACTAATCCAGCTAAATCACCATAAAACACGTCTACCTCTGCATCATGCCCATCAATCTTTGCATAATATCTTCTCTTTTCCACCCGTTTCTTACTGCACGAAGAAAGCGCCTCATATTCGCGCAAACTAAGCTTAATTGTTTGTTCCACCTGCTCCGAAGCATCGTCAGACACCACCGTCTTCTTCGTCATAAAATACTTATCAGCCTTTTTCCTCAGCCGTAAACTAGCAAGGCCATCCCCCTCCGGAATATAAATATCCACAATCTCCACATAATCCGCCCCATCGATTTCTTTGGGCAACTCTTTAGCTAGATAAGTCCGTTCTAATTCTAAACTATCCATTTTTCTTCATCACCTTCACCTTATCACCAAGCCCTGCTTCCTCACACAAACTCAAAAACTCATCCACTGTCGCAATTTCCGGGTATCCGCTCACATCCGTCCGATAATGCATCGGAACAATGCACTTCGGCCGACAAGCTTCGCAAATCTTCACCGCCATCTCCGCATCAATCGTATAATGTCCACCCACCGGAATTAACAAATAATCCGCATCCGAAATCGCCGCCATTTGTCCCTCGTTAGGAAAATGCCCCAAATCCCCAAGATGCACCAACTTCTCACCCGAAGCGGAAGTAATCACAAAAATCGTATTCGGCCCACGAAGCGTCCCGCCAACATCATCATGAAAACTCGCTACCTCAGAAACCTTCAACCCACAATCCCCCGGCACTATCTCCACACATTCCACCCCACTATGATCCGCATGCCCATGCGAACAAATCACCCGCACGCCAGTCGTGCGTAGAGGCGAAAGCCCCGGCACCGATCCATCCTTATACGGGTCAATTACCAAAGCATCGTCCAACTTAAAACACGAGTGTCCAAGATATTCTATTTTCATTTTAAACCTCCGTCGTTAATAAATCTTCTTCTCCATACGATTATATTCATCAAATAACTTAAGACAAATTTCTCTTTCCCTCTCCTCCAAAAATCCTTCCGGCAAACCACTCCTTCCACCCATCATCTTGTTAATCTCCACATCCCTAAACCCAATCCGCGCATTATCCTCAATCGTACATCCATAATAAACCTTATCAATATTCGCCCACATAATCCCAGCAAGACACATCGGGCATGGCTCACCAGTCGTATACAGTTCGCAACCAGACAAATCATAAGTTCCGAGCTTCTGCTCAGCCTTCCTAATCGCATCAATTTCACCGTGACACGTCGAATCATTATTCGAAAGCACTCTGTTATGCCCCGAAGCCACTACCTCACCATCTTTCACTATCACTGCACCAAACGGCCCACCATGGCCATTCAAAATCCCTTCCCTTGCCTCGTCAATCGCCATTTCCATGAACTTTTTATTGTACATTTTCGCCCCCTTTAAACATTGCATACATATTCCCTTTATAATTCAATATCAGATCATCATCTTTTTTTCTTTTCATCCACTCAGTAACATCAACACCAAAATTTTTCTTTAATCCTGCTTCCTCATATTCAAGCTCAGACATATAATCTCGTTCCCAAACGCCATACAAGACACCGCCAGAATCCTCATAAAAATACAGCTCCTCGTCCGGTCCAGCATTAACTCGTCGCACAAAACGAAGCTCCGGCACCTCAAACTCCGCCAATATTTTTTTTAATCCATCTTCATCTTTATAATCAATCATAAAGCCATTATAAGTTGAAAAAGGGCCGGTGTCAAACCGACCCGGCCCTTTCCACCCTTTTTGAGGTTATGCGTTATGTGTCGGCCTGCCGCGATCATTGATCAGGTAATCGCTATGGTCCGTCCACGCATCGCGAAGATACGTCACATTTCCATACCGATCAATCACCGCGTGGCCATGGCCTAAACCATCACCAGCTTCAGCAAGCCCGGCAAAATAAACATCCGTCGCACCACTGCCATCATCGCGCGGCACCACCTTGGCATTGTGCCCAAAGATGCTTCCAAGATAAAACGGCTTCGTCTTCACGAGCGCCATATTGACCTTGTCGGTCATCCTACGCTCATTATCGCGCTTCGCCGCCTTGACTTCTTCAAGCCTCCGCCTGAATTCGTCCTTCGCCTTGAGATAGATGTCCTGATAGACATCAAATTCCTTCTTGCAGGAATCGCGCACCGCCTTCAGGCGCTTGAACTCCGTTTCCATGCTCTCGTGCCGAGACTTTGCCCTGTCAAACAAGGACCGGGCGCTACGATACGCCGAACTGTCAGTCTTAGAAGCCCGGCTTTCCGCGTTTCTTTTTGCTTCCTTGATTTCACGGATTAGCTCACCGACTTCTTCGTTCAACGCGTCGCGCCGTTCCCTATGTGCATGGCCCTCTTCAGACAGGACCTTCGCTTCAGCCTTATCGCCATACTGATAAGCAGCACCCGCACGCTCAAAGCAGTTCTTCATCTGCTGGTGCTCGTAGTCCGCCTCCTGGCGCAAAGATTCAATTCTGGGATTGTTTGTATCGCGAACAGTGCGAAATTCCTCCCAGATCCTACTATACGCCTCGCTTGAACTCTTCATCGCCTCGAATTCGCGATTCATCGTATCCCTAGCGGCGCATCTTTCTGCCCAAGCAGCCTGCATCCTATCGTATGCGGCACTTGCTTCCCCTCTCGCGCTTTCATAACGCGCGAACGCTTCCTGCTTCCTTCTGAATGCCTCTTCTTCGTGTTGACGGAGGACATCCAACTCGTAGTTGTGAGCCATGAATAATTCACCAACCTCATTTAAAAGTACAAGTCGTTTAAAAACTCGCCTAACATATATTATAACACAAAAAGCTTATTTTTACAACCCCCACAAACCCCATTAGGCCTATCCCACCCCAATTTTCACCGTATATTTATATAGCTTCTGTATATGATTTTCCAAAAAATAATAATGCTTTACATAAAACACCGTGAGCACTACCAAAATCAAAGTTACAATGTAGAGTGGCATAATTTCCAGCATTAACCCAAATTGTATTACTGACCACATTGTAATCAAAACAAATTCCACTGCCATAAAAGCAAAGAATAGTGTCACCCTTAAATGTATCATTCTCTCATGTTGAAAATTTTCCAACATCAACTGGTGCATTTTAAGTAATCTTTTTCTCTCAGCTGTTCCGTAGTCACGCTTTGCTTCACGCGCAATAAACTTCTCATAATCGCGAATCTTCTGCTCCATATCTTATATTATACTACATAAACACCAACGCTATTATAGTGTATAATAGTTACTATGAAAATTGGCGCATTCGATTCCGGAATTGGTGGCACTACAATCATGAATGAAGTAAAAAAACTTCTTCCAGACGAAGAATACTATTATATTGCCGACTCCAAAAATTGCCCCTACGGCAATAAATCAGACGACGAGCTTAAGATAATCGTCACCAAAAATGTCGAAGAATTAAGAAAATGGGGCGCTAAGATTATCATCATCGCCTGTAATACTGCTACTACTCGCTGTATTAATTTCCTTCGCCAAACTTATCCCAACATCAAATTTATCGGCACCGAACCAGCCATCAAGCTTGCGACAAGTACCGACACCAAAACAATTCTCGTTATGGCTACACCTGGTACCATTGCTTCCGAACGCACCAAATCCCTACTCAAAGAAAACCAAAAACCAGGTCAAAACATTACCTTACTTCCTTGCCCAGGTCTCGCCGACACTATCGAAAAGTACCTAAACACCAACGATGAACAAAAAATCGACGATAAATTAAACGAACTCTTAGCAAATCAAGCTGCACCAGACGCCATTGTCCTCGGCTGCACCCACTACTCACTTATCAAAGACCATATCAAAAGCATTTTTCCTAACTCAAAACTAATAGATGGCAACCTCGGCGTAGCGCGAGAAGTAAAAAAAGCCGTCTCTAATCTTTCTTCACTTTATCAGAAATAGATACACCGCCAAACCCACCAGCTGCATCTAGATAAATCGTATATTTCCCCTTGCCAGAATCACTTTTTCTCTCATCCGAAATCCCGCCAAAGATAAAACCAGAATTAATTTTTACCTGCACATCCTCTGGCACTTTAATATCAATTCCACCAAATAGACAAAAAGCTTTAATCACAGTATCTTTCGTAAACTTAGCCTTTCTGAGATCTAAATCTACCCCACCAAATATTGCCATAAGGTTCGAGCCAGAAAATACCTCATCGCCATATACTCTATCGTTTCCGGAAAAAATCGCCATCTGCGAATCCATATTTTTTTCATCTTTCAGTTCTTTAACCTTCTTTTCAATCTCTTTCTCGTTTTTATTGTGGAACACTGCTTTTACAATTATCATTATCCCGGCCACCACCAAGAATATCGCGAGTATCACCTTCCACGCCACATCATAAGAAAAAACATTCTGTGCCGCTAATAACAAAACCACACCAGCCGCCAAAAATCCCAGTGAAGATAATTTTTCTTTTTCAGTAATTAAAC
The DNA here is from genome assembly GCA_017561575.1 of Candidatus Saccharimonadota bacterium. Classification (GTDB taxonomy): domain Bacteria; phylum Patescibacteriota; class Saccharimonadia; order Saccharimonadales; family Saccharimonadaceae; genus Nanosyncoccus. The sequence continues at coordinate 70,373 of JAFZBS010000010.1, forward strand.
TAATTACACTTGGTACTATAATAAATAGCGTCCACCAGCCATCAAAAAACACATTAAAATCAAACCAGCCAAGCGCATTACCGCCAAATATCACGCCTAATGCAACAATCGCAATCCCCCAAACAACTGGACTTACTTTTTTCATTTTACTCCTTATTTACAAACTAATTATATCACATATTAACTTAGAACTTTTCGCTGCCAAGTCTTCTTGTGGCACTTTGGACAAGGCATCCGGCGCGTTCTGCCAAGATGCATCGACCACAAAACTTCATTATAAGTAGGAACGTGCTTATGACGACATTTGATACACTGATAATAACCCACAATCTGTTCCATTTTAGTTAAACCAAGACAAACAACAAAGAAAGATAAAAATGACACTCCTATTATCAAACCAGCGACCGCCGGTTCTTTTTCAGCAATCAAAGCTGCAAGACCTACTACTACAATAAACATAATACTTGCAGCTATGCCAATCACGGCTTCTACAATAAATAATTCCTTATTAAATTTCTTTTCATTTTTCATACCATTTTTATTATATAACAAATCCACCCCAAATAAATGAAAAAGTCTATGGTATAATAAAACTATGAAAAAAATTGAAACCACATCCATAAAATATCTAATATTTCAAAGCCTCGCCATTGCGATTGCGGGCATTATAATTTGGCCTTTACTCGACCTCTTTATCTGCAATGTTATTACACACACTGAATTTGTTTATTCGGTGACCGACCACATTATTGAACCAATTGTCTTTGGTTGTATCTTAGGTATCGTATTATGGGCTGTCGAACGCAAAGCTAATTCTAAAAAGGAGAAGAAAAATGGAAGAAAATAGCAAAATATGTCAAAGCTGCGCTATGCCACTCACGTCAGAAGATATGTACGCCACCGAAAAAGATGGCAGCGTCAACACCGACTATTGTAAATGGTGCTACAAAGACGGTGAGTTCATTGAAAAATGCACAATGGAAGAATTTATTGATAAGTGTTCTCAATTCGGCGAGCAAGCCGGCATGACCAACGAACAAATGAAAGAATACTGCACCAAAGTCTTCCCCACCCTCAAACGCTGGAAAACTGAAAACTAATATTTAATACACGCTAGCCACTCATCTAAATGCCATCGTTTTCGGTGGAATATGAACATTTTTCCGGCAAAAAGTAGCAACTATTTAGCCGCAATTTTTTCATAATATTCTTGCTTGGCAGGTTCAACAACAACCGTCTCTGTCCACGCTTTTTTTGCCGGGACATCGACCACCGTTTCATCCCAGGCAGGAGTGATGACATACGATTCGTTTCTATATTCATACCACGGACCGCCACCATACCAAACTCCTCCGTGGTAACTACACGTGCCACGCCCAGTAGAACCAGAGTACTTCCCATCACGACAACGAGATAGGGCACAAGTGCCATTCTTGTAGCTAATATTAGTTCTTATACACCCAACCAATACCCTACGCGTGCCATAAACTGCATCATGATGTTTTACGTGCGTAACAGCTGGCTGAGCCGGATGCGTAATAGTCTTCGTTTTTTCAGATTCTGCCTTATGAAAAACAAATTTTGTATAGCGAATTCCATCATCACCAGTACAATTCGATGTTACTTCAATTCCATCGCATGGACGAAGCCATTGCTGTTTTTCTTGATAAGCATTAACAAAAGAACCACATATGGCAACCGAGAGAACACCGGCAACAAAAATCCCAGATTTAGACATAAATAAATTATAACATAAACAATCAAAAAAACAAGTCCCTACGGGACTTCTAATCATTGTGGTGAGGGGCGACCAGACGTTGTTGCTCGGCTTTGCATGGTTGTGGACTGGTGCATTGACCACCTCGAATACACGGCTAAGATCAAGGTTATACCTAAAAAGGATTACCCGGTACTGATGCCGTGCGAGTTCTGAGGTATACTTTTGCAGGCAAAGAGATTCGAACTTTTAAGAATATATGGCTTAACTGGAGCCGTAGAGGCTTAAAACAATGACAATGGAGAAAATAAAAGAAATACAATGTCAATGGTATAATTAATACAAAGGACTGATATGGCAAGCACCAAAGAATATCGAGATTTTATCTTAGAACAATTGTCGGAAGCGCCGAACATTACTTGTCGGCCAATGATGGGCGAGTTCTTGCTCTATTCTAGTAACGTCCTATTTGGCGGCATTTATGATGACCGTTTACTCGTAAAAATAGTTCCAGAAAACAAACAATACAAGATGACCGAAGAGATTCCGTACGACGGCGCAAAACCGATGTATTTTGTGGAAGATGTCGACGATAAAGAAAAGTTAGCAGAGATAGTAGAAGTAACCGTAAAGGGGCTATAAAAAACACCGCCTTGCGGTGGGTTCAATAATTTCTTCTTTGGTGAGCCGGGTGGGACTCGATTGGAACAACGATGTCCCGTTTTTTGTGCAATTCCGTTAGGAATTGGTGAGCCGGGTGGGACTCGATTGGAACAACGATGTCCCGTTTTTTGTGCAATTCCGTTAGGAATTGGTGAGCCGGGTGGGACTCGAACCCACGACACCAAGCTTAAGAGGCTCGTGCTCTAACCAGCTGAGCTACCGGCCCGCTCACTCCGATAATTATACCACAAAAATCAAACTTTTACAATGGCGAATTTTAGACTTCCACCAGCTCATACTTCCGCGACCCAAGCCCCAGTGACTCCGCATACGGCAAAATCTCTCGCCCTAGTCGCGAATCAATTCTCTCCCGCAACGCATCGGCACCCGGGTCAGACGATGCCCAAATCATATCAATAAACGCCTGGTCATTCGCCACCGGATCAAGAGATGCCACAATCCCAAGATCTCCCATCACCGGATCGCCCTGCTTTGAGTCACAATCACAATCCACCGACAGTGCATTCATTACCGTAATATATACAATTTGCCGACCAGACTCTTTTAGATAATCCGCCACAGCCGTAGCCGCCTCCGCCATCGATTCAATAAAATCAATCTGCTCATGCTTGGACATCCAGCAAAGGCGTGGGCTTTTCGTCTTTCCACACGAATGAATATACGCTTTCCCATTTCTCGAAGCAAAACCAATTGACTGGTTCTTCAAACTTGCACCAAACCCGCCCATCGTGTGACCTTTCCCATGTGCCAAATTCACAAAACTATCATAGTTATCAAAATGCGAACCAAGAAGATCGTATTTCAAATGTTTACCTTGTCGCACCGGGATCTTTATCTCGCCTTCTGCATCCATAATATCCACTTCAGCAAACGAAGTAAACCCATGTTCCTCCGCCACCTTCATATGATCCGAGGCTTTGTTTCTTTCGCCTGGATACGCTGTATTGCATTCCACAATCACACCATTAAGCGACTTCACAAATGGCCCAATCAAATCAGCCTTGAGATAACCTTTCGCACCTTTTTCGCCCGTCGACACCTTCACTCCAATCTTCCCCCTCAAAGAAACACCAAGCGCCTCATAAACTCGCTTCAAACCCTCTGGCGTAATCTCTTTCGTAAAAAATACTTTTGCCATTTTAGCTCCCTTCTCCTATTATTTATACACCCAACCCCAACTTTCGTACAGATTCATTGCCGTTGGTAAACCCAAATTTTTCAAAGTAAGATTCGTAATATCATCCGCCATCACTGCCACAAACAAACTAATTGCAAGTGTTAAAAACGCCTTCTTTGACATATTTAGCGCCATCTTGACGCAAAACGGCAACAACAAATACATAAATAGCAGCGCGCCAATTCCAAAAATAGCTGCGCTCACCGGACAAACGAAACCGTTAATATTACCAAACCCCCACCATTTGTCACTATAGTCCCAATATCTCGCACCATTATAAAATGTATATGCAACCCACCCACCAATCAGCTCAATTACACCGCAAACTAGTCCAGACACCACAAACACCGCCCAAGGATATTTACGTATTTTATAAGACACCGCCAAAATCGCTACTGCCCCGTACGCATATATATTAATCCACGGCAACAAATTACCACCTTTAATGTAAAAATGTTGAAATCCACCTTCAATCTCTTGTAAAAGAAACTCCCACACCCATCCAACAAAACCAGCCAGCACCCAAACCAAAAACAAGATTCCAATTTTTTGGTACGTTTTAAGCTTTATTTTACCATCCAAATACCGACGATAGACCTTTTTAAAACTCGTCTTTCTATCATTAGCCATAACCTTATTATAACATGTCAATCATCGTAAACTATTTAAGCAAAACCTTAAGCCTTACTCTCGCCGTCATAGTTAAAAACATAATTCTATCTAAAACTACTTCAATTTCATCCTCTAAAAATCCGTTCTTCCCCCATTCATACACCAGTCTCGCCACTTCGCTTGCGTAAACCACATAAATTAAATACGCATTTCGTGGTAATTTCATTTTCTTCATCATTTGACTGTCTATCCCAATTATCATCTTGTAAAAAATTCTTTCTTCACAATATTTCATTAGAACCTTAAAAACATCCTCTTTGTTTATAACGAAATATAACGTTTTCAAAAATATCAATCTCACCGATAAATGCGAATTCCTTTTTACCATCCTAATATATGACCTTAAAACAAAAACCTCATAATCGAGTACGATATTTCGCGCCGCTCTATGATGCCGATAAACTGTCGAACGCGTAACGCCTACTTTTTCTGCTAGTGTTTTCATCTCCAAACACTTTTCATCTTCAAAAAAGAGCCGAAGAATTTTTTCTTCGGTTCTTTTAAATCTCTTGTCAGCTAGTTTCTTTTCAGAAATCCCAACCTTAAAAGTCACGACTATTTTCTCTTGCTAAGAACAAACACCATCACACTTGTTGCGACAAACACAGCCCCGAAAATCGGAAGCGAAGCAGCTACGCTCGAAATACCGCCAATCTTTGAACCGGTATCCGGAGCGCCTGGTACTACTGTATCGTCTTCAGGTTCAGCTTCCCCACTTGGTTCTTCTTCATCTTCTGCTGGTCTCTCCCGCGATTCGGCTAAGATATAAGTCGAAAAATGTGTAGTATCAAATACTGCATTATCACCAACTATCGTCGCTGGGTGCTCTTCGAGTTCACCGGTCTCGAAATTCTTCCAGAAAGCCGATATTTCCGAAACATCCTTCAAAATCTCTGGCACTGGTATTGAAACTGTAAAACCTACTTCAGCATCCGAAATCATAGAATCAATCGATGCCGAATATAAACCGATTTCGTATGCGTAAAACTTATCGCCAAAATCTTCCTTCATCCCCTCATCTTCTGAACCAAGATTTTCTGCATACGTTGCTGTATCGCCAGGCATATTTTCTGCTGGAGTCTTAATGTTAATATTAGTAAGAACATCAGTTGAATTCACACCAGACACCGTCTCAATCTTATCCGAATCTGCCACAATTGCAATCATATACGTATCACCAAGCTGCCCTTGACTAATATTCATTTCGTACACAAACGCATCAAGATAATCTTTAAAATAATCATAAAACTCGTCACTCGAGTCAACAAAATCTCTCACTTTTTGCCCAGTAGCTTGCATACCAACTGCATTTCTCGCCTCTTCACCATAAATCGCTACAAATCTGTTCATAAGAGACAACATCAAATCCTTTGAGCCATCTTCTACAAAGAAAATATGTGGTGCCATTACCCTAGTTGGCTCTGAAGGGTTATTCAATACAGCATATAAAGTGTCATTATAGAAAACCTTCGCCTCACCAATATTATGTGTCATAAGCGGGTCCGCTCCACCACCCCTCACGTCAACTACCAAATTAATATTGTAATTGCTAAGTGCCTCTTTGATTTTAGATGAAACTGCAGCTAGATTATCGCCACCAAACGCCCAGTATTTCATAAGCTCCGCATCGTTTATAAAGAAACCACCCTCTGGGACTTTATAATCTTTAATAACAGAATCAATCACCGTCTTTACAGTTGAGTCATACTCATAAATAATAGTATAAGCTTCATCCGTCCATTCCGTGCCATTATAAACTAATTTACATGAAGTATAATCGTCATTACAGTTCCACTCTCCACCACTAGTTATTCCCCATCCCGGTGCTAATTCGTCAATTAATTCATTTAAAGCATACTTTTCTGAGTCGTTACTGGGTGGCACCATCCTAACATGGAAACCTCCATCCGCGTCCAGTCCTTCCCCGTCAAATTCAATTGCCGACGCACTACTAACTATTCCAAGAGAAGTTAATAAAAGTCCGCACGTTATTATTCCAATTTTATTATTTAGCGCCATGAATATTCTCCTTATGCTTTATATTGTACATAATACAAGCATAAAAAGCAATATTTATTTAGCGTACTCTACCGCACGAGTCTCACGTATTACATTAACCTTAATTATTCCTGGATAACTCATCGTCGCTTCAATCTTGTTCGCGATATCACGTGCAAGTTTTAATGCTGATAAATCATCAATTTGTTTCGGCTCCACAATCACCCGAATCTCACGCCCTGCCGAAATCGCGTATGCTTTATCAATCCCAGGGAATGAAGTTGCGATATTTTCAAGATCACGCATTCTCTCTGCAAAATTCTCCGCCGAAATATTCCTAGCACCCGGTCTTGCCGCGCTCATCGCATCACATATTTTTACAATAATCGCTTCTGGCGTTGTCGGCTCAATATCATCATGGTGTGCCGCCATCGCATGTACAACAGCATCTGGCATACCATATTTCTTTGCAAGCTCAGCACCAATCTCTGCATGCTTCCCCTCAATCTTATGTGTCACTGCTTTACCAACGTCATGAAGAAGAGCTGCCGTCTTTGCAATTCTTTTATCAGCTCCTATCTCCTCCGCAATCATACCAGCCACATGCGCCATTTCGATTGAATGAAGTAACACATTTTGCCCATATGAAGTTCTAAATTTAAGCTCGCCTAAAAGATGTACAAGCTCACGCGGAATCCCCACAAGCCCAACCTCGCGCACTGCATCTTCGCCAGCTCTTACAACTTCCTTTTCAATTTCCTTTTCACCTTTGGCTACAGCCTCTTCAATCGATGCCGGATTAATGCGCCCATCTTTCATTAAACGCTCCAAAGCATACCTCGCCACCTGGCGGCGAATCGGATCAAACGACGACAAAACAACCATACCAGGAGTATCGTCTACCATGATATCAACGCCGGTTGCACGCTGAAGCGCTTGAATATTACGCCCCTCTTTACCGATAATTCTACCCTTCATATCATCATCAGGAAGTTTCAAAGCCGTCACGGTTCTATCCGCAGTCACTTCAGACGACATTCTTTCCATCGCCGTAAGAAGCATCGCCTGAGCAGCTTCATCCATATCATGCTTTATTTCTTTTTGTTGTTTCGCCACAAGACCAACCAAATCCTGCTTGATATCATTTTCCGTCATTTTCATTAGCTTGTCTCGCGCTTCAGCCTTTGACAAACCGGCTATTTTTTCAAGCTTTTCATGCTGCTTCTCCCGAATCTCTCGAATCTCACCCTTCAAAGAATCAATTTCTCTTTCTTCACGTGTAAGCTTCTCAGTTTTCTTTTCTAGCTGGTCCAACTTCGCATCAAGCGTCCCCTCGCGCTCCGCCAAACGATTCTCTGTCTTCTTCCATTCTTTGCGCCTCTCATTCTCTTCTGCTTGGCTCTTTTCTGCAACCTCAGCAGCTTCTTTTTTAGCAGCAAGCACAATATCCGAAGCCTCCCTTTTTGCTTTACGCACTAAATCCTCAGCCTTATCTTTACCACCATTTTCATTATGTTTATTATATGCAAAAATTCCACCCGCGCCGGCAGCTATACCAATAACTGCAGCAATAATTGGGATCACAATTTCCATACTTCCCTTTCTAATTGTTTTTGCCGATATTTTTCTTATACCAGCGGGTTAACAAATAACATCAAATTAAAAATTTTTAAATATCCACCCTTAATTATACCACAAAATCACAAAATACTTGCCGAAATCCGCATTTCTACCATGCCACTTGACACATTTCTCACCACCAAATCCACCCCATTGCACGCCCGCTCGATGCGATGCGTCACCCAACCGTTCGAATCGCGCACGACTAGCGAATTTGAAATTAAGCTCCCTTCAATGTATGAAGAAGAACCATCTGGCGCACGATAAATCACGCCATTTCTGACCAACATTTCCTCTAAATATCCCATATTTCAATTTCAATATACGCTATGAGACGCGAAAAATCAAGCACTACCTTATTATTTTATTTTTATTAGTGGAGCATCCCATTCTTTCGGATAATCCGACAAGCCAAGTAGCAAGGCAACTGTCGACGCCACATTTGAAAGACCAGGCTCATTATACGCCGCCTCTCCCAAAACATACTTGCTGCGATTAATAGTATTATCATAAATAATAAATGGCACCTTATTTAAAGTGTGTGCAGTTTTCGGTTGACCATATTCATCCAATAGTTCCTCCGCATTTCCATGATCCGCCACAATCACCAAAGCACCACCCAACTTATCTACTTCTGCCGCAATTCGCTTCAAAGATAAATCCACCGCTTCCATCGCAACAATAGTTGCGTCCATGTCCGCTGTATGCCCCACAATATCGCCATTTGCAAAATTCGCTCTTATAAACTTATACTTATCCATGTTTTCCAAAACCGCATTTGTAATTTCCGACACCATCATCCAAGGTCTCGCGGTCGGAGCATCCGAACTACCTTCAATTTCCAAAAATTCTTCTTTCTCCGCCTTGTTATAACTATTTCCGTTAAAGTAATAAGTAATATGCCCAAATTTTATAGTCTCTGAAACTGCAAAATCCGAAATCTTCTTCTCAGCCAAATAGTTATTCAAAGGATGATCAATTTTAATCGGCTCGACCAAACGGTGCTCTGGCACATGCGTATCGGAATTATATTCCATCATGCCTACAAAATACACATCGTCCGGCTTATAATCACCTCGATTAAAATATGGAAAATCCCAATATGTAAAAGCCTGCGCAATTTCAATTGCTCGATCTTTTCTAAAATCAAAATAAATAAACGAATCACCTTTTTCTACCTTTCCTACAGGTCTCTCTTTCTCGTCAACAATTACAAAAGCCGGCAAATCTTGGTCTTGAATGCCAGGAGTAATTCGCCTAAGCATCTCAATCGCCTCTTCCGCCGATTTAAAATAATAATCTGCCTGCGCATTCACCATCATATCCCAACCACGCGCCACCACACTCCAATCATTCTCATATCTATCCGCAACCGTAGTTTGTCTACCACCACCAGAAGCTATTTTGATATCTGCATCCGAAAATCTCTCAGCAAATTTCTCAAATCTCCTAATATATTTCGGCTCAGATTGTGGAGGAGTATCACGTCCATCCAAAATCGCGTGCACACGCATCCGCCTTACGCCGTCAAGATAAGCACGTTCAATCATTTGTTCTAAATGCGAAATATGGCTATGCACTCCGCCATCCGAAAAAATACCCGAAAAATGCAAAGTTCCACTATCAGTCACCCTTTTTACTGCTTCCTTCCAAGCATCGGTCTCAAACACTGAACCATCCTCAAAAGCCTCATTTACACGCAGAAAATCCTGTTTAATAATTTGCCCAGCTCCAAGCGTATTATGACCAATTTCTGAATTACCAACCTGCCCGGGCACTAAACCCACATATTTACCAGAAGCATTCAAAGCAACATGCAAATAATCTCTTGCTGCCTTTCCGAGAAATGGCGTTCTTGCTTTAGAGACAGCGTTTCCTGGTGAATCTGGCGCAAGCCCCACCCCATCAAGTACCACCAAAACTATCGGCCCATCATACGACAATTTATCCATAACCACATTATACCATCTTTTTGATTCTGGCGGAATCAAAAAGTCATAAACAAAAATCGAAACGGAATTCACTTTCGTTTCGATTTTCTTACTGGCTTTTTTTTGCTAGACTTTTTTCCTCCGGAAAAAAGTCTAAGCTAATGGTACCTGTTGTGTAATACAGTGAATGTTCCCACCACCAAGCAAAATCTCTCTTGCATAAATTGGTTCAATCACCCTATCCGGAAACAAACCTTCCAAAGTCTTAATTGCCTCTTCATCATGTGGATCATCAAACACCGGCAAAATTATTGCACCATTACAATTATAATAATTAATATACGATGCCGGCAAACGATCTCCCTCGCGCCTTGGGAAAGTTCCTTCCACAGAATCTACCCCCTCGGCCTCTTCTTTTGTGATTGTAACCGGATTTGGTACGTGAATCTTTATTATCTCTAGTTTACGACCCCTTGCGTCCGTTTCAGATTCAAGATATTCCAAATCCTTCATAGAACGCTCGTGCTGTGGGTCATCTACATTATCTTCCCACGCAAGGACTACTTTTCCTGGCGCCACAAACTGACAAATATTGTCAACATGACCATTTGTATCCTCATCACGATAAACGCCATAAGGAACCCACAAAACTTTTTCTGCACCTGTGTATTCACAAAGCTTATCCTCAATCTGCTCACGAGTCATATCAGGATTACGGTCAGGAGATAGCAATGTTTCTTCAGTTACTAGCAAAGTCCCCTCGCCATCTGAATGGATTGAACCTCCTTCAAGAATAAAATCCGCTACCTCATAACGATCAACTTTTTCAATATTCGCCATTTTGGCGCCAACATAATCATCAAAATCCCACGGATAATAAATACCGCCCTCGGTACCACCATACCCATTAAATCCCCAGTCCACCGCGCGCATTTCGCCGTAATCATTAATAACCATGGTTGCACCAGAATCGCGAATCCAAGAGTCATTATTCGAAATCTCAACCACAGACACATTTCGCATATTCATTCCAAGCACATGTAGGTATTGGGACTGATTAACCCCCAAAACTACAGGCTCATATTTTGCAATTGTTTCCACGACTTGACGAAAAGCCTTTTGAGCAGGCTTTGCACCGTCCCTCCAGTTATCCGGCCTCTCTGGCCACAAAAGGTAAGTACATTTATGCGGCGCAAGTTCCGAAGGCATATAATACCCATCGCGTCGCGGAGTAGAGTTTAATTTCATATCATCCTTTCCAAAAAGCTCGCGAGCTCTAAAACCCGCGAGCTCGTTTTGCTTTAGCGTTTCAAAGCTCTTCTATTTTTTGACGCAAGCTTCTTATTACGATCCTTGCGTGCCATATTTAGAACTAATAGCTCGCCAATCACAATACAAACGACAGAAGAAATAATCAAAACGTTATTTTCCTCCCAAGTCAAAGCTAAATCGTCTGGATAGATTACCAAAGTAAAGAATAATGAAACTATGAGAAGTAGAAGTGGGACTATTCCCATCAACCAACGCATAATTGGACCAATCTTCAACCAGTAACCATCCTTAACTTGCTTACCATTTTTGTGAAGTTTGATAAACGCCGCAAACATTGGAATGTATGAAAGAAGTAGACATACCAACGATAGCGAGAAGAAAGCCCAGAACATGTTCGAAAACGCATCGAGCACCTCTTCATCCACGCCCATCTCAGGCATAATATAACCGATAAAGATGCCAGCAAATGCAAGTACTGCTGCCACGATGCCAGTCCAGATGCCTACCATATATGGCACACCATCTTTATTACGCTTCTTCCAGGACTTCGGGAACATTCCATCTTCTGCTGCATATGCAATTACAGAATAGACACCAAAGTTCCATGACGAAACATTCGAAATCAAAGTTACGATGAATAAACCACCGACTGCAATCAAAATTGCCTGAATTAATTCAGCCGATGCACCAGCATTCGCGAGCAGAATCTGCCATGCATCAAGAAGACCAGTATCGGTTGAAATTTCCGAGAATTGCGTACCTACACCAAGCGCAAAAGACGGCAAGATGTAAAAGATAGCAATCAAAATACCACCAAGAATAATTGCCTGTGGTATCTGCTTCTTTGGCTTATCCATATCGTCATAAAATGTACCAACCACCTCAAAGCCAAGCATATTAAAGATGATAAGTGACACAAACGAAATACCAGCCCAATCAAAGCCGCCATCCGCACCAACAAGTGGAATAAAGTCAGTCCAAGATTCTACTGGATTTGCTGTACCTTGAGTAAACAAAATATAAAAACCAAGAAAACCAATCCCACCAAGGATTGCAATCTTGATAATTGCACCGATATTTGCCACCCAGTCAGACTGCGAAATACGGAGCATACCAAGCACGGTTACTAGCAAAATATATACCGCCTGGATTATCAATACTGCTGCCAGGCTAAGCTCAATCCCAAACATCGTCATAATAAGCGAAGTAATAAGATCAGCCAAGCTAGCAATCCAAAGTGGATAGTTTACCCAGTAAAACCACGCGACTCTAGAAGCCCACTTTTTACCAAAAGCTTTCTTTACCCAAGTATACATACCACCTTCAGATGGATACTGCGTACCAAGTTCCGCTGAAATTAACGCATACGGTACAAAGAAACCGATTAGCATAATCGCCCACCAGAGATACTGGGAGTGTCCGATTGACGCTGTCGGGGCTACCGCATCCGCAACCAAAATTATACAGACCGTCGCCAGCACCGCCGAAAACAGCCTGAATTTATATTTCTTTTTTGGCATTCCGCCTCCTTTCTTAAATTTAACTATCCCCCTGTTTTTTTACTAAAGCAAACTACACCTGTGCTTCCCCACCCGCCTCCTTTTGTTCCTTTATATAATCAAGCGTTGTTTGGCCCATATTGTCAAAATAGAGCACCAAACCACGCTGTGCAGTTAAACGATTTTCTGCTTCATCCCACGCCGCCGAATGTGGACCATCCAGCACCGAATCAGTCACTTCTTCATTACGACTTGCCGGCAAACAATGTAAGAATTTCACATTTGGATTCTTAGTTGCTGCAATCATTTCATCATTCACCTGATACTTTGGATAGAAATCCTTCATGTATTCTTCTTTTGGTGTTTCTTTGTCATAAAGACCATACCACACATCCGTGTAGATAAAATCAGCACCTTCAAGACACGCTGGATCATCCGTCCAAATCGCCGAACCACCATATTTCTTAGCATTTTCCTTGCCAATATTTAACCATTCGTCCGAAATCTTGTGATTCTCCGGACCATAATGAACAAAATGCATCCCCATTTTGGTCGACATATCACAAAGCGTGTTACAAACCTGTGTCGCATCACCTACAAAAATTACCTTGATTTGATTCGAATGTTTTCCTGCCGGCCAATGATCAAAAATCGTAATCATATCACCAACACCCTGCGTTGGATGACACCTATCGCTCATACCATTTATTACTGGAACTTCCGAATATTTTGCAAGCTGTTCAATCGAATCATGCCTATCTACGCGCGACATAATCATATCGCACATTCTGCCAAGTACTCTTGCCGTATCTTGAATCGTCTCGTGTGCCCCAAGTTGTATTGCGCCAGGCGCCAAGTTCAAAGCATGACCGCCAAGCTGCAACATAGCAACTTCAAACGAAACTCTCGTCCGTGTTGACTTTTGCTCAAAAATCATCGCGAGTGACTTGTGGTACATCGAATTCAGATATCCACCCTCCTTTATAAAGCTCCTCACAGTCCGTGATAGCCTAATAATATCTAAAATCTCAGACTGGTCAAAATTAGCTGTGTCGATAAAATCTTTTCTTGTTGGTGTTGTGTGTGTCAATGTATACCCATCCATAATGCCTATTATACATCATTATTTTTTTAAACACAAGCTTCTTACTTTTTCTCAACTATCGTTCCGGCTTTTCCAGCCAAAGCATCCTTAAGATTTAAAATGTCAGTAATAACTCCAACCCCTCCGTGCTTCGCAAAAGTCACTGCTGCTCTTACTTTAGGCAACATCGACCCCGCTTTAAAATACCCTTCTTTAATATAATCTTCGGCTTGCTCAACGCTAACCCCTTCAAGCGCCTTTGCCTCGGGAGTTCCAAAATTAATATACGCATTCGGCACTGCAGTTACGCTCACAAAAATATCCGCCTTCACAAGCTCTGCCAATTTTTCTGCCGCAAAGTCTTTATCAATCACCGCATCCACGCCCTTAAGTCTTCTAAGTATTTTCGTTCGATAAACTGGTATTCCACCACCACCCGCAGCAATCACAATAATTCCGTCCTCCACCATTTTTTCAATCGCTTTTCTTTCCACAATATCCACCGGTCTTGGCGAGGCCACCACGCGTCGCCATCCACGACCAGCATCCTCTTTCACGACCCAACCTTTTTCTTTCGCCAACTTCAAAGCTTCTTTCTCTGAATAAAATTGCCCGATTGGTTTTGTTGGATTCTTAAACGCAGTATCCTTTTTATCTACCACCACCTGCGTCACAACAGTAGCAACTTTCGCCGTTTTGCCTTCTTTCAAAAAAGCATTATTAATCGCCTGTGTCAGCCAATAACCAATCTGTCCTTGGCTCATCGCCACCGCTGTTTCAAGTGGCATCGCTGGAGCCTTTTCCGTCGCCGCCGTCTCTTCATGTATTAAAATATTCCCCACTTGCGGACCATTTCCATGTGCCACAATCACTTCATAGCGTTTGCTAAGATCTGCTATCATTTCCCCCACATCCTCTGCAATCTTTTTCTGTGCCTCTGCCGTTGCCTCACCATCACGCTGCAAGGCATTTCCACCAAGTGCAAGTACGATCCTCTTTTTCATTTTTCCTCCATTAGTTTTTTTAGTTCTACTTTATATGCTTCCACTCCCGGCTGATCAAAAGGATTTACACCCATCAGCTTTGCCGAAATCGCACACGCCATTTCAAAGAAATAAATCAGCTCACCAAATCCTTTCTCATCATATGACGAAACGCTTATTTTTAAAACTGGAATCTTGCCCATCGTATGTGCCGCGCAAACTGCCGTCATAACCTTTTCATTTAACTCATCAGTCGGGTAATTAATAACCGTTTCCCACAAATTCCTTCTCCCATCCTGCATAAATTGTCCTAAAGAATGTAAATCGGTCGAATAAATAACCGATGCCGGCCAAATACCCTGTCTTCCTTTGCCTTCACTCTCGCCAAATAATTGTTTCAGCCACTCATTAAAATACATCGTCGCCGGTTCGAAACTTGCAAACACTTCCGTATCATAATCGCGCTGATATAGGGCTTTTCTTATCCACGCATACCGCACCATCGGGTTTTTTCTTATAATTTCATCACTCCTAACAGGGGTAGTAGCACCTTGATTTTTTATGTCGAGCGGGTTTTTTATTATACTTTCTGCCATTTCACGCGCACCCGAAAGCAACGCATCAATATCTACCCCAGCCACCGCAAGCGGCAATAAACCTACCACAGTCAAAACAGAATATCTCCCACCCACATCGTCCGGTACTACGAATCGCGTATATCCATTTTCAACCGCTTCATCATGCAAAGTTCCTTTTTTTGCATCCGTCGTTGCGAAAATCCGTTTCTTCGCTTCTACCTCTCCATATTTTTCAACCAACTTTTTCTTAAAAACATCAAACGCAATTGCTGGCTCAAGAGTTGTACCAGACTTAGAAATTACATTTATCGCAAAATCTTTTTCACCCACCTCAGAAAGTGCAAATTCAAGCTCTTTTTTGCTCAAAGAATTTCCCGCATAAACAATTCTCACACCTTTTGGTCGCAAAGCTTCAATTATTGCCCGATGCCCGAGATACGAACCACCAATTCCGATACAAACCAAAATTTCAGCCTTGCTCTGAATATCCACCGCTGCCTTTTTAATTGTGTTTAGCTCTTTCTCATTTATCAAAAAGGGCAACACTGACCATCCACCCATCGGATCAGCCAATATTTCACCTAGTAATTCTCTTGTCTTGCCCACATTCACATCAGATTCAAAATTAATTTCAATCATGTCTCCTCCAACTTATACCACCATTATACCAAACCTTGCTACAAAGCACAAAAAATGCTATAATATTTTTAGATTCAATCTTGGAGGAGGGAGAATGGATGTACTCAATCATCGCATATTTAAACCCAGACTGTTCCGAAAGAATCAAAAAAGCCTTCCTCGAAAAAGGCTTCGTTCTCTACTACGTCAATCACGTTACCGGCGAAATGACTCGGGTCACTAGCGAAAAAACCATATTTCTCTTGAATGGCGAATTTGCTTCCATGTACGCGATTAAGAATCTCACCACTTATCCAGACCCCGAAACTCACGCCCTCATTCAGGACCCCGAGGTCACCCGCCGCAAAATCGAAGATTGACATTCTCCGCCTCGGGCTTTTACCCGAGGCGCACCCATGATATAATATTGACATGCCCGCTTGGCGGAATTGGTAGACGCGCTAGCTTCAGGTGCTAGTGGTAGCAATACCATGAGAGTTCAAATCTCTCAGTGGGCACCAAATAATACTCACTAAAAAGTGAGTTTTTGTGTGGTATAATATAAGCAATATGCACAAGAATACACTTCCGAAATTATTATTTCTCCTGCTACTATCCAGTTTAACTATTAATCTGTTCTTTAATATTGCTACCGTCAACGCTGGCAGCTGCGGCGGCGTTGAAACCGCCATTATCAACTGCAATGAGAGCGAAAACGGTATCGGTCACATTCTAAAGCTTGTTATCGAAATCATGTCTATCGGTGCCGGCATTCTTGCCACCATCGGCATCGGAATCTTTGGTCTACAATACTTGAAAGCTGGTGGCAACGAAGAGCAAACTAGAAAAGCCAAAAGACGCCTCATCGAAATCGTCATTGGGTTAGTACTTTTCGTCTTAATGGGAGCTCTAGCTAATTGGCTTATACCAAGCGGCGTGACAAACCCTGATGACATACCAGCATTCAACCCCTCCGGTAGTAGCAGCTCTGGCTCCGGTGGTTCCGGCAGTAGCGGCGGTTCCGGTTCCAATCCAAGCGGTTCAGGTGGTGGTTCTGGCTACAACCCAAGTGGCTCTGGCTCAGGTTCAGGTGGTGGTTCAGGTTCTGGCGGTTCAGGTTCCGGTAGTGGTTCAGGTTCTGGCGGCTCAGGTTCCGGTGGCGGTTCTGGTTCCAACCCGAGTGGCTCTGGCTCAGGTTCAGGTGGTGGCGGTAGTTCCAATCCAACCGGTTCAAGCATAGCTACACGTATTAACCAAACTGCCCACAAATTCTCTTGGCCAGTTGGTGATGAGCACAACTACTTCAGCTACACACCAGCCGAAAGACAAATAGACGTATATAAACAGCTATTCAAAACACCAAACCCTGATTATTTTGATGCACTTAGCAAATATACAGTAGTCGGTTACAATCATATCTCTCAAAGCGACTTCGAAAATACCTCCGACGATTGGGGATTTTGGCGTCAAGGCGCCAGCTGCGACGTCTTCGTCGGTATGGTCGTCCGCGACGTTACGGGAAATATGGACTTTCCTTTCCGTAGCCCAGGACAACAACAGCAATATTGCCGTGATCACCCTGAAATGTTTACGGAAATTCAAAATCCATCCGTTAACAACCTTCAGCCCGGCGATCTAATGTTTGTCTACACATCAGATCGCCAACATGCTCAAATTTACTGCGGTACTACTAACTATGGCGCACCAATTATTTGCCAAGCATCTTTTAGAGGATACACTGCCGCCGTCACCGAAGGTGGTACCATCGCCGGTTTCTCGGCATTTCGTTATACAGGAGATAAATAACATGGATAACTATAGTAATCAAAACGACAATCAAAATAACAACTATAACGCCAACACACCAAACGACAACATGATGGGTCAAGTTAATCCAGGAACTAACCCATACATTATGTCTAGCTCCAACCCGCTAATCGATTCCCCTAAAAAACCATCTAAAACCATTTTAATTGTCGCTATTTCAGTCATAATCGTTATGTTCGGCGTCATTATTGCACTTCTCCTCATTTCTAAATCCACCCCGACTCCCGACTCTGGTTTTAACTACGAAGAATTTAACGAAGCCGAATCCGACCTAAGAGACCACTACGACGAAATG
Organism: Candidatus Saccharimonadota bacterium; assembly: GCA_017561575.1. Classification (GTDB taxonomy): domain Bacteria; phylum Patescibacteriota; class Saccharimonadia; order Saccharimonadales; family Saccharimonadaceae; genus Nanosyncoccus. Next base: position 88,328 of record JAFZBS010000010.1, read on the forward strand.
CAAAGCGACCCCATTTTCAGCATTACACCATATTCCGACCCAAACGGTAAATTTGAAATCAACGCCTGGTTTGTAGACAATGATTATTTCATCGCAATCACTCCAACCTGCGATGGTGAATCGTTTGATGAGTACATCAACCAAGCCAAAAACTATCTCACTACCAATCTTAGCACAGACTTATCCAAATATATAATCAAGACAACCGCTTGCCCGGCATCATAATTCTTTATCTAATTCTTTATAAATCGCTTCACGATCCGTTTCAATTAACTTAAGGCGTGCCTCAATCTCGTTTTTACCCATTTCTACGGCTCTCGCCACCACCGGATCATTAGACATTGGTCCATAAAATTCCCACCAAGTGTCATATTCGTCTTTTGTCCTTACTAAATTTGCCGTATATCTTGCATAATTGTCCAAAGACTTATCACCCATGAGGCTCTTTATATAATCCCAGTTTTCCTTAAGCCACTTAAATACGTCCGCTTTAATCTCTGGATTTCTATAGAGATAAATAAACAAATGTAATTGATCCTGTGGCTTAACTATTTCTGGTTGATTTAAAAGTCCCATTATTTTATTAAGTACACCCTTTTCTCTTGGCAAAGTTACCGCAAACAACAACTCAATTTTTATTTCAGGATCAGCAGTATTCTTATAATTATCAAGATACTTATCCACCATTTCTGGTTCCAAATACACTTTTGCATCAAGAATATCATTTCTAATTTCAAGGTCCAGCTTTGAATAATCTTCATTATACATTGAAGCTAGAGTCCTTAAATTTTCTTCATTTTCTGCAAAAAAGTCTAGTCCGAGCAAAATTGAACGAAGACGCATGATATTTTCGTCATCAGTCTCCAACGTCTTTAACCCAATCTCGTTTAACTTTGGCGCAACCAATTGTTTGACAAACATCCTAAACTTTTGCTCTTCTTCTGATTTATAATCAAAGAAAACTTTTAAGCCAGAAACGATACTAAGAATGACACTCCAAACTGCAGCACTGGATTCGTTTTTAAATTTAGAAAGCAAAGTCAGCAAAGACGCCGAAGATACCAAATCTGTCCTAGCCAAAAGATCGCGGTCAATCAAAAGTCTTAATTTTTCTTCTAACCCCAATTCATCAAATCGAGCAAGCCTATCCTCAAACTCATCTTCCGTCAACCGCAAAACATAATGGCCCCCCATGTCCTCAAATACCTCCGGAACCAGCCAATTAGACGTTGGCATTTCACCGTCTATCAAAAATCTTTTTTGCTTAAACGTGTCAAAATCAACGCCAGTGTTTTCTAACACTGGATAACCCGGCTTATCTATAAATGCGTGCATCATTTTCTTAACATCAAAACTCGCATAAGTATTCAAAGCCGTCCATAAATCATCGCCGCAAGTATTGCTATATTTATATTTCTCAAAATAATCCTTTACGCCTTTACAAAAATTATCCCACCCCATCGTCCGAATCACCATGAGCATTAGTCTTGCACCTTTTGAATAAACAATCGCCGGATCAAAAAGTGTCATTATTTCTGCTGGATTTTCAACATTCTGATGTACTGATTGCACGCCAGAAAGGCAATCACGTTTTAGAGCCAACAGACAATCTCCCGTAAAGAAACCTTCCCAAATCTTAAATTCTGGGTAAATAGCATCCACCGCATAATACTCCATAATGGAAGCGAACGATTCATTCAACCATAAATCGTCCCACCATTTCATTGTGACTAAATCACCAAACCATTGATGCGCCAGCTCATGCGCCACCGTCAACGCCACACCTTTCTTCGTGTCAGTCGTCGCGCTCTCACCAGCTAGCATCATAGATTCACGATAAGTCACTAGTCCCCAATTTTCCATCGCCCCCGCTTCAAAATCCGGTAATGCCACCTGCGTACATTTTTTCAAAGGATACGGTACGCCAAAGTTGTCATCATAAAACTCAAGTGACCTCGCTGCAACCTCGTTAGCAAAGTCCACCGAATCTATATCTTGGTTCAAAGCCACATATGTAGTTATTTCCACACCATGGCTATTCACTATTGTTTTTCCATGGAATTTTCCCACTACCCATGCAAGAAGATATACGCTCATTCTTGGTGTTGGCTCAAATGATACTGTTTTAAAACCAGCATCAACAGTCTGTTTTAGTATCGGCATGTTGGATAGTACTTCGTCATCTTCTTCTGTTGTAAGTGTGAGTTCAAACACTGCCTTCGCTGCTGGTTCATCAATACATGGGAAAGCCTCCCTTGCATAGTGACTTTCAAACTGCGTCGCAACTATTGTTTCTGTCTTGCCATTATAATCATACGTGGAAAGATATGCTCCCTCCATTTTTTCACTAAGTTTCCCTTGATATTCTATTGTAATTTTTGAAACCTCTTTTGGTACATTCTTGATTATTAGTGTTTTATCTTTAATCTCATACTCTGCATTTGTTCCATCTAGCAAAACACTATTTATCTCCATGTCTACTGCATGAAATTTTATAATCTCACTTTCAACTTTGCCAATTATTCCAACCGTTCCACTAATTGTTTTTTCTTTTTTATTTAGTAATAAATTTAAACTATACCTTTCCGGCACAAAATAATCTAAAAGTCTTTCCATTATAGGCTCCTATTTATGAAGTTTTACAGTTTCAGGTAGTTTTGCATCTACGAGTAAAGGCTCCAATTCTTTTTCCTCCAATGTTTCATGAGCCAGTAATTCCTCCGCCAATTTATCCAACACTTTCTTATTTACTTTTAATATTTCTTCTGCCCGTTTTGCAGCCTCATCGGATAGTTTTCTAACTTCTTCATCAATTGCCTCAGCAGTTTTTTCAGAATAAGGCTTACTGGTTGTAATAGTATAATACCCAGTAGCTTCATCTGGAAATACAATATTTCTAAGTCCTTCGCTCATCCCCTCTTCCACCACCATGGATTTTGCAAGCTCAGCTACATTTTTTAAGTCCGAAGATGCGCCAGTAGTAATTGCATCGGTTCCAAATATTATTTTTTCTGCCACTCTACCGCCCATTGCGCGCGCTAAAATATCTTTTAGTTCATAAATATTCTTGTAGCTTCTGTCTTCTGGTGGCAAAAACCAAGTCACACCGCCAGTTTGTCCTCTCGGGATAATAGTAACCTTATGCACCGGATCGGAATCTGGAAGCACATGCCCAACTATTGCATGTCCCGCTTCATGATAGGCCGTTATTTTGCGTTCCTTTTCATTCATAACTTTTGATTTTCTCTCCGGACCAATCGCTACTCGCTCAAATGCTTCCGTCAAATCATGATTTGAAATCGCCTTATGCCCTTCACGTGCCGCCGTAATAGCAGCCTCATTTGCAACATTGGCAAGATCCGCACCAGACGAACCTGCCGTCTTCTTTGCGAGCGCCTCAAGATCAACATCTGCTTCAACCGGCTTGCCTTTAAAATGCACTTTTAATATTTCTAGGCGATCCTTTCGTTCTGGCAAAGTCACATTTACGTGACGATCAAATCGCCCCGGACGAAGAAGTGCTTTATCAAGCATATCCACACGGTTAGTTGCCGCCATTACAATCACACCACTATCATTATCAAATCCATCCATCTCCACCAAAATCTGATTTAAAGTTTGCTCATCTTCGCGTCCTGCTCCCCCTCTCGCATCACGTTTGTGCGCTACTGCATCAATTTCATCAATAAGGATAATTGATGGGGCATTTTTCTTGGCCTTTGAAAACAAGTCGCGAACACGAGAAGCACCTACACCTACAAACATCTCCGCAAATTCCGACCCGGAAATTGAAAAGAATGGCACATCCGCTTCGCCCGCCACTGCTCTAGCCATCAAGGTTTTACCAGTACCAGGGTCACCCGCAAGAAGCACACCACGCGGAATCTTCGCACCAAGTTTTTCGTATTTTTTTGGATTTTTCAAGAAATCCACAATTTCCGTCAAATCCTGCTTTGCCGCCTCGTTACCAGCCACATCATTAAAAGTAACCTTCTTTTTATCTGGACCATAAAGCTGCGCTCTTGCCTTGCCAAAAGACATAGACTGATTGTTAGCTGCTGTCGCCTGTCGCATCATCCACGACAAGAAAACTACAATCGCAACAATCGGAAGTATTGTCAGGGCCACATCAAACACAATCCCCCAAGCATTTACATCTTCCTTGTATTCAATTGTTGGATACTTCTCCTGACATTTTGTCAATTCTTCTGCCTCCAGATTCTCACAATGATTTACTAAACCTTGGTCATACAAAGTGCCCGATGGGTCTTTCCTAGAGATTTCTGTTGCCTCAGTTTTGCCTTTTAGTGTAATATCTAGAACTTCACCGGTAACTGTTATTTTTGCAATATTACCATCAGGATCATTCGCACGTTGAATCACATCAGAAATTGGCACTTCAGTCTTTTTATTCTTTTCATTACCATTCATATTTACAATAAAAAGACCAACTAGACATAGTATCAAGAGCGCAAAAATAAAACTTCTAATTGTATTAGAACGATTCGCGCTCATATTCATATTTATATTCGGTTTTTGTTCCGCCACTTTGTTATCTCCTTAATATATCTATTCTACCATATTTTCGTTTTTTATGATATAATTAGATTATGCCTGGGTGTAGCACAGTTGGTAGCGCGCGACGTTTGGGACGTCGAGGTCGCAGGTTCAAGTCCTGTCACCCAGACCATTTTTATTTTTATACCTGGGTGTGGCGCAGTTGGTAGCGCGCAGCGTTCGGGACGCTGAGGTCGCCTGTTCAAGTCAGGTCACCCAGACCACAAAAACTACTGGGATTGGCGCAGTGGTAGCGCGCACGCCTGGGGGGCGTGAGGTCGCCAGTTCGAGCCTGGTATCCCAGACCATTTACCCCCAAAAACCGCGTTTTTTACTTTTCTTGAACTCTTCTAGGAGTTCTTTTTGTTTCTTAGATAAATTACTTGGCGTTTCGACAATCACAGTCACAATATGTGGCCCCCTGTCGCCATCCGCTCTAAACGGAACTCCATGACCAGATAGTTTAAATGGAGTACCCGATTGAGTTCCAGCTGGCACCTTCATCGTAATTTTACCGTCCACTGTTTCCACATCTATTTCACATCCAAGCGCCGCATCCACCATATCGATTTTTTGTTCAGACAGAATAATCGAACCTTCCCTCGTCAAAGATTTATGCGGTTTCACTCGCACTCTCACGTACAAATCACCTTTTTCACTACTTCCCTCAGGAGCCGGTCCGCCCTTACCGCGTAATCTTACTGACATACCATCATCGATACCGGCAGGAATTTTGACTTTAAGCTCCGTGCCATCTACCGATACTGTTTTGGTTGTGCCAAAAATCGCTTCCTCAAAAGTCAAAGTTACATTGGTTTGATAATCCGCTCCCCTTCTCGCACGACGCGCTCCCCCAAATCCAAATAAGCTTCCTAGAATATCATCAAATGCTCCGCCACCGCCAAAGTCAAAGTTAAATGTCTGGCCATTAAAGTTAAAGTTCCCGCCAGAAAACGGATTGCCAGAAAATCCACCACCAGCAGCCGAACCACCTACGCCAGCGTGACCAAACTGATCATATCGTGCTCTTTTTTGCTTATCCGACAAGACCTCATGCGCTTCTGAAATTTCTTTAAATTTTTCCTCGGCCTCTTTATTCCCTGGATTCTTATCCGGATGATACTTTACCGCAAGCTTCCGGTAAGCTTTTTTGATCTCATCATCTGACGCATTTTTACTCACGCCAAGCACTTCATAATAATCTCTTTTTCCTGCCATCTTAGTTTCCTATATATAATATATAGTATATTATATTATTTTAGCACTTAAGAGTCAAGAGTGCTAATCTCCACTTCTTTTCCAGCTAGAGACAAAATCCAATTTGATAAAACGTTCAGGGTATTTTCATCATTAGTTTCCACAAAACCAGCCACATCTTCCCCGTCATTCGCATAAATAGCTAAGTATTTCTCACCGAAAAACTCATCCATACGTACATCTATTATATATGCATATTCATCATTAACAATAACTTTAAATTGATAAACCAAATCCGTCCCGATACTTTCTCTCTTTACAAGGCTCGTTTCGTCTAGCACCGCGCTAATCGCAACATCGTCAATCTTTTTCTTCCAATAATCACCAAGAGCATCAGTTATTTTGTAGGATGTTTTTAAGCCAAAGGTATAATCCAGCTGGTACTCATTTTCCCAGCTCACTGTCTTTTCAGCAAAATCCTTGCAAGAAAAGTTCTGATAAATCCGCTCCGCCTTCGGCACACAAGACATCATCACCGGATAGCCACCCAAATACTCGCTATCAGCATCTGGCGACCATTCAAATTGCACACTATAAGATTGCTCAATCGTAGGAATATCCACTATAAATTTACCATAATATACTTTTGTGCTCTTATTGTGTCTATATTCACTCGTTCCTTCCCTGACCACCGCACCATCTTTTGGAATCTCCCCCGACATATTATTAGAAATAATAGTGTATAACTGATGGAAAATCAAATCCTTCTCATTTTGTGGAACATTATTAAAGTATGTTGTAAAATTATCAATTCTGACTTCATCGCCATACGCATTTGTCCTCAGTAAGTTTTTCAGTGTTATCACTAGTAATACAATTAAAACCACTCCTACAACAAAACCACCAATTACTAAAGGATTAACTGGCTTTTTTATTTTTTCACTGCTTGGCTCCATAAAACCTCCTAATTTCCTACCACATCGAGTAATTCACTCATATTCATTATGCCACTCAGATAGGTAAAGGAAACTCCATACTTATCATTCGTAAAGTAACTAATATCACGTTTTTTTACATAAGCTGGGGTTGAAGGATATGCCGCTTCCACAGTAGTTACCACATCCCCATCTACCGCCACCACAATTCCAGTATGTCCGCATATGTATCCATCACTACACATTGTCGAACCAGCCGTCACCGAAAATACTGCAAACGGGCTGGGCTCCTCACCCTCCGACAAACCATTTGCCCTAGATAGATTATGTGCAACGTCTTTACCATTTCCCCAACCACGTGACGGATCTCTACCTATACTGGTAAATGCCTGCACAAAGAAGGCCGAGAAAGAAACACAGTTCGTTTTGCCAAACGGTAAGCCATAATAAGACGCATCTACCGCGCTACTATTATAATAATCTGCAAGTGCTTGAGCTTGCGCATCAGTCAACCCACCATTACTTGCAAGATAACCAGAACATGTCGAAACCATGTTTGACGACACTCCAACGGTGCTTGAAAGTACACTAGCAAACAATGCCTGCCCCTCAGCATTCGGATGTATCCCGTCACCGGCTAAATACATAGAAGACTGCGACTGCACAGCAGACTTCCAATCCGCAATTAATACGTTGGAGTTGTCATTCTTCATTTTAGCAAACACATTATTGTTTGTCGTATAATCATTCTGAGTTGAATAATTCGTCACGAAAACAATTTTTCTTGAACTTCCAACCGTATCTACCACCTCCTGCGCCTCTCTTGAAGTAATGGTACTATTCGTACCAAGTGCATAAACAACCGTATCCCCTAGTTTCCCAGTATCCGCCAGCTGTTTCAAAATCGTTATGCCACCTGGATTATCTGCTGTCCCCGTATAGAATTGTTTACTAGTTTGCGCATATATTTCAGCATTTGGCATCATGCTTTTTATTGCAGACTCGCTACCAACAGTTATAGAGTCACCAATAATCGTCACGCCACTCCCATCGGCCGAACCAGCATTTGTCGGTCCGAATGAGTTACCACTAATACTCTGTGTAAATTCCAGCCAATGTTCCGCTCTTGCTCCACGTCCACTCGCCGCCGTTTCCTTATATCTAGGCCGCTCCATAATCCAAACAAAAATTCTCGCCGCATCTTCAGGTGTTTTCGCTGCATCCATTGCTTCACGCGCAGTCATGTCATCACTAATATAATCAAGCCCCATCGTGCCACCCATATTTCTATATGTTCCCACCTTGACATTCTCAAACTGACTACCTGGTCCAAAGAAATAATCTAGTTGCACTTCAAGCCAAGCATCAATAACTTCCGCCGGGACCTGTTCCGTAGGATAACCCGTGCTTGAGTCATATTTTGTATATTTCACGTCAAAATAATCATTAAAGTAATTCGCGGTTCTTGGGTCCGATCTGAGTGGCTCTAAGATTGGCGAATTTGAAATACCACCATAACCAGTAAATTGTGCAATACCATAGCCAGGCCCACTCGCACTATCCCCCTCAAACCTGAACGGATTAAAACCCGACTCACCTTCAAAGTTAGCTAAGATGCCTGCTATCCCATTCTCAGACAATACATAATTCATCGGATTATTACCAGACAAATAGCTCACCACCTTAGCCATAATGGTATCGCCACTCATATTACTCACAAAACAGGATTTACGACCAGCCCCAGGATTATAAAAATAGATGCTACTTCGCGCAAAAAATTCCAATTGTTCATCCGTCAACGCAGAAACGGGTACTGGAAAAGAAGTGCCTATTATTACCACCATCAATACAGCAACAAGTTTTCGTAAAACCTTCATATTTTTATTATAACATATTTATTTTGCAGCGTTTGGATTTGTCGTAATTAAGCTTTCTTCGGTTTCACTGGCAATAATCTGAATATGCACATGGTTTTGCCCAGCAAAGAACAAACCCTGCCCAACTGGGAAATTCGCAAGCCTTCGTTTCTCTTCTTCTGTCAATTTAAATACATCCGACAAAACATCTACCGCCGATGCCGACTGCTTTAACAACAACTGCATTGACGAGTTAGCCACAATCGCGCGACCCATTTTAGAGCCCATGAAATCTTCCACGTCCTGTGTAATCGTTGTCAGACCAAGATAATATTTCCTTGCACGCTTCGCCAAAGAGAATAGGAAATTAGAAGAATCTTCATATTTCATCAACTGCCACGCCTCATCCACAATCAGAAGACGTTTCTTTTGTTGTGCTCTCACCACATTCCAAATATGTGACAATACAATATACATTGCTACCGGACGCAACTCGTCCTCAAGATCCCGAATATTAAACACAACCATCTGGTTATTGATGTCAACGTTACTCTGCTGTGAGAAAATACCAGCAAAAGTACCAGTTGTATATTTTCGAAGCCTTTGCGCGAGATCTGGACCAGTTCCGCCCATATGAAGTAAAGTATCGTATAAATTTGCAATTGTTGGCGGCATTGACTGATGCGTTAAAGGATCCGAAGTAATACCAGCTCGTGCATAAGTATCAATCAACGCTTGGTCAAGATCCGCTTCTTCATTGGCTGTAAGCGCTGGGGCCACCTGACCACTTACATTAACTTGCTGAACGCCACCTAACATTAGCCTAAACAACCCATGTAAAGTTACTAGATTTGCTCGCAAAGCGTCATTTGCATCTTCAGAATCAACCACCTTTGGCAAATCAAACGGGTTAATCCTTACATCCGAATTGAGCGACAATCGGATATACGAACCGCCTACTGCATCACAAAGCTTTGCATATTCATTTTCTGGGTCAATAATTAACACCTCGGCGCCCACCATCATCGAACGGAGCGCCTCAAGCTTCACGGTAAATGATTTACCAGCACCAGACTTTGCAAACACTACCATGTTGGCATTCTCAAGGCTAAATCTATCAAAAATCACCAAACCATTATTGTGCATATTCACGCCATACAAAATGCCCTTATCCTGCGTTAAGTCAGCTGACGTAAATGGGAAACTAGTCGAAATTGCACCAGTATTCATGTTTCTACGAATTTGCAATTGGTCCGAGCATTGTGGCATGATTGAGTTAAGACCTTGCTCCTGTTGTGACGACGCAACCTTTGAAAAAATCATTTGACGCCCAAAAATCGTCTCAACTTTTTGCTGTACAAATTTCAATTCGTCAAGCGAATCTGCCCACAAAGTTACATATAGTCCGAACCTAAAGAAACGCTCCGCGCCAACTTGAAGCTGATCGCGTAATTCTTCAGCATCATTAATGGCAGCCTCAAGTTCTGGGTCTCTCACCCTTCCTTTTTCAGCATTTAAATTCATTGATGCCTCGAGCTGAGTCACCTTCGTTCTTAGGTTTTTCATCACCACCGCAGATTCAACTGGGTAAATGTACATCGACACATCAATTACTTCGTCCATATTAATAATCGGCGAAATCCAACCAGTATACAAAGTTCTTGGATATCCATAAACATACATCGTTCGCCCATACTTCGTACCAAGTCTAAAATAATCTGAATGAATTTCAATCGCTGACGGAGAGATTAAATCACGTAAAGTATTTGTACCTTGTTCAAACGCCTGCTGTATTTGTGCCATCTCAGCCGCTTCAGCCTGCGCCGCAATCTCCGCCGGTGTTAATTGCTTCTTCTTAGCCATTTTATTCCTCCTTCTCTCCCTTTTTCACATACATTGCCGTCACTTTATTAAAATCAACGAGCGGTTCCCTGACTGCCGTATCCGGATTATTAAAGTTATAGTAAAGTTCCGCTAGTTCCCTTGTATTCAACCTGACCGAATTAATACCAATTTGAAATAGACCAGAAATGACCGATTCCACTCTAGTATTTAACTCTGTTAAAGCCTTGTCGTACGTCGCCCTATCGATTCGTGTCACTTCCATCGGTTTAACTCTACTAAATGATTTAAAGAAATTCTTCGTTTGCTGTAAAACTTTTTCAGCATCCGGCGAAGTATAATACGGTATCACGATAAAGAATGATTTATCCATAATATTAGCTTCCTGCGACAAAATATCAATAAAGTTAATATAATCATCCATTAATACACCAAGTAGCATATTGTCATTATTGCGGCGAATTTCACTTAACTTATCAATATAAGGACCAATATCAACTCTTTGCGACCTAATCAATATTTGCGTAGTAAATCTCAGAGAGTTTAAGAAATTTTGATAAGAATACTCTACTGCATCACGCTCGATATCACTCATAAGGTCAAAGTTAATCGACTTACAAGCCACTACAGCTCTAAATGAGCCGTCTTTCATAATCACCACATTATCACGAAGCTCGGAAATCAGCAGCGAAGCTTGCGTCGAAGTTGGGAGTTCTTTATTTGGTGAAACTGGTGCCGCCGCCTGAGCATTCATCGCCATCGCACCCAAATTCTGGGCCTGCATTTGTTGTTGCGTCATATTTTGACCCGGCATCATCTGCATGCCAGGTTGAGCGTTTTGCATTGGCATCCCAGGCATCATGCCAGCATTTGGCATATTTTGGTTTGGTAGTATTTGTTGTGGCTGTTGTGGATTCATTTTTTTTCTAATGTAGCGACACAAAAGCTTCGCTATCATCCTTTCTGTTTATTCGATTAGCTTCCTTCGCAATTGTCGCAACTGTATAATCGGAATTATTTGCTAATTCCATTATACTATTATTTACTGGTTTTGTAACTGGGTTTTCTGCTTGTGCTACAACTGGCTCCGGAGCAGTACGCTGTATAATTTCTACTCTATCTTGAACAAAATCTTGTCCGCTTTGGGTAGTATCAAGCCTTGGCCGTAGCTCAATTCCATGCCCCTTTACTATAGTTTCAGGTTCACTTGCAAAAGACGTACTATGACTTTGGATCGCCTCTCTCATCTCACGAATTGCCTCTTGATGCCTATCATCTTTTTCTTGGTCAACCGCCCTTGCTATAACACCAGATTGATAACTATCAAACATATCATTCATCGCATTCGCCTCTGCAATCAAATCTTCTCGCATTGAATTATTCACAGATCCTTTTATAGCAAAACCTTCGCTATCCACAATATCCGCCAAAAACGACAATCTATGCGTTGCTTCTTCACCAGAAATATTACGTGTCCTCACGTCCTCAACAATCTTCGGCGCTGTAATTAGAATTGTAGATTCTTTTTGTCCAGGTTTCCAAAGCCTTGTACGAGGTTTGATATAATATGAAACTACAGCAGCAAGATACGTTTCCATCGGCTGATCTTTTTTAAGAGGCAAAGCCAAAGCCAAGAAAAACAAAGCAAACGGTATCGGCAATATTGCAACTAGCGGGAACAATTGGAATAACCCCACAGTTAGCGCAATCAACCCGCCCGCCACCAGAAGATAAACGAATTGACGGAAATTAAACGGACCTATTAATTTATCGTCCGCCTCAACATCCTGAGGTACCTTATATTGCGCCATATATAATATATATTATAGCATAATACCTAAAATAAACATAATCAAAAAACCGCCTTTTAAAGAGCGGTTTTTTTAATTAATAGCTCTCAGGATCCCTGAGTAATTCCTTCAGATATTCCCTAAGGACATAATTGTCTGCATATGGGTCATCTCTACGATATCGTCTATATTGCTCCGCAATATATGATTCCTTGCCAAGTTGCTCTTCGATATACTTCAATGACTCATCATAAAAACCTTCATCGTCATCCCGGAAATCTTGCCACAAATCGTCAATATGTCCCACAAATTCATTTCTCTTTACCTCATCGTAAACCTCAGCTCTCGGTTCTTCTTCCGTAGCCGTATCGCCTTCGGTTGATTTTTTATCGGTCTTCGCCTTCACATATTCATCTTTCAACTTTTTACGATCATTTTCAAGCTTCTGAGTAATCACCACTTCGTTATCAAGATCGAGCCACTCACGCACCCAGTCTTTCGCATTGTTTGCTGCACCAGAACGACGAGTCCTATAAATCTGATTCAACTTGCCCTTAGCATCGAGCAATTGCCTAAATTGTGCCCCCGCCATTTTCTTTCTAAGCGCCGCCATATCCTTTTCACGCTCCGCTTTTGCCTGTTCTGGTGGCAAGTCACCATATCTAGTCTGAATTTCAGCTTCTTCCTTAATCAATTCTTCACGCTCCAAAATCGCTTCATCAGACCAATCCTCCATTTTGGTATTTTCATATTCACTCACGAGATGGTTAAACAGCGCATCGCGATAATCCGAACGAAGACCCAAAATCTGCGACGGAGTTTGATCCTGGATATATTTCATCGTCTTCTCGCGGAAATGCGCCTCTGCGGCCTTACTATGATACAATGGGTCCTCACTATTCTCCCATCTTGGTCCTTTTTCCGCATCGTAGCCAGTCAAGAAACTTACCGCATTCTTGAGCTGCTCACTACCAGACAAATACTTAAGGCTTGCTGAAATAAACTGTGGCCCAATCGATGTTTCAATCTCTTTACGTTTCGCAAGATATGCTTCCTCATCAAACACACCATTCTTCGTGTAGGTTTTTATCAACATCTGGTCCAAATTACCATACGCCGTCCTCTCCACATTATCAAGCGAAGTACCCTCAACCAACACTTTCATTGGGCGTTTTGACTTACGCATAAATTTATGCTCCGGATTACCATAATCCCAGTCTTCATATTCACCAGTAATGTATTCTTCAAGCGACAAATTAGCGTTCTGCCTTTTATTTTTATTATAAGTTTGCGCCGTCTCAAGATTAATATACTTTCCAAACCTTCTTAAGAATGGGTCATTATCTTTTACTTCAAACATCAAGAAGCTTGCAATTGCCTGCGAAGCATGCGTACCAAGCTGCACGCCCTTCTCGCTCTCCAAAACATTCTCTAGCTGTAAACGCAACAAATCTGTATCGCCACGTTGGTTCAAAATCCTAAGTCCTGCAATAATTGCATCGATATTCTTCGCTGGATCTGCTTTCTTTGTTAACTCAGCCAATCTATATTCCACGTCCCTAGTTGGAGGGGTCAACTCAAAATACTTCTGCATCTTATTTTCCACAATCTTCTTCTGCGTATCATATGCTTGCGCCGCAGATGCTGCTGCATACTGCACTGTCTGCTCATTTCCGTTCATGAGCTTAAACACTTCTTCATAACGCCTTTCCGCAGCCTCGCGGTCCGCAATTTCATGTCTCCTATAATCAGTCCTTCCCTCATTTTCTCTATCAAAATGAGAATTAATTGCGTCTTCATATCTCTTGTGCCTACCCATAGCATTACGATACTGAATATCCTCACCTCGTGCAACTTCTGCCGCAGCAAGATCGGACTCTCTTATCATCTCTCTATCTAACGCATCGAGTCTTGCCTTTCTCGCTACATTTCCGCCACTTAAATCACCGACACCCTCTTGCATATTATCTTTGTGGCGATTCACAATCCTACCATAACGAATATTCCTAATAATATTCCTATACGTCTCCTCACCTTCACGCGACAAAACTTTGCCATCCTTATCCCTATAATTTCGCATCGCGCCATATGCCAAACCTCTATTTTTAATCACCTCATTATACTCTCTTGTTTCCTCTTCTCTAGCAATCTTCCTATCGCTTAAATACTGTCTGAGTTTCAAAGATGGCGTGTAAACATTGTTAGCCGACAAAAACCTTGCATTTGTTGCCTGCCTACGCGACTCTGCCCAACTTCGGTTCATTGAAAGCGGTTTTGCCATAAAACCAGTAAGCTTTGAGTTGATCGTACCAAGCACAGTACCACTCATCTTCATCAACGACCACGCAAAGAAGAGTGGGAATATTTGTACTGCAATACCAAGTATTAGCCCAAATGTGTCTCCCGAGCTTGCAATAATTGCCCAACCAGCAAGAGATGACGCGCCAAACAACAACGAGAACATCGGATAAAACACCAACATTCTAATCAGTAGCTGCTTCCATTTTTTAAACCATTGCTCCGTGTTTGGCAACATATATGCCACTATTGCCAGTGGGGAAACCATAATAAGAAGCGCCACCACCGCCTGCCTCATTGCAATCGTAACAAGGCCAATCACTACAGCTGTAATTGCACCAAGCACCGTTGGTATTAACATCCAAATTGCACCAGTTTCAACCGCAATTACACCAGCTCCCACCGCCAATATTGTCCCATCCGCGAATGCTCCATATACGCTAGACATCTTAACTCCCCCAGCAATATTCGCCGTGCCAATCGTCGCTTCTTCAACAGCCGTAAACACGCCCCTAAGGCTACTACCAATAACGTTCGAAAAATCCACCGCCAAAAGACATACCACAAACGATAAATTCACCAAAATTGCCGTCACGATTAACTTTGGCAAAGCCTTTTTTATGCCATAATTCGTTATTCCATACCCTGTTAATTGCGAAATTACCACCACTAGCAAAAAGATAACAAACACTATATTCGTTATGCCTCTTGCATACTTCCATATCTCGTAAATTGGCGTCCCGTCCTTCATCTCGACAGGATTAATCACCAAAATCGTTTCTATCTTGTCATACAAAAAGTCAATCGCCTCAGCAATTTTACCCGTGGTCGGACAAACCACCCATCCAATCGCTCCTAAACTTTCCTTACATGAACGTCCACCTTCGGAGGTCGTTACCAAACTATCTGCATCAGCATCTGTTTCGTCTTCGACATCATTCTCTTCCTCTGGATTACTTTCAGTATTTTCCTCTGTAACTTCAACCTCAGTCGTTATATTAGACTCATTTGGTACAGCATACGCTGGGGTTGCATTACTGGCTACACCAAACACCCCAAATAATAATCCCATAATACCAAAAAGACAACCAAAAATGGCTTTTTTCAATCTATTTTTTGGAAATCTTTTTGCTATCATAACCGACCAATAGTAAAAACCGCCTCCCTTTTCAAGGCGTATCATAATTATAGCACGCATAAGCGTTTTTGTCAAGAGTATTCTCCCAAATACTTGGTCTTTTTTGCTTTTTATGCTACTATAGTATTAACATAATAAAATGGATTTATAAATGAAACAATTTTTTAAAAAAATATTTACAATCCTTGCAATAATTTTTACCGTTTCTAGCGTTTCTCTTGCCATCTCCCCTAGCCAGCCTGCTTACGCCGCTCCGCCCGCCTCTGCAGGTACATGTCGCACTATCCTTGGACTTAAATCTTGGGATTGTAATACTAAGGCGTGGGATAGCGAAAACAATCTCAAAATGAACATTTGGATTATCGCTACAAATATTGCTAACGATATCGTCATCATCGCCGCATATCTTGTTTTAGGATACGTAATCTACGGCGGCTATCTCTATATGTTCTCTTCTGGCGACGCCAATAAAGCAGCCACCGGCAAAAAGACACTCACTCGTGCTTTCATCGGTCTTGCTATTACCATGTCATCCACTATCATCGTCAACACAATTCATATAGCTCTCCTCGGTAGTTCTGGCGCGTTTTCTGGAGACTGCGCAAGAACCCAGTGCGTTGATCCTAATGTCCTTGTCACCAATCTTATTCAATGGGTCGTCGGCATAGCTGGTGTCGTTGCAGCCGTCTTCGTTGTCATTGGTGGGGTTAGTTATATTACCGCATCCGGCGATGCAAACAAACTTCAAAAAGCCAAAACCACCATCATTTATGCCGTCATCGGCCTCATCATTGTCGCTTTCGCTGAAATAATCACCGCTTTCGTCAGCAACGCAATTCGCGAAGCCAACACCGGTTATAACGATTCAACAATAATAGCAAAGGAGCTCAATGAAAAATACTAAAAAAACGTTAACCACTTTAGTTGCATCCCTGTCTATGATGGGGCTAAGCGTCGTTAATACCGCCACTACTCATGCGCTAAACGATATTTGCAGCAGCTCTGCTCCTCACGATGTCAAAGAGGCGGCCGGTTGTTTTAGCAGTGGCAATCTTAGTAACGTTGTCGTTAACATAATCAATATCGTAATCGGCCTTCTTGGTATTGTTGCCGTAATCTTCATTATTGTTGGTGGCGTCACCTACATGACCTCCCGCGGTGATGCTGCTAAAACCAAAAAAGCCAAAGACACCATCCTCTATGCCTGCATCGGGCTCGTTGTCTGCGCTCTTGCCTTCGTCATCGTAAACTTTGCCATCAATATTATTAATAGAGCTAATTAGGCGTAAAAATATAATACCCTTTTCCTTCACCAATATAGTTTTTTGTCGGCATCGCACCAGCAAAAACATGTTCTATGTAACCCTTTTCTAAAAGTGCATCATAAATTTCCTTATACTCATAAAGATACCACTCACCAATTACAAAAACCGCATCCTCATTAAGAAGCAAACTCATATCCTGCACATATCCATTATTCTTCTTAAACTGCCAAAAACACTTCTCCGAATTTTGGTTATTATAAATGTTATGATCAAAATATGGCTGAAGCGCCACTACATCAAACCCAAGACCATAAATCGTCTTAAAATCATTCTGTTTAATAAAACTTGCTGCATCCTTCGAACCAGAATAATTATTATTTATATCATAATTGATACTCGCCCCAGACCAAAGAATTTGCACCAAACATATCGTTGTTAGCATTATTTTAATCACGGAATTCTTATTAATCATATTATTCATCATAAAGGCTGCAAAAATCAGAATTGTAATTATACCAATATGCCAAATCTCCGATTTTAAAAAGATGTGCTCCAACAAAACCGGCATGAACAGAATACTTAAATCAATTGTCTTTCTTACCGGATCCTTTTCCTTAGACAGCGCAACTCCCACAACCAAAAAGAATACTATCGTTATTATTACAGACCCCACCATAGATAATTTTTGACTACCCACAGTCGCCTGATAAAAAACATTAAATATACTACTAGGGTGGTGCGGATTAAATATACAATCACTGCTCGGATAAATCACGATAAAAGTCCCTATCAAGGCAAAAAGCAACATAGACAAGACAGTAATCTCTCTTTTTTTAATTTTCTTTCGTCTTATTACATAAAGCACATCGATTAGCCACAATCCTCCTGCAATCAACAAAGTATAAGAACAAATACTCATTAAAAAAAGTAGCGCCAAAGAATAAGAAATCCACTTTTTATCCCTTTCACGATAAACACTGATAGTCCACATCATCGCCGGGAAAACCATACAGTAACTTCGCGCCACCACCGTATACTGAAATAGTATAAAATAGGTAAACGGTAGCAACACCTTAATATACCAAGGAGCTTTTACTCTAAATTCAAAAATCACCAACCCGATCACTGTAAAAATTAGCGGCAACAAAAAGAATGTTTCATAAGTCCCACCTATCGATATAAACATTTTGATAATAATAAACCACGTCGGGGTAGTCCCTTCATATTTAGCCGTCTTAACTATTTCCACCAAAGAATTATCCCTAGCGATTAAAAAAGATTGCGCTTCGTCACTCCACGGTTCATGCACTCTCGACAAAAGCACCACAATCACCACAAACAATACTATTATAGTAATTTTGCCGAGTAACCTTATTCTGCGTTTTTTTACATCATCCATTTAAGCAACCTGATTATACCCATCTTCGCATTTTTCTTGTGCGCTGAAACATTCTCTCGTTTCTCTATTTCTTGTCTATTGTCGTGATAATACATATATGCCTTATAAAGCATCTCCTCATTTGTCAAAGTTGGCTTAAACGAAAGTTCTTTTTTAATCTTCGTTGTGTCAAACACAAAACTTGACGAAATCATCTTATATTGATACGGCCCCAGCGGAGATATATGCAGCATAAAGCACGTCTTCATCGCTAAAACCATCGGAGCCTTCGGAAAATGAAACAATCTAGATTTAGAACCAGATTTTTTTATCACATAACTATACACATCATTAAATGATTTAACATCCTCAGAACCAATGTTAAAAATCGTGGTCCCCTTGTAGTCCAAAGCTTTTTTCATTGCCGCGACCATATCCTTAGCATAAATAAACTGATATCTATTTTTGCCATTTCCAACTAATGGTATTTTTTTATTATCATCAATAAATTCAAATAACAAACTAAGCAGCCCGAGTCTCCCTTCGTCAATAATCGTCGGGCTTCTAAAAATCACCGAATCAAGTTTGTCTTTATATTTTAATAATATCTTTTCCCCTTCCCATTTCGATTTTCCATAGATTTCCACTGGCTCTGGTTTTTCGTCCTCAGTCACCGGCGCGTCAAAACTTCTCCCCCACAAACAATTACTCGATATAAAGAATAATTTCTTACATTTATTCTGAATAGCAAACCTGGCAACATTTTCAGTACCGACTACATTTGAAGTCCACAGCTCTTTCTTATCCTTTACTTCATGCGCCAGCAAAGCCGCACAATGAAAAACTGCATCAAACTTATATTCCTTATTAATCTTATTCAGTATTTTTTTATCACGAATATCACCACGTATAGGTGTAAAATTCTTATGGACAAAGTCATCCTCTTCTAAATCTATACTTACCACCTTGTTTCCATCCGCAAGTAATTCCTGCTTCAAGATACTACCAAAGAACCCTGCGCCGCCAGTCACGAAAAAACATTTACCTTCTCGACTCATACAATTATTATACCAGTTGTTTGTTATCACAATTCAATAATCTCTTCCAAAATTAAGTGTTGCATTTTTTAATAATTAGTTATACAATTAAGTTAAGGTAATAAAAGGAATTAAAATGAATAATCTTCTTACTAAATTAGCAGCAGCTAACATCCCAACGTTTCAAAATGAAACGTCACAGTTTGATGTTAGCATTCAAAACATTCTTAATATCGTAATTGGTTTACTTGGTATCGTAGCTGTAGTAGTCATCATTATCGGTGGTGTCACTTATATGACTTCATCTGGTGACGCTGGCAAAGTCAAAAAAGCCAAAGACACCATCCTTTACGGCGTTATTGGTCTCGTCGTTGTCGCATTGGCCTATGCTATCGTCAACTTCGTCATTACTGGCATCATCAACAAGAGCTAATTAAAACTAAGATTTAAAATCCCCTTTAAAAAGGGGATTTTTTATTTGAGGCGCCTTAGCAATTTGAACCCCTCGTCTTCGTTAGAATAAAGCACCTCATAATCCTCACTCCTCATTTTATACATTCCCGCATCATGAGCATCCGCGAGCAAATAGTCAAAATCATATTTATTCAAGAATTCCTCGAGTTCCATTCTTCCTAATATAAAATTATTCCACTCCTTCAAAATATCATCTTTCAAAAATACCTCCGCTCTTGGATCTAAAAAGGGTTTATATCCTCTATATTCCGCATACCCTCCCCAGTTATAACCAGTGTATATTTTTAAAGTATCCTTGTCTTCACCATTTTGCTCAACTGAAGCATCCAATACGTCGATGGCTTCAACCAAAGCCATTCGGGGATGGTTTTCCACACTACTTGGTATTGTCAATAATAAAACCATTGCAACACATGTCGCCGTTATTCCACACCATGTCATCATTGCACGCCTCGCCTTAGCATCTTCAATCACTTTTTCTACTCTTACATTTTTATACATCAAAGCCATCGGTAGAAGCATCACGAGTATAAACTGGCTTAAACCCTTCACCGTGTTAAGCCCAAGCGCAAGAAACCCAAGATAAAGCAATATATACCTCACTCTAATCTGCTTTTTATTCCCAAAGAGATATAGCACCATGCTCGAAGCAATTGCTAAAAACAGTATTATATTATATGCCGATCTTAAATTAAACGGTCTCATTTCATCAACCATATTGACAATTTCTGTCGCTCCATAACTTGTAAAAATAAAAGTCACCATTTTATAGCCATACGGATTCAAAAAACCAACAAGAAAAGCTATCAACCCCACAATTACAATTGGTTTCTTTCTATAACCCTGAAGATGCAATTTGGGTTTTTTAATGCCGTCTACAAAATATGCCCCCATTACTAAAAATATCATCCACCACAACGAACCGTGCATATTGATTTGAATAAACGATAAAACTGGTATCCACCAAAGATATTTCATCTTATTCGTTTTAATATAAAGCTCCATTACATAAATCACTGCAAGAAACACCGTGTAGCTCACCATTTGCGCTCTCGTAGTCACAAACCCTGGTATCAGCAGTAAATCAACCACTATCATAACAAGAAGCGACAAATTCACATTCTTATTACTAAGAAGCATGCAAATCTTATATATCAAAAACATTATCAAAATATTTAGCCCTAGCATCATTAAATATAACCCGACCGGCCCCAAAGCCGAGTAAACCCACCAAAAAATCACGGCAAATCCATATTGTTGCACCGTAAGGTCAAGACCTTGGTGCATCGATAAAACATCCGTATAAAAAACTCCATTCTCGGCAATATATCTCCCCTCCGCCAGCACAAACCAAGTGTCATTATCCAAAGTTCCTACAAACATCAAAGTAAAAATCGTTGGTAAAAGAAAGGCTGCCAAATATTTTAAAACTGAACTAATTCTTTTCTCTTCCATAATACCAATTATATCAAAAAACAACTCCCTTAATGAGAGTTGTTTTTTTGCAAATTACTGGATAGCAATTTTCTTTGGCGCTTCTGTCTTTTCTTTTTCAAATGAGATTGTTAGAACACCATCTTTAAGCTCAGCTTTTACGCTATTTTCATCTTCGCGTACAGGCACTGGTAAAGCAATCGTACGCGAGAATTCACCCCAATAACATTCCTGGATATGCCATTTAGTGGTTTGCTCTTCTTCGCCACCGGACAATATACCTGAGATAGTCAAAATATTATCGGAAATACTAACATCAAGATCAGACTTTGAGATGCCAGCAGTCCTTGCTTTAACTACTAATTTGTCGGCGGTCTCATAGACATCTACAGCGAGTTGTCCTGGGAAGTCGTCGGCATTTTCCCACTCATCTTCTGTTGATTCGCTAACCGGAGCAGGTGCCTGTTCTTCCTGTGTTTCCGCTGGAGCCGCGAGTTCTTCATCTCCGCCCAGGAAAGCAGCAGCCAGGTCGTCTTCCATCAGCAAATCGTCACTGTTTGTACGAGCCATATTTCCTCCACTTATATTGTTATGCTTTATTATAAAGCATTTTAGTAGTAAAATCAAGATAATTATGAGTTTTATTGTAAAAAACACAACACTAATAAACCCCTTAGACCTCATCGCACCACATTCGTGTAGGGGTTGCGGAAGCCTAGGTGACCCACTTTGTAAATGTTGTAAAAAATACATCATTAATAATCACATCAATATTTGTCCGAATTGTAAAACCAAAATAAAACATAATAAATGTCCAAATTGTAAGAATCTGCCACCTACTTATACAATAGGTTTCCGAGAGGGTTTATTAAATAAGCTCATCCATGACTACAAGTATCAACCCACACGCGCCCTAGGCAAAACTTTTGCCCATCTTCTAGACTCTATCCTGCCAAACATTAACGACGCAATTCTCGTCCCCCTTCCTACCGCCACCAATCACATTCGAAGCCGCGGCTTCGACCATACCTATCTCATCGCCAAACATCTAGCTCGTCTTCGTAAGTACAAAGTAAAAAAACTCCTTCTTCGCACCAAAAACACCGTTCAGGTTGGCTCCGATAAAAAAACGCGCTTCCTTCAAGCTGAAAACGCCTTCACAATTAACCACACAATTAAATCATCTCACCAATCCACCTACATTCTCTTTGATGACGTCTGGACTACCGGCGCATCTATGAAAACAGCAATCAAAAAACTAAAAGAAGCTAATATTAAAAATATAGTAGTTGTGCTGTTAGCAGTGAGTAGAATTTAGAATCAAGCTTGTTTCTTCGCTCTTTGGCAAAGCAGAAATTACAAAGTTTACAATCGCAAAAGCGAGGAAACAGATAACCAACCCGATAATTGCATAAAGCACGGTATTTTTAGCATCAGTCACCTTCTTTGAGTCACCACCAGACACTACGTACTTAATACCACCAATGATAAGCATAATTACAGCAATAATACCAACTATGTACAAAATAACATTCGTTACCTGGCGGAAAACACCTGTGTCACCAAAAAGCTCAGATGGACAACCATCACACTGTGCAGCCTGTGCCCCTTCCTGTAATGTCAAAGCCGAAGCGCTAGCAACGGTCACTACAGTAAATAAACCGCAAATTAACACTGGTAAAACAATCTTTAATAATTTCTTCATGCCTTAATTATATCACATATATAATTATTATGCAATAAGAAGTCGCGAAAACGCTTTTTGATTTTTTTGTGAAACAAAAAATGGCGGAGGGTGGGAGATTCGATTCGAGCGAAGCGAGAACGATATCTCGTTTTTTGTGTGCCCCCCTCCGGGGCATGGCGGAGGGTGGGAGATTCGCATCAAGCGCTTTTAGCGCGAGATCCGACATCTCGCTTTTTGTTTTTTTGTGCAACAAAAAATGGCGGAGGGTGGGAGATTCGAACTCCCGCTCCAGATCACTCCAGACTAACGATTTAGCAAACCGTCCCCTTCAGCCACTTGGGTAACCCTCCGTTCATTCTATTCTATCACAAAAACACATTTTTTGTTAAATAATAATCTATGTTATAATAAAGTTATGGCAAAGACACTCAGTGCGGTTTCATGGGAAGCCGAAGAATACATAGTAAAAAAACATAATATTGGATGGTATATCGGCCTCGCAATTATCACAATTGCATTCAGCGTCCTAGCGGTATTTTTACAGGGATGGACATTTCTCGCGCTGATAATTGTCAGCGCCATTACAATCTTAATCTTCACCTCTCGTCCTCCCCGCAAAATCCACTACGAGCTCAGTAGCAAAGGTTTGACCGAAGAAAAAACCTTCCACTCCTACAGTGAATTTCGCGCCTTTGGTATTTTAAAAGAAGACAGCCATTATTCTGCAGTCCTAATTCCCAAAAAACGCTTTAGCCTCGGCGTCAAAGTCTACTTCCCTAAAGGCAGTGGTGAAGCTATCGTTGATCAACTCGGTCTTCACCTACCAATGGAAGAAATCAAACTAGACTTTCTAGACAAAATTGTAAACTTCTTGCGCATTTAAAAAAACTATGCTAAACTAAATATAAGTATAATAAGTAAAGGTGGGCAAATGAACCAAAATGATGCAGTCGATAACGACTTACAAAAAGCAATTGATGATATAACAAAAACTACTAATCAAGATCCGGTCTTCGCCGATCCAGTCGCGGCACCATCTTCTGTACCAGAAGGTGATAATGGCGAGTTAGCCGAGTCCGTCGGACCATTCCCGGCGCCAAAGCCAATTCCGCGTCCACCGCGTCCACCACGTCCACCAATGCGCCCAGCTAGCTCGAGCTTTACTTTGCCAACCCCACCAGCACCAGCTGTACCTGATTTAACACCTATCGCTCCAGAGCCTCCAATGCCGGTCGCCGAAGAAACTACCGTAGTTGCCGAAACCGAATTTCAGGGTGGTCACAACATGAGAGAAGTCAAAGCCGCAGCTCTCCGCGACCTTGCTCCACTCGTTGGCAAAATGAATTTACCAGCTTCTCAAAAATTTAGCATTTACCGTGATATGTTCGAAAACCTTCACGATCACACAGTCATCGAGCCAGCCTACCAAGCCGCAAAAAACATTCAAGACGAAACAGAACGTGGCGAAGCCCTTCTTTACCTCATTGAGTCAATCGACAATATGTAGTTCGTCAAAAAAACAACCCCACCGGGGTTGTTTTTTATTGGCCCAGATAATGAGCTAGTAACCCATTCCCATATCGGGTGTCGCTGGTTTCTCTTCTGGTATCTCACAAATGAGTGCCCCCATCGTAATCGCAGTTGCCGCAATTGATACTGCATTCTTAACTGCCTCTTTTGTTACTTTTGCCGGATCAATCACGCCAGATTTCTTTAGATCAATCATGCCCTTCTCCGGAGCCATAACATCTATACCAAATCCTGGTTTCGCATTCTCTACTTCAGCCAAAAGTGCTTGAGCATTTAGTCCTGCATTCTCCATAATATGCACAAAAGGAGACTTCAAAGCATTCTTTACAATCCTAGCACCCGCCTCCTTATCGCTGAGCTTAGTCGAAAGGTTGACAAGCGTCACCCCACCACCAGTTACGATACCTTCAGAAAGCGCTGCCTTAGTAGCTGCCACTGCATCATCAACACGGAATTTCTTTTCGTCAATTTCCGTCTCCGTTGCACCACCGACTTTAATTACGGCAACCTTACCGGAAAGTGCCGCAGCTCGCTTCTCGAATTCTTCTCTTTCATAATCCGTCTTCGCAAGCTTCGCTTGAGCATTTATTAGTTCAATCCTTGCACTCACGGCGCCTTTAGAACCAGCTCCCTTAATAATTGTCGTTGAATCTTTCTCAGCAATCACCTTTCCAGCCGAGCCCAACACTTCAAGACCAACTTCCTCAAGCTTTAAACCCTTGTCGGCCGACACCATAGTAGCGTCCGTCAAAATTGCGATATCTTCCATTATTTCCTTGCGTCTTTCACCAAATGACGGAGCCTTGAGCACCAAAGAGTTAAACACACCCTTTAGTTTATTTAACACGAGCAAAGACAAAGCCTCGCCTTCAACCTCTTCGGCAATAATCACTAAATCCTTTTGCCCAGCTTGTGCACATTTTTCAAGAAGCGGCAAAATATCATTAGCTGCCGAAATCTTTTTATCCGTTACTAATACCAAGGGTTTTTCAAATACTGCTTCCTGCCTATTAACATCAGTAACAAAGAAAGCCGACGCATAACCCTTATCATACGAAAAGCCTTCCACGATTTCCTGTTCCATCTCAAGACCCTGACCAGCCTCTACCGTCACAACGCCATCTTTACCAATCTTTGAAATAACTTCAGCAATCAGCTTGCCAATTTCAGCATCACCAGCTGAAATTGTTGCAACCTCAGCCACTTTGTTTGAATCACCCTCGATCTTCTCCGCCGACTTCTCAATTCCTGCTATTATTTCGGCACCAGCTTTTTCGATCCCGCAACGAAGTTCCATTGGGTTTACACCGGCCGCAATCAATTTATTAGCTTCTGCCAATATATTATATGTTAGTACCGTCACAGTAGTCGTGCCATCGCCAGCAACTTTGTTGAGCTTCTGTGCTGCGGTTTTAATTAACTTTGCCCCTACAGCTTCACCCAATCTATCATCCTTATTTGGTAGCTCCACGGCTTCCGCTACGGTTACTCCATCATGAGTAATCACCGGTGCGCCATAATCCTTCTCGATTATGACATTTTTACCCTTCGGGCCGAACGTCACTTTCACCGCATCGTATAATTGTTTTGCACCAGACAGCACTTTCTCACGCGCCTCTGCTTCGTAATAAATCTTCTTCGCCATCTTTTATAATGTCGCTAGGACATCCTCCTCTTTTAAAATAATATAATCCTTATCATCTAGCTTAACCTCAGTCGTAGAATACTCCTTATAAACGATTTTCTCGCCCTTCTTTACCGATTTTACCTCTGGTCCTACCGATTCCACTACTGCATAAGCCGGTTTTTCCTTAGCTTCGCCAAGCAAAATCCCCGATGAAGTTTTTTCAAGTGGCTTTTCCACCACAGCCACAATTCTGTCTTTTAATGGTTTGAGTGCCATAAATTAACTCCTTTTCTAAACTTATTATAGCACATTATTTAGCACTTACAACATTGGAGTGCTAATTTTTTAACAATTTATGATTGCTAAGCTCTTAAATCTTTCCAAATTAAAACTGTGCCCGCCTAGCCATTCATCCACTGCTTTCCTTACGCCAGGAAGCGCTTCATTATCATAATCGTGCACCACGATTAGACCACCCCGTACCATTTTGGATTCAACTAATCTCAAAGAATCACGAATTGAATCATAAAAATCACCGTCAAGAAACGCCAAAGCAATTTTCTCTGGTAAATCTTCATCCTTAAGCTCACTAAACCAAGCTTTCTTGATTACTGGCAATTTGAACCCAGCCCTCAAGAACCTCTCTTTAACTTCCCTCTTTGTCACTAGCAGTTCCCCCTTCTTAAAATCAACACCGATTACCGATTCGTCATAATCACTTTTATCCGGTAGCCCCTCAAATGAGTCATAAATCCATAACTTATGATTCACATTATTTTGGATTATTTCGGCAAGCGCAAGAGATGTATCTCCTCTGTAGCATCCAAGCTCAACAAAATCTCCCTCGCACGGGAGCATTTCGCGTGCGAGGGCAATTATTTTTTCTGTCTCTTCTCTTGATACCTGATCGTTTTTAAAACTCATCTTAAGCGTCCAAAAGTTCGCTAGCTTTCTTAATCATATAAGCCGCTTCGTTTGTCGGAATAACGTAGACCGGCTTTGAACCTTCTTCAGCCACATTGGTATACCCCTTGGACTTATCCATTGCCGCATCATTTTTGAGTTTAAAACCCATAAATTCAAGTTTTCCAATAATTGAATTCCTTACCGGAATAGACCTCTCGCCAATCGTTGCAGTAAAGACTATTGCATCAATCCCGCCCATCTTTGCAGCAAATTCACCAATCTTTCCAGCTACACCATCTATAAACATATTGTACGCGAGCGCGGCATCTTCATTACCTTCTTCTGCTCCAGCAATAATTTCGCGCATATCATTTGAACCAGCCAGTGCTTGCAAGCCAGACTGCTTATTCATCAGCTTAATCGCTTCTGCCGCACCTAACTTTTCGCCCAGCAAAGCCCCCACTGTTGGGTCAATCGAACCGGTTCTCGTCGAAGACATCAACCCCTCAAGCGGCGTCTCGCCCATCGATGTATATGCCGGTTCGCCATCAACCAGCGCCGTCACTGAACAACCCGAGCCTAGATGACAAACTACCATCTTCTTTTCAAGGATACCGAGATCCTTGATTTTACCCATCATATAGCCATAAGACGCACCGTGCGCACCCCAGCGACCAAGGTCAAACTCTTCAATTATCTCACGCGGCAACGCATATTCAGTATCGCGCCTCGAATCTTTTGTCAAAGCCTCGGAATCACTCATAATTAACACCGGCACTCCAGCAAATGTCTCTTGTGCATTCTTTATACCCCTCTCGGTGCCAGGAACATGTAAAGGATTTGTTACCTGTACCTTCTCAAGTTCTTTCATAGTCTGCGCATCTACGATATGGTTTTTTGAGAAATACTTCCCAGCCGCTACTACGCGCACCAAAATACCGTCTAAAGGATGTGCCTCGTTAATAAAGCCTTCCTTTTCAAAAATTGCCTTGGCCTCTTTAAATGCAACGTCGAGAGTGTCCCAAGTCTTATCAACCTTTTCTTCCGAACCATCTGCCCTTGTAATAGTACAGATAAACTTCTTTTTGCCATTCTCTTCAATACCTTCAAAATAAAGCGAGCAAACTTCATCTTCGCCTTCATAAAGCGAAAACTTCTCGCTTGACGATCCAGAATTAAGTACTAAAAATATTTTTGTGATATTTGTTGCCATAAAAATAACTCCTTTATACTATTATACCAGATTTCAAGAAATATGCCTATCCCCCCATTATATCACACTTATGCCTATTTGTCAAGATAAGCCCGCAAATACTCACCGGTGGGAGTTTTTGCACTCTTTGCCAAATCCTCTGGCGTGCCCTCGGCACACACTTCGCCACCCTTAAGCCCACCCTCCGGGCCCATATCAATCACCCAGTCTGCCGATTTAATCACATGTAGATTATGTTCAATAATAATCATCGAATTTCCACCATCCACTAGCTTATTCAAAATTCCAAGTAGCCTCTTGACATCATCAGTGTGGAGACCCGTCGTTGGCTCATCCAAAATATATAAAGTCTTGCCCGTAGACCTTCTAGCAAGCTCTGTCGCAAGCTTAATCCTTTGCGCCTCACCACCACTAAACGTCGTCGCCGGTTGCCCCAATCTGATATAACCAAGTCCCACCTCTTGAATAGTTTTCAGCTTTCCCACAATCGCTGGGATATTTGCAAAAAACTCCACCGCCTCATCAATTGTCATCTCAAGCACCTGCGAAATATCCTTACCCTTGTATTTAACTTCAAGTGCTTCTGCATTATAACGCCTACCATGACAGGCCGGACAAGTCACGTAAACATCTGGCAAAAAATGCATTTCGATTTTGTTCACGCCGTCACCCTGACAATGCTCACATCTCCCGCCTTTCACATTAAATGAAAATCTTCCTGCCTTATAACCCCGCAACTGTGCCTCCGGCTGCGCCGCATAAAGCTCTCGAATTGCGTTAAACACTCCAGTATAAGTTGCCGGGTTTGACCGTGGCGTCCTGCCAATCGGCGATTGATCAATTACAATCACTTTATTGATTTTGTCAATTCCTTCAATCCTTTCATGTGTCCCAGATACTGTTTGTGCACGATGTAGCCGCGCTAACAACTCATTCGCAAGAATTGTATTTACTAAAGTAGATTTTCCAGAACCAGATACACCAGAGACCACCGTCATTACCCCAAGCGGAAAATGCACATCAATATTCTTTAAATTATTTTCCCTAGCACCAACCACTACGAGCTCGTGCCCTTTACGAATTTTTCGCCTCTTTTTTGGTACCGGAATACTCTCCTTTCCTGACAAATATTTACCCGTAATCGAATTCGGATTTGCCGCCACCTCAGCCGGTGTACCACAAGCTACTAGCTTACCGCCATTCACACCTGCTCCCGGACCAATATCGATAATATAATCCGATGCCCACATCGTGTCCTCATCATGCTCCACCACTAGCACAGTATTATGTAAATCACGTAAATGTTTCAAAGTCGCAATCAGTTTATTATTATCTCTTTGATGTAAACCAATCGATGGCTCATCAAGTACATAAAGCACGCCAGTTAAACCCGACCCTATCTGCGTTGCGAGCCTAATTCTCTGCGCCTCGCCGCCAGACAATGTGTTCGCCGCCCTCCCTAGCTCCAAATAACCCAGCCCCACATCTTGCATAAACTTTACTCGTTCCTTTATTTCCTTCAAAATCGGTTTAGCAATCATCTCCTCCGACTCTGAAAAACCTAAATCTCGCGACAAAACGTCCAGCGTTGCATCCACATCCAAATTACACATGTCTACGATATTAAGATCGTGCACTGTCACCGCAAGCACTGCAGGTTTCAATCTTGCACCATGACAAGTCTGACACTCTCTCACCCGCATAAACCTCTCGATGTCGTGCTTCGTAAACTCCGAGACCTTCGGATCATTATAACGTCTCTCAAGCATTGGGATTACACCCTCGTAAGTCGTCTCGTAAACCGTCCCATCTGCAAATCTACCAGACCCACTAATTCTCATTTCATACTTTTCTTCCCCCGTACCATACAATATTAAATGCTGAATATCTTCGGAAAGCTCTCCAATCGGTGTATATATATTAAAACCATGCTTTGCCCCCACTCCAGCCAATCGTTTAAGCCACCACGAATCCTGTTGCACGCGATTAAACGGTCGAATTCCACCCTCAGCAATAGTAAGATTTTTATTAAAAACTAATCCTGGGTCTACCTCCATCTTCGAACCAAGCCCCGTACAATCCGGACAGGCACCCTCTGGCGCATTAAATGAAAACAACCTAGGAGTTAGCTCTGGAATTAGCTCATCTGGATGATCCGAGCAAGCATATCTTTGCGAATAAGTCAGAATTTCCGCATTGTCCGCCCCAATTCGATTTTCCCCCACCGCCGTAGAACTATCTGTCACTCGAAGTAGCTTCACAATTCCCTGGCCAAGCTCCAAAGCCTGCTCAATCGAACCACTAATCCTAGAATAAAGATCCGGCGATAGCACAAACCTATCTACCACTATTTCTATATCATGTCTTTCATTCTTGTTTAGCTCCGGAAATTCGTCTAACGCATAAATAATTCCATCTACCCTCACCCTCGAAAAACCCTTCGCAATGTATTGATCGGAAATATGCAAAAACTCACCTTTTTTTGAGGAAACGATTGGTGCAAGACACATCAACTTTGAACCAAGCGGCAACTTCATCACTTCATTCACAATGTCCTCAACTGAGCGTCTTGACACCTCCTTATGACAAATCGGACAATGTGGCACCCCAACTCTCGCAAAAAGCAGACGCAAATAATCATACACCTCTGTCACCGTCGCCACCGTCGAACGCGGATTTCTCGACGTCGATTTTTGATCTATTGAAATTGCTGGCGAAAGACCCGTAATTGAATCCACCTCTGGCTTATCCATTACACCCAGAAACATTCTCGCATAAGACGACAGTGATTCCACATACCGTCTCTGCCCTTCGGCATAAATCGTATCAAAAGCCAAACTAGATTTTCCAGACCCAGAAAGCCCAGTTATAATCACCAACTTATCACGTGGTATATCAACATCAAGGTTATCGAGATTGTTTTGTCGAGCGCCCCTCACCCTAATATAATTATCATTGCCAAAAATCTCCCCCTTGCTAGTTTTTTCTAAGCTCTCATCCATAACCATAATCTCGTTTAACTAAACATATATTATATACCAAAAGTCAACTTTTGTCCACCCCTATTATTTACTCTCATGATATTCTTTTTCGGTATTTACATTCCAAACATTTGATTTATCAACCACACCGCTAATAATATTTTTTACCGCCTCAAACGCTGTGCACATCGAATGATCTATATTATTATATCTATGCTGCCCATTCCGTCCCACGCAGTACAGATTTGGTATCTCGTCTAGATATGACCTTAGCTCATCAATCGATTCGTACGTATCAAAATATGCCGGATAGGCCTTTTTCACTCTCTCCAAATGGCTATCAAGCACCGTCTCATCTGCACTAAGTACCCCTATTTGCCTCATTTCTTTTATTGCCATCTTCGTAAAATCTTCGTCCTTCATTTTCCACATTTTATCTCCTTCATTGCAAAAATACTCTAACCCCACCCATACAGTATTCTCAACGTCCTTCACAAGATATGGCGACCAGTTATTAAAAATCTGAAATCTCCCCATTCTTACATTCTTATCATGCACGTACACCCAATCATCAGGCACCAGACCATTAAATGTTTTTATACTAGTTTCATTTTTTAACGCCAGTTTTGGCACCAACACTCCAACAGTCATATAATCACGGTAGGGCAGACCTTTTGCAATTTTAGCAATTTTTCTTGGCACATTATCCATCGCCCCCACCAAATCTTTAAGTGGCATCGAAGAAATTACAATGTCGCCACTTATAGATTTCTTTTTCCCGTTAAGTTCATATTTAACACTCGATATTTTATTGTTTTTATCTCGCCTTATTTCTACCACCTTTGCATTAAACAATATTTCTCCGCCCCTCCTTTTAATCTTTCTTGCTACTATCTCCCATAATTGCCCTGGACCGAGTTTCGGATATTTAAATTCCTCAATAAGGGAGGTCTCCACCTTTCGGTTCTTCTTGCGAAATGCTTTTCCAAAAACATCTTTTAGAATTGCCGCTATCGATAATCCCTTCACTCTTTGTGCTCCCCACTCTGGTGAAATATCCCGCGGATGTCTCCCCCACAAGTTTTCGGTATAGTTTTCAAAAAACATACTATAAAGTTTCCGCCCGAACCTATTAATGTAAAAATTTTCCAGTGAATTCTCTGGCTTTTTTATTAACGCACTTTTTAAATAACTACAGCCAACCTGAATTGTTGTGATTAAACCCATATCTTTTATTGTTGTCCATTTCAAAGATATTGGATAATCAAAAAACTTTGAATCAAAATAAATCCTTGATAATCTGTTCCTCTCCAGCATCACGCGGTCGGTTTTATCTGGGTCGGGGCCACCTTTTTTTACTTTTATTTTTCTCTTCAATTTTTTATCATCATATGCTGGCGCCCCTGCAGTTGGCAACATTTTTTCCCACCATGCGTTTACTTCTGGTATTTTAGAGAAAAACCTATGCCCACCCATATCCATTCTATTACCTTTGTAATTAACTGTTTTTGCTATTCCGCCAACTGTATTTGATTCTTCAAGTATTACAACCTCATATTTATCAGATTGTGACAGCAATTCATATGCCGCCGTCAGACCGGCCGGACCAGCGCCCACAACAATCACTCTCCTTGATACTTTCCTCGCCATTGTTCCCATTATTATATCATAGAGTGTTATAATAATAGAGAAATGAAAGCTAGTCGCACTATAAAATTCATCATAGTAGGAATTATTCTTACCTTAATTAATTTTACTATCTACACTTTCCTTGCACGTATAATCATGAATAGCAATGAGCTTCTTTGGCTCGATAGCCTACTATCCTGTTTCCTAACCACCTTCGCTGCATTTTTGCTCCACTCAAAAATTACCTGGCAAGAACGTCGTCCCACCGAGTTTGGCGTCATTAAATTCTTTCTCTGGAATTTTCTCACTGCACTTTTAATTAGTCCGTTTCTAACTTGGTTCTTTAAGCTAATTACTCCACTTTATGAATCAATCTTCAATCTAACCTCCGCCATCCATCTACCGTTTGATTATAATTTTATCGAAAGCACCGGTGTCTTTGTTCTTACCACCTGTGTCACTATGGTTCTCAATTTCCTTTTCTACGACAAACTTGTTTTCGGGAAAAAAACCGAATTAAAACCCGCCCCACTCGCTGCAAACGAAAAAGACAAAGTCTCCATTATTATTCCAATCTATAATACGGCAAAATATCTCAAACCTTGTTTAAATTCTGTAATCAACCAATCCTATCATAATCTCGAAATAATCTTAGTTGACGACGGCTCAACTGACAACTCTGGCAAAATAGCCGACGAATTCGCCAAAAAAGACCATCGCATTAAAGTCGTTCACCAAAAAAACCAAGGTCAATCTACTGCCAGAAACCACGGCTTAAAACTCGCCACCGGTGATTATATTAGCTTTATTGATAGCGACGACAAAGTCGATCCAGACTTTATTTCCAAACTACTCGCCCCGTACGAAAATAACAATACTTGCGTTACAGTCTGTGGTCGTCATTATGAAATGCTCCACCAAAACTATCGCAAAACCGTTTATATATCATATATTCGTCCTAAAAAAACGCACGAATCTAAAAAAGCCTATATTCTTTATCTTCTTACAATTGACGGACGCATGTATTCAGCAATCGATAAACTTTTCAAAGCAGAAATCGCCAAACAACTCCGTTTTAATGAATCGATCAATTTTTCCGAAGATACCAACTACGTTCTAGATTATCTTAAGAAATCCAAAGGCACCATCCATTTTGTAAGGGAACCACTTTATATTTATAATTATGGTACCGAAACAAGCACTATCAAAAAATCTTCAACCATCTGGAGCAATTGGCAAGCGGCTTACCTAAACCTCAAAAAGTGGCTAGGCAGCAAACCTAGCCTAAAAGAAAAATTCTGGCTTCACGCCGTTCATCTCCGATGGCGCGTATCATTCATTCGTTCAAAACGCCGTGCTAAAAAGGCGGCTTAAATGTAGTTAGCATATTTCTTTTCAAAATATTTTATTCTCTCTCTTATCCATTGTTTTAAGTAATCTATGTCGTCTTTATGGTTTCCTTTTTTCCAGATCTTTGCGTCACGCTCCGCCGCTATACTTATTTCCTTTTCTTTCGCATCAATATAATCCATTATTTCATCAATTCTTCCTTTCAATCTCTCACGGTATACTTCCCCCACCACTCTCTTAAAATAACTCCCTTCAGCAAATTGATATAACATTTGCGAAGTCTTCACGCCACCAGATCTTAGAGAGCCATCACCCATATGAATCATCTCAACCGTCGGCAAGTAGAATTCATCAACACACATGTCCTTTCCCCATTCACGATTACCAAACGCCGCATCAAAATCCCATGTTAGCCCAGCATGTATCTTATCTTTTGTTCCATCTTTATACATAAACCAACTTGTCACATAGGCATCCGGATTAGCCGTAATCTCAGAAATAACAAAATATTCCGCAAAAGATTTAACATCCGCCAATTCCTCAACCTTTTTATAATCTTTTTTCTTTATTGACTCTTCAAGCGCATCAAAATCTTTTACAAACTCGTTCATTGCTACATCAGCATTATCATCAACCACCGCCGCCTTAAGCGTTAGGCAATTATCATCCGATGTAACATACCATTTGTCTTCTTCTTCACAATAAACATTATCTAATTCCACTAGTACGCCCATAGAATCATGCAAATCCACTGCGTTCTTTCCAATATCCATTGTTTGAATTAAATAATATAAACCGAGGTCTTCGCCATTGATTCTTAGATTAATATGTTTCCCACGAAAAGGATAATCACCAACCACCATATCAGTCAGATAATATGCTATATCATTACGTAGCAAACTATTGTCTACGCTATTTGCAATAAGTGCCCACTTCTTTGTCTTTTTCATATTTAGAAAACTTACTTTGCTATCAAGTTTTAACCTATATGATTTTTTATCCGCTGCCCACGAAAAATTCCCCCGCCCTTTAAACTCAACATCTTTATATTCAACTCCGTCAACCTTCACGGTATTTCCATCATATTTCATATCCTTACCATTTTTGTGCACTTCATCTAGAGTTACATTCTCCAAACTTATTTCCATTACGGGTATGCTCTCATTCTTAATTGCAAAAAAATCAATTTTGAGCACACTAAAAACAACCGCCACAATTACTAAAACAATCCAAGCGGCAATACAGACAATCGCGATTGCAAACGTCCTAAAAGACTTCTTCTTTTTTGAAACAGCTACCTTCTTCCTAGCTACAGTCTTTTTTGTCGCCTTCCTAATCGTTTTTTTGGTCTTTCTTGCCATAGTCTTATTTTATCATATTCTACCGCTCTCGCTAAATCCCCTAAAATATGCTAAAATATAAGTATGAGTATCCCTCACGTTTTGAACCGCAAAAATCGAATTCTTTTAAAAGAACTTACCAAAACCGATTTTAAGCTCCGTTACCAAGGCTCAGTCCTAGGCTACCTTTGGGCGCTACTTCGTCCACTTATGATGTTTGCAATTCTTTACGTCGTCTTTGCCAAGCTTTTAAAAATTGGCGGCGACATTCCACACTATCCAGTCTACTTACTTTGTGGCACCACGATGTGGAGCTTCTTCACGGAATGTACCTCACAGGGTATTCAGGCGATTGTGAACCGTGGCGATTTGTTACGTAAAATCAGCTTTCCAAAATACATCGTTGTGGTATCCGCCACCCTCACCGCGGTAATCAATATGCTCATTAATGTAGTAGTTATAATAATATTCGCACTCATCAACGGAGTATCACCAAGCCCTACCTGGCTTCTAGCTATTCCTGCTATTTTAGAATTATATCTTTTGTCACTTGGTATTGCTTTTTTACTTGGTTCTATCAATGTCAAATATCGCGATATTACCTCAATCTGGGATGTTTTAATTCAAGCCTTATTCTATGCCGTGCCAATTATTTACCCCATCACCATGGTTGCATCAACTAGTGAAATTGCCGCCAAAATAATACTCCTAAATCCAATTGCTCAAGCCATTCAAGACATTCGCTTTGGTCTCATCACATCGACCACCATCACATCGTGGAATTACATTACTAGTCCACTCGTCATCATTCCAATCATTCTCACCCTCGGTTTTCTTATCCTTGGCGCGACCGTTTTTCGTCGCAAATCTAAATTCTTTGCGGAGGAGGTCTAATGAAACGCACTCTAGGTACTCGCACCGAAATCAACGATTCAGATGCACCAGCCATCGCAGTCAAAAACCTCCACAAAAGTTTTCATCTTCCAACCGAACAAGCTTTTGGCCTAAAGCAAACTATTTTTAATCGCCTACGTGGCATTAAAGGTTACAAAGAGCAAAAAGTCCTAAAAGGTCTAAATTTCGAAATTAAAAGAGGCGAATTTCTTGGCATCGTCGGACGCAATGGTTCCGGCAAATCCACACTCCTCAAAATCCTCGCCGGTATTTATTATCCAGAAAAAGGCAACGTAACAATCAATGGTGCCCTCGTACCGTTTATCGAGCTTGGTGTCGGTTTCAACCCCGAACTTACCGGTCGTGAAAATGTCTATCTAAACGGCGCATTACTTGGCTTTTCGAACGCCGAAATGGACAAAATGTATGATGATATTTGGGAATTCGCCGAACTAAAAGAATTTGAAGATCAAAAACTTAAAAACTATTCTTCCGGTATGCAAGTTCGTCTCGCTTTCTCTATCGCTATTCGTGCCCGCGGTGACATCCTTCTGCTTGACGAAGTCCTTGCCGTCGGCGATGCTGCCTTCCAAAAGAAATGCGAAGATTATTTTGAAAATCTAAAGAAAAACAATCGCACCGTTATTTTAGTCACCCACTCAATGGACAACGTACGCAGATTCTGCACTCGCGCCATTCTAATTGACGATGGCAAAATCATTAAAGACGGCAAACCTGATAAGGTCGCCGACGCTTATCTTAAACTTTGGTCTTAGCTTCTTTT
This sequence comes from Candidatus Saccharimonadota bacterium, assembly GCA_017561575.1. Classification (GTDB taxonomy): domain Bacteria; phylum Patescibacteriota; class Saccharimonadia; order Saccharimonadales; family Saccharimonadaceae; genus Nanosyncoccus. The sequence continues at coordinate 125,470 of JAFZBS010000010.1, forward strand.
ATTCAAATAATTAATTGTGTCTCGCATGGCGTCTTCAATTGTCAACTTTGTTTTCCAGCCTAGTTCTTTGAATGCTTTTTCTGGATTCGCAAAAATTATTGCAAGATCGCCCGGTCTCCTACCCACAATCTTATAAGGTAATTTCTTGCCACTTTCTTTTTCAAACGCTGATATCATCTCAAGCACAGACGTGGCCTTGCCAGTTCCTAAATTATAGATTAAAACACCTGGCTTCATATGCTCTATCGCTGCCACATGTCCCTCCGCAAGATCAACTACGTGTATATAGTCTCTCATTCCGGTCCCGTCAACCGTATCATAATCGTCACCATAAACCGACAATTCCGCTATCTCGCCAGTAGAAACCTTCATAATAATTGGCATTAGATTGTTTGGAATATCGTTTGGATCCTCACCAATTAAGCCAGACTCATGCGCCCCAACAGGATTAAAATACCGCAAGATTGTCACTTCATAATCCTTATCAGCTTCCGCCACGTCCTTCAGCATTTCCTCAATTATATGTTTTGTCTCACCATAAGGATTCGTGATACCAACACCCGTCTGCATTTCTTCCGTCATTTCAGTTTTCGCTTGTTCACCGTACACAGTTGCCGACGAAGAAAAAACAATCTTCTTTACATTATATTTGCTCATCACTTCAAGCAAATTAATTGTTCCTCCCACATTATTTTCATAATATTTGAGTGGTTTTTCCACTGACTCCCCTACCGCTTTTAGCCCAGCAAAATGAATCACGATGTCATAATTTCCCTCAGAAAACAACTTGTTTAAGCCCTCTTTATCCAATAGATCCACCTTATAAAATTTTGGTTTTACTCCGGTTATTTTTTCAATTTCATCGAGCACGGTAATCTTGCTATTAAAAAGATTATCCATTATTTCTACTTCATATCCGCGCTTAATCAATTCAATCGCCGTATGAGAACCAATATAACCAGTTCCGCCAGTCAAAAGTATTTTCATTTTTTCTCCTTCCTAATTTGGTTTAATTGTTCATCAATTACTTCAACTCTTCTAGCCCAAGTATTGTCTTTTGCTTGTGAAAGTAACACCTTGCGGTTTTTATTCTCCTTGTAATCTTCTATCGCCCTGACTAAATCACTTTCAAATTCCGCATCATCCTTCGCCATATAAACAAATTTGTAACCTTTGCACTCCTGCAAATCCCTCGTACAAACCGTTGGTAATCCTGCCGCCATATACTCAAACAATTTCACCGGCGATGTGGCTTTCGCAATTTCACCTTTCTTAAATGGAATCATCGCGGCATTAAAATATTTCGCATACTTTGGTAAATTCTCATAGTTTTTTGCTCCAAGATTGTGCACATTGTCTTTAACTTCCAAATCTATCGCCGCACCATTATAATCTACACCTAAATAAACAAACTCCCACTCTTTACGCCTGTCAGCCAATTTGTTTAACATATTAAAATCAATCCATGGCGCCAAAGCTCCATAAAAACCAATAATAGGTTTCTTCTTTTGCACTACACTTTTAAGGTCCATCGGCACATTCGGATATTTATTCTTTTCAAAATCAAAATGATCGGCATTCACCGCATTTCTTGCCATCACTATTATTTGTTTATTCCCCAAATGTTTTTTCAGTTCGCCATAAAGTCTCTCCGCAGTCGCAAGACAAAGCACAGGTTCAAGCTCCTTCAATTTATCCCACACTTCCATCTGAATACTAAGATCGCCAGAGATGTCTTCATGAAACTCATCCAAGTAATCATAAATAATTTTATAACCTAAATCTTTCTCTTTTTTCAGAACACCATACTTTGTGGGCATATTGTTTGGCGATAGAAAATAACATTCCTCACAAACTTTTGGCAAATCATCTAAAAACCTCTCGGTATTTACTGTGATTAAATTCTTCTTTATAACACGAAAACTTTCAATCACATTATCATATTCCAGATAAATCACAAAATACCCAAGTTTACTAAACTCCTCCGCAAGATGGTGCGGCCTTTGTTTTAACTTCAAATCAAAAGGCACACTATTCAAAACAATTATTTTTTTATAACCTTCTACTAACTTGACTATTTTCTGAGCAATCTTTTTCTCTCGCCTTAGACGTCTTTTGTCAACCACCTTCTTTCCAGCAGCCCCAACCTTTTCCATCGCATTACGACGTTTTGTATTCTTTGGAAAAACACCATTATATCCAGTTGCGATTTTTTCTGCAAACTTAAATCTTTTAGAATTAACTAGTTTTTTTAGATACTTATTATCTCTTCTTAAAATGTCGTTTTCGCGTTCGAGTTTTTTGATTCTCTCTTTTAACTCATCTTCTTTATTCATTTCTTATTCTCCATCAAAGCATCAACTATATATTTACTTGCAAAACCATCGCCATAAGGATTTTTTGCCTGAGACATTGCCTTATATTCCGCCTCATCAGTCAATAATTTCTTTGCCTCATTATAAACATCCTCATGTTTTGTCCCAACTAGTTTTAAGGTTCCTGCTTCTATACCCTCTGGTCGCTCAGTCGTATCACGAAGTACCAGCACGGGCTTGCCAAGCGATGGAGCCTCCTCTTGAACGCCGCCGCTGTCAGACATAATAAAATACGCTCTTTCCATAAAATTATGAAAATCTAGCACATCAAGTGGCTCAATCAATCTGATCTTATCGTTATCTCCAAGTATTTCCTTAGCCACTTCTTGCACTTTTGGATTAAGGTGCACTGGATAGACTACTTTTACATCCGAAAAATCTTCAGTCAGCTTTTGGATTGCTTTAAATATTTGTCGCATTGGCTCGCCTAAATTTTCACGACGATGTGCCGTAACCAAAATTAGTTTACTATCACTGGCCCAATCTAGTATCTCATTCTTATAATCATCAGAAACCGTAGTTTTTAATGCATCAATGGCAGTATTACCTGTAACAAAAATCTTTTGTCCTAGATTTAAACTACTTTCAAGGTTTTTCTTACTTGTCTCAGTCGGAGCAAACAAATAATCTGCAATTCTATCAATTATTTGGCGATTCATTTCTTCTGGATACGGCGAATATTTATTGTAAGTCCTAAGTCCCGCCTCAACGTGGCCAACCGGTACCTGCTGATAAAACGCCGCGAGCGCTGCCGCCATTGCAGTTGTTGTGTCACCATGCACTAAAACTATATCTGGTCGCTCCTTAATAATAACATCTTCAATTCCTATTAATACCGCAGACGTAATGTAAGCCAACGTTTGATCTGGTTTCATGATATTTAAATCATAATCCGGTTTAATTTTAAACACTTCAAGAACCTGGTCAAGCATTCCACGATGCTGTGCAGTCACCAAAACGATAGATTCAATTCCCTCACGCGATTCTAATTCCTTTACCACTGGAGCCATCTTTATGGCCTCTGGACGCGTACCAAAAACAGATAATACTTTCTTCATGTATATATTATATCATATGTTCTTCGCTGTGATATTTACTTCTTCTTTACACTAGCACCAGTTTTTGCGTCCCAATTAATTGTGCCGCCCTCAAATGTCTGATATACTTTATTATCTTTACTAATGAGTTCACTACTCGTTGGATAGCCAAGCGTACCCCATTCTGAGTTTTCTTTAAAGTAGGCCTGGAAAATACCACCCGATACATCAAATGCGCCAGTCTTCTTTGTCCAATAAATATTACCAGTTTGAAATGCCTGGTAGCATCCATCCTTAGCAAGTCCACAAGCGCCATTTGTTATCATTCTCCCTAGTTTACTATTCACTCCACCAAGTTCCAACCATTTTTCCTCAGCAAAACTTCTAATTGGCCAAGCCCCAGTTTTAATATCCCAATAAATACTCCCGTTTTCAAACGTCTGATAGACTAGCCCATTTTTATGTTTCTTTTCACTACTGGTTGGATAGCCATATTCACCCCACTCTGAACCTGTCTTAAAGTAGGCCTGGAAAATACCACCCGATACATCAAATGCGCCAGTCTTTTTTGTCCAATAAACATATCCAGTTTCAAAAGCTTGATAACACCCATTATTTACTAAGCCACAATTTCCATACGTCAAGAATTTTCCTAGTTTACTATTCACTCCACCAAGTTCCAACCATTTTTCCTCAGCAAAACTTCTAATTGGCCAAGCCCCAGTTTTAATATCCCAATAAATACTCCCGTTTTCAAACGTCTGATAGACTAATCCGTTTTTATGCTTCATTTCGCCACTAGTTGGATAACCAAATTCACCATTTATACCACCCGTAGCCTTCCATGCCGTGAGTATTCCACCAGACAAATCCCACGCACCAGCCCGCTCAGTCCAAAAAATGTATCCGTGCTCAAATTCTTGATAATAGCCATCACCCTTTAACCATTTAATTTCCTGTTTTTTTGCCTTACCAAGCACAGTTGCTGTTTTTGCTCTCTCATCAATCGCAATTTTAGCCTTTTCTTTTGGTTTTAGTTGCACCGCTTCCTCATCCGGACTATCAGTTGTCTCACCTTTAGGTTCTACTTTTTCCTCTACAACCGGTGCCTCCTTCAATATTTCACCAAACCAATCTTCAAAGAATAAATAAAAATTTCTATTTCCATATGCCCCACATTCCGCCGTGCCATATCCTGCCGCAATTGCCGCCGCGTTAGGCTGATAAGGCGTATAACGATAAAGTGCTGACGTTGCCAAATTCTTCACATTTACCACCGATCCACCACAACTCGGAGACGGATTATATTGAATATAGTTATTCCCAAGCGGATAGTTTGTCCATCCACCATCAAGCACTTCACTAAAAAGCGCCGCAGCTTTTCGCACTTGGTTCTTAAAACCATAATACTTCTCCGAACATGGCGCATTATCCGGACAACCATAACCCGTAGCTTTCCTGTAATCACTATTATTCGGAATCTTATCAGTTACCAGACTGCTCTCTTTTTGAAGAAGTACCAAAAGCGCCTGTGGATTAATTTTATAATCTTGTGCCGCCTGCCAAATAATATGCGCCGCAGTTTCACCCTCCCCAATCACCTCACCGTCACCAAACAGCTCTTCCGACATGCAAACAAAATGTCCGTCCTTAAAATGCCATTTAATACTCGGGTGTGCAGCCGTCAATCTATTATAAAGCGCTTCATCTGTATTATTACAATTGTTTTTTGAAGTCAAAAAACTTTGGATTTCATTCTCGGTCATAGATTGAGAGTTACTCATTTGGTAATCCGAAATAATATAACCAGGATCAAAATTCTTTAAACTCGCCGCCTCAACTTGCATCCGATTTTCATCAGATTCCTGCTTCAAAAAAGTAAACAAAAACACCGCTACAAATATTGCACCAAGTAAATACCATTTTCGTTTGTCTCGTCTTTGTGTCACAGAGTTACCTCACCCTTTATTATACCAGTTTTTCCTTCTGCTGTCAGCAAAATATTTATGTTTATTTTTCCCTTGCCAAGATTATTAATTGGCACATTAAAACCCTTACAGGTCGCCGTTGAGGCAGAATCAATTATTTCTACCGTATCGCTATATATATTACTACCTTCACGGATAAGCTTAAGCTCACAACTACCATCCATCAAAAATTGATCAATATTTACCCTCACAATTAAATAATCCCCACTTACTCCCGCAAATGTTATCACACCGGTAAGTTCATTATTAGCATTTGGGTTATTTCCATCATACTGTTCAACCTTTTTTTCTAAAGGTTCTTCCTCGACATTATCATCTGTTCCCGTATTAACCGCCTCATCGTCATTCTTTTTTTCTTCCTTTTCCTTCACGCTCGACATCTCTTCAGGTGATGATCCATCAGTTTTAAAGTATCCTTCCCAAACTTTATAACCAATCACGCCAGCTATTAAAAGAAGTATCAAAAACACCAGCCAATAAAAATTTCTTTTATTTCGTCGTCTTTTACTCATAAATTCAAAATCTCCATTGCTTTTTCCAAAATTACTTTCTCTTCTTCGGTGCAAGTTAACATTTTTGTTTTAATTAGTTCGATAGTTTCTTCGTGTTTATAATCAAGTATCTCAAGAGTCCTTGCGGCACCAGGCACCTTCTTAAGTACGCCTTTTGCAACCAGATTATCGATATGTTCAGCTACCGCCGATACACTTGCAAGCTCAAGTCCAGCCTGTATTTCCCTATAAGAAGGCGATATACCTTTTTCCTCTGTAAAATCCTGAATATAATTTAAAACCGCTAATTGTTTTTTCGTCAATTTAATCGCCATTATGATATAATTATAAATAATGAAACCAAATAAATCAATCGATGGGCTCGTTACTCGGAGTGCCAAAACTTCTTCGACTGACTTTTTGCCAACCAAAAAAGCAAAAGCTACAAGCGTCAAAGAAAAAACAGAGAAACCAACCAAACCCGTTAAGGCAGTAAAGCCAACTAAACCAATCAAGCCAGTTGAACACACTAGCGACGAAGATCCCTTGGAAGCAGCAATCCTTGAAAACTCTCTCGAAATATCCGTCGAAGAAACCGAAGATGTCGCACCAACCAAAGTCAAAGAAAATGACGAGTCAGTAGTCACTCGTCAAGAAAAATCAGCTGCCGAAGATTTTCTTGCCCCACTTCAAGCTTTTGATTTCGATGATGAAACGTCCGAAGAACCAGATAAAAAAACTTCCAAAAAAGAAAAAAAGAAAAAGAACCGCAAAGAAAAGCCCGAAAAAGAAGGAAAAAAGCATATTTCAAAAGTACGTAAAATCATCACAAGTATTATACTAATAATTGTTTTAGCCGTAATAGGTTTTATTACTTGGGCTGTATTATGGGGCAATGACATCATCGCAAAGATTACGGGCGGTCAAGGTAACATACTAGATCTCCTCACTTTTACAAATGACACTTATGAACCATTAAAAACCGATAGTAAAGGTCGCACAAATATTTTGGCGTTTGGCACCAGTGGCTACAATATGGAAGGTGACGAAGGAAACGGCACCCACGCTGGCGCTCAACTCACCGATTCTATAATGATGATTAGCTTAAACCAGGATACTGGCGATATTGCCATGCTTTCTTTACCACGCGATCTAAAAGCATCTCCAACATGTACCTCCACCGGTAAAATTAATGAAGTTTATTGGTGCAATGGCGGTGGTGGCAACGCCTCAACCGAAAAAGAAGCAGCAGCAGCAAATGCCTTAATGACAGAAGTTGGCTCAATCCTTGGTGTAGAGTTTCAATATTTCGCACATTTAAACTGGGGTTCTCTCATTCAAATCGTTGATATATTAGATGGTATTACAATCACCCTCGATGAAGACATCAAGGATTATTATTGGACAGGCGCAGTTTTTGAAGCGGGCAAAGAATATACTATTAATGGCGAACAGGCCCTCGGTCTCGCACGTGCTCGTCACGGTACTTCTGGCGGAGACTTCACCCGCGGCACCTCACAGCAAAAAATACTTATCGGTATCAAAAACCGAATCTTTGAAAAACATTTCTCGATCCCCGATTTAGTCGGCCTTGCTTCAGCACTTGGCGATAACCTCCGTACCAATTTTTCTATTAATGAGATAAAGACTATGGCCCACCTTACTAGTGAGTTTGACCTAGAAAGCATGCGCCAACTTACACTCTACGACCCAGCAAACGGAATTCGTTATATGACTACCGGCATGATTAATGGTATTTCTTACGTTCTGCCGTCCGCTGGAGTTGGTAATTATGGCGCTATTCAACAATACGTTGCCACTAACACATCTAATGATCCAAGAGATTATGAAAATCCAACCATTCTAGTACTTAATGCCACAGAAACTCCCGGTCTTGCATCTACCGAAAAAGAGAAACTTGAAAAAGAAGGCTTTAAGTTTGTTGATGTCGGCGATGCGCCAGAAGGCGAATATCCTGAAGGAACTTCACTTTATATCCTTTCCACTAGCAAAACTGGCTCAAAAGCCAATCTTGAAGTTACTTATGGCGTACAAGATAACTCAGTCGACACGCTTCCAGAATCAATTCCCCGCAATTATGATTTCATCATAATAATCAATCCTGTTGAAAAAACAGACGAAGAAGGCAAAGAATAATTCATTAATAAAAAATTACCTAAATTCAATTAGGTAATTTTTAAGATTTTTTAACTAAATCTTGCTAATTATCAATTTTCTCTCTCGGCCTTCACCTTCTGAATGTGTTTCAATATCCGAATAATCTTGTGCTAACTTATGCACTACACGACGATCTGCCGCATTAAGGTTTAACTCCATCGCTTGCCCAGTCTCACGCACTTTTCGAATCCAACCCTCTGCCTTTTCCGCAATTCTATCCGCTCTTTGTCTTTTGTAATTTGCTACATCCACACTTACCCTAGTAACCTCCGCCTCACGTCCAACGAGTGCCATCGACACGATATGCTGCAAAGCTCGCAAATTATCCGCATTGTGACCAATCAGCAACGAGTTTAGCGAAGTAGATGGTACAGACAACTGTATAACATCATCCTCAATTGTCGAATACACCGCAACATTTATGCCAAAGAAACTAAGTAGATCCTCCAGATATTTCGCGGCAAATCTTATTGATTCGTCTTTATTCATATTTTATCTCCTTTTCTTTTTAATATCTGACGCTCGGATTCTTGTGATTTTTGTTCCTGTTTTTTTGTTTTCCACCACTTCAGCTTCCCTAATTTTCCCCCTCATTTTGCGACCACCCTCGGTCTTTTTTAATTCATCCAACATAGCTTTATCTGTGTTATCATCCATCTTATCTCGCATCTTCGCAAAAATCACTTTTTGCTGGAGAATAGTCAACATATTTGATAAGAAATAATAGAATGCTAGAGCCCCATGTAAATTAATCATTATTACAAACATCATAATCGGCATCATTTTACCCATTTGGCCAGTCGTCATACCAGAAATATCGGAGTTATCAATTTCCTTTCCTTCTTTTGCTTCGCGCAGTAAGTCGCGGAATTTCTTGCTTTTTTCTGACTTACCAGATGGCATTTGTTGTTTCGTCACAAAATATTGTGCAGCACTTGCCGCAATCGCTATCACAAGCATAAACACTGCTGACCACGAAAACCTCGCCGGATTTACTACATCACTAGCCTTAGCAGTAAGGTCAATCACACCAAAGAGCGACGGATGAAAATCATATTCTGCCGCCTCTTTCTCCTCGTTGGTAGAATTTTCTCCAAATTTTATCTCTAAATATTTTATCTGCTCATCTTCTAATTTGCGAATCTCCGACCCCTCATATGCCACAATTTCATATGCTCGATTCGTCAAATTATCTACCGGAAGCGGCGTAGCAATCACCCGTATCGCCGAAAAAACTGCGATAAAAATCGGAAGTTGTATCAAAAGAGTTGCAATCGAAGCAAAAGGCTTTATGTTATATCTCTTATAAAGATCCATTGTCTGCAACGATTCAAGCTGTTTATTACCATTGCAGTTTTTACGAATTTCAACAAGCTCTGGCTGAATCTTTCGCATCAATCTAGTCTGCATTAATTGTTTTTTAGTAAGCGGGAGCATACAAAGCTTCACGAGTATCGCAAATATAATAATCGCTAGACCAAAATCATGCACCAAGTTAAAGATCATAAACTGGATGTTTACAATCGGACGCACAATAATAATATCAATTAAATTAAATGGACCTCCAACCAGTATTGACCCCACAATAAAAGCTAATATTAACCCCCATATTATATATTTCTTCACACTCTTATTCATTATTGTCCATTATAACACACCCTCGCCTCTTCGACTAGCCCTCCTAAAGATTTTTCCAGTTCATTTTGAGGCATATTTAAAACATCGGGTGAAAATATTACAAATATATAATCAGTTTTTTTGGGGAGAAGGTCAAAGTTTTTTCGTATAACTTCATAAACTCGCCTCCGAATCCTATTGCGCCCCACCGCAGTCTTATTTACTTTTTTTGATACTACCACAGCAACTCGTGTAAAACCACGTTCATTTGGTACAAAAACAAGAGACATCTTCGAAGTTCTCACGGTTTTCCCGTGTTTATATACATATCTCACCCCACCCCGTGAATGGAACCGATATCTCTTGTTTAACATATTATTTATTTATAAGACTTAAGCAGTAAGTCGTGCGCGTCCTTTAATGCGACGTCTCGCCAAAACTTTGCGCCCGTTAGAAGTAGCATTTCTTTTCATAAAACCATGCTCAACCTTACGTTGACGCTTATGTGGCTGATATGTTCTCTTTGGCATATTATTCCTTAAACTTTTATAATTTTCAAATTCTTTATATAGTATACATCATTTTTCCACATTTTTCAAGAAGTTTTCCACACCCTTTTTGGGGAAAAAGCCTTAAATGTGGAAAAAACCACCCCTGTTTTTTTTAAAAACATATTACAACATATAATTTTAACCCAAAAACCTGTGGAAAACTCCAACCACCTATGCTATACTTATCATTAAGAAGGAGGTCAAAAGATGTACAACGTTTGGGAGAACGCCTTAGCTGAAATCGAACAAAAAATTTCGCCGGCCAATTTTTCTACCTGGTTTCAAGATACATCCCTTCTCTCCACAGATAATGGTAATATTATTATCGGCGTCAAAAACTCGTTTTACATCAAACAACTTCGCTCCAAATTTAACGATATCATTAAAGACGCTCTTATTAAAAACGGTATTAATGTTAACACAATAGACTATGAAGTTAACACAAAGACAAAATCCAAAGTTCGTCCACGCGAAGTAATTCCAGAAGATTCCATAAAAAACCATATCAAACCAATTAAAAAGTCCTTCGAAACAAAAACAACCAGCAATGGATTAAATAATAAATACACCTTAGACAACTTTGTTATTGGTAGTAATAATGATCTTGCAGTTTCTGCCGCTAAAAGCATCATTGATGCTCCTGGCACACGATATAACCCTTTCTTTCTTTATGGTGGACCAGGTCTTGGTAAGACTCATCTCGTTCAAGCTATCGGTAATGAGTTGTTACGCAAAAATCCAGACTACAAAATCCTCTATACCCCAATCTCACACTTTTACTCGGATTTTATTGATGCAATTCAAAGTGGTAAAGGTAAAGAATTTAACCGCAAGTTTGAAAAACTAGATTGTCTCATTATTGATGATTTTCAATTTATCGTCGGTAAGGAAAAATCCCAAGAGGAATTTTTCAACATCTTTAATGATTTATACCAATTAAACAAACAAATCATCGTCACCTCAGATCGTCTCCCCTCCCAGATTAAGTCGGTTGATGAACGTCTCGCTTCCCGCCTCACATGGGCAGGTGCTTTTGATCTCCAGCTTCCTAAGTTTGAAGATAAATGTGCAATCTTAAGAGCCAAAGCGGAACTTATGGGTGCTGACATAGAGCAAGAAGCTATTGAATATATTGCCGAAAACGTCAATACAAACATTCGCGACCTCGAAGGTGAATTCTCCACTATCCTCTTAATGTCTGAGGTACGTGGCCTCACCCCATGGGAACTTATTCAAAATGGCTCTACTAGTATTATTAAATCCAACAAACTCCGCCCAGTATCAAGTAAACAAATCATTGAAAAAGTCGCCAAATACTATAATCTTTCAACCAAAGAAATGTGCGGAAAATCACGCGTTAGTAATATTAAAACCGCCCGCCAAATTGCAATGTTTATCTTATCTAAAGAATTATCCATGAGTACCACAAAAATCGCCTCCGAAGTTGGTGTTAAAGATCATACTACAGTAATGCATGGTATTAAAAAAATCGAATCAGACCTCAAACTAAACTTCACCCTCCGCGATCAAATCGAAGAAATAAAGGAGCAAATCTATGGTTAAAAAATTTGTTCATTTTGTGCAAATCTTGTGTAAATCCCCGTTTAAATCATTGCGAATTATTAATGTAAAACTTTGCGAAAAAATAAATCAAAATCAAAAGTCTGTGCAAATCACACGTTTCCCACACACTTTTTCAATATTTTTCACAAACTTTCCCACCAACCATCCTCCCCTGTCTCCACCCAATCTTTTCCACTTTTTCACAGCCCCTACTATAACAACTACTAATATATTTAAAGAAAGGATTTAAAAAATGGAAATAGAAGTTACACAAAGTAAGTTGAGTAAAGCTCTAAATAACATAAGTCGCATAGCTGTCGGTCGTGTTACTTTACCAGTTTTGAATAACGTCTTAATAAGAGTTGACAATAAAAAAGTATCCTTGGTTACCACTAATCTAGATATGGCTATAATAGACTTTTTACCAGTTTCGGAAAGTAAAGATGGTGTTATCACTGTACCAGCAAAACTTCTTGCGGAATTTGTTGGAAACTTACCAAAAAGTGAAAAAATAAAAATTACCTCTAAAGATAACAAAGTGACCATTTCAGCCGGTAAATATACCTCCACAATTAACGGTTCCCCAGCAGACGATTTTCCAGAACTTCCAGAAATCAACGAAAAAAAAGCAGTTGTTTTTAAGATAGGCGTAGACGAATTTAAAAACGGCATCTCGAGTGTTATAATTGCGAGCTCAAACGACTTAACTCGCCCCGCCCTTACCGGTGTATATTTTAATATGGCCGAAGAAACACTTTGTATCGCCGCTACAGACGGCTATCGCCTAGCGGAGAAAAAACTAATCAAAAACGTTAAAAGCGAAATTAATGTCATTGTTCCAACCTCTTCCCTCCAAGAAGTCCTTCGTGCTATTAATGAAGATATGGAAGAAGTAGAAATCGCCTTCAATGATGATTTAGTCCGTTTCCGACTCGGCGAGGTTGAGATTATCTCAAAACTCATAGATGCTAGCTTCCCAGACTACCGCCGATTAATTCCAAAAGACAACAATATAAAACTAAGTTTAAGTCGCGAAGAGCTAATTCGCGTCACTAAACTCGCTGCCTTATTTGCTCGCAGTGTTTCTGGTTCTATTGTTTGCGAATCCAAAAAACCAGATATATTTTCAGTTAAATCTATCGCCTCTGAACTAGGTGAAAATGATTCATCTATTGAAACCATAGTGGAAGAAGAAGGAAAAGTAAACCTAAATTCGCGTTTCCTTCTAGATGCCCTTAATGTTCTAGATGAAAAAGATATCATCTTTGAGTTTTCAGCTAAAATCACACCAGTTATTCTGCGCAATAAAAAGAATCAAGATTACACCCATATTATAATGCCATTAAACCAATGATAATTAAATCAATCACCCTTACTAATTTTCGGAATCATAAAAAATATCATCTAGATTTAAATCCAGACACTACTTTGATTCTTGGAAGTAATGGCTGGGGTAAAACTTCCATTTTAGAAGCTATTTATATCTTAACCCGTGGCAAAAGTTTTCGTGCCACCGATCCAGATATCATTAATCGTGACGCAATGTTTTATCGTATTGAGTTAAGTTATAATAATGGTGAAGTTAGGATTGCTACATTTGATAGGGAGAATAAAACCTTTATCTGTTATGATAAAAAATCCCGCCGCCTTCCTAAAAAAGCAAAATACCCAGTTATACTTTTTCAACCTTCCGACTTAAACCTTCTTAGTGGTTCCCCTTCACGACATCGTGATTATTTTGATCGTATTTTTTCAGAATTAAATGAAGATTATAGTAGTAGTTTATTAAAATATGAGAAAGCTTTAAAGCAACGTAATGAATTATTAAAAACAGACCTACCAACTGAATCTTCAATGTTTTCATGGAATTTACTTTTAGCAAAATACGGTACAGCTATAAATCACTATCGTCAAAACTTTACCACTCTTATTAATCAGGATTTAAACACCACATATTACTCTATCGCTGAAAATAGTGACCTTGTTTCACTTCAATATAAAACCGAGCTAAGTGATATCTCTGAGTCAAAATATCTAAAACTCCTAGAACAAAATCTCACAAAAGATTCCTACCTAGGTCATACTTCTTTTGGAGTTCACCGAGATGATTTTGAGTTTCTCTTTAACCAAAAAAAAGCCGACGGTTCTGCCTCGCGTGGTGAAACACGCTCAATTATACTAGCTCTTAAATTTGTTGAAGCAAAAATTATTGAATCAAAACTCGGTGAAAAACCAATCATCCTCCTAGATGATGTATTTTCAGAGCTAGATAATACTCGCCGTAAATTCCTAGTTAATAATTTTAAAAATCACCAAGTTATTATTACCAGTGTGGAAGATATTAAATAAATATGTTATAATATATATAGTGATAAAGATTGATAAAATCATCCCAGGTGGGCAAGCTCTTGGTACTGAAGATAGTGGCAAGAAAGTTTTTTTCTGGAACGCTCTTCCTGGTGAATTGGTTACTGATTATAAAATTACCAAAACTAAATCATCTTTTTTAGAAGCTATCGCGCTTAATGTAGAGAACCCATCAAAACATCGTGTTGCGTCCAAAGATGAATGTTTTCTCTCTACCTCACCTTGGCAAATTATGGATTATAATTACGAGTTAGAACTAAAACAAGAACTTGTGGTAGAAATCTTCCGTGAACACCAAATAAATATTGATACGCCAGAAATAATTACCGATAATAAAGATTATTATTACCGTAACAAAATGGAATATGCTCTCTATTGGGACAATGAGCAGCAAAAAATCCGCCTTGCTTTTCATGGACGTGGTAGTCATCAAAAAATCCCCATCACCAAATCCAGTATTGAACGTCCTGAAATATTTCAAGCAGCCACCACTATTATTGATGACTTAAATAGCCGTCATGAAGAGGCGCGCAAATACCAATCTCTTCTCTTGCGTTGTAACCAAGAAGGCATAGTTTCTGGCGGACTTTTTGAAAACAAAAAGCCTCACCCCCACTTTAATAATCTAAATGATTCTATACTGGGACACAATTATTCTTATTCTCCGAACGGTTTCTTCCAAATCAACCTCCCGGTCTACGAGATGGCTCTTAGTGAAATTAAAAAGCATATCAATACCGACGAAGTTTTAGATCTCTATGCGGGTGTCGGCACCATTGGCCTCTCAGTCGCCCGCGATAAACACCTCACCTTGGTAGAATGTGACAAATATGCATTTAATGAGATGGCAAAAAATATTACCATTGAGGGACCCCAAGATATTACGAAAACAACCCTTTTTCCAACCATTTGCGACAACGGGAGCAAACTAGCGAGCGAGCCCCGTAACGACGGGAGCGAGCGAAGCGGGTTGGAAAAAGGGTTGTTAAGTAATATCACAGCCATCTTAGCTAAATCTGAGAATGTATTGCAACACATTAAACCGTCTCAAACCGTTATTCTTGACCCCCCTCGTTCTGGCTGCGACAAAAAACTAATCTCTAAACTCCTTGAAATCACTCCCCAAAAAATAATCTATCTTTCTTGTAACCCCGCCACCCAAGCACGTGACACCAAACTTCTGTTAGAAAAATATCATATCGACAAAATCAAAACTTTTAACTTCTTCCCCCATACTCCACATATTGAAAACCTAATTGTGTTATCATTGTAATATGGGCAAGCTAGAATTCAAAAAATATTTATTTACAATAATAAATTTATTCATTTTTGTTACTACTGCTATAGCTGTGCCGATTACATTATTGGTCGGCTCTCGCTCTACCCGTCTTGATGGTGGTGATATTCCTTATTGGCAGCATATCGCAACCTTCACAATCTTAAGTAATATTTTCTTAGGAATTGTTGCCCTCGTTTTAGCAATCTTAAGCGTTATCAAAAAGGAAAAATTTCCAACTAATACACAATTGAATTGGTATCTAGCCGCCACCAGTGCTGGGCTTGTCACCTTTTTTACAGTAATCCTCTTTTTAGCCCCAATGCGTGCCATAAACGGCAAAAACTACTTTGATATGATTGTTGAAACCATGTTTTTCTTACATTTCCTAAACCCTGTTCTTGCCGCCACTGCTTTTATATTTTTAACCGGCAACCGTACGATTAACCTAAAATCTCGCCTTCTCGCCACACTACCAGTTCTCTTCTATGCAATTCCCTATTTTCTAAATGTGGTTATTTTTAAAACCTGGCCAGATTTCTATGGTCTTACCTTTGGTGGTAAATATTTTCTTCTCCCACTCGTTTTTGCTGCCTTTATTTTATTAGTTTTTGGCATAGCTTCCCTACTTGTCTTCTTGCGCCGTAAAATAAAAACAAACCTCTTCAATTAAAACCTAAAATATGCTAATATAATAGCAAGACGGAAAGGTGGCCGAGCGGTTTAAGGCGCACGCTTGGAAAGCGTGTAAAGGGGCAACTCTTTCGCAGGTTCAAATCCTGTCCTTTCCGCCAGGTATATAAATATGAATGAAGAGATAATAAAAATCACCGGGCTTACAAAACGTTATGGTTATGGCGACGCCGAATCATTTGCTCTCAAAGATTTTGATCTGACTATTAAACGTGGTGAATTTATCATGATTATGGGCCCATCTGGTTGTGGTAAAACCACCCTGCTTAATATTATTGGCTTATTAGATCGTGCAACATCTGGTGAATATATCTTAAATGATAGAAATATCGCCAATATCTCTTCCACCCGCCAAGCTCGCATCCGTGCCAAAAAAATCGGCTTTATCTTCCAAAACTATAACCTTATAGACGATCTTCCAATTCTTGAAAATGTCGCACTCCCACTGGTTTATATCGGCCAGCCCCGTACTGTTAGGTTAAAAAATGCTTCCGAAGCTTTAAAACGATTTCATTTAGGGGAAAAAGAATACTATTATCCATGGCAACTTTCTGGTGGTCAGCAACAACGTGCCGCCATCGCTCGCGCTATTGTTTCTAATCCTGAAATTATTCTTGCTGATGAACCTACTGGTAATCTTGATTCTCGTACATCATATATCGTTATGGATGAATTGAAAAAAATTCACGAAGAAGGTAATACTATTGTTATGGTCACACATAACCCATCTCTTACTACCTATGCCACCCGTGTTATCAATATGCTGGATGGACAAATTGATACCGATATTAAAACCGTAGACGATAAAAACCTCCCTCAGCCCATCAGTGTCAAAAAGAAAAAACGCTCTAAACGGAGGAAACGCTAATGGCTATGTTATTTCGTACACACCTAAAGCTTGCTCGGACTTCCATCAAAGAAAACCGTACCCGCTCTTTCCTAACCTGTCTAGGAATTGCTATAGGCATCGCTAGTATAATTCTGATTCTCAGCCTCACTGGAAGTATTTCAAAATTAATCTCGAGTGAGCTTGAGAGTATCGGCTCAGATTTAATCGTGGTCCGCCCTAGCTCCACCAAAGATGGAATCACATCTGTGATTGAAGAGCTAACATCTTCTAATTCATTTGAGCGCAGCACACTAAAAGTTGAAGACACTAAAAGCATTAGCGAAATTGAGCAAGTCACTGTCGCGGCACCAATCGCTCTATCTGTTAACACTATCACTAATGAGGATAACACTGTTGCCTCTGCCACAATCCTTGGCACCACTACGGATTTTTTCACCATGGAACCACTCGCTTTTCGTTATGGTACAGCCCTTAGTGAAAAAAACAAAGAAACGTCAGTTGTGATTGGTCATATGTTGTCACTATATCTATTTAATACATCTAACCCTGTCGGACGTACACTTAATTTTCACGGTCAGCGTTTTATTGTGGTTGGAGTATTAGAAGAAGTCACAGATTCCATAAACTTCAATAATATTGATTATAATAATATTCTCATCATGGATGTAAATGTACTAAATGATTTGATTGGTTCCTTGCAGGTTCAACAAATCAATGCCAAAGTTGCAAATACAAGTGAACTCGCTAGCACAGCAGAAGCTATTCAAAAACTTCTCTTAGAACAACATTCTGGTGACACCAATTTCACCGTCTCTTATGGTGACGCCATCGCGCACCCAGCCAGCTCGTTACTAAATATTATATCTGGCATGTTGGCAATCGTAGCCAGCGTATCTCTAGTAGTAGGAGGTATTGGTGTCATGAATATTATGCTCGTATCCGTTGCGGAGCGTACTCACGAAATTGGCATCAGGAAGGCAGTTGGCGCTTCGTCTCGCAATATTCTCATGCAGTTTATGTTTGAGTCGCTAATCATGTCAATTTTAGGCGGTATCATGGGAATAATCCTAGGTTATATTTTAGCCTTTTTTGCCTCATCGATTACTCCATTTGCGCCCTATATCAGCTGGCAAATTTTGCTCATTGTCTTTGCGACCACTATCGGTGTTGGGGTTATCTTTGGTATCTACCCAGCTATCAAAGCTGCCTCCAAAAACCCAATTGATTCACTTAAACATTATAGGTAAATATGAAAAAACAGCTTGAAAAACTCCCTTTCTACAACCAAATGGTACTTCCATACCATCTTGCGCAAGCTGTTTTTGCCACTACTAAGTATCACCATCCAGCCAAAAAACTTCATGTTATTGGTGTAACTGGTACCAACGGCAAAACTACAACCTGCTTCATGATTTGGCAAATGCTTCGCTCAGCTGGTTACAAAGTAGGCCTTATGACTACAGTTGCCTGGGGTGTTGATAAACTTGAACCGGAGCTCGGTCATATGACCACCGTTGATGCTATGACTCTAAATAGGCGCATCGCCGAAATCAAAAACCAAGGCGCCGAATTTCTCGTCCTCGAGACTACTTCCCACGCATTGGCTGAATTTCGCACACTTAGTATTTCCTTTGAAATCGCCGTCTTTACCAATCTTACTCACGATCATCTAGATTATCATGGCACACTCACGAATTATCGTAACGCCAAAGGTAAACTCTTTAAAAAAGCCAAGTTTAGCATCCTAAATGCCGATGATCCTGCCACTAAATATTATCAAACCCTCGCGAAGAAATATATCACGTATGGTATAAAATCTGGCGATTATCAGGCAAAAAATATCGAAATGACTGTATCTGGAGTAAAATACTCGTGTGGTGATATAAATATCCAAACCAACATTCCTGGCGAATTTAATATTTACAATTCCCTTGCTGCAAGTTTGGTTGGACAAAAACTCGGCCTAACCCCAGCGCAAATCGAACAAGGCATCGCTTCTTTGCCCGCCGTTGAAGGTCGCATGAATATTATTGACGAGGGACAACCTTTCACCGTTATTATTGATTATGCTCACACGCCAGATGCTCTCGAAAAGGTGTTTGATAGTGTTGGTAGTCATAAAGGTCGGATTATTTCTGTCCACGGCGGTGCTGGCCGTCGAGATCCTGCTACGCGCCCCATCCGTGGCCGCATTCTTGCTAAATATTCTGATATTGTCATTATCACCGAAGATGATTCTCGTGACGAAGACCCCGAAGTGATTTCTCAAGGTTTTATAGATGGCGCTATCAAGGAAGGCAAAATTCTAGGCAAAGATTTGTTTAAAGAATTAGATCGCAAAAAAGCCATCGAGCTCGCTTTGAAAACTGCCAAAAAAGGTGACCTTGTTTTAATTCTCGGCAAAGGTCACGAAAAAACCATTCTCCGAAAAGACGGCGCTCATCCATTTGAGGATATCAAAGTTGCCCGCTCTATTCTTCGCTCTCTTAATAAATAACCGCCAACAAACAATCACTTTCTGATATAATATAATATAAATAACATAAACGGGACCAGAATATGGATAATAAAACAACGAAACCAAACCAAGACCAGCCCACGGCAAAAACCCAGAAAACACCAGAAAAAACGACAAAAAACAAACCAGAGAAAAACGCCGCCAAGTCAACACCGGCCCCGAAAACCACCAAAAAAAGCAAAAAAGCACCGTGGATTATCGCGATTATTATTTTTGTATTATTACTATGTGGTGGCGGCTTTGCGGCATTTGCCATTATCAAGAATCAGCCCGATAATATCGCTCGCGATGCTATAAATAATTTCTTTACCGCAAAAAGCGTAAAGATAGACGGTACCGCCAAATTATCATTTAGCAGCGCTAGCTTATTTGGTATTAAAAGTATCGGATTAGATTTTGACGCCAGTTCTGCCAATTCTAACCACATCACCAATACTACCGTTCGCATTGGTCTTGGCGATAATAACGAAATTACACTTGCCAACATTGGCGAGACAATGTTAGAAAATGGTATCTTTTATCTTAAACTATCCGGCATTAAAAATACCTATGATACCTACGCCAAAAGTCTCGTATCTTCATACCTCTCCAGTAGCTTCGGCAATTCAAAATATGCCGCGACTTACACCAAGAAGTACCTCTCCCTTATTGATGAAATGTTGAATTATATTGAGGACCGCTGGTTTGAAATTTCTCTCGAGGATATCAAAAATGATGAAATGTATGACAGTATTAGTTCGGTCGTCAGCTTTGACACAAACGCTGAGTATAACTGTATTGCCGACAAGAGGAACAATTTTGAAAAATATTCCGATGAGTTCTCCAAACTTTATGATCAAAACTCATTCATTGTGCTAAAGTCTGGGCAAGACTCATTCTATAATGTAACTTTTGACCCACAAAAGACCGCAAACTATGTTAATGCTATTCCGGACACTACTTTCTATAGCGATGTAATGTCTTGTGTTTCTTCAGAAGCACCAGCTTTGCCATCCGAACAATCTATTACCAGTGACGATGTTGTGAGAATTCTCGAATATTCCCCTGAGATCTCGGCAAAGTTTGACGGCTTCTTTAGCCACACTCTCTCCGAACTCAAAGTATCAAAAGATTACGATTCCTTTAACTTTAATTCGGATTTTAAATTTAGCTACCCAAACAACCTTACCGTGGTCGCACCCGAAGAATCCACCCCTATCATGGAGTTTGTTCACAAAATTTACGAAATTGCCGCGAAGCTATAATTACTCCGGCATATACTCCGCAATCCCCTCGACAACCAAATCTGACCTCACGCCCATCGCGCTAGCAATCGCTGCCGCGCACGCCATATAAGACACCGCTGTTTCTCCCGGCACAAAAGTTGCCACTGATACAATCTCGGACTTCATTGATAGTGTTGCCTCAGTACCCTTAGCATATAATTTAGAATTTAAAATTTTTATATCCTTCCCTGTCTGTCCATAACTCAAAGTGTCTTTTACGCCCTTAAATCCCTCAAAAACATTGTAATTCATATCATCACGGTTCAAGATCACCGTCCCGGGTTTCATATTAAAAAGTGTCTTTTCTGAATCCAAATATTCTTCCGCCGTCATATCTTTAAGTGAAGAAGTCACAAAATTCGTCATCGCCGCAATATGTACCGGCAACCCATAAAACACATTATCTCGCAAAGTTTCCGCCGGCACCGTTACTACTACGACATTTGCTCCGGCTTTCCAGGCGTCCGAGAGAAATTTATGCAAAGTCCCAAGCTTATAAGGCTGATCACTTGCAAACACCGCCACCTGCTCACCGGTAGCTTTTAATATTTCGTGTACATAATGCGCCACCGTGGTCTTCCCTGTTGTCCCAGTAATTGCAACTAGCTTCATATCCTTAGTCGGATTTCCGTAATAAGATTTCAGAAGCGACGCCTTAATTTTTTGCGATTGCGCCCTTAAACCACCTTTTTTGTTTTTCACTTGCTTCTTCTCTCGCTTTTCCATACCCTAATTCTACCACCTTTCCCGTAAAAATAAAAACATAACTACTCTAATAACTTGCACACTAGCGATACAATCAAATCCTTTTCTTTCGGTTCACTCTCGGCGATTAAGAGCGCAATCGCCGTCAGCGCTCGGTCCGAAATCTTTGTTTCGCCTTTATCTGTTAGTTGGCAATCGTTCATTGTTAAAAACAAGATAAACAAAAGCGACCCGATCCGCTTGTTCCCATCATAAAACGGATGGTCTTTGATAATAAAATAAAGTAAATTCGCCGCCTTCTCCGGCACACTCGGATATAATTCTTTCTGGTTAAAACTCTGAAATATCGCCGCCAGGCTTCCATCAAAACTCTTCCCCCGCTTCTTACCAAATAATTCTGACCCGCCTACGCTAGCTCTTAACTGCTCCACTGCTCGGTCACAAACCTCAATGGTTAGTTCCCTCCCCTTCCTCTTATTATTCATAAAATGCAAATCAATATGCCCGTCGTCATACTCCTCCAGAGTTTTGAAACTCCCTGCATACCGCGAAATCACTTCAAGCACTCCATTTGCTTCCCCAGCATCCAGTTCGTTTCGCGCCGTGAGCCGCCTAACCAGCGCCATCACGTCCTCTACGTCGTGGAGCTTTTTAAGCTCCCTCTTTTCCGCAATCGCTTTGAGCCTCCGCTCATTTACTGCCACGCCGTCACTCAAATATCGCTTGAGCACCGTCGTTGCCCAAATTCTAAATTGCGTCGCTTTCTTTGAATTTACCCGGTACCCCACCGAAATAATCGCATCAAGATTGTATATTTTTACTTCACGCACTTGTGTTTTATCGCTCATGGCACCATGCTTAGTGGTATGTGCATTTTTTGCACACACCACAGTTTCATCAAGCTCCCCTGTATTAAAAACGTTTCGGAGATGTCGCCCCACTACAGTCCTGTCCACTCCAAAAAGCTGCGCTATCTGCGCCTGAGTCGCCCAAATAGTCTCCCCCTCTGCGTCCACATCAAAAACCACTTCCCCCGTCAGGCCTTTGTAAATCTCGATTCTCTTCTCCTCCGTCATCCCCCTCATTATAGCACAAGGTGTCGTTAGGAATAAAAATAATACTAGTACTGAGGAGACTTTCCGAATTGTCTCCGAAGTACTAGTATTATTTTTAATGCATATTCGTTAGGAATGTGGCGGAAGCGAGGGGATTCGAACCTCCGAGAGCCTTGCGACCCTACACGATTTCGAGTCGTGCGCCTTCAACCACTCGGCCACGCTTCCGTGTAATATTTTATCATATTTTCTCCCCTGATTCAACCATCGCCTCAACCCAGTTGACAAAATCACAACCACAATATATGATATAACTAGAACTATATTGGTTATGCATTAAAATTAGGTGTAAAAAACATAATATTGGTTTTAAAAAACATAACTTCAGTTTTGATAATCATAAAACGCGTTTTAACAGAGAGGGTGAAAAACATAACATGAAGAATAGCAATCA
>JAFZBS010000001.1 GCA_017561575.1 Candidatus Saccharimonadota bacterium
AACTTTAGCTAACTTCATGGCCCACTGCGAATTATCTCCTGAAGTAGCAGTGCCGGTAGAAATGGTGGCATTAGTATTAGCTCCTATCATGGTATTATTACCATAAGTATCATCTGAATAGCCTACTGCATAAATAGCAAAGCCTGAAGCATCATTACAAAAGGCAGTTAAAGTGGTTTTACCTATACCATTTGGATAATAATCATTACCACCAGAATAAATACCATTAAGAAGTGTAGCGTTATGAGCTGTGTCTACTACGGCAGTGAGTGAACAAGAAGATGGAACTGTAATAGTAGCGGTAGAAACGACAGAATCATCATCGGCAAAGACGTTAGTAGATAAATTAGCTAACATAACCGCAGCAATAGTTGTAATACCTACTAATGCAATACAACTACTAAACATAATATTATGTTCTTGAATCTTGAGATTATGATTTTTGCGCTCTCTGTTAAAAGGCGTTTTATGTTCCCTTAAAACAATATTATGTTTATCGTGCATATACTTATATATTAATCTTTGCTTTGGGGTTTGTCAATGGCGAGAGGAAACCGCCTAGCTGCCGGCTAGGCACCTAATAGAGAAGCCGACGTAATTACTGCTGTAATAGGTACCTGGGTAGACAGCGGAGCTACTCAGGGTCAAGCCGTATGAAAAGTAGCCATTATTCGCAGTAGGCGACCAATAGCTCCCGAGGGTGCCTCTACTACCGACTGACGAACCATTGGCGCCGCCAGAGTAGAGGAAATTGTTAGGATAGCTTCTTAGGGCAATGGAGGCGTTTGTTCCTTCTGGGCTACTTGTGTAGCATGGAATAGTGTCACTATCGTAGTTAGCTGGGTTAGTACCATTATTAATGCCGGTGACGATGAGTGACCAAGAATCATTAGTAGCTTCTCTAGATTTATCGCCACCACGTGGCAGTTTCCAACCAGCTGGGCAAAGTGAGGTATTTACTGTCTCGCTGGTTTTACCATCAGCATCGGTAGCGGTAGGGCTATTATAATATATAGTGTTAGCTAGAGCTGCAGACCAAGTATAATAGTTACCATAGGAGTAAATGTTTTGGTTTGTACCGGTCATATTAGCTACGGTAGTATTGGGGTTAGTAGTACTATCTGTGTTGGTATTATCATTACGGTATCTTGGCATACGATATTCAGGATAATTAGTGGTATTTATATTAATGGTAGCAGTACCACTTTGAGTACCACTATAATATATACTGTTAGCAGTAGTATTACTAGTGAAGTTAGCTGTTTCTGGCTTAGCTAAGCCAATAAAGTTACCATAGGTAGTAGACTTGCCAAAGCCTTGGGAGAGCGATTCGGTGAAATCAGCATCGTAGTCTAGTCTTAGGTTCTCAATCATCCAACATTTACCATCAGCGAGTTTAGCTACGGCATAAGTATCATTGTCGCGTTGATCGGTAAGGGCGGTTACAGTGCCTATTGGCATAGCAGTATTATTTGGGCAAGTCCAGTTCTGGAGATTACCGGCGGATGGTACCCAAACGGCATAGAGCGACAGACCTTCAGTGCTATATTGTCTAGCAGTGAAGGTAATAGTGGCATTAGGACCATAGATATGATAGCCAGCATTAGCGCCAGTACCATTGCCACTGGCGTCATTAGCTCCTAGCACCCAGTTGTATTTATCGGTCCAGCCAGCAAAGCCATAACCTTCACGCTTGAAGTTGGAGGCCCAAAGCACAGCCGAAGTAGCACTATTCGAAACACTTTGGTCGCCCATAGAATCTGTCACACTACTTGGCCCCGGCGAATAGCATATTTTACCACCATCACACGCTACTGGTTGAGCCGGAGTTTCTGGTAAGGCGCTAGCTGGGTGCACCATAGTGTATTTTACTTTGCCAGTATAAGTATCTGCAGCTTGATTAGCTGAGATAAAAGCTGCATAGGTAGCAGTAAGTTTAGAGCCTAGAGTCTGATCAGTAGATGAGGAAAAGCTAGCTACTTTAGTGTATTTGTTTGGCACTGCATGGTAGCTATCAAAACTATTAGTGATAGTAAGATTGGCTGGGTTGTAGGCGGTAGAATCTGTGACTTTGGCTAATTTCATGGCCCATTGCGAGTTAGCTCCTGACGTAGCAGTACCAGTAGGAATGGTAGCACCAGAAGTACCTATCATAGTATTATCACCATAGATATCGCCAGAAAAGCCCACTGCATAAATAGCAAAACCTGCATTGTCATTACATACAGCTTTGATAGTAGTACTACCTATACCATTAGGATAATTATCATTACCAGAATAGATACCATTAAGTAAAGTAGCGGTGTGCTCAGCATCAACAGTCGCAGACAATGAGCAAGAAGATGATACATTTACGGTTGCTGTGGCGGTAGATGAAGATTCTGCCGTGGCACTTGGGACTATATTAGATAATAATGAGCCAGTCACGATAGTTATACCAATAAGACTAAGGCTGCCACAAAAGAGAACTCTATAGATTTTATTATGCATATACTTATATAATAATTCTTTATTCAAATATAGTCAATGGTCTACCTACATTAGGCTCCAGTTATTCATGCCGAGGGCGCGGACGCGGGATTTGAGCTCAAGCATGGTGACGGTCTGATTAAAAACTTCGGCAGGTAGCAGGGAAACCTTCATAATATCGTCGCCACTTCTGGCACCAGCGGCGAGGGCTTTCAAAATGGCAGTTTCGGCATCAGTGTCGCCGATGAGGTGAGATTTTTTTAGTTTGCGATATTTTTTGGTGTAGTCTTCGGGGAATAATTCGCGCAAAATATCATCTGGCTCACTATAAGGAATGGCGCCTTGGCGAATAAGTTTATTGCAACCTTGCGAATAAGGGCTTGTGACATTGCCTGGTACAGCAAAGATTGTCTTGCCCTGGGCAAGAGCATGAGTAGCGGTATTGAGCGAGCCGGATTTTTCGGCCGCCTCGACCACTACCACAATGTCCGAAAGCCCCGAAATGATGCGGTTGCGCTCTAGGAAGCTAGTTTTTGGAAAAACTTCGGCACCGGGGGCATATTCGCTGATAATGGCGCCGCCGGTTTCGATAATCTCTTTTGCCAACCCGCGGTGCTCTTTTGGGTAAATCTGATCAATTGGTGTGCCAAGCACTGCTACGGTGGTGCCACCAGCATCAAGACAGCCTCGGTGACCAATACTGTCTATGCCATAGGCGAGGCCAGAAATAACCACCACGCCTTTCTTACCCAGCTCATAGGCGAGTTTGTAGGCGATTTCTTCACCGTATTTAGTATTGTGCCGAGAGCCCACTATGGCGACGGTTTTTGAGTGCATCTGTTTGCCATTTTTTACCATATTTTGCGGTAATTTTCCATAGAAATACAATGTTTTAGGCTTAACCGCAATAGAGCTTAACACCTCTGTGAAATCGGCTTCTTGGGGTGCAATTTGGTTGATTTTTTCAAAAAAGTGTGAAAAAAGTGTTGACATATTTTCTCCTGTGTGATATAATGAGTACAGTTAGGACTTGAAAAAGCCCTACACCGCACCTAAATAAGTTATAATTTCAGCTATACTAGTTTTAGTATAGCAGAAGTTGCGTGCTTTTGAAACCCTTTCAGGCAATGAATTTCTTCATGGTTTGTTGTTTTATAAGTATTACCTCCACTTTTGAAAGGACTATTTCGAAGGCATAGCAATCCCTCTAACCGGCGGGCCCCGATTTGTGTGAGGTGGGTCGCGCTTCCGGGGTTCACCCGGTATAGTAGTGAAGTGTTAGAGGGCCAAAAAACCCTCAGGTGATGCCCACCCTTACCTGAGGGTTTTTTGGTGATTTAAGATTTGTTTTGTGGTTATGGTTGACTGGGTGTGATATTATTATATATATGGCAAAAAATTTAGTAATCGTGGAGAGCCCAGCAAAAGCACATACGATCGAGAAATATCTCGGCAGTGATTTTAAGGTGCTAGCAAGCGTGGGGCATATTCGGAAAGACACCAAGGTAGACAAGTCTACTTTTGATGTAACCTATGAAATAGATCCGGACCATAAAAAGATTATTTCAGAACTTAAAAAAGAAGCTAGGGCGGCCGACAAAATCTGGCTCGCAACGGATGAAGACCGCGAAGGAGAATCAATTTCTTGGCATCTGGTGGAAGTGCTGGGTTTGCCATCAAATACGGCGAGAATTACTTTTCATGAAATTACAAAACCAGCGCTAGAAGCGGCAATCCAGAATCCACGAACAGTGGATATGGATATGGTCTATAGTCAACAAGCTAGGCAGACGCTAGACATGCTGGTGGGGTATGATTTGTCCGACATGGTGCGAAAAAAAGTACCAGGGGCGGTGTCGGCTGGACGTGTGCAGTCGCCAGCACTACGATTAATCGTGGAGCGAGAGAAGGAAATTGAAAAGTTCGCTAGTAAATCATCATTCAAGGTGTCGGGGATATTTTTAAAAGATGCCGACGGGGTATATGGTGGCGAAGAGTCTGGCTGGGATTTTGATGCTACCTACGAGGAAAAGGCACCCGAAGACGAGAAAGCCGCAGTGGAATTATTAGAGCGACTTAAGGAGGCCGAATTTAAAGTAGAAGATGTCGAAGAATCCGAAGGCTCTAAGGCAAATCCGGCACCATTTACGACCGCTGCACTTCAAATTGAAGCCAACGCAAAGCTTGGTTTTTCATCGCGCACCACGATGAGCGCGGCACAAGGATTATATCAGGCTGGCCTGATTACTTATCATAGAACAGACTCTCTTAATCTGTCGTCGCAAGCTGTGGCAGCAATGGCTTCATATATAAAGGAGAAGTTTGGCCTCAATTATTTGAAAACGAGGCATTTTAAAACCAAAGACGCGTCGGCGCAGGAAGCGCACGAAGCAATTCGCCCAACTGATATATATCGGACAAGTGCAGGGAAGAACGATTACGAAAAAAGGCTTTATCAGTTGATTTGGAGCCGAACTTTGGCCACCCAAATGGCAAATGCTAAGGTTGCGAAAACTACTATTCATATTAGCAATGATTTTGTTGCTAAGGGTGAAGTGGTGATATTTGATGGTTTTTTGCGTGTTTATGGCAAGAGTAAGGATTTGGAGCTACCAAAAGTAGCAAAGGGTGACAAATTGTCATACCTAAGTCTCACGGCGAAACAAAATTTTGCAAAACCACCTGCTCGCTACACTGAAGGTTCATTGGTTAAAAAACTCGAAGAGCTTGGAATTGGACGGCCTTCTACTTACGCTTCGATTATGACTGCAATTCAGGCGAGAGGATATGTGATAAAAGGTGAATCTGACGGGGAAGAGCGCGAAGTAGTGGTATTATCGGCGAAGCCGGGTATGTCGGTGGAGCGTAGTATTTCGAAAGAAAAGTTCGGCGCAAACAAAGGTAAACTTATACCAACACCAATTGGCGAGCTAGTGGCTGGGTTTTTAACAGATAATTTCAAGAGCATTGTGGATTATAAGTTTACCGCCAATATTGAAAAGGACTTAGATTTAATTGCCGAGGCGAAATTAAAGCGCGTAAAGATGCTCCAGGATTTTTATGGACCATTCCGCGATACCGTACTTGCGGCGCAAGGAGTAGAACGCTATAATAACGCACGTTTGCTTGGTCACCATCCAGAGAATGGCAAGCCAATCTATGCAAAAGTTGGCAAGAATGGTGGCTTTATTCAGCTGGGCGACAATGAAAAATCAACTGGCGAAAAACCACGTTTTGCACCCTTGCCAAAACGGAAGTCCGTAAATACAGTGACTCTAGAACTCGCTTTAAAGCAACTTGCGTTACCATCTTTGCCACGTTCGCTCGGAAAAGCACCAGACGGAAATGAGCTAATTGCTGCAAATGGGCCGTTTGGGCCATATCTTAAGGGTGGAAAGTATAATATACCGATGAAAGATTTTGATCCTTATACCGTAACACTTAAGGAGGCTTTGCCTTTGTATCAGAAAAAAGTCGATTCAATGATTGCCGACTGGGGGGAAATACAGATTATTAATGGTGCATACGGGCCATACGTTAAGGGACCTGGGCGCCGCAATAATGTAAAAGTGCCAAAAGACGTAGACCCTAAAAAGATAACCGAAGAACAGGCACGCGAAATGCTTGAAAACAAGCCCAAAAAGACCGCTACAAAGACTAGGCGAGGTGTTAGAGGCAGGAAAAAGAAGTAGCTTTTTTACTATTTTGGTTATGTTTTTTATAATTTTTTTCCACAATTGTAAAAAATGTGATACAATAATATTGCAAAGTGTATAATTACATAGTTGACAATCATATATAACTATGTTATTATAAGTAAAATATTATTATTTAACAGGTGCGAGAAAAGGTAAAATCTAATGAATCAAAATGCGGAAATTCTTGAGAAAGCAATCGACGGAAGCCTAAAAGTCATTGAACAAGATCGCGAAAAGGAAATCATTTCAAGACGCTTCGGGCTAACCGGCAGTCGTGAGACCCTTGAACAAATTGGCGAAATGCTATCAATCACCCGCGAGCGGGTACGTCAGCTCGAAAAAGCAATTTTAATTCATCTTCAAGTTTCCGCAGAAGAAAACCAAATCTCAGAACTTGCGCCAGCTGAAAAGATTCTGATTCGTAATTTAACCGAAATGGGACGCGTAGCAAAGCTTGATGCGCTAGCCGACAAGGTCTATGGTCGTACCGCCACCGCGCTAGAACGGGCGGGCATTAATTTTATTGCTACCTTTTCTAAGGGTTTAACCGTAATTGAAGAGAGTGACTCTTATAATGCAGCGATTGGGATTGCTGAATATGGCGACGCGCTTGCGATTCGTAATCGCGTTGATGAGATTGTCGGTATTATCCGTAAAAATAAAGAGCCGATGACATTGGACCAGCTTGACAATTTGTTGAACTATGAACACCCTGACCATATTAAGGCCGTTGCGTCAATCTCAAAGTTGCTTGCCAATTTGAATGGCGTATGGGGTCTTTCAAAGTGGCCGTCCGTTAATCCGCGCAACATTCGCGATAAGATTTTTGTAATTTTAGAGGCACACAAAGAGCCGATGCATTTTTCGGAAATTGCAAAAGAAATCCGCGAGTCAAACTTTAAGCGTAAAAATGTCACCGTACAAGCAATCCACAATGAACTAATTAAAGATTCGCGGTTTGTTTTGATTGGACGAGGTATTTATGCGCTTTCTTCGTGGGGGTACAAGAAGGGAACTATATCTGAGATTATTACTGGAATTCTCGAAAAAGCCGAGCAACCACTTACGCGTGAAGAAATCGTAAAACAAGTACTACGTGTTCGTAAAGTGAAGGAAACCACAATTTTGCTGAATTTACAGAATAAAAAATTGTTTAAAAAAGTAGACCGAAACTCTTATACTATAGCCTAATTCATGTTATAATTGTTGTATGGATGCAGTCATACATTTTATATTGATGCCTATCTTCTGGATACCAGCGGTGGGGCTTTTAGCTTTTTTTACGTATAAAAATTATAAAAAATTAAATCAGCTCAAGATTTTAAATGTCGATTCGGTGCTTTTGATGCTAGAAATACCACGTACGAATGACAAAAAAGAATTAGCGGCTGAGCAAATGTTTGCCTCACTCCATGGTATTTTAAGAGACAAGGAAGAATTAAAAAATTCTGGTGGTGTACAGGAGCATTTGTCTTTTGAAATTGTGTCTACGGCGGGGCAGATTAGATTTTATGTGTGGACGCCGAAAGTTTTGCAAAGCTTCGTTGAGGGCCAAATATATTCGCAATATCCAACTGTGCAGATTTACAAAATGAATGAGGATTACGTTGATAACCGTGATAAATATCCAATACAATACTCTGCCGAGCTTGGTTTGATTGAAGATAGTGCTTTGCCAATCAAAACTTTTGATACTTTCGAAGTGGATCCCTTGGCCGGCATTACCGGAACTCTTGCCAAGCTTGACCCTGACCATTCCGAAGAAATGTGGATTCAGATTTTGACGCGTCCAATTGCTGATGATTGGCATAAGAGCACGACCGATAAATGGGTCCAGCAGATTAAATCTGGCAGAAGGTCAATTTTCAGCGGAGTGATTGACTGGACCTATATGATTGAAATACTCGGCGCATTGTTTAGGCCGCCAGCTGGGGGAACTAATTCAGAAGAAAAAGTAGAACTATCCGAACGCGCCAAAACACAAATTGCCAAAGCCGAAGAAAAAGCCACAAAGCTTGGTTATGAGGTAAAAATTCGTTTGGCATATCTCGGCAATTCCGATGTAGATGCAAAACTTAATATGCAAGCACTGGTTGGTACCTTTAAGCAGTTTAACTCCACTAATTTAAATGGCTTTAAACAGGTCGGTGGAAGCTTTGAAAAGAAGGGAATGGATGATTATAAATTAAGGCAGTTTGCGGATCATGGCTTTATTCTGAATATTTCAGAACTGGCATCAGTTTATCATTTACCACATACGTCGGTCGAGACGCCAAATATCGTTTGGGCGTCATCAAAGACGGCCGAACCGCCTGCTAAGCTCCCTGTACTCACCGGTGACGCTAAGAACGATGAAAATATTTCGGCCTTTGGTCTCACGAACTTCCGTGGCATAAATCATCAGTTTGGACTAACGAGACGAGATCGTTCACGCCACGTATATATTATTGGACAAACTGGAGCAGGGAAAAGTGGTTTGCTCGAACTTTTGGCGCTGTCTGATATTTATTATAATCAGGGTTATTGTATTATTGACCCCCACGGTGATTTTGCGATTGATAATTTGAAGTTTGTACCTGAGTCAAGGATTAAAGACGTGGTGTACTTCAACCCGGCCGATACAGCGTTCCCTGTAGCATTTAATCCACTTGAGGTCTCCGATCCAAGCCGTAAGCCAAATATTTGTTCTGAAGTAATTGGCGTACTAAAAAGAATGTTTGGTGATTCGTGGGGTCCGAGACTCGAGCATATTTTGCGTTATACTTTACTTGCTTTGCTTGATCGTCCTTCGACGACTTTGCTTGACATCTCAAGAATGCTTACCGACAAAGATTTTAGAAAGGAAACTCTTGAATATTGTAAAGATGTCACGGTATTACAATTCTGGAAACATGAGTTTGGCCAGTGGAATGAAAAACAAGTCAATGAGTCCATTGCTCCAGTTCTAAATAAGGTGGGGGCTTTTACGGCAAACCCAATCATTCGTAATATTATCGGTCAACCAAAATCGTCTTTTGATATTCGCAAAATAATGGACGAAGGCAAGATTCTAGTAGTAAACTTGTCAAAGGGACTCATTGGTGAAGATAATGCTGGTATTCTCGGGGCATTTCTCGTTACAAAGGTACAGCTTGCTGCTATGTCTAGGTCCGATATTCCGCGCGTAGAAGATAGGCGACCATTTTATTTGTACGTAGATGAATTTCAGAACTTCGCAACGGATTCTTTTGCGGTTATTCTGTCTGAGGCACGCAAATATGGTCTAAATCTAACTGTCGCCAATCAATATGTGGCACAAATGACCGAATCGGTACGCGATGCGGTGTTTGGTAACGTCGGTACGACAATTTCATTCCGTGTATCAGCCGATGACGCGCCAATCCTTGTAAAACAGTTTGAGCCAATATTTGAGGCGTCAGACCTTTTGCAGTTAAATAATAGGCATTTTATCATCTCGATGATTATAAATGGTGAGAAGGTGCCAGCATTTTCGGCAACAACCTTATCAATCCCCGATTCCCCTGCGGATAACTTTAGTGCAATTATAGAGTCGTCTAGGGCTCTCTACGCGCGTCCTAGGGCCGAAGTAGAAGCCGAAATCCGCGAGACAATCGAGCAGTCCGAAAAATACAAAAAGGAACTGTCTGACTCTGGACGCGAAGCCGGTACGGCTGGTGGTGGCAACAAGGCTCCAGTCTTTGCGCCAATTTCCAAACATAATACTTCCCCAATTAGCACTCCTAATCTAAATAGTGAATCCCCCGAACAAAAACCGAACTTAAAATACAGTACTTCACCTCAAGCTGATTTTATGAAAACCAAGATGTCACCAAATACCGCTGAAGGTAAAGAGCGAATGGGGCTTAAGGATTTAGCAAAACTGGTTTCCGAGAAGACAAATGAAGAGGGAAGCAAACAGTCCATAAAGAAGGAAGAGTCTAAGCTTAAACCAGCAGCAGAGGGAACTGCTAAGGAATCTCGTAAAAACAAGAGGGAAAAGCGGCGTGAAGAAAAACGAGCCAAGAAAGTATTAAAGGTTGTGGAAAAAGAGAAGAAAAAGGCTAAGTTGGAGCCAAAAACCGCCAATAGTTCCCCTCAGTCTTCCCCTGTTCCGCAAGTTAAGGCTACCCCTGTTATAAAGCCTATTATTGAGCAGTCAGAAAAACCAGCTGAACAGATTACAACCACTGAAAAAAGTTTCGACTTAACTCAGCCTATCCGAGACCCGCAAGGCTACATGGGTCAGGATAATTCGATGGACGGATTTCTAAGCATCAAGCACTAAACTAAACCACAAACGAGGCTATTTATACATGGCCCGTGATATTTGGCTCATTTGTGGACGTATATTTTATCGTCATTTCCATATAGTCTTAATGTCGCACAATACATATTTTACGTCATTAAAGGTAGTGGGCTTTATATGACAACTATGCCGCCGTACAACATTTAATAGCTTGGCTTTCCTTGCAATTTCAAAAATTATCAAGGGGAATTAGCTTAAAAACCCCTTTGGAATGGCGGGACTTGTTCGCCGCTATTTTTACAACGTCAAGTCGGTCGCAATTTTTAAATCTGATCATCGATGAGTTTTTAACGGATTTTTTAAATTTTTGCCTAAATTTGGCTAAAATTTGCCGATTTGACATTTCCCCGTCTTATTTCCCTTTTTTATGTTTTTCCCTGTTTTTCGGAAAGATTCCACGCGCTATGATGATTTACCTTGCTAAATATCCGAACAAATACCGAACAAAAAGAGCATTAAACAGAATCGAACAAAAACCGAACATTTCCCCTTAATGCTATTTCCAGTAGGCTTTGCCAGGGATACGTACGTCAATATATTGATAATCAGAAATCCCCTGTTTTTCGAGATAGTTTATCATTCGAGAGGCATCTTCAACTGAGACGGCAGTTTCGCGATCTAATATCATTTTGATAAAACCCGGATGACCATCGAGATAGAAATCCACTTCACGTATTGCACCCGTAGGAATGACTGCTTTGACTGGAATTAGGCCGAGCTCGCGGTAATCGGCTTCAGCTTGACCAATATATTCTTTCATGCGATTTGTAATGTGGCTTGACAATGAATCTTCGTCGATAATTTCTATTGTAGGCTGATAGATTACTAGCTCATTGTGGGTTTCTTTTGATGGTTCTTCGCTCGAGTTTTTTGAAAGTACAACTCCTAAGCCGACCAAGGCGGCGATTGCAATGGCAAAAATAACAATTGTCAGCAAAATACGAATTTTTTGACGTTTTTTAAACTTTTGATGAGCAATAATACGCTCGGTTGAGGTCTCGATGTGTTCCCTTTTTGCGCTTAATGTGCGGCCAGTTTTCAAAACCGAATGACGATTTTCGCGTCGACGAACTAGTTTTGGTGGAGTTGACTCTGAACTTAAGCTAGGCTGTTGTTCTTTTTTTTCTTTCTTTTTCATACTATTCTTCCCCCAAAATAAGCTTGGCAAGGCGCGCGGCAGCATCTGGTCGTGCCTCTTCATGAAGGCGATTCGCCATATCGGTGCGAGTTTTGGACGAGCGGACGAGGTGTTTAATTTTATCTAAAAGTATGCTGGGATTTTTGACCATATCAGAATCTTTAATCATGATTGCAGCGCCAGCCTTGTCGAGACGTTCGGCATTGCGGAGCTGATGGCTGCCAGGCAAAACTTCAAATGGGACTAAAATGACGGTTTTTTTGAGGCCAGCAAGTTCAGCAATAGTGGTGGCCCCAGCACGTGACACTACCACATCCGCAGCACCCATTAATTCGTTCATGGTCGTATTAAACTCCCACATCCTGAAATCCGATTCTAGGCTCGCATGGTCCCAGTTTTCGTAATCTTTGAGATCTATCATGTTTTCGTAGTGCTTGCGGCCCGCAACTAGACCAACAGATGTAAATTTTAATAATTCTGGCAAAATTAGACGGGTAGCCTCGTTGAGGTTTTCTGAACCCTGAGAACCGCCTGTTATAACGACGAGTGGCCTACTGGGACTGAAGGAAAAAGCTTTTTTGAGTGATGCAACATGGGATGCTGGTACTGCTTTAAACTCTGGCCCAACTGGAATGCCAGTCCAAACGTAATTTGGATGAGCTTTTTTTACCTCATCATCTAGCGGCATACCAAAAGCAACATATTTCGCATGCTTCATGAGGAGCCGATTAGCAAGCCCGGCAACTGTATCAGATTCGTGAATAATGTAAGGAATCTTAAATAACCTAGCAATTAAGCCTACAGGCAAACAGACATATCCGCCTTTTAGAAAGATGACATTGGGGCGAGTCTTTGGCGCCACTAAGCGAATAAAACTAACTATGATACCGGCAATAAACTTTAAAAAACCAAACAGGTTGCCAAAAATGATTTCCTTTAATGTGATGTCAAAATGAGCAAAATAATCTTTTAGTTTCCAGCCTGAATAGCGATGGAACTTGCCAGACGGAATCCGTCGAACGTTGATTTCGGTAGAAACACCTAGCTCGGTAGTGAGCTTGGTAACGTTTTTATAGTACTTAAAATCAGTCCAAAATTCCATTTTGGTACGTGGGCGAAGATTCAAAATTTCACGGACGACGGCGACGGCTGGAGTGATATGCCCTCCCGAGCCGCCCCCCACTACTAGTATTTTCATGTTTAATTCCCTCTCTACTAGTATAACACGAAATTTGCAAAACTAGGCCTAAAGCATAAGCTAAAAATACCATACTGGTGCCGCCATACGAAAGTAGTGGCAAAGTGATACCGGTAACTGGAATGAGGCCAGTCATAGCCATAATATTCACAGCAAACTGCGCTAGTGTCCAAGAAAAAACTCCAACAACTAAAATACGCCGATCGTCTGATTCGGTATGATCAGCAACTTTAAGCATTCTAAAAAGAAGCATACTAAACACTAAAATTATAAAAAAGAGGCCGATAAAACCAAATGTTTCGCCCATAATAGCAAAAACTGAGTCGTTGATCGATTCTGGTAAATATCCGGTGGCTTGCACGGAATTGCCAATGCCAACCCCCGCTAAACCACCGGTGCCAATAGCTAAAATGGCGTTTTCGATATGGTAGGTAGAGTCCGTAACGGCGGCGCCCTGAATGGTATCAATCCAGGCATGAATACGCTCCATGCGATGAGCAGAAGTTGCAACCGAAAGGACTGCCACAACAATAACAATGGCGAGCATAATAAGATATTGTTTAGTGGGAACACCGGCAACTAAAAGTGTGCCGAAAATAATTGCCATGAGAGCAACGCCAGTACCAAGGTCGCCCTGGGCAACAACAACTAGCCCGAGTGATAGCCCCGCCACAATAATGAGTGGCAACCAAAATTCCCTAATATTCCCTATCTCACCTGCTTCTTTTTTGCGAGCGAGAAAATCGGCAAGGTAAATTGTAAGAGCGAGCTTTAACAGCTCGGCGGGTTGAAAGCTCATAAAACCTAAGTTAAACCAGCGGCATTCACCGAGTTCACACTTGGCTAGTGATGAGCCAGTTTTGGCCAAAACCCAGAGTGCAACTGAAAGACCAATAGCTAAAATAACAATTGGCTTGGAAAACTTTTTGATGTACTTATATGGTATTACTTTGAACGCAAGAAAAAAAGCCACTAGAGAGATTGCAACCGAGCGAAGTTGGCCGAAGAAAAAATAGTTTGGGTCGTAATTTGTGCCATAAGTGGAATTTAAGACATTTGCGCGCATCGGGCCAATGGCGTAAATCACAATTAATCCTAAGGCCATAAGTCCTAGGGTTGTAAAAAGAATCACGAGGTCTGATTTATGTTTTCTCAAATTGCACCCCCGACGGCGGCAATGAAGATACCAAGAATGGCGCAGACGCCGGCGAAAATCCAAAAGCGCATGACAATTTTGGCTTCACCCCAACCTTTAGCTTCAAGATGGTGATGCAAAGGGGCCGAGATGAATATTTTGCGATGGAAAAACTTTTTGCTAAAGAGCTGGATTAAGCTAGAGCCCGTTTCAATCACGAATGGCAAACCAATGATTGGCAAAAGCAAGAATGAGTTGGTCATCATGGCGACAATGCCAAGGCCGGCGCCAAGTGCGAATGAACCAGTGTCACCCATCATAAAACGAGCCGGCGGAACATTGAACCAAATATAAGAAAGGAGCCAACCAACCACCGTCATACAAAAGCCAAATAGAAGCATATTGCCCTGGAAAAGTGCAATCACACCGAAAGCGCCGTAAGCCATCATGGCGAGACCACCGGACAAACCATCGAGGCCATCGGTGATATTTACCGCATTACTGGTGGCGACTACCGCAAACGCAAAAACGAGTATCATGCCAGCAATGCCAATTTCAATATTGCCAACAAATGGTATTAGGATTGTTGTCCAACCGAGTTTAACTGCAAAAAACCAACCTAGTACCAAGCCAACCGCTGAGATTAGGAAAAACTTAACTGGGCCACGAAGCCCAGCTGCACCACGACCACTGCCGAAAATATTAATTGAGTCGTCAATAACGCCAACAAATGAACCGCCCAAAAACCCAACGAGAGGTAGCCACGTCTGTCCACGATCTAAATTAAAAATCCAGGTCACTAACGTGACGGCAACTATGCCGATAAGACCCGCCATGGTAGGAAAAGTATGTTTGAATTTGTGTGCATGGAGCTTGGTCATGATTGGCAAATCTTTGCCATCGACGGTTTTTTTCTTTTGTTTCTTCCAAAAATGATACTTATATGCAAAGTGAGTGTAAATTGGCGTTAAAACCATTGAGAAGAGGAATCCTGCTAATGCAAGCAAAAGACCGTAAAACATTTCATCATTGATTGTCATAAGAACATTATAACACAGGACGCACTTTTAGGTAGTTTATTACATAATTTGATAGGGTATCGAAGAGATCTTGTGCTTCCCCACCGGATAGAGCGGCGCCTTCTCCCCACATTTTGGTCATGATTACGTACTGTGGAAGTTCTCCAGCCGAACCAACAAATCCTATATATGAACCTACAAGGTTGCTCATGGTGTTATCATAGGCGCCATTAACGATAACCTGTGCGGTACCGGATTTGCCGCCAACGGCATAGCCTGGCTTGTCAATTCCGCCACGGACTTTATAGTTTCGGTTGTTGATAAGCATGTCACGCATCGAAGCCGAAGTTTCTTCAGAAAGAATGTGGTCTTCAATTTTTTCTGTATCAAGTGGTATTATTTTACCATTTTCAAGTGTTCCTTTAATGATAGTGGGGGTGCGCCAATAACCGCCGTTGATTACCGAGGAAAACGCGGTGGCAGTCTGAATCATGGTGATGCCAAGATTTTGGCCGAATGTCATATTGGCATAGGTAGAGTTGCGCCCGTAACCTTCATTTGGGTCTTCAATATAACCTTCCGCCTCGATAAGCTCAATGCCAGTAGCACGACCGAGTCTAAATTTATTGCGATAATAATCGTAGAGTCTTTCCCTTCCCACTTTAGTAATTTCATTGTTACTGTCACCAAGTAGCATTAGAGCGTGAATAGAACCAGTGTTAAGCGACCAATAGAGCGCAGTTTTCATAGTGATGGTGCCATAAATGCTAGAGCGTTGTTCGGCGTTCATGATTTTCCAACCATCAATTATTTCATAACCATTATTAAAATAAGTGGTTTCACTAGTCATTTTTCCTTCATTAATTGCAGCAGAAAAAGTAAAGTTTTTGCAGATAGAAGCCGGCTCATATGGGACTTCGGTAACCTGATTAATATAGGCTGAGGCGTCCTTGACGTTGCCATAATTTGCTGGATTATAATTGGGGAGTGACGTCATGGCAATAACTTCACCGTTATTTGGATTCATCACAAGAACGGCGGCATGAGTGGCTGGAGTATTCGCAATATGCCCAGCAGTGATTTCTTCGATTCCCTTTTCGAGACCACGATCTACGCTGAGGACTACATCTTTACCATCTTCGGCTGGGATTTTAATATTATCGTTGCCAATCGAAAGAGCGACATTATTAACATCGGAGATAGTTTTGAGTAAGCCATCTTTGCCGGAAAGAATTTTATTGAGCGAGCCTTCCACCCCGTACTGGCCAATACCATCCGCATTAACAAAGCCAAGCAAAGTAGAACCCATTTCGCCTTCTGTATAGACACGTTGATTGCCTTTTTTAAACCAAACCCCGTCCAGCTCAGCTTCGGCGACTAACGTAGCAATTTTATATGGGAGATTTTTGGCAACTATGTAATATCTTAAACCTTCTATATTATATACTTCATCTAGGTCGGCCGTAATGTAATCCTTGGCGTATGTTTCTAGAGTCTTTTTGAGAGATTCTTTATCGGTAATCGCTGGGTCAATTACTATTTGATACGTTGTCTGGTTTAAGACGATTGGGGCAGGTTCCCCTCCATCCATCATATAAATTTCACCGCGGCGGGCAGTAATAGTTTCGAGGAGAGTATGTTGTTCATTGGCTTTAGCCACCCATTCATCGTGTTCTAAAATCTGGATAATAAAAAGTCGCGCGGTAATAATTGCCAGCGCGGCAAAGGTGGTAATCTTTAAAATCTTAATGCGAGAAAAACCCTGTCCTAACATATATATTATATTATATCACGCAGTATTATTCGGTGGCGTAACCAGTGACTACGGCATCTTCCATGGCGGCCGCAACGGTGCTATTTTTGGCGGCAGCAACCGAAGTTAGTCGAGCCTTTTCAACCGCCAAATCGTCACGACGAGCGGTCATTTCGGTAATTTCAGACTCAACAGCAGATATTTCATAATCAAAACCAGTGGCACGAGTGCCTTCAGCAACATAAATAAGGCCAAAAACTAATGTAATGAGGCCGACGATGATGATTTGTGAAATGGAACCTAGACTTTTTCTGGTATGCCTGACGGTATTGCGGCCGCGTGTAAAGCTTACTCCGGTGCTTCGTCGCGTTACATAAGTTTGACTTAACATTTTAAAATAATTCCTCGCTTTTTAGCTTTTTATTTTTGTGTTTGATTTTTGGTTTTCGCAATTGGTTTTTCCTTAGTCCGGGTCTTTTTGAGAGCAGAGCTATAAGTGACTCTCAAAAAGTTGCCCGGGAAGGTCATACACTTCGCACACTCCTTGCGAAAACTCTATTTGTTGGTGGACCCTCGCAATCCGATGGTCCATGACGCAGTAATAAAGTTTTCTTTGGCGGTGGGGTCACTGTGGGGACCCCACCCTAATTCTCTTTAACGAAAGTGAACTTTCACAACTTGTTTGCGAGATTTGTTCGCGATTACGATTTGCTTTGGCATAATTGCCTCCTTTTTTTTGTTTATTATTTTTGTTTTTATCAATTCCGCACTGCCACTCGCAGCTTGGCGCTTCTGGCGCGCGGGTTGATAACTAACTCCATTTTTTCCGCAACTATTGGTTTTTTGGTGATGACAGTAATTTCTGATTCTTCGCCATAGCTTGAGGCTTCTTTAAAGAAGTCTTTCACGAGGCGATCCTCGAGACTGTGAAAGGTGATGATGGCTAGACGGCCATTTTTGTTTAACAATTTTGGGAGGAGCGGAAGAGTTTTTTCAATCTCTTCGAGTTCCCCGTTTACTGCAATACGAATGGCTTGAAATACCTGGGTTGCTGGATGGGTATGACTGTATTTAGACTTCTTTGCGATGAGGTCAGCAAGCTCTTTAGTCGTAGCGATGGGACGATGAGTGACTATTTCCCTTGCGAGCATTTTGGCACGCCCGGTCGGCTCTTCGCCGTAGTGCGTGAAAATCTCGGCAAGATCCCGTTCGCTGTATTTGTTTACGATATCGTTCGCCGTTAATTGCTGCCTTTGATCCATCCGCATATCCAGAGGCCCGTCGTTTTTGAATGAAAAACCGCGCTCAGCCTGGTCTAGTTGCGGAGAAGAAACGCCAAAATCCGCTAGTATCATATCAAAAGTTCTTCCACACTGTAAAAGCTGCAGCACTGCACTATAAAAATCCATATTGATGAGCTCTGTTTGCGGAAATTTTGCTTTTAAATGATTAATCGCAAAACTATCACGGTCAACAAGAACCGAATCTTTAAACTGCTGTGTCACATCCAAAATTTTGCTTGCATGTCCGCCATAACCGGCCGTGAGATCGAGATATGTCTCTTTCGGCTTCGGGGCGAGGCTCGCTAGAACTTCGGATAATAATACTGGGATATGTAATTTCTCCATATCTATATTATACACTGTTTGAGACCGTTCAACTAGAAACTTCGGCGTTTTTGTTTTTGTTCGATTTTTGTTTGGTCACAATTAATCTACTACGATTTCTTGATCTACGCTAGGCAAATCACATAATCGTAGCCGTTGAGAGACTTATTGTGTTCGGTCATTTGACCATAGAGTTTTATTGGGAGGTGTGTTCTTTAGAAGAAGGTACTCACGATTTTGGTGTCGCATCTCGCTAAGATTTAATGCGCGCCAAAACTCCTAGTTGGTCGGCCTCAAACTATGTTAATGTGCGTTTTTATTTGTGGTTTTTGTGATTATTTCCACTGATTTAAGTTTAGTATATTTTTTTAAAAAAAGCAAGAGCTTTTTTGGACTTTTTTATGTATTTATTTTTGGATAAGTTTTCCACAATTGTGGACAAATTCCCTGTTAATTTACCGAACACATTGGTCTTGATTTTTGTTATTATTGTGTTTTAATAACCGAACATAACAGAGGTGGCATAGGTGTTTGGCGATGGTTCTATTGACTTTTGATTATGCTTATGGTATAATTAGGGGATATGGTCTTTTTATTATTTTCTGATATAATAGGAAGAAATAAGAGAGGTAAAATATGGAAAATACTGAAAATTCATCTGTTGAACCGTTTGATGTGTTTCTGTGGGCAAACGAAATTGATGAGGTGAAAAACAACGTTTCGGCAGAGTTGTTTTTATTTAACAAAAATTACACGCCATACAAGATAAAATATTCCGACAAGCTAACTGGTGCTGTCAAAGCAATGTTTATGCAAGAGGCGGTTTCGTTTATTATCAAAGAGGCGGATAAGGGATTAGAGTGCCGTGAATATGAGCGATCGGATGGTGAAGAGAAAGTTGTTTATCGTACTTCCCTTTCTAAAGTAGGGCGGGCGGAAACTTTGATTCATTTGATTGAAAAAGAGTATCAAGATATTGATTATTTCACTGAAAACGAATATGACTTCAAAAAAGTAAAAGGTATTATTGCGAAGTTTACTTATCCTGGCGAAACTGGGATGAAAACTTTTTACATAGCGAAATTACTTCCGGCATCATCGGCACTTAAGGGTGCTTCATCTTGGGAGATTAATGGTGAATCATTTGAGCCGTTTTCGGCAGAAATTGCGCTCAAAATGCCAGATGATAACCAGGTGGCAATTATCGACGGCACCATTGTGGTATTTAACCAAGCAAAGTTTGAAAACCTATTCCAATATGATTACAAATCACAGGTGATTGCAGAGGCGAAGGCAAAAGAGTTGGTCGAAAAGTATAAGTTGTCTTTTTCGGAAGGCTTAACTTTGGATGCTTTGCTGGCTGATAAAAAGCCATTACTCAAAAAAGTGCAGGCGATGGATATCGCTGAGGAAATGCCACAAGACAAGCTACTCGAATATGCAGATGAGATGCAACTCGAATTAATGACTGATGATGATGGTTCAATTATTATTATGGACGACAAAGATCTCACTATGTTTGT
The DNA here is from genome assembly GCA_017561575.1 of Candidatus Saccharimonadota bacterium. Taxonomy (GTDB): domain Bacteria; phylum Patescibacteriota; class Saccharimonadia; order Saccharimonadales; family Saccharimonadaceae; genus Nanosyncoccus. The sequence continues at coordinate 19,847 of JAFZBS010000001.1, forward strand.
TAATCTCTTGAATGAAGATTATTATGTATCACCTGTGAATGGACGACGGTATGAGATTAAGAGCAAAAAACTGCTCGGCGAACCAGATGGCGAACCGCCAAGAGGCTAGAAGCTAGGCAGGTCTTGTTATAACTCAAAATATGCGGATTCGACAATGTCGGTTTCGTTGAGGGTTTCAAAGGTTTTCTTTAGTTCGTTTTTGATTTCGGCAGTAGAGTCGCCATCGTGAAGTTCGGTCTCGATTTTGGCGTAGGCTTCTTCTCTATTATCCAACTCGTCTAGATGCATGATGGTTCCCTCACCCATAATAAGATCTTGGCGACGACGCGATACTTCGCCGGCTTGGCGAAAACCTAGTTGCAAAATAATATTAACGGTGGTTGCATAATCATTGACTGGTGTTTTTTCGATGATATCAATGCCGGAATCTTCGATGTGACGACGAAGAATCAGATAGTACTCTGGTTTTTCATCAATAGCTTTTAGTTCTGTACGCATGACAAGTCGCGGAAAGTTTGATCTTGGCTGATAACCGCGCGGAGTATAAACACGATCATGCTGCCAGTAGACGGCACCAAAATCCATGTCAATTTCGCTGAGTTTATCTTCGAAATTGTCGCGGTTATTTAATCTGCATTTGATGATAACTTTCTTCATAATTGTATTATAACATATCAATAGCATTTTAGCAATAGTAGGAGGGGTTATCTACACAGATTATGCTTAATCTAAGCCTAGACGGTTTGTTGAATTTTAAAGGGGTGATAGTTTTAGTGTTTTATTCTTTTGTATTTTTTATAGGTAGGGGGTTGACTAAGCTTTTATTCTATATATAATGGCGGCGTTGGGTTTTCGGAGTTTAATGGGCCTTTTTCAGGAATAGTGATGTTCGTGGAGTGTGAGGTGACCATTAAAGAACTTTTCTAGGGTAGTTAGGTTACCGGAAAGGGTGATAAAAATGACTATACAAATCAATCTTTTGTGTATTATCATTCCTAGAAAAAACCGTACGAAAAAAAATCTAACTAGCAAAAGCTAGTTAGACCCAAAAACCTGAGAAACGTTCCTAGAGCGTTTCTCAGATTCATTTTAACAAATGTCTTGTTATTTGACAAGATTATAAAAAACGAGCATCCTTCCTCCTTCGTTTGCTCGTTTTTTGTGGTAATTATTTCTTAGACGCATTTTAGCATTATTATTACATGGGGTCAATATCGACCAATCTGGCCTCAATGGAACGGATACCATTCCACTCATTCTCGACCGGTTTGATATAAAAATCGTATTGTTCATCATCGTATAGGTTAAACCATTTTTCTGGCGCAAAAAAAGCAACGCACTTGATAATTTTGCCAGTTCTATCCTTGAGATCTAGGCGGAGGTGTTGACCTTTGTCGCCCATGTGTTTGGTTTCAAGAATAGTGGCGCCTCTTAGACAAAAGATTGGCTCTTCATTCCCTGCGCCGTAAGGCTCTAGGGTTTTTAGATTTGTTATTAAATCTAGTGTAAAGTCTTTAAGGTTATCGAGCACTAGGTCGGCATGAGTTCTAAAAAATTGTTCTTCATCCGAGAGATTCAGACTCTCGTAGTAGGCATTGATTTTTTCACGGAAGGCATATAAATTTTTTTGTTCAAGTTTAACACCGGCAGCACCAGCATGGCCGCCGCCAGATATGATTATGTCGTTAGCACAGTTTAGAGCTTCGGCGAGGTTAAAATTGCCAAAACTACGTCCAGAGCCTTTAAAAATACCATCTTCTGTTTCGGCAAGAACGAAGGCTGGTTTGTGGTACTCTTCAACCAGGCGCCCGGCAACAATACCGAGAATGCCTTCGTGCCAGTTTCCAGTTTCAATGATAACTGGAGTATCTTTGACACCTCTATTTTTTATCTCTTCGGTAGCAGCACGCTGCTCGGTGCGTCGTTTTTTGTTTAGTTCTTCGAGTTTGACAGCTAGCTTGGCGGCTTCGGTGGCAGAATCTGTGCGGAGAAGTTTTAGGGATAGTTCGGCCGTTTCGAGGCGGCCTGCAGCATTAAGGCGTGGGCCGATTTGAAAACCAACTGACTCAGAGGTAATGGTTTTGATGCCAGCATTTTTCATGAGTTCTTTTAACCCTTTGCGGCGAGTCTTTTCCAGGACTTTGACACCAAAAAAACCAAGAATGCGATTTTCTTTTGTGAAGACCATATTATCGCAAATGGTGCCAAGCAAAACTAGATCAAGAAGCCATTTCTCCTGGCCTTTTTTAATTAGACCTTCTTTTGTAAGAGCTTCAGCGAGTTTGAAAGCGACGCCGACGCCGGCGAGGTCTTTTAACTCATTTGGCCCGGTAAAATCTTTACGCTTAGGGTTGATGGTGGCTATAGCTTTAGGCAATTCTTCGTCGCATTCGTGATGATCTGTAATAATAGTATCGACCCCTATCTGATTTAGTTCATCTATAATAGAGTGGTTTTTGGAGCCACAATCCACAGTGATAACGAGAGTGATTTTGTTTTGTTTGGCTTTTTGTATGAGGCGCGGGCTCATACCATAGCCGTCCATAAAACGGTCTGGTAACATGATATCTACGCTCGTAGCTCCAGCGAGTTTAAGGGCATTTTCCATAAGAGTACTCGCAGTCACACCATCTACATCGTAATCGCCATAGACGAGGATTTTTTCACCAGACTCGATTGCTTTTTTTATACGCATAACGGCCTCTTTCATATCATTTATAAGATATGGGTCGATGAGGTTGCTATAATTTGGATTTAAAAAATCTGTAGACAAATGCCGTTTCTCAACTAGCTGATTAAAAATCTTATTCATTTGTCACCTCTGTTAATTAATGGTTTTGGAGGGTTTGGCGCCACGCTGGCTCTTGATTACAATACTTTGGAGCTCTTTTAGAATCGGATATTGTTTGTTGGTCTGATAGATTTTAGTATTGCCTTTTTTAGTAACTATGAGAAAATTGCCAGCCGCCATGCGATTGAGTTCCCTCTGGATGTTGCCAGGATCTTCTTTAATAAGCTTCGCTAAGCCTCGAACGTGGGTCTTAAAATCTGGGTACTTGGCAAAAACTACGATGATTTTGCGACGAACTCTAGATGATACAAATAAATCTAACATTTTACCTCGCTTTAACTTTTCCAATTATAGCACACCTTTTGTAAAAATTACAACGACTTTTATTACTCTGGACGGGTCCTGCCGGTCGCTGTCCTCCCCCAAAATTGATGGCAATTTTGGGGGTCCCCCTCCGCGACCGTCACCCGTCCATGTTATATCAGTCATCTATCCAAGGCTCGGCTGGGGGTCCCCCAAGCTCGGCCACCCGCCCGTGTTATAATGGTAGTATGTATTATGAGGTAGTGCCGGAAGGTAAGGTTGAAAGACTAACATATCAATACGATGATTCCCTTTTTGAAGGCCAGATTGTTATGGTGCCACTTGGGAAACGCATAGTGCCAGGCGTTGTGATAAAAAAAGTTGCGCAACCGGATTTTGCTACAAAAAAAATTTCTAAAATATTGTACTCAACACCTTTGCCACAGCATTTACTTGCAACGATAAGGTTTATACACGAGTATTATCTGGCACCAAGCGGAACAGCAGTATCTCTTATACTCCCTAATGGGGTCGAGAAGAAACGAAGAAAAACCGAACAAATGTTCGGTGGCGCTAAACACCCTCCAGAGTTCACTCTTGCGACGGGTCCTGTCGCGTCCTCCTCCCCCAAATTTTTGCAAGCCAAAAATTCGGGGGACCCCCTCCGGACGCACCACCCGTCGCAGCTTGAGGAGTGTTTAACCGCTTCCAAACAATTACTTGCAGATAACACCCCACCAACACATACCAACCAAACAGGCACTATTCCGCTTAACCCCCATCAAAAAAATGCGCTAGAAGGCCTCCAGAAGGCCGCTAGTGCCACGAAACTGCTGCTTGGCGTTACTGGTAGTGGTAAAACTAACATATACCTTAAAATGGCTCTAAATGCCTTTAAACGGCAATTGTCTACCATACTTCTAGTGCCGGAAATCGCCCTGACGAGCCAGTTGGTGCAGGTTTTTCAGAATATATTTAAAGATAAGGTCGTAGTAATTCATTCAAAACAAACTGAAGCGGAGAGACATCTCATCTTTAATGCTCTTCTTGAAGCCAAGGAGCCGCTTGTAGTGATTGGCGCTCGTTCGGCGCTATTTGCCCCGCTCCATAATCTAGGCTTGATTATTATTGATGAGGAACATGAAATGTCTTATTACCAAGAAAACGCGCCGAGGTATTCCGCAATTAGGGTAGCGAGCTTTATGGCGGGCACATTGAAATGCGATTGCGTTCTTGGTTCGGCTACCCCAACGGTGGCGGATTATTATGTCGCAAAGAAGAAAGAATCTCTTGTGCTTTTGGATAAAAAAGCTAAAGCTGGAGCCATTCGACCAAATGTTAAGATAATAGATTTTAGAAATAGGGATAATTTTATTAAAAACCGGTATTTTAGCGATCAGTTATTAAAAGCAATATCAAATAATCTAGAGAAGGGGCAACAAACTTTAATTTTTCACAATCGCAGAGGCTCAGCGCCATTAACTATTTGCGAACATTGTGGGCATGAACTGGTTTGCCCAAATTGTTTTTTGCCGCTGACGCTGCATGCAGATACTTATGAAATGCTTTGCCACACTTGTGATTTCCGAGAAAAAGTACCCTCTACTTGCCCAGAATGTGGTAATGCTGAGTTAATACATAAAGGGTTTGGCACCAAGCTACTTGAGACAGAACTAAAACATCTTTTCCCGAAGGCAAGAGTGATGCGATTTGATGCCGATAACAAAAAAGGTGAAGGTCTAGAGGCGGTATATGAAAAGGTAAGGTGCGGCGAGGTAGATATTTTGGTGGGGACACAGGGACTAGCGAAGGGCTTAGATTTGCCTAAGCTTGCGACGGTTGGCGTTGTACAGGCAGATGCTGGACTTTCTCTTCCCGATTTTGCAGCGGAAGAGCGGGTTTTTCAGCTTCTCACACAGGTAATTGGGCGCGTTGGAAGAGGTCACCTTGAGACGGCGGAGGTATTTATTCAAACTTTTCAGCCGGAGCATCCAGTGTTATCTTTTGCCATAAATGAAGACTATGCTAAGTTTGCGGATTACACGTTAAAGACGCGAAGAAGGGGTGGTTTCCCACCCTATAAGTACGCATCGAAGCTCAGTATGACACTCAAAACCGAAGCTTTGGTATTAAAAAAAGTGCGCGAAGCTGCCAATAAGCTAGCCTCAGATAAGCGCTTGATGGTTTCGCCACCTATGCCGGCATTTCATGAACGCAATACTAATGGTTACACTTGGGAGATTGTAGTAAGAGCCTTGTCGAGAAAGGTATTGATTGAAGCCTGTAATGGCCTAGATAAGAATTTCCGTATATCACTTGACCCTCCATCTCTGTTATGATATAATGAGCTTATGAAAATAATTACTACGCCGGATCCAAGGCTAAGGGAGAAATCAAAAAAAGTTAGCACTATCGATGAAGAAGTGCTTGATGTGATTGCCAAAATGCGAAAACTTTCCCTCGATTGGGAGGCGGAGCATCCTTATGAATTGTCTGCAGCGATGGCGGCTCCCCAGATGGGTATTTTAAAGCGAATCATCATTGTACGCGACGATATGGAAAACAAGGAAAAGGCAACTTTTACAGCCCTAATAAACCCATCGGTCATTAAGGCTGAGGGTAAGATTAAGAAAGATTATGAGGGGTGCCTTTCGGTACCGTCTATTTACGGAATGGTGCCACGCGCTTCAAAGGTGAGGGTTAAAGCTCTACTTGAGGACGGGACAGAGGTACGCATTAAGGCAACCGATGAGCTCGCCAGGACGCTTCTGCACGAAATCGACCATCTTGATGGTGTGCTCTTTATTGATCATATCAAAGATGATCGCGATGCGTTTTATAAGATGAATGACAAGGGTGATTTAGAACCCGTAGATTACGACAAAGAGATTGCTAATAACAAGAAGCTTTGGGGCGAGGAGTAGTTTTAATGAAAAAGGTAATCTTCTTTGGAAATGGCCCCTTGGCGGATTATACCCTTGGGGTGATTAGCGCGAAGTGCGATGTAATTTTTCACGCTAAAACCAAAGGTGATTTAGAGGAAGTTAAACGATTGAAGACTCTGCACCCAGAGGCGCATGGAATATTAGCTTCGTTTGGGGTAATGATAAAAACCGATGTGCTCGAAGTATTTGAACCGGAGGGGATTTTAAATATTCATCCTTCCCTGCTTCCTTTATATAGAGGCGCTTCGCCAATTGAGAGCGCGATTTTATTTGGAGATACGGAGTTCTCGGTGTCAGTAATGAAACTGGTTAAAGCGATGGATGCAGGGCCGATTTATTATCAGACAACTCTTTTTAATCTTCCGCTTGATAAGGCTGAAATATACAAAGCTTTGGCGGAAACTGGGGCGAAGTGGATTGTTTCTCATCTTGATAATTTACCAAAACCAGTTTCTCAAGATGACTCGCAGGCGACATTTTGCGGAAAATTAGATAAATCTATGGGGGTTCTCACGCCAAAAACAGATACGGCGGAACAAACTTTGCGCAAAATCGTAGCTTTTCAAGGATTTCCAAAACCAAAATATACTTTTTTTGGCCTTTCTTGTATTGTTTTAGAGGCACACATATTAAAGCAGGGTGAGACAGCGGTTCTAACCCTTCCTTGTGCTGATGGTGATTCTCTTGCAATTGACAGATTGCAACCAGAGGGGCGAAAACCAATGGATGCAAAAAGTTTTCTAAATGGCTATAAAAGATAGAGTAATTAGGCGTTCATGAGTTTGTTCCGATTGGCTCGGATTTCTGCTTTCATTTCTTCGATAGTGCGATTGACGATCTCGCGATAATCTGGACGATTTTTCTCAAGCCACACGGCAGCCTCGGCGGGATCAGTAATCATATCAAACTCGTTGAGCTGGACCTCGGAAAGACCTTTAGAAATCCTTTCGCCTATACGGATTTCAAGTTCTTCTTGAACATATTCAAGAAAGGCTTGTTTTTGGTTTTCTGGCATGGCCTGAAGCCCCATTTCTTGTAAAAACTTATCGTCAAATTGCATTATATACTCCTTGTGCTTATAATAGCACAAAAAAATAGACAATGCTAGTATTTTTAATAATAATGATTAATATTAGAGAGTGCGTTTTTTGGTTTCGCGAGTAAAGAATTTAAGACGATCATTTATTTGGAGGTCGATTTTCGAAGTGGTTTTCAGTGCAAGGCCGCCAGTTTCGCCAGATACCAGTTCTTTTACGTCCATTTTTTCTTTCTGAGTGGACACAATTTCAGCTTCGCCGAGGTATTTTTTGTCACGGACAACTCTTGCTAGATAGCCTGGTTTTACGTCACCTTTTAGCACTTCGCCACCAGCAATAATACTGGTTTTTTCGGTACGAAATACACCAAGCACTTTCATTTCACCTTTATCTTCTTCGATAATTTCAGCATCAAGGAGATTTTCCATTTCGTGTTTTGCATCATCTAAGAGTTCATAAATAACTTTGAAAGTACGGATCGGAACATTGTCACGCGCTGCCATCTTGGATATATTGACTGGGACGGATACATTAAAGCCATAAATCACCGTACGGTCACCTGCCGCCATATAGACATCATTTTCATTAATATCACCAACGCCTGTAGAAACGATATTTAGCGTTATTTCGCCGTGTGTGTCAATCATCTTGAGACTATCTACTACGCTAGTAACTGAGCCAAGCACGTCACCTTTAATAATGACGTTGAATACCTTGGAGTTATCAGCTACATTCATCATACGGAGAAGATCCGTAGAGGTAACATTGGCGGATGCGGACTCATTTGCGATAGCTTGAGCGTTAAGAAGTGCCATCTTGCGGGCGGTTTTTTCGTCTTTGACTTCGACAAAACGATCACCGAAGTTTGGAAGATCCTTGAAACCAGTGATAGTAACTGGGGTGGACGGAGTAGCTTTGCCTCTTGGTTTACCCTGCCAATCTAGCATGGTGCGGATTTTGCCATAGGCCGATCCAGCTACGATAAATTCGCCAGTTTTTAGTTCACCACCTGTGACTAAGAGATTGACCACCGAACCTTTACCTGTTTCCATGTGAGATTCGATTACAAGACCTTCGGCCGGAATGTCGACGTCGGCCTTTAATTCCTCTATATCAGCGGTGAGTAAAATCATATCAACAAGTTGGTCAAGGTTTTGGTTAAGTTTTGCAGAAATCGGTACCATAGTAATGTCGCCTCCCCACTCTTCTGGCTGGAGTCCATGGTTAGATAAGTCAGCCTTGGTTCGGTCAATATCAGCGCCTTCACGATCGATTTTGTTGATAGCAACGATAATCTTAGCATTGGCGGACTTGGCAAAATTGATTGCTTCGATGGTTTGAGGCTTGACGCCATCATCTGCAGCAACAACGATTACGACAATATCCGTAAGCATCGCGCCGTGCTGGCGAATTGCAGCAAAAGCTTCATGTCCTGGCGTATCGAGAAAAGTAATCAGGCGGTCGTCGTGTTTTAACTGATAAGCAGAGATGTGCTGAGTGATGCCACCAGCTTCACCTTCGACGGTCTTTTTGTTTAGAAGAGTGTCGAGCAAGGTGGTTTTACCATGGTCGACGTGACCCATGACTGCAACAACTGGTGGACGAGCGATAGCTTTGTCGGATAGTTCATGGTGGATGTCGCTGGTTTTCGTGGCGGTGTTTTTCTTTTCGAGCTTGACATTTTTTAGGCCTAATTCATCTATAATAATTGAGGCGGTTTCGTAGTCTAAACGTTGGTTGATGGTGGCAACAATGCCATTCTTAAAAAGAGTGCCAATAAGTTCGGTAACAGAAAGGCCGAGAGCTTTGGAGAGCTCGTCTACGGTGATTGAACCGGCGATCTGGATTGTCTTTTCTTCCATTTTGCTCCTTTCCGTGAAAAAGTATTAAAAAATGAGTGTTATCTTATATAATTTTATCACATTTTGGAAAAATATGCTATAATAGAGTTATTCCCCTGTAGCTCAATGGTGGAGCAAGAAGCTGTTAACTTCGAGGTTGCCAGTTCGAGTCTGGCCGGGGGAGCCATTTTTTTGTCAAAAAAACAACAAAAAGAGCAGACATCGGACCTCCGCTTCGCTCCGGTGCGAGTCAAAGCCGGGGGAGCCATTTTTTTGTCAAAAAATATCAAAAAGAGCAGACATCGGACCAAAACTTAAGCTTAGTGTCTGCGGCCGAATATGCCACCCATTCTCGTAATTTTTGATGCAAGCTTCCCTTTTGTGTTTTTGCTGGACTCGCCGTCGGAAGGATTCATCGTTTCTCCCCTCATTTGCTGTTCGAGCTGCGCCGTCTCTTCTCTAAGTCGCTGTTCATATTCATTAATTTTTCTCATATCTTTGGTTAATTCTTGTATTTCTGATTGTCTGGCACGACTATAATCATCTAAAAATGCATCGCTAGAAACATAATCATCTATTATTTCATAGAGGTCCTTCTCCGGTGATTTATCGGATGATTGTTTAGCTTTACTATTTAGCATTGACTCTATAAATGCGAGGTTTTTTTCTATTTCTTCTCTTGATTGTTTAGGGGATGACTCTTTTTTTACTACTGGAAATTCGGGCCTTTCAAGTTTTGGTACAAGTGGACCCCTAGCGGTGAGTCGGCTTTCTGTCGTGCTAAGCCTTGGTGGTCTAGGGTCGTATGAACTCTTTTGTCCGCCAAAGCCAACTTCGTCACCTAATCGTTGCCATCTAACAGCATTATCATCTGATGAAGAACCTCTATCATTTGCCTCAAATTTTACTACCATTTTTCCTCACTTTTTTACATATGTTTGATTTAATTATACTACATTGTTTATAGTTTTTTGCAATTCAAATCGGTATCTTTGACCAAATTTGGCCTGTTTTTCCGGTTCGATTTCATCTAAAAACATTTCATATGGACGGCACCAAAGCTTGTGATCGCCGTAAAGGGCGCGATAGATGACGAGCTTTTCTTGGGTTTCAGAGTGGAAACCGACATCTTCCACAATATAGTAGTTTCCTTTGTAATGTTTATAAACGCCGTGGATTACGAGTTTTCTCATGCTAAGCTCCGCCACCAAAGAGGAATTTAAAAACACCGAGCGAAATTAGTAGCATAATAATACCTGCTACTAAAATCCCCGCGATAATAGAAATTGCTGCTTTTTTGAAGTTGAGATTTAGAACACTCGCCGCCAAGGTACCGGTCCAAGCACCGGTGCCGGGGATTGGCACAGCAACAAAAAGGAATAGTGCCCAATAAACTCCGCCTTTGACTTTTTTTAGGAGTTTATTGCCGGCTTTTTCGCCTTTTTTGAGACAAAAAACACAAAAATTTTTAAACCATTTCCACTTACACTTGGTAGACCCCCAATTTAAAACTTTGCGGGCAAATAAGTATATGATTGGGATTGGGATAATGTTGCCTATAATAGCAATAATTAGAACTAGCCATTCTGGCAATCCTAAGTCCATACCAATGGCTACCGGAATTGCGCCGCGTAATTCGATTAACGGTATCATCGATATAAGAAAAACTAATAGAATCTTCCAAACCATATGCTTTTATTGTATCACGAAACTATAAGCCTTTACTAGCTAAGATTTCGTCGATTTTTTTACGAAGTTCGGAGCTTTTGACCTGCTCTCCGTTGATCCGAAAATGCGGCGTACCAGTCAGTCCTACAGAATCACCAGCGGCGTGGTCAAAAGCGATTTTTTGAATGACATCATTAGACGACATTTCGATAAATAACCTGTCTATATCACCTTTGCCATTTGAGGCTTCTGCGAAAGTTTGGCTAATGTAATCTTTAAGTTCTTTTGGTTTCATGTCATACCAGACAGCCTGTTCCTCGAAGACGGTATTTTTGAAGTTTTCCCAATATCCTTGGCGGTAAGCCGCGTTCGCCGCTGCAGCTATCTCAAGACCATTGCTGTACCCTAATAAATAGTTTCGAAAAACGATAGCAACTTTTCCGTTGTATTCTTTATAGATACGGTTGATTTCGGTATTCATTTCGGCGCAGTGGGAACAAGCATAGTCAGCGTATTCAAAGATTATTACTGGAGCGTTTTTGTCGCCTTTGATTTTTTCATCTAGACCGCCATTGTCGTTATTGGGGCCTAGGATTGTCTCTGGGTCGTACAAATCGAAATTTATACCATAAGACATATTTACCACATCTTCGGCGCTATATCTTACCAGGGTAACTTTTTCGGCTGGCGGACGATTCATGATTAGCACACTAGCTACGATCATAAAGATTAATATTGCTCCACCTACTATAAAACCTAATTTCTTCATAGTTTTGATTATAACATATCATGCTATAATATTGATATGATTATTTCGGTGATTATACCGGTTTACAATGCGGAAAAATATTTAAAAAGGTGTATCAAATCGGTTTTTGAGGCAATCAAAAATATTGATGGCGAAATACTGTTAATTGATAATAATTCTTCCGACAATTCTTATGAATTATCAAAAGAAATAGCCAGTTCTTATAATTATCCGATTCGGTTATTTAAGTGTTCTACTCCAGGGGCTGGCGCAGTACGAAATATGGGTGTCAAGAAAGCTTCTGGGGAGTATCTTTGGTTTATTGACGCAGATGATGAGGTGACGCGTGAAAGTGCTTCCCTTTTAATAGCCGAGGCAGAAAAAACTAAAGCCGATCTTGTCATGATGGGCGCTCGAAGAATCAATGCAAATGGAAAAAGTGATTACTTGTCCGCGGTAGATGCAAGTACTGATAATTACCGAAGTCGCTTTGTACGCTATGGTGCTGGGCCATGGCAGTTTTTAATTCGCCGTAAGTGGTGGCTTAAAAATGATTTTATGTTTAAGGATGTTATTATTCATGAAGATATGGAGATAATCTCATCCTTGATTTTATATACTAACAAATATGCTTCCGTAGATCGGCCTCTTTATTTCTATTATCAAAATGAAGATTCAGTGCTCCATAAACAAAAATGGGATCCGCATTATTTGGATATTTTTGACGCGCTCGAGGGTCTGTACGAGAGATTTAAAAAAGCCGATGCTACGGAAGAATTCCATGATGAACTAGAATGGTTTTTTATTTGGAACTTGCTAATTGATTCCGCGAAGGATTTTGCAAAATTCTCAGAAGGAAGAATCGGGTTTTCTCGTTCACGTAAAATATTAAAGAAGTATTATCCAAAATGGCGAAAAAACCGTTTTTTGAAGGAAAAACCACTCAAATTACGAGCTAGGGTATACTTGAATTATTTAAAGAAGTAGACCTTGAAAAAGCCTACTTCTTCTTTTCTTTTTCTTCAGCTTCAAGTTTTTTGAAGGCAACTTTACCAACTAGGGTTTGAGGAAGTTTATCGCGGAATTCGTAAGCGGTCGGAAGAGCATAGATTGGGACATTACGCTCGAGTAATTCCCTGATCTCACGCTCAAGACGTTTGCCCGGACGATAACCTGGTTTTAGGACAATGAAGGCTTTTGGCACTTGGCCCTTGTAAGGGTGATCTATACCAATTACTGTGGATGTGAGCACTGCTTCGTGAGAGTTGATGACTGATTCGAGGTGGGTAGGATAGATATTGTAGCCACTGGAGATGATGATGCGTTTTAGACGCTGTGCGAAGTATATGAGGCCATCTTCACCCAAACGACCAAGATCGCCAGTATGGAGCCAGACTTTGCCATCCGGATGAACACGAATGGCCTGCGCCGTTTCAGCGTCATTGTCGAGATAGCCCATCATTACTAGTGGGCCACTAATGCATATTTCACCTTCTTCGCCGGTTGGGAGCTCTTTAAATGTATCATTTTTGATGATCTTGAAGTAGGTGTCAGGGAGAGGCGCGCCAATGATACCATCTGCAAAAGCATTCTCTGGCGAAAGACACACCGCACCAGACCCCTCGGTTAAACCATAGCCGACACGGATTTTGGCATTTGAACCGTGAGCTTTGAGGTAGTTATTGACTTTGTCGCGCAGAGTTTGGTTTAATGCATCGCCGCCACAAATAACCGCCGTAACCGATTTTAAGTCATCATTTTTTAGCTTAGTATTAACTAAGGCTTCAAAGAGCGTGGGTACGCCAACAATGAAATTTGGTTCATTTTTTCTGATAATATCGGCAAATTGCTTGTGTGAAAAAGCCGGTATTAAAATACATCCCATACCTCTACAGAGCGGAGTGTGAATGCAAACACCCAAACCAAAACAATGGAAGAGTGGTAAAATTGATAAAACTGTAGCGCCTGGTACGATTTGACGAATCATGGTTGCGTCGCAAAGCGACTCGGCATTGATGTTGAGATTCGAAAGAAGAACCGGTTTTGGGGCGCCAGTTGTACCACCAGAGTACATAATAATTGCGGGGTCGGCACCGCTACGTTCTTCGTGATAATTGCCCTGATAGAAATAGGAGTTAGCAATGAAATCTTCCCATAGTACTACTCTGCTGTCACTGGTTGGAAGTTTGACCTTTTTGACGTGAAGGAGTTTATACATGCGTTGCTTCAAAAAGCCTAGACCATCACTGGGCCGCACGACGATGATGCGTTCTAGTTGGGCGATATCTCGAAGTTTGTAAACTTTGTCAAAGACGGCGTCAAAGACTAGGACATACTTAGAGTCAGTAACTCTAATGTAGTATTCAAGCTCCTTTTCTGACGAGAGTGGGTGAACCATATTACAGACGGCGCCCACCATGTTGACCGCATAAACCATCGTGATGCCCTCTGGCGTGTTTGGCATACAAATTGTAACCTTGTCACCTTCTTTTACGCCATAATTTTTGAGAGCGCGGGCGACTTTTTCGATTTTTCTTATGAAATTTTTGTAGGTCACTTTGTGGCCATAGTAAGAGTAGGCAACATTGTCTGGCCACTTTTCAGCAGACTGGATAACCATGTCTACCATGGAACAATCTGGATATTCGATATTAGCCGGGATGTTTTCTTCTTCATAATACTTGAGCCACGGGCGCTCATCATAATCTTTTTTGGTATATTTCATTTTAACTCCTCTAAAACTCTACCTGGAAAATACATTATTCGTCGGTTTATTCAACTGATTCGACTGCCGCTAAGGCTTCTTCCCTCATCTTTGAATCATGAGCTTCGCCAAAGAATAATCTAAATCCTGTCATAACGGCTGCCATTGCAAGGTCATGCTCCGCTTTACAGCGTGACTGAGTAGCTGCCTCAATGTAATCATTATACCTCTGATAGGCCGTTTCGGCAACCTCTTCGTAGTTACCAACGCTTAGGCCTTCTTTTTTGCCTTTCCTAAGTGATTCTGTAACTATCTTTCTGACTTTTTCACTCAATTCTCGCTTGAGATCGTCGAGATTCTCGCCATCTTTTGGACGCTTGTCTACATATTCTTCGATTGCGGCGCGAACTTTATCTGTGGTCTCTTGATCGGCTTCGGAGATTCTCTCGTCAAAATCGAGCTGGTTGCGGAGACCTTGCATACTGTCTACGGCGCCTAGCGTGAAACGCCTGATGAGACCTTTACTTTTACGAGCTAGCAACTCATTAACAGTCAATTTTTCCCCGCCGACCTTTGCCGTTCGTTCATTGTTAGCAAACTCTTTGGCAATATCTTCAGAATAGGCTCTTGGGAATAGTTTGGTTCGCCAAATCCTGGTCATGAGTGATTTTTTTCTACTCCTAAAGGCTTCAACTTTACGTGCAAGTCTGTCGGCGAGCGCATTTCTGTCGCGAGTAACATCAACATCGATGGCAAGAAGAGGATTGCTGTCAATAATATCAACTTGTTTATCGAGATTACGGCGCTTTTTGCTGAGGTGTTCAACATATTCATCATCATCTATTTTGTCTTTTTCTATGTCAGCTAATTCGGTATCAATTTTAGCGAGTTCTTCATCAATTCCGGCAAGCTCGGCTTCCTTATCGGCTTTGGTTTTTTCCTCATCTTCTTTCTTTGGTTGATCGTCCGTATCTCTGAATATTTTTGACCAAGGGTCCTCTTCGTTGGCGGCACGTTTTTCCAATTCCTCAATTTGTTCTAATAGGGATTCGTCTACGTAGCGTGGGTAATTACTACTCCCAGGTTGATTTAATAATGCTAGAGTCAATTCATGTGCTTTTTCACGAATATCTTCAGAAATCTTTTCATTATCTTCTATTTTTTTAAGTCGGGCTGCTGTTTCTTTCCATTTCTTTTGTTTGGTGGAGAATTCAGCTTCGACAGCACCATTAAGATTAGCTATATCATTACGCTTTTCCAGTTCCTGGATTTTGGCTAATACATCTTCTGTTATAATGACTGGCTCGAGTAATAAGCTTTCAAGCAATTTGCTCGCGTCGTAACGTATTTCTTCGGTAGTTCGACTAAGCACTATTTTGTCTAGTCGATCCTTTGCTTCCCTCCACGCCTTTATCATTGCTTCTTCATCTTCTGGTTTTTCTGTGGCAGAGCCCGGTTTTGGCTTGTCGCTGAATTGTTCCAAAACATCCGCAAATTCATAACCAGGCAAGACGGTTTCTTTTGATTCAGGTTTATCTTTTGATTCCTCTGCGACAGAGCCTGGTTTTGACTCAGTGGCTAATTCAGTAATCTTTTTCCCTAGATCTTCGATTTCAGCTTTTAGCTTTTCGGACTCGGATCCGATATCGTCCAGCTCTTTCTTGGTGTCAGCAAGTTCTGGACTATCTCCTTTTTGAGCAGATTCTGTAAGTGCTTCTGCAATTGGGGCCATTGGGAAGACTGGTTCAATTTCTTCACCAGCTTTGTCGCCTCTTGGGATGGCAATTTCGGCACCATCCTTGACGTTTTCCGCTATTGGCGAGATAAGGTCTTCGCTAAATGCTGTCGATTTTTTCTCAGTGTTTACTTCTGGTTTTTTGGTGAGACCGAGTAGAGCGTTTGAAATAACTTCACGACGAAATCTGTCGTATTCTTCCTTGGTATGCTTATGACTAATCGCAAATGGGTTCTCGTAATCTTTTTTCTCATCCTCTTTTATCTGGGCCGTATCGTCTTTGATTTTTTGACGAGCCTCTTTGGAAAGTTTTGCTAAATCTTTTTTTATTGCCCTACGTACGGCTTCTTTTCTGAAGGCTTCGTATTCTTCTCTTGTATGCTTGTGGCTGATTTTGTTTGGGTTTTCATAATCTTTTTGTTCATCCCAATCTATTTGTTCAAGTTCGCCTTTGAGCCATTTTGTGGTGGCTTCTGTAACATTCAAGCCCTCAATGCTTGCAATGGTAGTTTTTGTTATTTCTTTATCTTCTGGGGTAGAAACCTTAATTTCGATAGCATCAACGGCGGTTCCGTCTTCATTTGCCTCGGCTTTTTTCGCGGGGGACTCTTTACTGAGAGTACCTAATGCTCTCGCCATGGCGTCGCGACGAAAACCATCATATTCTTCTTTTGTATGCTTTGGTTTATCGGAATTATCTCTTTGTTCATCCCAATCAATACTGGCAAAATCGTCATTCAATCTTTTAAGGTCTTCGTCGGCAAGTGACAGTAAATCTCGTTCAACTGCTTCACGAGCAACGTCCCTTCTGATTTGTTCATACTCTTCTTCGGTATGCTTACGATCGTGTGGCCTGTTGTTGTCTTTTTGCTCGTCTTCGCTAATTTGGGCAAATCTAGCTTCGAGTCCTTTTTTTGTATCTTCAGAAAGGTTTTGTACTGCAAAATCAACAACTTTTGGATGTTGAATAAGCAAGTTTTTAATATCTTCTTGTTCACCGTTTGTTTCTGGTGCTCTTTTTAGTGATTCGTTCATTTTATTCTCCTGTCCCTAGATAAAAATTACGAAACTTCGACATTATTTCAGAAGCTACTTCATCAATATTCACCCCGGACTTTTGGATAAACTCATCTAGTTGGTCTCTGGAGAAGTTCTCGTCATCCATCATGTTAGCTAACTCGGTAGCCTGTTCATCACTTAGCTTATACACAACAGCTTTGTCAATTTGCTCCATAAGCTGTTCTTTCATTTCGCTTTTGAGTCCTTCTTTTGTTTCAGGATCAATATCAGTGATGCCCTTTTCTTGAAGCAGACCCTCGATATAATCATCGACGTTTTGCATTTTTTGACCTTTCTTTTAGATACTTTGTTTCATTATACTGCTAATGGCAAAAAAATGCAACAAAATAGCTCCTTTTTTGGAGCTATTTTGTTAAATCTTTGCAACTATTTTGCAATTGATAGTGAAATCTTGCGACCTTCTTTATCGATGTCTAGCACCTTGAAAGTTTTACGCTCATTTAGAGTGAAGATTTTCTCGGGATCAACATCAGAGCCCTCACCCAATTCTGAAACGTGCACAAGAGCTTCAACTGCTGGGCTGATTTGGACAAAGGCACCAAATGGCGTGATACGAGTAACCGTACCTTCGACTTTGCTACCTTTCTTAAGTTTGTCTACTTCGGACAGCCACGGGTCCTCGACTAGCTGTTTCATGGAGAGCGAGAGGCGCTCTTTGTCGATTGCAATAATCTTGGCCTCGATTGTTTCACCAACTTTTACGTAGTCTGATGGGTTATTTACGCGTTCCCAGGAGATTTCTGAGATATGAACTAGGCCTTCGATGCCATCGACATTGACAAACACACCGAAGTCAACTACGCCAGTAACTACACCTTTTACAGTGTCACCAACTTTGAGCTCCGCAAACCGTTCTGCGAGCCCATCTTTGATGGCTTCTTTCTCTGAGAAGATAAGCTTGTTGTCCTTCTTGATTGCATCAAGAATTCGAACCTTGATACTCTTACCTACGAGAGAGTTGAGCCGTTGCAAAATCTCATCTTTATCAGCGCTGCCTACGCGTGGGTAATGCTCGGCTGACAACTGAGATACCGGTAAGAAACCACGAATACCTTCGTATTCAACAAGAAGTCCACCACGGTTGGCATCAAATGGAATAACTTCCACTATTTCGCCATTATCTAGCTTAGTGCTGATTTCGTCCCAGCCCTTGTCTTTAACTGCTTTTTTGAGCGACAATAGCACATAACCGTCATCCATTTCGGCTTCGATGACGGAGGCGGAAACCTCATCGCCAACATTTAAATTACGTACATAAGACGCTTCTCGACGCGGAACTAATCCGACGCCTTGATTACCGAGATCGATTAGAATCTCGTGTTTTTTTACAGAGATAACCGTACCGTTTACGGTATCGCCTGCGATTACTTTTTTGGAATCTTCTTCCTTTAGAAGATCGTCAAAAGTTACTTTTTTGGCATTTGCCATATTATTTTATTCCTTCCTTTTAATCTCCCTTAAGGGAAATTAAAAACTTGTTTAATTATAGCAAATTTTCGTGATATAATCAAGGTGCAATGTATTTAAGTATTGATATTGGAGGTACAAAAACACTCATTGCCCTGTTTTCAAAACATGGGCGAGTGATACGTCGTTTTAAATTTAAAACAGCGGGCTTGTATAATGATTTTGTTCGAGATTTAACGGGTGTGCTCAAAGGTTTTGTGCGCCCAAATATATTAGCTGTGACGGTGGCAATTCCGGGTGTTGTACAAAATAGTTGTTCAGTCAGATTTGGTAACCGTGATTGGGGTGATGTGGATTTATACACGCCAATAAAGGCGCTGTTTGATTGCCCAGTTTACTTTGAGAATGACGCGAATTTAGCAACAATTTACGAATCTTATCGTTTGCCGGGAAAAACTGTTTTCTTAACATTCTCAACTGGCATTGGTGGTGGCATCGCATCTAGAGGCCGTTTATTGCCCGAATCGGATGGTTTTGAGCCTGGACACAAAATTTATTCAATTGACGGAATTAGGGCCGAATGGGAAGATATCGCGGCCGCATCAGCCTTAGAAAAACACTTCGGGATTAATTTTGCCACCGCTCTTAGGGGCACTGATAATATGAAAGAAGTAGCAAGAAGGGTTAGTTTAGGTTTGCAGGATATCGTCAGCACCTATCGTCCAGACACCATTGTTCTTGGTGGGCCGCTTGGTAAAATATTTAAGCTGTATGTAAAATATTTACCCAAGCTCGGAGTTAAGTATCGCCGACCGCGCCGACCGCTAGAGTCGGTAATCTACGGTTGTTATCTTTATTCTCGAGGCAAAATGAAATGAATAATGAGGTACTAAGTAGGCTCAGGGTGGATTATCCTGAGCTACGTTTTATTGTTGGCAAAAGGGATGCCTTTCGTCCGCCGAAGACGATAATTGTTGATCCGAATGGGTCTTCCCTTTCTTTGCTACACGAAGTGGGGCATGCGCTTTGTCACCACAGAACGTTTAATACGGCCATACAAAGATTAAAAATGGAACGCGAAGCATGGGAGAAGGCACGCGAACTATGCAGAAAATATGACGTTTTATTTGATGACGATTTTGTAGAAGATGAACTGGATAGTTACAGAAATTGGGTAGAAAAAAAATCGCGTTGCCCTGTTTGCGGACTAACGCGATTTCAATCTCTTGATGGCAATTATTATTGCCCCAGATGTGATTTAAATTAGGCAGCTTTTTTAGCTGGGCCACGACGAGAGATGCGACCACCCTTAGCGCCAGCGATGCGTGCTAGAGCAGGGTTAGCGGCAAAACCGCCAGTATGACCATTTTGACCACCTTTTTTACCGATACGGGCATAAAACTCTTTTCCGTATTTGGCTTTGTTGGTAGCGGCAGCTTTCATGCCACCAGCTTTGGTTCCAGACATTGTGGAAACTCCGTTCTGCCCACCACAATTACACTGATAATACACACCTACTTAGAGGCTATGTTTCTATTATAGCATAGTGCTTTAGTTTTGTCAATATGCTTTTTCTTATGTTTTATGTTTTAATAAATTTAATTTTTCCGAACACTTTTTTAATATTTTTTGCACAAAATGTGGAAAAAAAGTATTGACATTATGCGCATGGTGATATAAAATGGTATTAACTTGAGTAGATTAAACTGCGAGGCTACTTAAGTGTATGTATGACCTGGGAAAGCCGCCACCTCACTAATAGGCGGTTTTTCCTTTTAGGGGCATATTTTATCTCTTTACATTTTGGGGATTTTGATATAAAATAGAGTGTAGTATTTTAAAAACTTGGGGATATAGCTCAGCTGGTTAGAGCGCGTCACTGATAATGACGAGGTCTGTGGTTCAAGTCCACATATCCCCACCATCTGGGGTAATAGCTCAGTTGATTAGAGCGCTGCCTTTGCAAGGCAGAGGTCCAGGGTTTGAGTCCCTGTTACTCCACCAGTTTCGTTCTATCAAACGCCCGTTGCAGGGCGTTTTTTGGTGTATAATTCTTTTTTTATTGATAATTTTTGTTATAATATGGTTATGGATTTTACTTTTGATTATGGTTGGATGTTTGGCGGGTTGGTTATTTCTGCAATCGGTGGTGCAATCGTGTTTTTTTATCGCCAAATTGCAGATAACTTTGCAAGCGGCGTGAGATCTTATGATAAAGTAAAGCTTTTTGGCATTATTACCTTGGTGATTGGATTTCTGGTGACGGCAAATTTGCACACTTTTTTCTTGAGTTTACTCGTTGATCTGATTAGTAAAAATTAGAAAAGGTTTTGGCGAGTCCATTCATACATGGCAATGGCGGCGGCGGCGCCGACATTAACTGAGCGAGTAGAACCAAAGCTTTCAATATAACGAACGTCGGTGGTTTTTTCTAGGAGCTCCTTGGTGATGCCATTATTCTCGGAGCCAAAAATCAAGGTCGTATTCTTTGAAAAAACTTTGGTGTGCAACTCTTTTGCGCGCGGAGTATTATTTTCAATTGCGACTAGTTCCCTGTCTTTTTGTGTGTTTAAAAAATCCTCAATTGTAGGGTGGTGGATTATTTCAAGATATTTGTCGGTGCACATAGCTCCGCGGCGATTATATTTTTTACGCCCTATGATATGTACTTTTTTTACGTTAAATGAGTTCGCAGTGCGAACAATTGAACCAATATTAAAATCATGTTCAACGTTTTCGATGGCAATTTCGAGATTATTACGTTTCTTAGATAAAACATCAAAAACTTGTTCATTGGTTAATCCTTTTAGTTCGTCAATCAGATTTCGGCTATCTTCCATGCATTATATTATATCACGAGATAGCACAATCCCCCAGATGACTGGGGGATAGTTGTGTTATTAAGAGGAGATGGTGGTACCAACGAAGTCGGTGCCATCGAGTATTTTGCGCGTATTCTCGATGCTGCGGCCGCCGGCACAGATAACGGTGAGATTGAGCTCTTCGGCGCGCCTACTCGCAATGGGGTCGAATGGGGTATTTTTCCCTGGCTCCCAGGTGTCACCGACCATCTTGCGAAAATCACGCCAACTAATCCGATCGAGAGGTTTCGCATCGGGGTTTTTATTAGGATCAGCGTCACAAACTTTTTCGATGTTTGACAGGTTAATAACTGTATCCGCGCCGTATTTTTCGGCGAGTAAGACGGCGTCATTATCACTACTAAATCCCGGCTTCCAGCCGGCAGCCACGAGGACGCGCCCTTGCCAGTCATCTGGTGCTTCTGTGGGATTCGTAACAACTGGTGTAGGCGCAAGCGTTCCGAGACAGGCACGAAGCAGTTCGGCATTAAGGCGAGTAGCCATGACGCCAATCCAGTCGGCAGCTTCGTTTGATTCTTCTTTGGTGGCGAAATGAATGTTTGCATCAGCCATTTGCGGTTCGATAGTGTGATATGCTTTTTGGTATGCTCGGGCAGGGCCACCGCCGCCAGCAATAAGAATAAGGCTACCGTCATCGTTTTTTTCTAACCAATCCGCTAACATTTTAACAAATTTAGCTAAGAACTCAGTGTCTGGCTCTTTTGGTGAAATGATTGAACCACCGACGCTGATAATCTTGATATTCTTCACGCGTTTTTCTCCTTTCTAAAAATGTTCTTGTGAGGTTTAATGTTATTATATCAGGTTTAATATCGATATGATATAATTAGGCCAGTTAAGGAGGTGAAATGGATTTTGACGAATATCAAAAAAGGGCGGTAAAGACAGATTTGGACGCTAAATCTTTAGGCGAAGTAATGAAAAAACGTAATTTTAACACGGTAGGATTTTTAGATAAGGCGCTCGGGGTGGCGGGTGAGGCTGGTGAGTTTGCCGATAAGGTTAAAAAGATTTTGAGGGACAAGAAGGGGGCTTTTACCGATGAAGATAGAGATGCGATTATTAAAGAATTAGGTGACGTACTTTGGTATGTGGCCTTAGTGTCTTTGTATTTAGATGCGCCGTTATCTAAAGTAGCGCAAGGTAATTTAGATAAATTAGCGAGTAGACAAAAAAGAAATAAACTGACCGGCGAGGGAGATGAGCGCTGAAAAAGTCGTGGATAAAAAATACCCTTTCGGGCGTGAAGTATGATGGCGAGGGCCCAAGCTAGAAGCTCGGGCCCGTATGTGCGATGATATTAAGGAGGTGATTTGCCACTGACCAAGTATTTCCAATCTTCGGGCTTACCCAGCCTTTTTAGAGTACCCCAGGACGGGGTGCGCCTGCGCTTGGCTCTTTCGATGAGCATAGGCTGAGTTATTTTACCACCAAACTCTTGCCAGAGTATTTTTAACTCTTCCAACAATTCTTCGTCGGTATATCTCTTATATCTCACATAATCTTCGTGACTCTTCCCTCTTTTGACGCCAGGGCCAATCTTTAAAATCTCTTTTTTATAAAACGCCACTACATCTTCCCAGTATCTTACTCCTAGGATTTTTTTGGCTTCTTCTGGAGTAATTATCGTTTTCTCGCGCCGCGCAAACGATTCGGCCTGTGTCTCTGTCGGGTCATTTCCATATTCACTTGTCAAATTGCACATAAATGCGGTAACCTGTTCGACGTTATAATCACCGACGTTCATTTTTCTCACCACCTTTTTTCGTCTAAATGTGCGCCCCTATTTTGCGCTAATTCTACCATGATGCGTTTTTTATAGCAAGCATAACAAAAATCCGCCCTTATGAGCGGATTTGTTTAACAACTTAGTTGTGCAATTTTCATCTGACAGTGTAAAAGCTTAATGTTACGTCTAGTAATAGATGTTGTTGTGTTACAAGCTTATTTAACACAACCGTAACCGACCTAGCATTATGCATCCTCGCGGATTCATAAGCATCAATTCCTTCTCAAGAAAGGAGGTAATCCATCGACACGTTCTCGTACCGATGCCTTGTTACGACTTAACCCCAATCATCTTGCTCACCTTAGGCCGCCGAAGCAGACTTCGGGTGCTCATGACTCTCATGGTTTGACGGGCGGTGTGTACAAGACCCGGGAACGTATT
>JAFZBS010000011.1 GCA_017561575.1 Candidatus Saccharimonadota bacterium
CAGGCTCTGGATCGGGTTCAGGGGTTGGTATTGGTGTTGGGGTCGGGGTCGGTGTTGGTTCCGGTTCTGGTTCCGGTTCGGGCTCCGGTTCTGGTTCTGGCTCTGGCTCTGGTTCTGGTTCGGGCTCTGGCTCTGGTTCAGGCTCTGGCTCTGGCTCTGGTTCAGGCTCTGGCTCTGGCTCTGGTTCAGGTTCGGGCTCTGGCTCTGGTTCAGGCTCTGGCTCTGGCTCTGGCTCTGGTTCAGGCTCTGGCTCTGGCTCTGGTTCAGGAGTTGGATCAACATCTTCATTTGGCTGCAAGCCACAGAGCACGTTGACATCCATCACTTTTTGCCATTTTCCATCAATAAGACGGTATAAATCGATTTGTGGATAATTATAACGATTGGAAATACGCCAAGAAACTCTTAACTCATCCGGAGTAAACACGCCGTCGCCGTTTTTATCCTCAAAGCATACTACTTTGGATTTTTCTTTATCATTCTCATAATAGAAATCATATGAGGTATTATCTTTATCGTAGAATATTCCGCGAAGAGCATCGCTAATCTTTTGTTGCAACTCACCGCCATCAACGTTTTCTGCATTACTCAAGTAATTATCAATTTCTGTAGCACTCATTCCGGCAATGCCAAGCGCAGCTTTTTCTTCTGGAGTCAACATGTAGTGTGCATACGAGGCAAGATATTCTGGGCCTTTGTCTGTCATTTCCATCAAGGCATCCGCAGCGGCTCCTCGATCACCGAAGCAAGCAGATTTATCGTAACCAAATGAAATATCGCTAAATTTATTTTCAAAGTCAGCATATTCACGATAGTCATAGTGCACGCCGTTTGATAATTCGCCCACATTTGGAATTGCTTCTTCTTCGCCTGTATCTTCCAATACGAGACCATCTTCTGATGTTTCGTCATTAACTACGACTTCGTTGTTGTCATAATTATATTCAATTGGACCTTTATTGTCACCTGTTTCAGTGTTTACCGTTGCGGTGGCAACTGGCGTTGGTGGCGCAACTTCTTTTTGTGCATCTTTTTTGCCAAATAATTTTTCTGTTATTTTTGGGCCAAATATTGATGTGACGGCAAGGATGCCAGCCATCGCCACGGTGACGATTGGCACGGCGAGAGCCTTCATTTTCTTGTTTTTCTTGACGCTATCGATTCTTTCTGGTGACACGTCTGGGATAATTTCCACTGGAGGTTCTTCCTTTGTCTTTTCTGCGACTGGTTCTGGTTCACCGGTAAGTTCACGACGCCGACGCATCAATTCTTCGCGTTTTTTGAGCAATTCTTCTTTACGCTTAGTTCTTTCTTTTTCATCATCAGAAATAGACTTTAATTCGTCATCAATTTTACGTCGACGCTTGCTTAGTTCTTCCCTGGCGGCTTTTACGCTCATTTCGCCACGCCTTCTAATTGTTTCACGAGAAACCTCTCCGGCAGCCTCACCGCCTGCCTTCGGGTTTAGGTCATCATTCAAAATTTCATCAAATGTTAAATCTTTTTCTCTTATCATTTGTCACCCCCTAAGAATTTTTGGCTGAATTCTTTCATAGCGTTAGTAACCTTTTCATCAAGGTTGATACCATTTTTTTCAAACAGTCCTTTTAGATCGTCTGTGCCTGTTTCTGGTTTGGCAAGCATGGCTTCTAGCTCTTCGAATTGTTCTTTGTTGAGGCTACCAATGATAGTATTAAATATTGTTTCATCCAATTGGTCAATTGTTTTTTCCCGAAGTTCCTCTAATTCTTCTTTGGGCTGACCAGGATATTTTTGAGCAATTAATGAATCTGCCATTTCGGCAAGATTCTCGCGCTCGACGAAATATTCTTTCATAATATTAGTATTTTAATGATTTGATGACCTTTCTGAAATCAATTTTAGCATAAGCTTTTGAAAAGGTCAAACATTTTTTACATTCAAAAAAACCGAACAACGTGTTCGGTTTTTGCAAAAAGGTTTATAACAGGCTTGTTAGAATTATGGCTAATTCATAGATAAGATCGAAGTGTTTTACATCGGTTATCTCCTTACTAAAATTATATATAGTATCTATCATGGTACCTCTACTTTAAACTTATTTATGGCTAGTTTAGGATACCATTTTTTCAAAACGGCCAGTAAAGAGGCTGCCAATTTTTTGATTCCTGCGTTTGATCCTTGCAATACTCTCTTTACTGATTTTGTTAGGGGAGATATACTCTCTTTCCCCTTTTTCGCTATCGCCATAGATGGCGTAGTCTATGTCGACATCGTCTCTCCAGTTAGTGTTGATTACTTGTTTTGGTAGGTTTAATTTTTCCGCCATTTTTGTTTTCCTTTTTGTTTTTTGTTTGTTATTTGTTAGAATTTTTGTTTTATTTTCTAACTTAAAACCAGTATAGCACACATTGTGATTTTTGTCAATAGTATTTATGCTTATTTTTATTGTTTTTGTCAAATTACCTCTATAAAGTGTTGTGATATTCTCTACATTTTGCTATGGTGCTTATCTTTTATGATAAAATATTGGTATGAGTTGGCTGATATTCGTCGTCGTCACAGTTTTCTTTGATTCACTTAGAATTTATATTGATAACTACGTTTCGGACTATTATTTTAAAGGAAGGGGGGCGGCGTCACAAAAACTATTTTACGGAATAGCTTTTACGCTTTTTGGTGCCATATCTTTAGCTATCTCGCACACTGATATTGCCGCGATGGGCTTTTCTACTGTGCTGCAATTTATTATTGCTGGGATTTTGTCTAGCTTTGCTGGGATTTTTTATTACAAGGCGCTTGAAAAAGATAACTCGACTAATCTGGGGATTTTTATCCAGACTGCGCCGATTTTTTACCTAATTCTTGGCTGGTTACTGCTTGGTGAAACAATTACTTTAACTCAACTTGCGGCATTTGCTATTATTTTATTTGCCTCTTTCTTAATCGTATTCACGGCGAGGAAACGCAGCCGTAAGATAAGAATTATGGCGGCATTTTATGCGTTTCTTTACGTTCTGATATCCGTATTTGGTAATTTAATCTATGTGAAGGAATCTGCAGGAGCTGAATCTTTTTTTAGTGAAATGTCGTTGGTATTTATCGGGTTAGGAATTGGGAATCTTTTAATAATTGCTTTGATGCCAAAATGGAGACGACGATTCCTTGCGGTTTATCGTTCTAGCCACCGCTTAGTGCTTAGACCACTTTTTGGCGGACTCGTTGTTAGCCTAGTAAAGAAATTTTCTTATCATGCGACTCTCATTTTAGCACCTTCGGTTGCGCTTGCGTCGGCAACGTCGGATTCTGCGGAGCCGATTGCAATATTTTTTATGGGTATAGTTCTCACGCTGATTTGGCCAAAGTTTGGGCGTGAAAAGATTGATCGCAAAAGTATCCTGGTACACTTAATTGCAATTATTCTAGTGGTAATTGGTGTAGTATTGATTCAACAATAGTAATTAGGAAATCTTTTCGAGTGAGATAGTTATACTGTCGCCGTTGATTTTAGCAATTTCGTCGTATGTAAAATTGGCAGACTTGCTAAATTCGTCAGTTAGAGTTTCGGACTTTATAAGGTCTTCAAAACCTTTTGGTAAATCAATTGAAAGAGAAAGTTTGATGTGATCATCCATATTTAGCTTAGCATTCTTGCGAGCGGACTGGATAGCACGGATGAGGTCGCGGGCAAAGCCTTCAGCAGCAAGCTCTTTCGTGATTGTCTTATCGAGAGAAAGTTCTTTGCCATGTTTTACTTCCTTGACGTTGACCTCTTCGGAGATGATTTGCTCATAGAAACTTGGGAGCTTAGAGCCGGCATATGTAAGTTTTTTAAGTGGTTGACGAACTTTGACTTGGTCTTCGGTGTCGGATTTTCGCATTCTAAGAGCTAGGGCGTCAGTAATTATCTGGCGAGTTTCGGACATCTTGTCTAAAATCTCTTGATTTATTTCTCCGGCCTCTGGCCATGGTTCGAGATGGACGGATTCATCTTCGCCAGTCATTTTTTGATAGAGCTCTTCTGACAAAAACGGAGTAAATGGAGCAAGGAGCTTTGACGTATACACCAATACATAATAAAGTGTAGCGTAAGCGCTAAGCTTGTCGTATTTGTCGTCATTTTTATTAAAACGGCGGCGAGAACGACGAACGAACCAGTTACTGAGATCGTCAATAAATGGCAGGACGCCTTCAAGTGCTTTTGGAATGTTATATTCGTGCATGCCTTCGGTGATATCGTTGCGGAGTTCGTGGAGTCGAGAAATGATCCAGGTGTCGAGAGGGTTTGAAGTGTGGTTTCTCAACGTCCTCGGCGCGCAGTCGTCATTTTTACAACGGGTCAGTCGGTCTCGTCCCGGTATTTCAGTACCGGCTACTCGACCGTGACCGTTGTCAAAATGACTGCTGGCGCCTGCGGATTGTTTCGAAACCACACATTCAAACCCTTTCAAATCATTACTATCGATTCCGTCGATTTCGGCGTAGGTAGTAAAGAAGTCGTAGACATTCCAGAGCATAGCGAGTTTGCGGTTGACATCGGAGACATCTTTATCTAGTAAAGCGAAATCTTCACCAGATAGAACCGGACTGGAGAGCAAGAGAAAACGGAGGGCGTCGGCCGAATAAGTGTCCATTAAAATATTCGGGTCGGTGTAATTGCCGAGGGATTTACTCATTTTGCGGCCATCGTTACCGGCCAGTGTCCCGGTAGTAATGACGTTTTTGTAGGCATTTTTATGGCCTTTTTTGGCTTTTTCGCCAAAGGCGCCGATTTCAGCAAGAGTAGTATTGACGGTATGAACATAGTAGAACCAAGCGCGAACCTGGCCAACATATTCGACAATGAAGTCGGCTGGGTAGTTTCGTTCAAATTTTTCCTTATTTTCAAACGGATAGTGGAGCTGAGCGAATGGCATAGAGCCAGATTCAAACCAACAGTCGAGGACTTTTTCGATACGAGTAAAGTGCTCGACATGGGCAGTATCTCTGGACGGGTCCTGCCGACTGCTGTCCTCCCCCACCTCACAAGTTCGGCGGGGGTCCCCCTCCGCAGTCGTCACCCGTCCATGTTTATCTACATACGCATCGAATTCAATCTTGTCGACCCAAGGGCGATGATAGTCGTCGAGGCGCTTTCCAGAATACTTTTCGAGCTCTTCATACGAGCCTATGACAAGCACTGTGCCTTCTTTGGATTTCCAGACTGGCATGGCAGTAGCCCAGAAGCGGTCGCGAGACAAATTCCAATCTGGGGCCTGTTCAATATTGTTAGCAAAACGGCCATGCTTCAAATAATCTGGGAACCAGTTGATGTTTTCGTTTTCGGCAAGCATGAGGGATTTTTGGCCTTCAACATCAAAGAACCAAGATGGAAAAGCACGATACATGATGCGCTCTTTACTACGTGGATTGAACGGATATTCGTGTTGAATGTATTCGATTTTGTAAATAATTCCCTTTTCTTCGAGACATTTGGCAATAAATTTGTTGGCTGCCCAGATTTGGATGCCGTGTTCGTCGGTATCACGAACGCCAAGGGCGTGGAGTTTGTCGGCGTATTCTTTGATATAATACCCATTCTCGTCGAGACAGTCGACAAAGCCAATGAGCCCGGGTCTCTCGACGGGTCCTGCCACCGCAGTTTCCCCCACCGTGCTCGCTTCGTTCCGCGCGGCGGGGGTCCCCCCAGCGGCGTCACCCGTCGATTCATTGTGCTTTTTGTATAATTCGTAGTCATCTTCGCCGTAGGCAGGAGCAATATGAACGATGCCAGTACCTTCTTCGTCGCCAACAAAATCGGCAGTAAAAACTTGGCAAACTGTGCCGTCCAAAGATTCGTACTTCAAACCTTCGAGGTCCTTGCCTTTCAAAGTTTTTTCGGGTTTTACGATATCACCAAAGAGTTTACCTGCGAGTTTTTTAGCAACGATGAGTTTGTCGCCGTCTATATTATATATACCGTAGTCGAGATTTTCGGAGACGGCGAGAGCTCTGTTTGCCATCAAGGTCCAGGGCGTGGTCGTCCAAGCTAAGAAATAAGTACGATTATCCGAAATGCTCCTTCCTCGGGACGGGTCGCTCGCGCCCGTCGTTACGGGGCTCGCGCCCTCATCCTCGGTCGTAACCTCCGGAAGCCCTCGGATAGGAGCATTTTCGGATTTTTGCGGCCTTATTTTAAACTTGACGTATGCGCTGGGGTCGGTGACGGTTTGGTAGGCGTCGTTGTCCATGGTAACTTCGGCTTTGGATACTGGGGTGGCGAATTTGGTATCGTACATCAAGACTTTACGACCCTCGTAAATCTTCCCTGCTTCATAGAGCTGCTTAAAGGCCCACCAAACGGATTCCATGAAATCTTTGTTCATGGTGCGGTAGCAGTTATCAAAATCAACCCAGCGACCGATGCGATCGATAGTGGAACGCCAAGTTTCGGAATTTGCAACCATGGACTCGCGGGCTTTCGTGATATACTCCTCGAGTGACCACTTGGTGCCAATTTCGCGGCGATCGGTGATGCCAAGCTGTTTTTCAACAAAATTTTCGGCTGGAAGGCCGTGACAGTCCCAACCCCAACGTCTTTCAACATGGTAGCCATTCATGGTCCAAAAACGCGGGACGGCATCTTTAACAATACTGGAGAGTAGTGTACCGTGGTGAGGATTGCCCGTAATAAACGGAGGGCCATCATAAAAAACGTAGGATTTATCGACGGGCCTTTCTTCAACTGACCGTTCAAAGGTTTTGTTCTTTTTCCACCACTCTACGATGGCTTTTTCGTATTCGATGGCCTTGCGGCGTTCTCCAGCTCTATATTTCATAAAAATATTTTATCACTTTTTGGTGAGAATGTCGAGGTTAAGTATTAAGGTTTATACAGGGTTAAAAAAGCTTTATCTATTGATTTTTTATTATGTTTATGGTATAATTGTAGGATGGGGTCTTTTTTATAAACAGATACGACTGCGTTAGAAAAAGACTTAAGGTATTCTTCAGAGACTGTGGTATAATAACCATACAGGTGGGAGAACTTTAGAAAGGTGGCGAAAAGATGTCTAGTGTTTATGAACCGGACGGAGCGACGATGTTTACCTATCTTAGAGGCAGGTTGGATGGCCCTGGGTTTGAACAGTCGCGTGCGGCACTGGTTTTTGCAAGGAAGGCCCATGCCGGGCAAACGCGCAAGAATGGAGCGCCGTATATCGTGCACCCCCTATCGATGGCGTGCGACGCTATAGCCTGTAAGGGGGCGACGGATGAGATTGTGGCAACAATTCTCTTACACGACGTTTGCGAGGATTGCAACATCCCGCTGTCAGCTTTACCGGTGAATGATGTGGTACGCCAAGGTGTAAAGCTGATGACGATACGACCCTTTGATGGCGAAGAAAAGCCCGAAACGAAGCGAAGGTATTTTCATGAGCTACTGGACTCCAAGGAAGCAATCATTTGCAAAGCTTTTGACCGATATGCAAACCTAAACGATGCTGATGGAGCTTTGACAGAGGAAGCGATTGTAAAAAACATCGTTGAAACACATACGCTTTTAATGCCGATGCTTAAAGAGGCGAAGTATGAGTATCCGGAGTTGTCGGATATGTTACATACTATCCGAACTGCACTGAAACGAACGCTCAACATGATGGCAAAATATCATCACGTGGAGCTGAGGTGATTTTCCCACCAGTGAAACCCCCGAGTAATCGGGGGTTTCGTCATTTTTTGGCGTGAAAGTCAATCTGGTTGTAAGGAAGAAGTATCTTATGCGAAGCGAGGACGGAAACAATACAACCAAGTGAGTCGCGACGGGTCTGAAGTTGATTCATGGGGTCGCAAGTAATTTGGAGCTGATAGTTTAGAGATGAGTTGGTAATGGCGGTAACGCCTTGATTTATGACTGAAGTAACGGTGGGGATTTTTTGAATTTCCTTGGCGATTTCATCCATTACCGAATCGGCAGCAGCGGGTTTAATGCGCAATGGTAAAGGGGCGCTTAAATAAATGTATCCCGTAACAATTTCTACCTGGTCGATGTTGCGGTTGGCGATTGAAACAATATTCATTGAATTGATATCTTGAATCTTGGTCGTTCTGAGGTTAATAGAGAGCACCTGACCAGTATTGTCGCCAAATTTGATAACATCGCCAATGTCATAATAATTATCTGAGACGATTTCAAGACCGCGGAAAATGTCTTTCATGGCATCTTGAAGAGCAAAACCGATAACAATGCTAGCAATGCCGACGCCAGCAAGCATGGAGCTAACATTTATGCCAAATAATTGTAGTACGATAAGTATTATAATTATAACAATTGCAGCCCCGATGATGCTTTTTAGCATCCTGAGGTAGGTTTTGCGCTTTTTATTATTAGTAAAAACCTTCAGCTTTTTATCGCTCATGT
The DNA here is from genome assembly GCA_017561575.1 of Candidatus Saccharimonadota bacterium. Classification (GTDB taxonomy): domain Bacteria; phylum Patescibacteriota; class Saccharimonadia; order Saccharimonadales; family Saccharimonadaceae; genus Nanosyncoccus. The sequence goes on from JAFZBS010000011.1 coordinate 8,381, forward strand.
TTATATTGTATAATAGGAGACCTCATTTATCAACGGCAAGTTGCGACCTCGCCACATTGAGACTACCTCGCCACGTTCGCCGAGTACAAGAATGGTGGGGTATTCTACGATGTCGTATGCCTTACAAAAACCCGTATCTACGTCTGGATCCATGGTTTCGATTTGCTTGCCGGTTTGGCGATAAAAGTTTTCAAGCCACTCGTTGACGCTACGAGTGTAATCTTGATTATCTCGATAAATACAAATCGTTCTCATTTTTTGGCTTTTTGCTCTTTTAATATTTTTTCAAAATCTTCTAATGTTTTAAACTCACGAAAAACGCTAGCGAAACGAACATAGGCAACTTCATTAACTTTGGCCAAGACATCTAAGACCGCCTCGCCAATTTGCTTACTAGTAATCTGGTCGGTGCCGTAGCTATATAATATATCGCTAGCTTTATTAACTACATCTTCGATTTCTAGTTCGGAATTAAAGAATTTGCCTACGCTACGTTTTACCGCTAAAAGGAGTTTGTCTCGGTCATAGATTTCCTTATTGCCACTACGTTTAGTAACGGTAAGCTGTGGCATTTCGATACGCTCATAGGTAGTAAAACGACGGCCATCTGAAGCCTCGCGACGACGGCGAATCATGGTCCCATCTACCGTCTCGCGACTTTCTAGGACTTTGCTGTCACCGATACGAAAGTTGAGATCCATGGGTAAATTGCTCCTTTAATCTTTTTTCTTTTTTCCGCGCAGACGTTCACGGAGTGATGGCGGAACATCCATTTCGTCATCGCTCATGGTTGGCTCAGGTTCAGGTTCGTTTTTGATGGAATCCCACATATTGGATTTATTCTCGACGGCAAAATCTTTGGGTTCGGATACTGGTTGGCTATTTTCTTCTGTAGCTGGTTCTTCTGGGAGCGGTTCGTTGTAATAATCTGAATCAAAACCGGTAGCAACTACAGTTACAACGATTTCGTCTTCCAACTCTGGGCGAATAGATGCGCCAAAGATAATGTTGGCATCCGGAGAAACTGCACCAGTGATAACCTCGGCAGCCTCTTGTACCTCGCTCATAGACATATCGTACCCGCCAGCGACTGAGAAGAGCACGCCGCGTGCACCTTCAATCTTGACTTCGATAAGCGGAGATTCAACAGCTTGTTGTGCAGCTAATACCGCACGATTTTCGCCAGATGCACGGCCGATACCCATGAGAGCAGAACCGGCATTTTTCATAATGGCTTTGACATCTGCAAAGTCTAGGTTGATGAGTGAGTGCTCGGTGATAAGCTCGGAAATCCCTTGCACACCTTGACGTAAGACATCATCGGCAATCTTAAATGTCTCGAGAAGAGGAGTGCGTGGGTCGATGGTCTGAAGTAAACGGTCATTTGGAATAGTAATAAGTGCGTCCACCTGGCGAGAAAGCTTGTCAATAGCGAGATCGGCATTAGCACGACGACGAGCACCTTCAAAGGTGAATGGCTTAGTCGCAACGCCTACGGTTAAAATGTCTTTTTTGCGAGACTCTTCGGCAACAATTGGACCTGCACCAGAGCCGGTACCACCACCGGCGCCAAGCGTAATGAAGACCATGTCGGCTCCATCTAGAGCTTTATCGATAGCTTCCCTGCCCTCCTCGGCAGCTTCGCGCCCTTTTTCCGGATCGCCACCAGCACCAAGGCCCTTACCAATGTGAACTTTGACATCCGCAGTGGAATGATGAAGAGCCTGTGCATCAGTATTAATAGCCACAAATTCCACTCCTGTGAGGCCTACTTCTTTCATGCGTTCGACTGCAGAGCCGCCGGCACCGCCGACGCCAACAACCTTAATGCTTGCTTTACTTTCCACCTCTGTCGGTTTAATTTCTGGCATAATAATTCCTCGCTTTATATATCCCTAGTATACTCCTAAAACGTATTATTATCAAGACTAAAATTTGGAGAAGAGTTTTTTGAAGAAACTAGGAGCTTTTAATGTTTTTATTGGCTTTTTTGATTTTTTTGTAGTAGAAGGCATGTCGAGATTTATCTGGTCGGCAGCAAGAAGAGCTAACCCGACAGCGACGGAATATTCCGGTTTTTCAACTGCTTCAGATACGCCGCCAAGGCTTTGTGGTACTCCAATTTTAACAGCAGCTTCGAGAGTCTCTTTGGCGAAAACTTCAATGTCACGCATCTTGGCGCCACCACCGGTCAAGATGATGCCCTCCGGCAAGCGTTGATCGTATTTTGCGGTTTTGAGTTTCTTGCGTACTTCGGAGAATATCTCATCAAGACGAGCTTTAACCACCTCTTCAACTTCTTTACGCTCAAAAGTGCGCTCAGCTTTTCCCTCTTTGCCGATACGGATTAGAGGATTCTTGTCCGAGCCAAAACCACCGGTAACAAAACGAGTTTTGATTTCTTCGGCCATGTCAGGACTGATTGCAAGAACAATTGCAAGATCATTGGTTATATTATTGGAACCAGCAGGCACAACGCCAACATATTGAAGATCACCCTCTTCGTATACGGCTATTGACGTAGTTGCTGCGCCCATATCAATCACCGCAACACCGTTTTCTTTTTGGCGCTCAGTGAGTACTGCTCTAGCGGCTGCAACGGCGGTGGGAATTAAGCGTTTTGCCTCAACATCAGCTGCCATAGTAGTCTTTTTTAGGTTTTCACAGTTTGGGGTGAGAGCAGAAATGACGTTGGCGCGAATTTCCAACCTTGCGCCAGACATACCGATAGGATCTTTGATGCCACCTTGGCCGTCTAGAGCATATTCGAGCGGAACAACATCTAGAACGTCACGATTGGCCGGAATGCGACCAGTCACAGCTACGTCTTCTACGCGATCTAAATCTTTGTCGTCTATCTCGTGTTCTACGGTACCGACAGCAATCATGCCTTCAGTACGAGTGGACAGAATCTGTGAACCATTTATTGAGACATAAGCGCTTCGGACCTCAATACCACCCATACGTTCAGCTTCACCAAGCATTTTGTCAATACTGCTCGCTGGGCCAGTAAGGTTAGCCGGAACACCTTTGCGCATGCCGGCAGATTTGCCTTCATTATAACCAACTATAGCAACGGCGCCTTCTTTGGTGACGGTTGCAACAACGGCACGGACGTTTTCTGTGCCAACATCAAGTCCTGTGACGAAACGCTTATCGTTATCCATAGTTTTATTATAACACACAAGCGCGGGTCCTGCCAGCTTTTCCTCCCCCATTTTTTGCAAGCAAAAAAAGGGCCCCTCCAAAGCTGTCGCCCGCGTTAGTCTGGTAGGGTCAAAACTTCATAACCATCCTCAGTGACGAGGACAGTATGCTCGCAATGACAAGCAATGGAGCCATCGCTCATCTTAACGGTCCAGTTGTCGTCTTTGTCGGTAAAATTGGTGGGTTTGCCGAGACAGGACATCGGCTCAATGCAAATAGTATCGCCTTCGACAAGCTTGTAGCCGTGACCTTTTTTGCCGTAGTTTGCAACTTCTGGCGAGCAGTGCATTTTGGTGTCAATACCATGGCCTACATAGTTTAGAATAACGCCAAGATGGTCTTGTTTTAGAACTTTTTCTACTGCTGCACCAATGGTACCAACCGCTACTCCAGGTTTAACTTGTTCAATTCCCTCCCACATAGATGACTCGGTGACGCTAATCATTTTTTTAATAGCAGGCGAACCCTCACCGCCAACCAGCATGGTGAAAGCGGAATCAACAAAGTAACCTTTGTAATAAATGTCCAGGTCAAAACTGACTTTATCGCCCACCTCTAGGGGTTCGTCTTTTGGTGCACCATGAACTAGCTCCTCATTGACCGAGATGCAAATAGCACCCGGAAAATCTTCGTCGAGCATGTCGTAGGCAACTCCGGCTCCGCGCCTAGTAATCTCTTTACGTACCCAGGCATCAATTTCTTTACCAGTCATGCCTGGTTTAACGTATTCTTTGAGATCCCTAAGAAGATTGCCGAGAATTTTACCACCTTCCCGCATGGCGGTAATCTTTTCTTGCATCTTTTCTGGTGAAGTGTTGTTGACGTTTAGCATGCTATTCTCCGTAGCTTTTTTCAATTTCTTCGCCGTTGACATCGTTAATCTGCTTTGTGGCGTCAGGGTTGATTTTTTGAAAAACTGCTACTAGACGATCCGTAACTTCATCAATTGAGCCAACACCATTTACATGTTCTACTGGGATATTATTGGCCTCAAACAGAGGTAAAATTGAACAAATATTTTGTTCAAAAAGTTCAAAACGGCGGTCGATAGCGGATTTTTCTTTATCATCATCACGACCGCGAAGAGCAAGGCGGTCATATAATTCCTCTTTGGGGACATCAAGTATAATGGCGCCGTCAATTTTGTCAGCCATATGTTCCATTAACCACTCGGTTTGAGCTTTGTTACGCGGAAAACCATCTAAAATCGTATCATAGCCCTCGGCCTCATTGACTTCAATTTTGTTTTGTATGAGCTTAATGACATCTTCGTCGGGAATCATTTTACCACAATTAATAATGTCATCATATTTACCAGCATCACGAATGGCTTGCCCGACCGACAAAGTACGCCACCCAAAAATTTCTGAGAGCGCCTTGCCCTGAGTGCCTTTGCCTGAGCCTGCTAAACCAAATAGAATTACCATGATATCTCCTTTTGTATTATTATACCACAAAAAATCTCCCTTAGGAGGGGGAGATTTCATTTGTTATTTGAGACCAAGTTTGATGCGTTCGGTCTTTTCGGCCTTCCTGGCTTCACGAATGATTGCCTTGAGGCGACGCTCGCGCTTAGAAATAGGTTTTGCAAAACGCATTTGCGACTTCTTCAAAGGCATAATACCACTCTGAAGAACTTTGCGGTTGAAGCGACGGATAATGTTTTCGTTGGCTTCACCTTGATCTTTTCTAGTAACTTTAATTGCCATACTGAGGAACATTATAACACAGATAGGGTAAAAAGACAAGACTTTAAGAGCCAGATGGCAACGTGGCGACACAACGAATTGAGTTGCCATAATAAGTATTGATAGTATTAACACTGACACCGGTAGAAGTGCTCACACGCATATAATATATACCATTATTACTACTGCCCCGCCTGGATGCTGACCAATACTGGCCGTATGTCCCACCATTATTGAAGTTGCCGTTGTAATAGTACCCGGAGTGGACGGCACTAAATGGACTACCAGTCATTGCTGCGTCACTATTATAACTGCTCCTTAAGGCGTTCAGTTCACCTTGGGTTGGCAACCGCCAGTTCTTTGGGCAAATATCATGTGCGCCAGTAGTGCCAGCAGTAGCGGTGTACCAAGTATAATACGCGTAGCAGGGGCTGTTGTTGCCACATGTAGTACTGTTGCTATTATAAAGATTGCGTGCGGACGCACTGGAAAAGCCGGAAGTTGAAGAAGCTGGAAGGGTGAATGTGCTCTCTATGTTGGTGTTTGTGGATGATAGTTCCACGGTGGTTGATACACCTAAGGCCAGATTTGTCGTCATCCAACAAAGACTATTAATCGTGGCGGTATTATATGCACGTTCTACGCCGTCGCGGTTATCATATAAGGTGCTCCCACAATCTGAGGAAGTTGCTTCCCACATATAGATACGTCGCACTTTACTTGCTAAGGTAATCGCGCCATTTCCTGCCCCTACTGTGTAATAGGCATTTTCGGTACTGGTGCTACTGAGGGCCGAATTAGTGGCAGAATCGGTCTTTTGATAACTATCAAATTCATAGCCATTTGCAAAGACTGGGTACAAATAATAATTCGTGCCATAAGAAAGGTCAGCGCAAGTAAACGTGGTGCTTGATTTATTGCATGCGATGCTGGTACCAGTAGTAGAGCCGGCTTTGACACTAAAAGATGATACATTGGCATCCGCTGTGACTACTAGATTATAGATATTTGCTTTACTAGTAATTGTAACGGTATTGTTCCCTGTGCCCATGGTAAAGGTTGGGTTTGCTACGGTTGTCGTAGTATTGACCGCGGTATTTCCTGCCAGTGCGCCGGAAGTGCTAGTTTTTTCCCAATTGTCTACTGTATATCCTGGCGCAAATGTAGCAAATAGATAGTAGGTGGTGCCATTTACGAGATCAGTAATCGTGTCGCCACTAGTAGAAATAGTACCTTTTAGATTTGTCCCTGTGCAATCGCCGGCGACAGCACATACTTTCACGCTAGATACACCAGTACCGGCAAACGTAGCGGAAAAGTTATGGCTGGTCGCTGTCCAAGTCGCGTACAAGACTACGTTCATATTGTCGACTGTTTGGTCTATACCAAAGGTTGCACCACTATTAAACTCGGTACCAGTGCAAACCGTACCGTCATTTGATACTGTACCGAGGCACCATGATTTAAAAACATAATTTGTGCGGGTTGGTATTACATTAGACAAAATTGTACTGGTTTGAGTAGTGGAGCCCGCGGTTGGCGTGCTTGGTATGCCGGAGATTGAACTGTCTCCAGTATTGTCGTCGTAAGCAATTGAATAAGCAATTGGATTTGCTACAATTTCTAGGATAAATGTATCGTTGGTATAGGTGCCGGATGGGCTGTTAAAATCCATTCTAAACCCGATGCCTATAGTATAGCTATCGGGATTGTCTACACCATTGGCGCTGTTAGCAGTGCTGGTGGTTCGTAAGGTGGCAGTATTTGCGCTGGTTGGAGATGGATAATAGTTTGTAGTGTTGATAGCCGAATTATAGTAGTTTGGTATATAACCCCACTTATTGTTCAGGGCTTGGCCGGTAGCACTAGATGACGAAAACGCTTCGAGAGTAGTTGAACTTGGTATTGTGCTAATCGTATTGTTGTTTCCATCCGAAAGAGCCGTATTGGTGCCACTTGATTTGAGAGTTAGAGTGTAACCGGTATAATTATTGGTACTAACACTAAAGGCGACTTTTTGGTTATTATCGGATGTAGCAAATGTACCGGTCGAAGAATCGACTGTAAGACTAGCAGAGGCTACTGAGTTGGTGCTAACAAAACTTAGCGTGGAAGGTGCCGAAGTGCCAGCGGCGGCCTCCGCATATTTGGCGGTGTTGTATATCGGCGCAAAAGTAGCAACAATAATCCCAATTAGTATTATGGACGAAAATGAAGCGATAGTGCGAAAAACATATCTAATTCCAATTAGCCCACAAAAACGACAACTCCTTATCTTAATAGATTCTCTCAACACACTCTGTTTCCATAAATAAACACTACTACTTTACTATCATAATTATACTTAATTACTATAAAATTAACAATATTATTCGAAAAAAATAAGACTTTTTCAAGTCTTTTTTACTATTTGGCGGATCCGACGAGACTCGAACTCGCGACCTCTGCCGTGACAGGGCAGCGCTCTAACCAACTGAGCTACGAATCCAATTAGTGAGGTAATTATACATCACTTTTTAGCAAAAATCAAGGGTTTGTGGGGATTTGATAGGAACCTGGCTTTGCTTCTGGAGCTATAACAACTGGATTATTTTCTAATGCCGGGCCGGATGTTGGAGCTGGGCTGGATGGAGTTGCGCTAAAATCTGGCATCGCTCCCATGGGCGCTGGCGAGCTAAAGTCAACTGGTGGAGTTGGTGGAGGAGGCAACAAATCACCTCCCGCTGGGGCATAATTGATTTCTGGCACTCCGTTAATTTCTGGTGCAGAGGCAACTGGCGGCGCCATAGACATTGCTGGATTACTGATTGGGTCAATTGTGGCGCTCGGAGAAGAAATTGAGTCGGGCGCAGCTAATGGCGTAACAGGTGTAGCGGCGGCATTTGCTTCAGCTAGAGCTTCTTCTAGCATTTTGCCATATTTGTTACTGGATGTTTCGCTGGTAAAATCGAAAGACGGGGCAATGGTCTTTTCTTGCTTTGTTTCAGGAACTTCCGCATCGGTCGAATCAGCAGGCTCGGTGGAGACATCGGGAGCAATCGGAGAAACGTCTGCCGCAGTAATTGGTGGCATGACCGTGGTGGCAGGTTCTTCTGCAGGCTTTGATTCCCCACTCGGCGACGCTTCGTCACCAATGCGAACTGGGCCGTCTTCTGCTTCTGGCGTAACTTCAGCGCCAGCTTTTGACAAACTTTCTGCTGCAGCTTGAAGATCTGCTAACAAAACAGAATCTTTTGGCGCACCGTCGTCGGATGATTCCTTCGGCTCTTTTTTGGGCTCTTTTTCTTCTTTAGTTTCTTCCTTCGGCCCTTTTTTGGGCTCTTTTTCTAGTTCTTCTTCTGGCTTTTCTTCCTTTAGGGTGAGGGTGACTTCAGACTTTTTGGTCTCACCAGAATCCTTTTCTGACTCTTCTTCATCATTTTTGTCGTCTTCGTGTTCGATTTCAAGTTTGCTCTTTGTATCAGCCTCTTCTTCTTCAGAATCTGCATTAGGCTCCTTTACTGGATTATTAAAGAACATATTTTGAACATCTAACCCAATGTTTTCGGAAACTAGTTCGCGGTTTGCGTGGGAGTCAATCAGGCGGGCAGCCATTTCAAGTGAGTCGGCGGTAGTTGAATTGTTTGAAAAATGCTCTGTTGCAGCAACAATGCCGGTAAGGAGCGCTGTAGCTTCTTCGCTACCAATCACTCCATCTTTGTCTAGGCTAAAAATTAAATCTGCGCACATCTCAGAAACTGAGCTTTTGGTCTTGTCGCTCCATTCAATATCACCAAATTTGCCTGGATTGCCTTTGGTTATATTTATAACAACAGCATCGTGCATGACACGACCATGTTCGCGAAGAGCATCATCAAGATCAATGCCACTTGCAACATTAAGAGCGAGTACTAGTTCGATATTAAAATCTCCATAAGAGAATTCAAGATCTTCTTCGTCGATGACTGATTTGTATGGCGTAATAAAAATTTTTACGTAGTCGCCGTCTAGTTTATAGCGAAGATGGTCGGCTTTGTCTTTACTGAGGGCAACTACAAAATCACGAAGAACATCAGAATTGGTTTCAAAAGTGTTTTGCGGGTTCAAAAACTCAAGAGCGTTAGGAGTCCTACCAGAGTAAATCGCTGTAGCACGTTTACCCATGCGATCTAAATAAAGCGAAAGGCCGATTGCTGCGGCAATATCATCTACGGACGGGTCAGATGATAATGCAATCAAAATATTGTGAACTTCTTTTATCTTGTCACTGACATTCTCCATAGCACCTACTGCACCTTGACCGGTGATTTCATCGGTCGGCACTGGGGTATCAGCTAGAGTACCGGCATTACTTACTGGAGCCGGAGCTTGTGCATCAGTGGTAGGGTTTGCTTGATTTTGATCAGACATACTTTCCTTCTTATTCAATATTAGCATAAGCATTTGGCTTTGGCAATACCCCCTTTACTTTTTAGAGAAAATGCGATATAATTATCAAAAGTCATTAATTTTTAATCTATATAGGGATATAAATGCCAATTATTAAATCCGCCAAAAAGGCAGCTCGCCAAGCGACGAAACGCAAAGAGCATAATGTAGAAATCAAGAAGGATATTAAGGCAGCCGTAAAGGCTTTTAAAACGAAGCCAAGTGCTGAGACTTTATCGAAGGCTCAGTCTGAGTATGATAAGGCTGTCAAGAAAGACCTCCTTAAGAAAAATACCGCTGCGCGTCGCAAAGCAAAGCTTCATGCCTTCGCAAAGAAGAATAGTATCAAGCTAGCCTAAGCAAGAATGATTCAACGAGCAACCAAGGTTCCACCTTGGTTGTTTTCATTTGTAAATCAGTTCTGGCTAGTTCTCTAAGGATGCGTTTTTCCGTAATTCCCTGGTGAGCGGCATAATCTTTTATTGCTTGAGAAACTAGAAGTCCAGTAAATTGAATCGGGTCTTCATTTAATTTGATTTTTTCCAACATTTTGATTGCTTTTTTGCCGTCTTTTTTGGCGGTGCGATAGATATCGAAAACAATTCTAAAGTCGGTGTTTTCTGGTAATTTGAATTCACGGAATTCAAGTTTATCTTTGAGGGCTTTGTAAGTGGTTGAGCGTTTATCCAATTTGGTTTCGAATAGAATAATATCATGCGGTGTATCAAGATATTTTTCGAGTTCGCTAAAGATTTGTTTGTTAGCGGTAAAATCATGAATTAGAATTTTACGCTTGTCAACAAAAAGCGAAGCGCCTAAAAATATCGTTGGAAGATTATTTTTTTCAATATCGTTACCATCGAGCACTTCATAATCGTTGCCTAGGTTTTTGATAATTTCTTGTTTGGCACGGACACGATCATCGCCGTAAAAAATCTTAATCATTTTTTAGCTCCTGGCAATGTGGACAAATATGGGTGCCGCGACCAGCGACCCGAATTTTGACGATTTTGGTGCCACAGTATGGACATTCTTTACCTTCGCGGCGAAATACCTGAGCGAACTTTTCGAGATAATCACCACGAGTGCCGTCGGCTTTAACATAAGTAGCCATGGTGGAGCCACCAGAATCAATCGAACTGTCCATTACTTCGCAGGCGGATTTCAAAAGTAAATCCGACTCTTTTCTGGTGATGGTGGCACATTTTCTAGATGGATGAATATGACTCTTAAAAAGCGCTTCGTCGGCATAGATGTTGCCAAGCCCACAAATAATAGTTTGGTCAAGAATTGTAGCTTTGATACAAGATTTGGAGTGGTGTTGTAATTTCTTATAAAATTCATCTTTCGGCATTGTCCAGGGTTCTGGTGCAAGTTTTTTAATGAAAGCGTCGTTTTCTACTTCTTTCGTCGGCAAGGCTTTGATAAAACCAAACTTACGTTGGTCGTTAAAATAGAGAATTCCATCATCAAAGTGCAATACGACCCTGGTTTGTTTATTGGGGAGGCTCGCAACAAAGTTTTCACTCGGATGGCCGGCGGCATAACGTTTTTTTGCACCGTCATAGATGAGCTGCCCGGTCATCCTAAGGTGAATCATCAGGGATTTTTGATTGTCAAAGTCAATAATTAGCGCCTTGCCGAAACGACGAATATTTTTCACATTGCCGGTGATTGGTGTGCCAATAAAAGATTTTTCGCACAAAATATCGGTCTGAGTAAGTTTTTTGTTCATAATAAACTTGCTCAGACCGCGTTTAATTGTTTCTACCTCTGGTAACTCTGGCATAACACCATTATACCACATCTGGGCTATCCTGGGCGCGCTGTTCTCCCCAATGGGACCCCCTCCGCGACCGTCACCTGCCCGTGTTTTATCTGGCGTAGGCGATGTTTTGCTCCATAGCCTGAGTCTCGAGAGCGGCGAGACGAGTAGCGTCATCTACTGCAGAATTGACACAGTGTTTGACGCGAGCCTTTTCCTCGGCTTTTTTGGCGTCATTCCAGCGATCTAATGTGCCAACTAGGTAGCCGGTAATACGGCGCAAGCGTTCAAATTTGCCCTCATCAAAGTACTCGGAATGAGCATCGAAGTATTCTTTGGCATCACCTTTTTTCTCGGCAATAAGCCTCATGCCAACCTCGACGAGACATGAAACGTGCATGGTTTCGTATTGTTCAAATTCTTCTAAAGCGTCTTTTACTTCCGCTTCGGAGATTTTAGCATACTTATTCAAAGATTTAACGAAGCGTTTGAGATCAAAGTTTTCGGCATCATTAGAGCTTCTGTAAATAATTTTCTTCATGATTTCTTTCTTTCTGCCCTTCCAGGCGGTTATTTGTTGTTTATAAGCATTACCTGGAATCTATTATAGACGCTATATACGGGGGTGTCAAGTAGATTATGACGCTAAATGTGGAGATTATTGTGGAAAACTATAGTTCTCCCCAATTTTGGCCGATGGTTACTTCTGCGGCTAATTTAATGCTGAGTTCGGGGGCTACAGATTCCATTTCGCGCTTTAAAATCTCGGCAACGGACTCAGCGTCTTCTTTATCGCATTCGATGATTAGTGAATCGTGAACTTGCAATACCATTGCGGCATTTTTTGGCAAGGCCTTATCAACATTTATCATGGCTCGTTTCATCAAGTCAGCTTCGGTGCCCTGAATTGGCATATTCTGAGCGGCGCGCTCGGCTGCCTGGCGGATGATGAAATTAGGGGATTTAACATCTGGGGTTGGGCGACGGCGACCATAGAAAGTTTCAACATAACCATCCTCTCTCGCTTGACGTAGAATGCTATCAAGTTTTTGCTTAATTGGGGCGCGAAGGGTAAAATAATTATCGATAAACTGCTTTGCTTCAGATATGGACATGTCGGCAGCTTCGGCGAGTCCTTTTACGCTCATACCATAGAGAATGCCAAAATTAATAACTTTAGCGGCGCGACGTTGATTCTTGGTAACATTTTCGATTGGCACACCAAAAGCTTCGGATGCGGTTTTGGTATGAATATCTACATCGTTATTAAAATCATTAATAAGTTCTTTGTCGCCACTTAAAATAGCGGCGAGACGAAGTTCGAATTGAGAATAATCTGCTGAGACCAGGACTTTGCCCTCTGGCGCAATGAAGCCAGCGCGGATGCGTTTGCCCTCTTCGGTGCGAACTGGGATATTTTGTAAATTTGGATTGATACTTGAAAGACGCCCGGTGGCAGTGACATTTTGAGTAAATGTAGTATGAACCCTGCCATCTTTGTCGGCAAGATTTGGCATAGGAATTACATATGTGGATAATAATTTTGCCGCTTCACGGTATTCTATTATTTTGGTGATGATTGGGTGCATGTCTTTCAATTTATCCAGCTCTTTAGCACCAGTAGAATAGCTGCGCGAAGTTTTTTTAATGCCTTTGGTTGGAAGTTGTAAATCTGTAAAAAGGATTTCCGATAGTTGGATTGGCGAGTTGATGTTAAATTCCTTGCCGGCAAGTTTATAAGCATCTTGTTCAAGTTTTTTTACTTCTTCGGTGTATTCTTTCTGGAGTTCATCGAAATAATTGCGGTCAATCAGCATGCCATGCTTTTCCATTTTATAGAGAACTGGGATGAGAGGTAGGTCTAGCTTAGTTAAAACTTGACTAAGTTTCGGAGTTTTTGCTAATTCTTTTATCTGGCGTTCGTATTCTTCTTCGGGGACGACAAGTTGGGGTTGTTCCCTTTCTAGCGGATTTATCAAAAAGGCGGCCTGAGATAAGTCCCAAAAGGTTTCGCCGCTCAAGATTGCTTCTGCGGTTTTGCCGTCGGAGTGCATGAGGGATTTGATGTCCCAAGCAATTATCCTTGGGGACAATTCTTCATTGGCCTTCGGGTCGCGTCGCTCGCGCCCGTCGCCACGGGGCGAGCGCGCTAATCCTCGCGCTGCCGCGCTCCGGAATCCCCTCAAGCCAATAGAAGAATTGTCACCCGTCTCGGTGTGAACTTCTGGATGCTCTTCCCTCAAACCAATGGAAGAATCATCTCCTGAGGACTCTCGAGAAGTGCCGTTTTCGAAATCGCTGGCGCTAATCTTTCGGATGAGAGAGTTAAATTGGAGTTTTTTTAGGCCGGCAATGATTTGATCTTTGTTAAAGTGGAAATCTGGAATATCGGCGAGATTGATTGGCGCATCAAACATAATTTTTGCAAGTTTTTTAGATAGATAAGCACTATCCTTGCCCGCTTCGAGCTTTGTACGGGTGGAGCCGGCGATACTGTCTATATTGTTATAGATATTATCTAAGTCACCATAGTCACTTAAGAGTCTTGCGGCGGTTTTTTCACCGATGCCAGGGACACCGGGAATATTGTCGGATGAATCACCCTTCAATGCTTTGAGATCAAGGAATTGAGATTTTAATATGCCGTATTTTGCTTCAACTTCGGGAATATCGATTTTTTCGATATTTGTGAAACCTTTTAAGATACGCCACATGTGAGTATTGTCATCGACAATTTGAAGCATATCAAGATCAGAAGAGATGATAAAGGTTTCCCAGTCGCCGGTCTCATCGGCCTGCCTTGCAAGAGTGCCGATAATGTCGTCAGCTTCGTAATCGTCTAATTCCACAAAGCTCCAGCCAAGATCTTTGATTAACGTTTCAAGTAAAGGGATTTGGGCGTAGAAATCATCGCCTGGTTTGATGCGACCGGCTTTATAATCTTGATAGAGTGCGCGGCGTTTGGAAACTGAAGTACGAGAGTCCCATGCCACAACAACTTTGGTGGGGTTTAACTTTCGGACGATTTCCATAGCGATGGCAGCAAAACCATAGATACCACCAGTAGGGGTGCCATCTGGTAAACTGAGTGCGCCCATGGCATAATAGCCCCGGTAAAAGACTGATTTGCCATCAATTAGGACTAGGCGTTTCAAAACTCTATCTCCCTTAAAATGTCGTCCAACTTCGCTTCCAGCTCGGCAATCGTACCGTTGTTTAATACAAAATAATCTGATGCTACGATGGGGCCTCCTTTTTCGAGGTTTTCAATTTCGGCGGTATCACGCTTTCTGATTGCTTCCCCGTCTAATGGTCTTATCGGTCTTTTGGCTACTCGCTCATAGCGCGTAGCTTTATTAGTTATAATCGCAATAAAGGTGAGACTTTTAGGAAATTCTTTTTTTAGGATTTTATATTCAGTCCAAGAATAGACCCCGTCTAAAACAATACGTTTTTGACCAGCACTAATTAGGTCTTTCATTTCAGCGACAACTTGATTAACGACCCAGTCCTTTCCTTCTTTTTCACGGATTTCTTCGCGGAACTTTTTCTCGTTGTCTGGCGTAATTTCAATTCCGCGTCGTTCCATTTCGTTTAAAATCATGCCGCCAAAATAGACTTTGGGATAGCCTTTATCAGTTAAATAATCTACGGCGACAGACTTGCCACTGCCACTCATACCTACAATTGCTAGAATCTTTACGTTTTCCATATCATAAGTATAACATACTATTATATGGTATAATATAGATATGAGTGGTTTTTTTACTACCTCCGATCCGTTGGATAAAATAATTAAAGAGACTTTTTCTGATAAGAAGGTGCTAGAGATAAAGCATATTTTGACGGGTTGGACAAATATCGTGATGGAAGTGACGACCGACAAAGGCGCGTATTTTTTCCGTTTTCCGCGTAACCCATTTTGGTCGAAGATGATCGTAAAGGATGCCGCGGTCTGTAATTTTGTGGATGGCAAAACAAGTTATTATACTCCTCAAATGAAACTCTATTATGATGACAAAAAACGTCCGTTTTCGGTGCATAAAAAAATCGAAGGCTACACGCTTGGCGATAGAATATATCATCTATCTCATACAGCTTTGATGGGCGTAGCATACGATACGGCGAAGTTTATAAAGGAACTTTCCGGCATTGATTTAAGCGATGCGCCGAAGATTGTAAAATATCCGCTTTCAGATTTTTTGCATGAACTCGATTATGAACACTACAAAGAACATATTGATACAGACCACGAATATATCAAATCTACTGAAATGGATAAATTGGTACACGGCGATTTAAACCTTGGCAATATTTTACTCGACGAAAAAGACCATGTGGTTGGCATAATTGATTTTTGTTTTGCGGGGACTGGCAACCCCAATATGGATGTGGCGAGAATAGTATCTCGACCGGCACCAAAAGATTTTGAAGATGCCTTTCTTTCCTATTTTGATAATATGAGTGAGATCAAGCGCATGAAGACAGCTTGGCAGCACATTGATAATGGCTACGCAGAGCACATTCGTGAGAAGTTCCCAGAAATTAATTTAAATCAATTGTAAGATATTTGATTTTTGCTTCGCGACGTTCATCGTCGTCATTTTTGGGAAGTGCAGTGCGAGAAGAGTAATCCTTGAAAGGGCCAAGACAATCTTTAACTGGACCATCGTAAATTGGTGGTTTGTCATAGACGCTCCAAAGGATGATTCTTAGATCGCCGGCGTTTTTGGCATAATAATCTAGGGCTTTAGTAGTGGCGCGGATAAACTCCTCTTCCGTCTCTTTGCTGTGCCGCCAGGCGCGATCTTTCAAAAAATGCTCCGTAACGGTTGGAGAAGTCGCAATCATGAGCAAAAGGCATTCGTACTTTTCTTTTTGGAGCATGTTTAGCAATAGCTGTTCAATAACAGGATCAAGCAATGTAACGTCTAGAATTATATCGTAGCCACCTTCGATGATATAGTCTAGGGTTAAAAACATCATTATGGTACTAAACTCGTCAGTCATTTTACGCAAGTTTTCATCACCATAGTAGTCTTTGATTTCTTGATAGTGCGGATGGTATTCCACAAAACGACGTGCAGCAATTAAAACTGGATTAAAATTGTTTTTCGCACAGTACGCCTCTACGGCCGGAAGAATCTGAGTTGTCTTGCCGGAGCCAGACAAACCAGCAACTCGGATGAAATGATGGTTTTTGGTGGCATTTTGTGTAAAATCCACAGCTACCCGTTTTAGCACCACTGGGTATTCTTCTGGGGCGACTTGCCACTCTGCTTTGACTTGGCTCGGCCAATGGGCTTTCATGTATTCAACAACTTTGGCAAGTGCGGCTTTTTTGTCCATCATAATCCTTTCTTTTTGATGAAGACTTTAAGATGCTTATCCGGCTTTATTACTTCAATGGTTTTAACTTTTTCAAAAGTTTTATACTCTCCTTCAGCTTGAAGCGAAACGGTTGAAGGAATTGTAAATTCTAGGATGTCACCTTTGGTCTCGGTGCCAGGAGTGCGAACGAGAATGCTTTTTGTCATTAGTTTAGATAAACGCCAAAAATTTGCAAGACGATCGGTCATGCTACGAAAAATAGTCGGTACAAGAAAGTCTTCACCGCCCTTCATAACGCGGCACATGGATTTGCCGTTGACGGCGGCGTAGTCAGAAGTCTTTTTGGGCTGCAATTTGCCATTGATTTTAAACTCGGGAATGAATAGCTTTTTGTGGCGATTTTTGAAATACCATTTCATTAATTGAATATAGGAACGCCAGGAACTTTTGTGCCCTTTTTGAAGGTTTTTGCGGATTTTTGGGTCATCAAAAAGTTCAACGGCTTCAGCGGTCATACCCATGGTGACATAACAAGTAGCGTAGCGCCAGTGCTTGCCGTTCACAATAATATCGAGAGGGTAAAAATGTTCTACACTGGCGGGTCCTGCCGCGCGTTTCCCCCAAAACTTTTTGCAAGCCAAAAAGGTTTTGGGGGTCCCCCTACGCGCGTCACCCGCCATGTTGACTACATCGCTCAATGTTTTTGTGCCGAGGGTGCGAGCGAGATCATTAAAATTACCGTATGGTAATACTCCAAGAGTGACGTCCTTGCCGGATTCTAGGATTGCGTTAGCGGAGACGGCGGCAGTTGCGTCACCACCGGCCGCTATGACCAAGTCGCCGTTTTTCAAAAATTGTTTCAGGGCTTTGAGATTGTCTTCAAAGGGGATTTTTTTGATGGCGAACTTACCAACCATATAGCCTTTGATTTTGGTTAAATCTGGAAAAACTTCATCCTTAACATGAATATACTGCGAAGAATGTGGATTGTAGACAATTATAAGACGTCGCATGGTGTACCTTATACCGATGGATTAAAGTCTGGCACGAGGAAATAGAGTATGGCGTATATGAGGACAAAAACGGCAACACCGATGACGATTTCTATAATGCGGCGTTTAGCTTTGCGAGTTTTTTCCTCGTTGCCACCCGCAGTAAGATATTGAACACCCGAGATAGAAATACCGATGACAGCGAGAATTCCGACGCCGATTGACATAATATCAACGACGAGCCTTAATACACTCTTGACGCTCGATCCGTGACCATCATCGCAGGAGCAACCATTATTTAAAATAGCAGTGCTTACACAGCCTCTGTCAAGCTGTTCTTGACTACATTCCGCAAAAACTGGTCTAGCCAGAATAAACCCACTTATTGCGATTGTCAAGATGCTAATTAATAGTTTTTTCATAACGACTCCTATTTTAAATACTCATGTAACTTTTTGGTGTCTTTATTCTTGCGAAGCTTTGATAAGGCTTTAGCCTCAATCTGACGAATACGCTCACGAGTAACATCAAATTCGTTGCCAACTTCTTCCAAAGTGTGCGGACGACCACCGCCTATACCAAACCTCAAACGAATAATTTTTTGTTCACGATCGGTCAGTGTTGCAATAATTTCGGATAATTGCTCTTTTAATATTTGATTAGCGGCGGAATCCTCTGGCGAATCACGTTCTTCATCTTCGACAAAATCGCCTAAAACAGAATCCTCGTCGTCGCCCTCACGACCAACCGAGGCATCAAGCGATGCAATGTCTTGTTTGATGCGCATGACATAGTCAATTTTTTCAGGCTCAAGACCGAGCTCTTCGGCAATTTCTTCGTTGGTTGGCTCACGATTAAGTTCGGACGTAAGTTTGCGCGTGGTTCTTAAAACTTTGTTTATAGTCTCTACCATGTGCACCGGGATGCGAATCGTGCGTGCTTGGTCGGCGATGGCGCGCGTAATAGCTTGGCGGACCCACCAAGTTGCATATGTCGAGAACTTAAAACCTTTGTCAGGATCAAATTTTTCGACGGCGCGGAGAAGGCCAGTGTTCCCTTCTTGAATCAAATCAAGAAAGTCAAGACCACGACCACCGTAGCGTTTGGCAATAGATACCACGAGACGCATGTTTGATTCAACCATTTTGTCTTTGGCGGCTTTGTCACCTTTGACGATGCGGGCGGCAAGGTCGGCTTCTTCTTCTGGAGTAAGGAGTGGGATTTTGCCAATTTCGCGTAAGTATAGACGTACGGAGTCGTCTGCAAAGGCATCGACATTTTCGGTGGTGATTGCTAGATCTTCATCAGAAAACTCTTCCTCGTTTTCGAGGTCGTCGGTTTCTGGTTCATCGAAATCAAGTACTAAATCTTTTACATTCAAAATATCATCTTTAGAGCTCATTAAAAATAAGTATAGCCTATTTTGACGAATTTTGCAACTCTACAATTTGTGCTAGGATATTTTCATACTCATCACTATCCTCATCTAGGTCGGCTAGTTTTTGATTTAGTTCGGCAATCTTTTGCTTGTTTAATTCTGATTGGTAGCGTTTCAAGAGGTCGGCAGCTTCCTTTTCATAATCTGGGTCTTTTATCCCCTGGTGGTCTTGGTTAAAAACTAGTTCTAATTCATCTGCCCGTGCATCATCTTCTGGAGTGTCAAGTGGAATCTTAACTTTTGTGATGCCGCCAAAGAGTTTGAGCGCGAGTAATGAATCCTCAAGCTTTTTTATATGGTCTGGAACAATAGTAGTCTTTGGTTTTTTTAGATACTTTCGATGTGTGGACTGCTCTAATTTTTTATTCAAGCGATCGCCTTTCTCACGAAGGATTGCCACTTCTACACCAAGCTTTTTGGCGACTTTGGTTTCGTAGGCGGCACGTTCGACTTCGTCTTTGACATAACTTAGTAGTTTTAGCGCGATGTCGGAATACTGTTTTTTATCAGGAGCTTCACGAAGATTGAGGTTCTCTTCGTATTTTTGGAGAAGCCAGTCAACAGCCGGAATGTGATTCTTTACAGCCTGCTGCCAGAGAGCGGGGTCTTTTTGAATAAGCTCGTCTGGGTCTTTAGCGCCATGATAATCAGAAATTACCGTCAAATTTATGCCGAGGTCGCCAGCGAGCATGATGGCACGCTCGGTGGCTTTAATACCGGCAGCGTCCCCATCATAGGCGAGACGAATATCGTTTGTGAGGTTAGACAGGGCTTTTAGATGTTGTTCAGTCATGGCAGTGCCACTGGTTGCCACAGCCTCTTTAACACCGGCTTGGTGGCTAGAAATGACGTCCATGTTGCCTTCAACAATTACGACAAAACCGCTACGCCTTATTGACTCTTTGGCATTATGCAAGCCGAAAATAAAGCGCGATTTGTTGAAAAGTAGAGTTTCGGGGGTATTGAGATACTTCGGTTCACCTTTGTCCAAAATACGCGCCGTAAAACCGATGACATTGCCGGTGGTGTCAATAAATGGCACCATCATGCGATGTTTGAATAAATCTTTTTTAAAACGATTGAGCAAGCCGGCTTCATCTAATTCCCTTTCGGTAAAACCGCGCTTTTTTAGAACTTCAATAAGCGCTTGACCGGAAGCTGGTGAATATCCGATTCTGAACTCGCCGACTGTACCACGATTTAAACCGCGTTTATAAAATACATATTCACAAACTTCGCGATTGCGAACAAGGCAAGCTTGATAATATTTAGTGGCAAGTTCTAGCGCTTCTTTGGCGCGAAGTTTTCTTTTGGTAACTGCAGGATCGCCGCCACGAAATTTCGTAAGGTCCACCCCAGCTTGAGCGGCGAGTTTTTCGAGTGCTTCTTTAAAACTGATACCCTCAACTTCCATAATAAAAGTAAAGATGTCTCCACCTTTGTTGGCAGAAAAATCGTGCCAAATACCTTTTTCTGGTGAAACCATGAAACTAGGGGTTTTGTCGACACCCCAAGGTGAATGGCCTTTGAGATTACGCCCAGCGCGTTTTAATTCTACATATTGGCCAACTACGTCCTCCACCGCGAGACGAGATTTAATTTCTTCTTTCGCGTCTTGCATAATATATTTTTATTATAGCATACCTAGTGTGGTATAATTATCTTATATGGACGGGCAAGAATACTTAAACCAGATTTCAGCTTCGGTGAGACCGGTAAAACAAAAAGCTGACGGGCTGATGGGCTCTGGGATTTTTAAGTTGGCTATTGGCGGTGTTATTGGTTTTATTTTGCTTGCAATTATCGGTGGTATGCTGGGCGGTGGTGACGCAATTAACACCAGAAATTTATCCTTTAAATATCGCCTAGATAATATACTAAGCGTGATTTCCTCTTATCAGCCTGTCGTAAAATCTTCTCTCCTTCGCTCTGACTCTGCGACACTTTATTCGGTACTTGCTAATACAAATCGGGATTTTTCTGATTATATTGTTGCGAAAGATAAAATAAAACTAAATGATAAAAAATTTGCCAAAATCGCCGATGAAGCAAGAGAGGAAGGCGACGAAATTAAAAATGACTTATTTGAAGCAAAAATCAACGGTATTTTGGATAGGGTATATGCAAATAAAATGACTTATATCGTATCGTTGGTTATGTCAAAAGAAGCCGATTTAATAAATAAGTCTAGCGATGCGGACTTGAAGGCAATTTTAGCCACCTCTTATAATAGTTTGGAAAATCTTTATGATAAATTCAATGATTTTTCAAAAGTAAAATAATAAAGGAGTTATTTATGGAAAAGACTAGCGAAAAGTCTAAGGGTGAGAAGGCAAAAGAAGCGTTGAAAAAAACTCGCGAAAAAAGCTCTGGATTTCGAAAAGAGTTTATTGAGTTTATTAATCGTGGGTCTGTAGTGGACCTCGCTGTAGGTGTTGCAGTAGGCGGAGCTTTTACGGCTATTGTTAATTCCCTGGTAAATGATATCGTCATGCCAGTCGTAGGTTTGATTGCTGGCGGTGTAGATTTTACCAATCTCTCAATTACAATTCCAAATTTCTTTGGCGGGAATGATGCGGCGGTGATTGCGTATGGTAATTTTATCCAAAACGTGATTCAATTCCTAATTATTGCTTGGGTCATCTTCATGATTGTAAAGGCAATGAATAGAATTAATCGCCGCAAAGATGCTAAAGCAGCAAAAGCGGAAGCTAAATAGTATTTAAGTGTGGGTGGGCACTTTTTTAAGATAAATTATAACTTAAGCGAACGAGGTCATAGAGTTCATCTATCGTGAATTGGTTTCCGGCAAGGACGATTTCAATGCCGCCGCGACCAAAGTAGCGTGATTCCATGACGGATTCGTATTTACTTTTAAGAAGTTTGGCAAGTTCATGATCGGTGCGAAGTTCGATGGTGTTTTTGTTTTCAACGAGAAAAACTTTATCATCTTTTTCAAAAAGTGTACGGGATTTGGAAGGATCCTCATTTTTTTCAATCTTTTTTTCATATTCGCCGATACCGGCTACTTCAGAAATGTCAAATACCATTTAAGCTCCTCTATGCTACCATTAATATCATCGAGGGCACGATGATTTTCTGGCTTAATAAATTTTTTATTCAGGGCGTTTTCAAAATAGATTTTCCAGGCGGAAACATCTAGCATGCGGTAATGCAGACGCTTGTTTAATTCGGGCATTTCTCTTTCAATAAACTTGCGGTCTTGGTGGATGGAATTGCCAGCAAGGTAGATTTCGTTGCCAAAATTGTTGTCCAAAAAATTGATTAGTTCCTTTTCGACTTCCGCCACGTCTTTGCCATCTTTGTTTTGCGACATCAAGGCTTCTCTAGACTTACTGTTTGTGTCCCAGAATTCACCAACCATACGTTTTTTCATTAAGTCTTCGTCGACCCTGACGACCGCTTCGAAAGTAGCAATTTGGCTAAGATCCATATCGGTCGCAATCGCAGCAACTTCGAGAATTTTGTCTTTTTCGGGATCTAGACCGGTCATTTCAAGGTCGATCCAAAGTAGCTTGGCTTTTTTCATAGTAATATTATACCACCTTAAACTGTATATTATATATATCGTGTTTTTTGCCGCTCTTAATGGCTTTCCAGTTCCCGGTTACGATATTTTCGAGAAAAAGGCGTGATTTCTTGCCGGTCTTTTCTCTATTTAAATCTGTGATTAAGCCTTCTTTTTGCGCGTTGCGAAGCAGGGCGTATGTCATAGAGTGGCTTCTGGTAGTATATGTTTCACCAGGTTTTAACCCTTCAAATAATCTTTTAGTTTCGTCTTTGAAGATTTCGGAACTACTTTCTCCACGGTGCCTTAATAAAACAGGAAAAGGATTTATGCGTTGCATGATGCGATTCCCGGGATTAACTCTAAACATGGAGCCGTTAACACCTCTGATATTGTAGATGACTGAATCTGCAGCACAGAGCGCCACTGGCAAAGCAAGTGGGATTGATGGTGGCGCAAAAATCATTGCAGATGCGGACGCAACAAGTAGGGCGGTACTGCCTGTGCCCACTGCCGTTCTTTTTAAAACTTGTCCTGCTGTTACTTTGTGATGAATAATTTGCGGTCTAGACGATTGTACCTTGGCATCTGGAGTGTTTTCGGATAAAGCCATTTTCGGATAGACATCTTTGACGCGTTCGCGGGCCTCTTCGAGCGCTTCTTCTTTTTCTTGTTGTTTTAAGGATGGATCTTTTTCAAGATTTTCTGTATTATCCCCCCGGTCGCTCTCTTGGTGAAATGGTTCAACTTCGCTCATATCCCAACGGGAATCTTCGTGAGATTCACGTTGTGATTCCCCAATATCTTTGTTCATTTCTACATTTCCTCTGGAATGTTAATGCCGAGTAAGTTTAGACCATGAGTCATGACGTTTAGATAAACTTGGACTAATTTGACACGTTCTACTTCTTCGTTGCTACCGGTGACTTGGCAGTTTTCATAGAAGCGCGAAAAGTCTTGGGCGAGTTCGTATAGATAATTTGCAAGTTTGTGCGGAGCCAGTTCGTTTACTGCTTCACATAGGAGCGATTTATATTCGAGCATCTTTTTGACAAGATTTTTTTCATACGAAGTCCAGTCGCTCACGCCGGGGTCGCGTCGCTCGCGCCCATCGCCATGGGGCTCGCGCGCTAATCCTCGCGCTGGCGCGCTCCGGAATCCCCCTTGCGTGAGCGATTGGACTTCAGTTGACGCTAAAATTTTCTTGGCGCGAACGCAGCTATAAAGCAGATACGGCCCGGAGTTACCGGTCATTTTGACGGACTCTTTGGGGTCAAAAATGATGTCACCGCCCATTTTGTATTTCAAAAAGGCGTATTTAGTGGCAGCGAGGGAGACTACTTGGTCCGTAGAATCGTAGGCTTCCTTTAGTTCTTCGTTTACCATATCAAGAACATCAATAGCTTTAAGAAAATTTCCTTTTCTAGACGACATTTTGACATTGCCAGGGAGTTTGACGAGACCATGCGTCAAATGTGTGGTTTTTGCAACTAGCTCGGGAGCATACTGCTCAACGGATTTTAAAACAACTTTCATATATTCGAGCTGCTCGCCGCCAGTAATAACAACGGATTTGTCAAAATGATAGTCGGCGTCTTTTTGGAAAATGAGTCCGACGTCTTTGGCTTCGTAAGTCGGGACGCCTTCCTTGTTAATGAAGACGCGGGTGTGAAGACCAAATTTGTCGCCGTTAAAGATTACGGCGCCTTCGCTCATCTCATAAACGCCTTTTTCTAATTCTTCCTTGACCTTTTTAAGGCCTAGATTTGCAACGGTGGATTCCGGATAGTACTTGTCAAACTTGACGCCAATTTTGGCATAAAAGTTATTGAAGTAGTCGTAGGATAATTCCCTGCCGCGCCAGTAGGTTTCGGCTAACTTAGTGTCGTGAAGATTCTCTGCGTTAATTTTGTAAATATCTTTGTTGAGTTTAGTTATCTCTGCGTGCGCTTTTTCGTCCTCGTCGTAGAGCGCAGTACCTTCGACATAACATTTTGCTATATCTTCTATTTGGAGATCCTTAATATCCTTTTGCATCAAAACATACATAGTTTTGGCAACATGGAGGCCAACATCGCCGCCAAAATTGGCGCGGATGACTTTGGCACCGGCATATTCATATAATCTTGATATTGAATCGCCGACAATGCTGGTATAAAGATGACCGACGTGGAGGACTTTGAAAGGATTTGGATCGCTAAATTCGCAAATTATCATCTTGCCATCATATTCGTGCGAGGCAATTTCCTTGTCAAAATCTTGAGAAAGGTGGTCGATTTTTTCTGATAAATAAGCATTTGACAAAGTAAAATTCAGAAAACCCGGTGCGGAGAAGGCTAAAGTTGCTACGGGGTCGAGTTTTTCTGCTAGCTCTTCGGCAATTTGCATGGGGGATTTATGGAGGTCTTTTGCAAGCTTTAATGGGGTGTTCGAGGAATAATCTGCATCAATATTTTCGGGAGAGGGGGTGATTTCGGGGTCAAAATCTAGACCATAAAGGTCTTTTATTGTCTGAGTGAGCTTTTCCCTGATTTCTTCCATAGGATAATTATACCATAATCCTAGGATTATGGTATAATAAGAGAAGTTGCGGGTATCGTATAGCGGCTATTATGTATCCTTCCCAAGGATGAGATGCCAGTTCGACCCTGGCTACCCGCACCATTAGGGTCCGCTCGCCGAAGGCGAATTGGCGAGCAAAGTGAGCCAAACTCCCTGTACCCGCACCAGGATTGATAAACAGCCTCTTTAGGGGGTGTTTTTTATTCTAAACTATTTTCGTATTGTTTGATCAGCTCCTGAATCACATCTGCTTGCAAATTCCAATAGGCTTTCCAGCTTTCTTCTTCGGTGAGCTCAGAGTCATATTTCCACTCGCCATCAATGAGCACTTGCATGACCGGTGCGAAGCAGAAGCCTGGGATTTTTTGGGGCGAGATTTTGTCGACAATTTTGACTTTGGTTATATCGGTGGCAGCAAGCCCGGAGGCGACTTTTATTTCACCATTTTTGTCGTGCCAGGCGATGGCATAGCCCCAGTCAAAACGAGTGGGTAGTTCGCCACCATATTTATGGGCAATGCTGGCGAAGACTTTTTCGCCATTTGCGTCGGTATATCTACCGGCTTTTCTAGCTACAAACTCTTTGTTGTGATTTTTGGGGTCATCTTCTTCCCTTACGCCGATAAGAGTATTGGTGTCATCGCGAGCGAGAACTGGTAAATCCTTGTATTGTTTGGCGTAACCGATTGCTTTTTCTGCGGCGATTTCCTCAGCGGTAAGTTTGGTTTCGTCGGGCTCATCTAAGGTGAGGTTAAGATCGCCAAAAGACAGGCCTTCGTAGCCGAGACGACGCAAAATCTTCTTTGCGGTCATGATTTTGCCTGGATTGGTGGTGGCGATAAGAATTTGCTTCATTGGTATTATTATTACATTAGTATCTGGTTTTTGCAAGAGGTGTAGATATCATAATCAATAATAGGCTTAATGAAATAGTCCGATTAGCTACCCAGGACGCATCTAACGGAAATAGCAGCGTTACGGCTGATGGTAGACTCGAGGTTGGCTTTATTTGTTTCAATAATAACACTATACGCACCACGATAGTTGTCATCACTGTCTCCAGTGGAAGTCCATAAATCACTTTGCGAACCGAGATAAAGCACTGAACCACTAGATAGCATTCTGCCCGAAAAAGAAACAGAAAGAGCATTACTATAAGTGGCAATGTCACTATTAATAGCAGAACTAGTATAAAGAGTTTTAAATTCGCTTGAAGCACCTCCAGTAGGCATTCGCCAACCAGCCGGACAGGCATCATAAACGCCGCCAGAACCATCGGCCGATGAACTGTTATTAAAACAATAGTAGCCCACGCTGGCAGCACAGTAGTTATAATATGCACCGATTTTGCCTTGGCCGAGGCCATAGGCTCCGGCAATAGAGTCTGTGTAGTTCGTGGCAGTAGATGGGCGCAATATAATGTCCTTGTTAGTCGTATAAGTGAGTGGTTGAGAATAGCTACCAGTAGAGCCGAATGTACCATAAGCAACAGTTGGGTAGCGGTCTGAAGTTGTACCACCGCCATTCTTGAAGTAAGTGAGTGAGGTAGCATCTAGATGGGTGTTGGTAGTGGAGAGAGCGTTTACGATGGTGGAGCTGGTTAAGTCTAGAGCGAGGTTATCTAGCATCCAGCAGTTATTGTCTGGGAGCTTTTGAATCCAGTAGACTGTGTTGTCACGGTTATCGTAGACTGGGCGAGCGGTGGTGGTACAACTAGAGGCAGAGAGATTTTGCATCGCAGTACTCACATATTGTCCAGTTAGGGTAATAGTAGCATCGCCAGTTACAGTAAAGGCTGTATTCTGATAGTTCTGGTTCTCAAAGGTACCAGCTGTAGTAGACCAGGACGAGAATGCATACCTCGTGCCGTAAGTGCCATAAATATGATATTTATTAACGGCCGCTTCATCTTTGGGTATTTTTAATGTTTGCCCATTTGTATAGGTTACGCCATTAAAGACGATGCCAGTGGCATTATTGGTCTTAAA
>JAFZBS010000002.1 GCA_017561575.1 Candidatus Saccharimonadota bacterium
ATCACGGCAATCGCAAACCTGACGAGGTGTTTAGATTTGATATTGAGCCTTAACATTAGTGGCCTTTCGTTTTATGTTTGTTTTTATATATATTTTAGTTTTGTGTATGTGTTAAAAATGTTTGTGTATAACCTTTAACGTTTCCATTATAAAACACACATTGTGCTAATGTCAATAGTTACTACATAAAAAATCAAAAAGTTTTCCACAAGTTATCGTGTTCGTATTTTAAAAGCTTCCATCCATTTAGCAAAATCATTATAATCATTATATGCCACAGCATCATCATCAGAATCCGCTTTCAGCCAACCTACTACTTTACCTTCTGACACTATCACCACTGAAGGATAATATTTCACAAAATTAAATAGCGACGATTCTTTCACGTCTGAAAAAGCCATCCTGAGTAACTGTATTTTTTCTTGTGATGCCCAATCCAAAGCATATGTCCTCAATCTATCCGCCGTAGTACAACCATCTTGATCAACAAACAAAATAAACGTTTTTTTATCATTAATTAATCCTTCATAGTCAGAAACCAAAACATCCTTAAAATCACTACACTCATCCTCACAAATATAATCTTTATCTATTATCACTATGGCATCACCTGAAAACCACCCAGCCGCAAGTCCAACAAAGAGTATGCCACCAAAAACCACCACAACTAAAAGCGAAACTAATTGCCAAATCTTCAGTTTTTTCATTCTTGCTCCGTAAGATTATCAAATTCTATCATATGATAAGGCACCTTGTAAAAATTATATTTAGCGCTACCGTCCGGCAATACTTCTTTTACATATACATTATTATTGCCAGCATAATACCAATAGCCACCCACATTATATATCTTGTTTTCATCCCACCCGAGTGCTACCAGCATTTTTTTCATCATTCCAGCATAGCCACCTCCGCCACACATCAAGAAAATAATTTTATCCTTCGGGAATAGAGCTTCCAATATTTCCATTGATTCCAAATAGTTCATTTTATAATTGCCATCCCCCTCATCGGTAAATAAAGTCTTACCAGTATATGTATCTCCGACCACATCTGGCAGGCCTGTCACATTTACAATATAAGGTAGTGGCGCCACTTCAAAACCATTTACAAACCCCGAAAGATAAGAATCGCCACCAATCGCACCGTAATTACCTGGGTCTATCAACATCCTAAGATCACGATAAACAGCATCGGAGCGACCCAAATACTTATCAATTGTTGATTCGTTTACATTTTTATCAATTCCTAGATTCCCTCTCTCCCCTTCCGACACTTCCGGTTTTGGTAAAGATATCAATTTGGACGTTGACCCACCAAATGCAAAACGCCCCAGAAAGAACGCTATTACTATTAAAAGTACAGCTAGAATCGCCGACAACCCATTATATTTTTTCATTTTGCCTCCTCTCTATCATCTTCATTATACCACAAATCTTGAATTCCTACAGTTCGCTCATTTGGACAACTCTCTAAAACTCTTTCTATTGCATCCTTTTCTGCCTGCGTCACCCACAAATCATATTTATACTTTACCGACACCTGCCTCGCTACATACTGACAACGAAACTTTTTGTTTGCCGGCAACCACGTCGCCGCATCACCATCCGATTTCTTTTCATTTGCCGCACCATCTACAGCTAAAAGATTTAGTGGGTCAGTCGCAATTTTTTTTCTCGTTTCTTCATCCATATATTGCGCCCCTTTTTGCCACGCATCCGACAAAGCCACCACATGATCAATTTGAATCTTAGACACTTGCGTCTTATTCTCAAACACCATGTATTCTCCCGTGTATGGCTCAGTATACTCACCTGCAAGCACCGTACAACCATCAAGTTTAGCAGTCTCACCAAACTCACGCTTTAAAATCCTTTGCCTCAAATTGCATCCATCCACCGTTGGCCAACCCGAATAAAACTCATCGCGCGAATAACCAGTTTTTGGCGCCCTTCCTTTGACTTGAAGCTTTTCTAGTACCTCACTTACCAGCGGGCCATTATCTAAATTATCATTTAAAACAATCTCCGCCCCATCGTTTTCGTTTACCTCAAAAAACGTCTCATAACTTTCGGGATTAATAACCAGCCAAGTCACAACGCCAACAAGCGCAGCTGCGACCGCAATCAGCCTCCGCACATTAAACTTCATGTTACTATTATAACAGCTATTATTTTATCTTTGACGAATAGAATGAAATTCAATTAAACCAAACAAAACAAAGATTATTACAAATACCAATGGCAGAGCATAATCAACTACGCTCGCACCATTTTGGACCGAATTATTACCAGTGTTAGGAGCTGCCGGCACTTCTTCTTCCCCTTCATTGCTCTCTCCGTCAGCTTCCTCATCTTCCTCACCACTCCAAACCGCATATATACTATATAAACTATTTAGGTAGGTTGAACCGTCAACAATATCCGGCTCCGCCGCATCTGCATCAGTTGCAAAACCCAAGAATTGTTTTGTCTCGTCGTCATTACGTGGTACACCAAGCTTCGATTCCGCATCCTCATAACTAAACATGGTGTCCGGACCATTATAATCAAAAACAGCCAATTCAACACTATAGCACCCAATGCCACCATAAGGGAAACAACCGCCATTACCATAGGCCATTATTTTATAACCTAAAACCGAAGTAAATGTAGTGTCCTTTTCAATAGTATAAGCTCCGTATTCCGTACTCACCACTGGTACAAAGACACCATCTTGATCAACCCATCCCCTTGCTAATACCTGTGGGTCTTCGTGCATCACTGCCATACCATAGAATATATGCCCTTTACCATAAGAAGACTCGTATGTTATAGCATTTGGATCGTCCATCATATAGGCATCACCAGTAGTGTTAAATACCACCGTCACTGGCTCCGTATATATAGCATACAAAGAACGTCCATTCAATTTTTCAGCTATACCAGCAGCGGATTCGCTGGCACTTTCTCGATATTCTTCTTCTGGCTTTGTAGCATTAGGATTAGTAGACCAACCAGCAAATTTGAGTCTCGGATTATCAATCTTCGGATCAATCGGAGTCACAAATTTATCCCATCGATGATATTTAGCAATATATGAAGTTTCCTCTGGCTTTAATGGATTATACCCACCATTATAATCAAGATGGATAGCAACAAGTTCTATGTAATCCGCATACACCGTCATTGGACCATCCACGATAAGATATCCATGAATTTCATCAGGATTAGATTCCTTCGCCCAAACATTAAATGTAATCGTATCATCATTTATAACCATTTTGTCGCCAAAACGATAATTAGCAATATCGTCACCAACAGGAACAGTCATGTCAAACGTGGTACTTTTGTTTTCACCATCAACAAACCACACATCATCCCCATGATTGGTATCAAAAGTTACCGTCGCGGTTTCAGCTTTACGTACCCCAGCATTAAACCTTATATATCCACCGCTCATTTCTCCAAAACGCACATAATAAGTCTTTCCTGCTTCCATCTCATAGTATAAGTGGACATCATACTCGCCATTCTCTGTTGTGGGATCAATAAACTTCTCCATCCCTAGCTGATGATCATGTACATCCTGAAGCCGAATCACGCCCTGGCGATCAGTTCCATCCTCTTCAATGCCATCAGAAAAGATTTCATACCAACCAGACTCTTTTGGCGTAAACTTATAAGCAGGAATTGATACTCCAGCCTGTATATCATACAATCTGCCTACCGTTAATTCATTGTCCATTCTGCTCGCATTATAATCCCAATTAGCATATACCTCAGTCCAATACTTATTGATTGCAGTTTCCGCAGTGTATGGCACTGTGTTTTCGGAAGATGTTCCCTCTGTCCACCCCGCAAA
Source organism: Candidatus Saccharimonadota bacterium (assembly GCA_017561575.1). Lineage (GTDB taxonomy): Bacteria > Patescibacteriota > Saccharimonadia > Saccharimonadales > Saccharimonadaceae > Nanosyncoccus. The sequence continues at coordinate 3,844 of JAFZBS010000002.1, forward strand.
ATCATAGAATTGTTCAAAAGGATATGGCTCCGGGTTAAGCGGTTTAAAATTAGCACCTGCATCATATTCCATTAATACCATTTGGTAGATTTCACCATCCGGGCTTTCCCACGCACCATTGTTGATATTGTACATTACGTATGCCTTATTACTCCAAACCGCATAGATATCTGTTCCAACTTCGTAGGCTTTTACTAAATCTACATCAATATCAACTTGTGTTGCCTCAGGTTTAGTCGACCAGCCGACAAAAACATACTCCTCACTCTCCGCAATCGGCTTTGTTGTGTCATTAAAATTATCGCTACGATAAAAAGTCACCGTCCGTTCTTTAACATTACCCTCGAAATGGCCATGGTCGCCAGCATGCATAGTAATATCGATATATCGTTCGCTCGAAGCCTGCAAGCTAGTCGGTACCGCCCGTCTAGTACAAATTGCCGTAAAAACGCTCGCAGCATTTTCATCGCAAAAAATCTTCGATTTATCAACTGGTGTAGACCACAATTTCTTCTCAGCATCATCGATACCAGATTCTCCATTTGCGGCCCAAACACTTGGGACTGACAAAACCGACATCAAAAAAGCTAGCAGCGCGATGCCGATTCGTTTTGCAGTTTTTATTCTCATATAGCCAAAATTCTCCTATATAAAGCTAATACTTTTATTATATACATAAAGCACAAAAAACACAAACATTTTTTAAAACATTTTTAGCCATTTTTCTACATTCAAAGAATAATACGTGTTTCAGATTACACGCAAAAAATACGCCCTAAATAATGTTATCCCGTTTAAAATTATTGTAAATCTATCCAATATCTCAAGTATCTAAAACCATTATGTTCACAACTATTTTCGTAAACCCCTTTATTCTTTTCAATAACCTTCGCCGATGGAACATTGAAATCTTTGCAAGTAATCAAAAGCCTTTTGGTATTCTTATTATGTTCTTTATATGTCAAAAGCCCAAGTCGCAGCATTTCATTTGCATAACCATGTCCTCTCATCTTTGGCCTTATACTATATCCAATCAATCCGCCATGCTTCATGAGAGCTGGTACTTCTTCCCATCTTAGGCAAATAGCACCAATGATTTCACCAGCATCATCCTCAACCAAATAAAAGGTTTGCGTAGAATACTCTTCTGGCAAGTTTTCCTTATGTTTATTCTTTTCTAAATCCGCCAGCCATTCCTTATAATTCATTTTTTCTAACTGCTCAAAACTCCTAACACCCTCAAACGTATCTATCCCCGGAATTGGTTCGCTATTTATATATTCATCATAAATTTCTAATATTGCTTTTTCGTCATCAGCTTTTGATTCTCTAAGTATCATACTTATATGATAGCATAAAAGTGTCAAAATAATATCTTTAACAACAGTCGCCCAAATCAACTATGTATTTTCATTTCCTAGCACAACAACGAAGCCATCCAGATCTAACGCCATCATACTGTTGTATATCAATTGTTTTAAAGCCCATTTGTTTTAAACACTCTTCTAACTCACTTCTAGTCCAATACGAAAAATACCTTTTTGCTCCAATTTGTCCTTGGAAATCCTCCCATTCCTCTTCGCAACCGTCTTTACATTTTACGCATAATGCAAGTCTGCCACCATCACTTAATGCTTCGTACATTTTTCTTATTGAATCCTTTGCTTCGGCCTTCTTAAAATGTACCAAGACCGCCCAACACAATATAAAATCATATTTATCATTAAAATCATCAGTTAATAAATTAAACTTAATGGGAAGAAAACCTTCATCCTTTAATTTTTCCAAAAAATAATCAGCTACATCACTGACTATAATATTTGTATAGCCAAATCCTTTAAGAGTCTTAGCGTCTCTCCCGCCCGCCGACCCAACTTCAAAAATTTTCGCATCTTTTGGCAAACCACTAATATATACCTTTAATAATTCTTTCTGCGACTCGTCTTCCAATCTGGCTCTGCTATCACTCTTAATTGCCTTCTCGTTACGCTCAAGGTATCTATCACCAAACTTCTCATATATTTCAATTGTCTCTTCATTTTCTCTACTCATATTTTATTTCTCCTCATTCACACCTTTTATTATACCCCAAAAGACATTATAACAATATTATGTTTATGAATACCACAGGTTGGTTATGAATTTAAAGATCGGAATCTTGAATTTCTAAACCAACCTGATTTTTATATCCCGTTCTCCCTTAAAATCAAATTACCAAAACCAAAATGGCAAAAACTAATATAATTCTTTACTTAGATTTGTTTTACTACGACAGCGAATCTTTTAGTAGTATCACCACTAGAGTTTGAAGGAAAATTATTGTTGCCTACGGTATCGATTTTAAAATCTATAATATTATCTGGTAAAATCCCAGCATTTGTAAATTGCTCTCTAGCTGCCTCGCCTAAACCTTTATTTTCCAATTTAAAAATACGATAGTCTAGGGCATATGGAGAAAACCATAATTTTATGTTCTTCGTATCACTCCCAAAATTATTCACAAAATATTCAATAAACTTTCTAGGGCCATTTTGCTCTATATTCTGCCTACCTGAATGAAGTAAGCCGACAATTCTTTGCCTTTCATCAAAAGCCACTACACCAAGACAGTCAGCAAGCGGTAACAATATTCCAATTTCTGTTTCTCTCGTAACTAAGCCATCAGAAACCGGTATTTCCTTTTCGGAATTATCTATAGAATACTCAACCAAATTTTCTCTCGTTATCTCAATATATTCTGTAAAATTTTTTCTTTCACCATAAATGGTTCTAATTCGCACAACATCACTTAGTTCTATAGAATGACTTAATTCTTTCTGATTTTTAATAATATCAGATTCATCACCATCGCCAAAAAATCGCATATTTCCATCATCAATTTCCGAAATCCCCACCTCAACCTTGCCATCAAACAAAATCCGCTTTATCATACTAAAATTATACACTAATTTATGGTATAATAACAGATAAGAATTAACGAAAGGTTGGTTTTGAATTTAAAAATAGGAATTGTCGGATTACCGAACGTCGGTAAATCCACTTTGTTTAACGCACTCACTAACGCTGGCGCACTTGCCGCCAACTATCCTTTTGCCACCATCGAGCCAAACGTCGGCATCGTACCAGTACCAGATGAGCGCCTAGAAGTCTTAGCTAAAATGTATGAGACAGACAAAGTTGTCCCCGCCACTGTCGAATTCGTCGACATCGCTGGCCTCGTTGCTGGCGCATCAAAAGGTGAAGGTCTCGGCAACAAATTCCTCGCCCACATTCGCGAATGCCAAGCCATCTGCCACGTTGTCCGCGCTTTCAAAAATGATGACATCGTCCGCGCTGACAATAAAATTGAAGACGACATTATAGCCCAGGCCAAAGATGACATTGATATCATCAATCTCGAACTTCAGCTTGCCGACGAAGAAACCAAAGCCAAAATCGAAGCCAAACGCAAAAAAGACCCATCAGACGACAACATCCAATACCTCACCGACAAACCCGTCATTTACATGTTCAACGTAGACGAACGAGGCCTCACTGACATAAGCCTCCAAACTAGCCTAAAAGACCTCGTCAAGCCTGCTGAAGCAATTTTTGTTAACGCCAAACTCGAAGAAGAAATGTCCGGCATGAACTGCGAAGAAAGAAAAGAATTCCTCGAATCCTACGGTGTCAAGGATGACGCCCTCGGCGAACTCATCAAAGCTGCTTACAAAACACTTGGTCTCCAATCCTTCCTCACCGCCGGCAAAAAAGAATGTCGCGCCTGGACTATTAAAAAAGGCGCCACCGCTCCCGAAGCTGCAGGCATCATCCATAGCGATTTTGAACGCGGTTTCATCGCCGCCCAAATCTGTAACTACAAAGATCTCAAAGAACTCGGCTCCGAACAGGCCGTCAAAGCCGCCGGCAAGCTCAGGACTGAAGGTAAAACCTATATTATGCAAGATGGCGACGTTGTTGAATTCAAATTCAATGTATAATTAGCCAGTCCGACACTTGGTAATCCCCATTTACACTCGCCGCGGCCAGTAACGGATCAAACCCGCCGAACTTAAACTTATAGTATTTCAAAAAGCATTCCGCCGCATATTTCATCTGCTTTAATTTCTTTGCATCAATCGCTAGTAAGCCTCCACCATGCAAATTATTCCGTCGCGTCTTTACTTCAGTAAAATAAATCTTACCATCACACACCGATATGATATCAATTTCATAGAAATATGTTTTGAAATTTCTCGCCACAATTATATGACCCTGCTGTACCAAATACTCACAAACCGCATCTTCGCCCTTCGCGCCAATAGATGTTGTATTTTTTACAACATTCTTATCTCGGACAAACCCAATTAGACTCTTAATTGGCTCAAAACTCTTTCGATGTTCTTCACAAATACCATATTCATTAATTGCCGCAATGTGCTTCGTTGTACCATATCCAACATGTTTTTCAAACCCATATTTTGGGTAAAGTTTCCCCGCTTCCACCATATAATTATCTCTCGCCACCTTCGCAATTATTGATGCCGCCGAGACCTCTTTAATTAAATCATCCGCTTTAATCGCCGTCGAAACATAATTTGCTAAACTAGTTCCCTCAAGAAAATTCACCTTCCCATCAATCACAATTTGCGAAAAACTTACACTTCGTTTCCGCACTTCTTCAACCGCTCGCCGTGTCGCCAATTTCAAAGCATCGCTTATTCCTAGTTCGTCAATTTCTATCGGACTTACCCAGCCAAGCCCGGTCGCCGGAGCTTCCTTTTCAATAATTTCAGACAAATAATTCCTTTTCTTTGCCGAAAGCTTTTTTGAATCCCTTAATTCCGTCACCCAATCCGGCCAATTTTCTGGCAAAATTACCGCCCCCACAACAAGCGGACCCGCTAGGGGTCCGCGTCCAACTTCATCTATGCCGAGAATTGCCATTAGGCTTCAGTCTTCTCTTCTTTTACTTCCTCTGCTGGAGTCTCTACTGGAGTCTCTTCCTGCGCTGGAGCTACCTCTTCTACAACCTCTACCTCTTTGACATCATTCACAGCTGCACGGTCAAAATCCTTATTTGCAAGCCTTGCTGACTTGCCAGAACGATCCCTAAGATACTTCAAATTATTGCGGCGCACTTTCGAGCGCTTGGTAATTTCAATCTTCTCGACGAGTGGTGAATGAATCAGATACGATTTTTCAACACCAACACCTGAAGTGACTTTGCGCACAACAATGCGAGCTGTATGAGATTCTTTGCGATCCACACGAATTACTACGCCTTCAAAAGTCTGCAAACGAAACTTCTCACCTTCCTTAATTTTCTGAGTGACTTTTACGGTATCACCAGAACGCACATCAACGACAGCCTTCTTTTTCTGTGCATCACCGATTTGTTTTAGGATAGAAAAACTCATATTATACCTTTATTATTATACAATTACGACTAATTATATCATACATCTCTAAAATAATCAACATCAAAATCAAATTCTTTAGGCACCTTTTAAGGCAAGTCTCACCCGCTCTTCAACCGGCAACGTTTTATCAACTTTTTCCAGTGCAAGAAGTGCTTCTTTCAGAGGAAAGCCAAGTGCAATCAACGCATCCAGTGCTTCATCTGGCTCTGTATCCTGAGGTGCTTTAACTACCTCTGTAGCTCCATATTTTGATGGAATCCCTACCTTATCACGAAGATCTACAATCACTCTCTCGGCTGACTTTTTCCCTACTCCAGAAGCTTTTGCAATAAACGCCGCATCTGCATTTGCAATCGCGTTACGCACATCCTCCGGCTCCGCTAATGACAAAATAGCCATCCCCGCCTTTGGGCCAATTCCTTGCACCGATATTAGTAGCTCAAAAATCTTTTTTGCTACAAGACTAGAAAACCCATATAATTCTTCTGAATTTTCCCGCACCGCATGATATGTATAAAATTTTCGCTCTTCGCCAAGCACCGCCGCATCAAAATCAAGCGATGACACTGCCATCTCGTATCCTACACCATTTACATCCACTATTAGTGAGTTACCAAACTTTTCCGAAACAATTCCTCTGATATGTGCAATCATTTTTTCTTCCTATTATTAGAAAACTTTTCTACTTCAATTATATCATCCGCACGATACAAAAAACTACATGTAATCGCAGCAGCAAGTGCATCCGCCGCATCATCTGGCTTTGGTTTCACTTCAAGACCCAAATGGATTCGCACCATTTCCTCAATCTGAGTTTTTGTGGCAGCCCCATATCCAGTTAAACTTTTTTTAATTTCGTTTGGAGTATACTCTCGCACAATGGCTCCATTTTGTTCTGCCACCAAAAGTATTACGCCACGCGCTTCCGCTACCGCAATTCCAGTCGTGATATTTTTTGAAAAAAACAATTTTTCAATCGCCACCACTTCTGGTTTGCATTCTTTAAATACAATCGTCAGTGATTCATATAGCTCCTTCAATCTCTCTGGCATCGGCGCATCCACTTTTGTAGTCACCGCTCCAAAATCAAGAGCCTTCGCCCCAGCTCTAGTAGTAGTTTCTATTAATCCAAAGCCACAAATCCCAATTCCTGGGTCAATTCCAAGTATTCTCATTTTACATACCTTATCAAAGTTTCACGCAAATCTTTCGCTGGCACGACAAATTTATCATGTACTGTGGCCGGACCAATTGCATGGAGAAACCCAAGTTTTTTCGCTTCTGCAATCCTCTGATCCGCGCGAAACGCTGATCTAATTTCTCCTCCAAGTCCTATCTCGCCAAACACTACATATGACTCATCAAGCTTACGCCCCGCCACCGCCGAAGCAATCGCCATACAAACCGCAAGATCCGCCGCCGAATCCTGCAATTTCATTCCCCCTACCACATTGATAAATATATCCTTATCAGAAAGTTTTAATTTCGTTCGCCTTTCGAGTACCGCAATCAGCAAATTTAACCTATTCATATCAAACCCAGATGCGGTTCGCTTCGGATAACCAAAATTTGTCTTTGTCGCTAACGCCTGAATCTCCACCAAAATTGGCCGATTACCCTCCAGCGTTGCTAGTATCACTGATCCATCAGTATTTGTCCGCTCTGCAAGCAACGCCGCTGAGGGATTTTGTACTTCCTTCAACCCAGAACCAAGCATTTCAAATATTGCCACTTCATTAGTTGAACCAAATCTGTTTTTCACAGCCCTCACTGTCTTAAACCCGCCATACCGATCACCCTCAAAATTTAGCACTACATCCACCAAATGCTCCAAAACTTTCGGACCAGCAAGGGTTCCATCCTTTGTTACGTGCCCCACTATCACTACGGCAGTATCAGTTCGCTTTGCTGCCCGTATAATCAAATTCCCAGAATTCGTAACCTGTGACACCGTTCCTGGCGCTGATGATATTTCATCCATAGCAAGAGTTTGAATCGAATCCACAATCACGAGGTCAAATTCACCCGTATCAATCGTTTTTGCTATATCATTGCTAGAAGTAGAGGCAGCGAAATTAAGTCGCTCTGAATTTGCCCCTAATCTCTCCGCGCGTAACTTTACCTGCCCCGCCGATTCCTCACCGGATACATATAAAACATCATGATTTTTTGCCACCTCGGCACAGATTTGCATGAGTAGCGTAGACTTACCAATACCTGGTTGTCCCGCAAGTAGTGACACGGATCCCATCAAAATCCCTCCACCTAGCACCACGTTTAAATCATTAAACTCTGTCAGAAGTCTCGCCTTTGCGTCGCTCGGCACCACAGATGACAATTTCACGAAGTCCAACTTTTTCCCAGACGCTTTTCCTTTTTCTATTGCTGATTTCTTGCCAAGTTCCGGCTCAACTACCTGTTCAACTAAAGAATTCCATGCCTGACAATTAATGCATTGCCCAACCCATTTCTTATAAGTATGCCCGCACTGTTGGCACACAAACAAAGTATTACTCCTCATGCAGTAATTATATCACATTAAAGAGATTATCTTCTTGGAGCTAACTCATGCTGGTAAACAGTCATCATCGTACCAGTGTCATCACCTTCTGCCTTACTTCTTCCCCAAAGCACAACCGAAGTATCATAATTTAGGATTTCTGCCGGAATTGCCGATGCCCGACCAGCGCCAGCACCATAAGTTCGTCCAAGCACAAGTTTATTTGCCATAATCGCTCCATTTACAACTAGTTGTCTAGAACGAGCCGGATCATTAATATCAGGAACATTTCCGTTAGCATCAGCACAAGTATTCAAAGTACCTTCCGTCGCAACAATAGCGTCTATTCTTCCTACATTGCAGCTAACATTAATGTTACCTTTCACATAAATAATCATCTTCGGAATATTATCTACGCTATTATATGTTTCGCCATCATTATAGAGCAGGTCACTTTCAATTGATAAATTACCATCCACGCGTACTACATGAGTTATACCAGCACCAATTGTACCATTACTAGTTACCCTCAAATTTCCATTCTTGTACGTGTACCGAATTGCTTCACCTGCTAATGTTGTCGTATTAACATAGCCATTTGTAGCTGCTAGGTTTACGGTATTACCAGCAATACTCGCCACCGTTTCCTTCGGTAACCAATAATTTGCGACCGTATCTTTTCCACCATTAATTGCTATTCCAGAACCACCAGTATGCTGCTGACCAGTTTGCTCTGTTGTTGGACAAAGACCAATCATCTTTTGCGAATAGTTTGCAAAGCTAATCGGCACCCTTGAATTACAATAACTCGTTGTTTTACCTTCAACACTACCGGTCATCCCAGTCGCCGCGCCTGACGCAAAACCAGACACCACGCCATTTGAAATTACACTTTGCTCAGCCCAAGAGCCAAACACTACCGTAAGTCCACGATTTGTCGGAGTATAGCCAAAGACACCTCTTACGTTATTCTTCTTGCTAACCGAAGTTCTTATAGAATTTGAAGAGTAAACACTTCCGCCTCTCACCTGAAAACTCGGTCTCTTTGCAATCAGCTTACAATCTGGCGCAGATACATACCAAGAATCGCTTCCTTGTGGTAGCAAGTTTGTGTCTTCAGCGCTGTTGGCTGGATATAGCGCCGACACTACACAGAAATACTTACCCGCATCACCATCATATACACTATATGTCTCGCCAAACTGATTTGTGTAATTCTCAGTCACATCTGAATGAATCGTGCCATTAGCATTCAAAGTCAAACCATCGAGTACGTCTAGCTCATCGCATTCTTCATAGGCATAAACTCCCAGCGAACCACATATATTATAGTCTCTACCACTACCGACACTTTCCATTGGCGAGCCAGAACCTTGTGCAGAAAGATACGCAACGAGTTTAATCTTCGCATTATCTACATGTGTAATATACTTATCTTTTGTTATATCATTCTGCTTCAAACCGACCGTCACATTAAGATTACTAATATGCATTGTCTCGCCAGCATAAACTGGGTTTTCCCGAATTGCTACCGCCGTTCTATTCAAGAAGTTGTAAGGAATCTTTACATCCGCCTGGTCAACAGCTGGGACATTTGTAATGGTATGTGCAATGTAATCCTCAACGTGCTCGCAAATATCCTTGTAACAGCTATAACAACAAGTATCGCACTCTTCCGTCGTAGAGCCATCCTCATTGGTAGTAGTTGTACAATTACACGAATATGAACCACAGTTCTCACAGTCATCATCCGACCAGTGGCACTTCCACGAATGTGGCCCACGGTTAGATATAGAAGCATATGTTGGGACACCACTGGTGACTATACCCCACAAGGTATTACCAGCTTTATTTCTACCCGGACCTTTTTCAATTGTGTAGGTAGTACCACGTTCATCAGTGAAATAATCGAGAATTGAGTCATCACCAGTCCCACTACCCTCGGTATATCCATTAAATAATGGAGCATAGTTACCATTTTTACTCAACTTGTAAAAATTCTGCCATGGACTTCCGAATAAGTATAAATCCTTAGTGTAAAGCGTATAGCTATCGTCCGGACTTCCAGGTGACTCGCTTACGTGATTGTATGTTGCCTGCGTATCCCACGTTCTTTGGACACCAGGATAATAACAAAACGCCCAGTTAATATCATCGTCTGGTCTAGCCCAGGTGCTATCAACCCAATCCGAATCCACGCCACGGTTTCTGTTGATTACCTTAGCTACTACAGAAGTCCAACCCGCCTCGGGCCCGGATGCAGTGTAGCTAGATGGCGTCCATCTATCACAGCCTGTCGGAGGAGAACCACCAGGAGGGTCATCTTCAGTAATCGCACTCGTACTCAATTTCGCACAAACCTTTGTTTTTGGATCGCTATCTATAGAAATTGTTTCACAAAATGTAATCGTTTTATTCTCGGCAACAAGTTTTATCTTATAAACCTCTCTCACTATATAATAATATGTGCCATCAGTACACGATCTCGAAGCCCCCTCTGGTTCACCATAATACAAATCACTACTTCCAATCTCAAGGCTTCTAAAGTTCGCTTTACTCGAACTATACCACGTCGTAGGGCAAAGCTCCTGGCTTATTACTTCGTAGCCATCACCATCAAACCCTTCGCGACCAAATTGCCATTCTATACCGTCAACTGTACGTTTTGAATAGATATTGTGCGAGAAGATAACTTCCCTTTCGGAATTAAGCTCAATATTTTCCTCAAAAACTGAAGCTTCCGTATATTCACTAACTACCTCAGTAGTCGCAAAGTTAAAGTCTTGCGGTCCACCCTTAATTGCTACATTTGATTTAGCAAGAAATTCATTACTTTGATTTACAGTAAACTTCGCACAAGCGCCAGTTTTTCTATCTTCATCTTGTATTTCGATATATTCACAGATTCTCACTTCACCAAGCGACTTAAAAGTAATCTTAAACTCATCTTCGCGGATTTGATCACAGTTGGTCGCAGTATAATAAGTATCCCCGATCGAACATTCCACCTTTAGATTATTTGTTCCGCTTTCTGTTGCTTCCTTACTACCTTTCACGACTTCAACTTCATAGTTTACATCATTACCTGCTTCAAAAGTCCTAGTTATTGTCCAATTCTTATTGTCATCTACTTCTTGAGATGCGTAAATATTTGGAGTAAACTTTACGACCGCAGTATCATTCTCGCCATACCCAGTTTTGCTTACTTCAACCACCAAACCCTGTGACACCGTCGCGTCCGACACGCCCGTACTCTTTCCTTGTGGATTATTATCCTCATCTATCACCACTTCCGACTTGGTAAAATACTCAGGCTCTGCCCAGTCTGGATGATAGCAGAAAGCCCATAAGTCGGATGGGTAATTACTACCAGTATATTCAACATGATTATAATGTTTATAAGAAATCAGAAAAGCATACCAAGCACTATATTCATTATTAACATCAGTACTTGGGGATGGTGCCAAATCGTGTCGCGCAGCAGAATAAACTAATCTCCCATTAGCATATAAACTTTGACCTAAACTTCCTCTAGGGTCTCTAAGATCGCCTGAACCATTCCCATAGCTAACGGTAAACATATGACCATAGCTACCACGACCAACAGAATATGTATATGGGTTAGAACTAACACCATTGACATACATGGTATTACCAAACCATGCATATGCATAATTTACGCTAGAGTTCGATATCCCTCTCGCATTCTGACCAAAATGCCAAAAACCACCGCCGCTTTTTGAACATTCAGCAGGTATTACTAAATCCTTTGAAGTCTCTGAGCCACTGCTATTTGTCATATCTGGGCGAAATAAAACCTCTGCCACATTCTCGCCCTCAGCTAATTGACTTTCATAATAAACCCAAGAATAACCATTACATCCCGCCATATATGAATCATTAGCACCGCTGCTACAGTCACCACCGCCACCGCCAGTCCAAGTTACACTTTGATTACCATAACCAACCCAGCCATATGGTTCAGCAAAAACAACACCGTTACTGACGACTGCGCCACAGAAAACCAACAATAACACAAAAACCTTAGCATATAAAGCGGTTTTTCTTTTATTTGCTAATTTGCAACCCATATTAATTGACCTCTTCCTTCATATATATTTCAGTGACTTTATTATTATAATAATCAAACTTTCCTTCATCTACACCATTATATAATTCACTCATCATAGAATATAGACTCAATCTAATACCTAAATCATCGCCAACCAAAGGTTCTACTTTTGTCAAAACCTCTATCGCTTTACCCTTATCACCAATCTTGTCCACTATAAAGCGCGCGTAATATAACCCTAAATGTACTTTATACTCATCACTTCTTAAACCCATCTGTTTTTCATACTCGTTCACCGCATCGTCTAAAGTGTAGCCTTCGTCGCTCCGAAGTAATCTATTGATTTCCTTATCCACATAAAAAGCATTATTCATTTCGTTATCGCCAAATGATACAAAATCAACGTTACCACCATCATCAGTATCTCCATTATGCACAGTGCCAATCGCCACCCCCGCCACAACAACAATCACCACCACGAGCACCGCAGCTAGTCCAAGAATCAGCTTCTTTTTATTACGCTCCAGCATAATCTTATTTTAGCATAAACAAATAAAAAAAGCACTAAATAAAACTAAATTAAAGAAAATTTAGTTTGCGGTGTTAAATACTTTTCCCTCAGCCACGTATCCGCCGGACCCGCAGTCATCAGTACCACCAAATAGTTATCCTTTAAGTATTGATCCAGTCGTTCTTTTAACTCGTCATTTAATTCCACCGCTTCCGCATCAACACCTTGCACCAACGCCGCAAGTTCAGTATTTGTCAATATATTAAGCAACGGATCTTCTCTCGTTAAATATGTAGGTAACCAAAACACCTTCGTCGCCTCATCAAAAGCATGCGCGTACCCATTCTTTACTTTGTGCTGCCTCGTGTTTTGATGTGGTTGGTACACCACTACCACGCCAGCTTTTGCGTCCATTTTTGCCTGTTCAAGCGCAATCTCTACCGTTGCCGCAATCTCTTCGGGATGATGCGCATAATCCGTGTAAAGACCGTCAACTATTTTTTCAAATCTCCGCCCCACACCAGGAAATTCATTCATGACATTAACAATCATCGCAGCATCCACATTAGCAACCTCACCTTTTTCCCGCGCTTCAACCATTAACATTTTTAGTACAGCTTCCGCCGCAAGTGCAGCATCTTTTCGCCTCGCTTCACCTGCTAATTTAAAACTACCCGCCTCAAATATCCTCTTTTCGGTATCATTATCAATCACCATCTCGCTCTGTGACCGAAAAGTCTTAAACGCCTTTTCATAATCTTCCTGCGTCGGATAAATATCCGGATGATCATAACTCACAAACGGTATCACGGCAAGCCAAGGATGATACTTTAAAAAATTCTTATCATATTCATCTGCTTCATAAATAAAATACTTATCCCCCGCATGATATACGCCTGACGGCGCAAAACCAAGCGTCGTCCCCACAATATAAGAAACTGGCAAACCAAGCTTGAGGCTCGCCCAAATAATCATCGCTGTCGTTGTAGTTTTGCCATGCGTTCCCGCCACCGCTACCATCTTGAGCCCCAATCTCTCCACCAAAAATGCCGTAAAATCATCCCTCTTTGTACATTTAATCCCAGCTCCCCAAGCCAAAGACAATTCAGCATGGTCATGCGGCAAAGCTGACGTATAAACAAACCAATCCAACCCGTTCATCTCTTGTTTCAAGAACTGTCCATCTTGCGCACCAATATATACTTTCACTCCAGCCGCGACAAGCTCATTATAAATCGCACCTTGTGCTAAATCAGACCCCACTACCTCAATACCAGCTTTCGCCGCCATAAGAGCCAACGGCCCCATACCAGTACCAGATATCCCCGATATATATACTTTCATGGTATAATACTACCATGAAAATCACTTCCGAGCAAGAAATGTTAAACTATGGCAAAAAGTTGGCCACAACTTCTGAAGGCTCGGTTTTTGAACTTATTGGTGACGTCGGCGCCGGCAAAACCACCTTCGTACGTGGCTTCGCCGAAGGCCTTGGTGTCAAAGAAAAAGTCACCAGCCCTAGCTACACTATTTCCAAATCTTACGCCCTCCCAAACGGCAAAACTCTCACTCACTACGATTTTTATCGCCTAAATAATCCTGGCATTATGGCAAATGACCTCAAAGAAAAAATCAAAAATGGCCATATTATTATTGTCGAATGGGCCAATTCCGTCAAGAATCTCCTCCCCGAAAACCACACAACCATTACCATCACCACCAACCCCGACTCCACCCGTAATATAGCGGTCAATAATGACCGAAATAGTATCATTGCGGGACTTCCGGAGGCTACTACCGAGGATGAGCACCCGAGCCCCGTGAAGACTGGAGCGAGGGACGCGACCCAAAATGATACTATTCGGACATCATCAAACGCGACAGGTATCCATTTATTTCTGGACACCTCCACCCCTACCACTATCCTCAAACTAAACGATAAAACCTACGAATGGGAATCAAACAACGATTTAGCCGAAAAACTTTTAAAATTCATCCACGACAAGCTTCAAGAAAATGGTAAAAACTGGCACGACATTCAAGAAATAACTTTCATGTCAGGCCCCGGCTCATTCACCGGTCTTAGAATTGGCGCCTCCATTGTCAATACACTCGCCCACGAGCTAAACATCCCCCTAAAAGACCATCACGGCAATCTTCACCAAATTATTGTTCCTGATTACGGGCGCGCCGCAAATATCTCACAACCAAAGAAATAACCACCGCAATACAAATCGCCAAGATTCCAAGAATCATCCCTTGCGTGCTCACCGCAATCGCAAATATTCTTTCCAGATTCGGACCCACCGTCGAACTCTCACCAAGAGGTGGCACATAGCCAGGATTCAACGGGTCATAAGCTACCACCGCCTCAGCTCGCGCCAAAGTCGCTTCCGTCAAATTTAGCACCATCCCCTTAACTTTCATTTTGAATACCGATTCGCTACTATTCCTATCTGCGTGGAAAATCCTAATCACCGCCCCATTTTCACGCTCCAAATTTACACCAGTATATCTAGGCTCTTCTTTTGAAACTCCAGCATACACTTCGCCATCTTCCGTAATTCTAAAACTACCCGTTGTCGCTGAATGCACACCTCCCATATCTAGCACCAATTTTTTATCCACAAACACAAAAGTATCATCATCTGCCGTCACCGTAAATTCTTCTTCTCCATTCGCTAGCACTCTAATCGGTATACCCAAATTCATTGTAAACAAATGATTATGCCCGTCCGAATTTATAGCATCACCAATAAAAGTCTCACCCTTTGCCGCCAGCTCGTCTAGCGGATAAAATTTCTGTTCATCAATGTTAAAACTCGTTTCATCTGAATCATATTTTAATTTCATTTCAGCAACATGGCTCGTGGTCAGCCCATCAACTCTACTAAACCACCGCACAAAATTCGCACCTTCTACACCGCGATTTGATACCAGATTTCCACCAACCGCTACCGGAAGATATTGCTCATCTAGTTCACTATCCACTAACCCATTTTCAATCTCATTATAATAATATCCGCAACTCGCCCATTCAAATTGTCTTTTCTTCAAAGCACCACGTAAATTTTCGTCATATTCATTCACACACTCATCCATTTTCTGATCATAAAAAATAACCGGGACGCTTACTATGCTTTCGTTTTCGACGTTTGCATTTGCTAAGATTGTCTCGGCTTCACTTTTTTCTGATTCGACCGCAAAGTCTCCTATCGTTCGTGATAGGTTCACTCCTACCACACCAAATAAAACAACTATGCCAATTGCGGCTAAAGCTCCAATCATTACTAAATACTTTTTGCTTTTCATAATGAAATACAAAATAAGTATAGCACAAAAAACATAAAAAGCAAAAAAACTTTATTTTTTTATTTTTTACTACGTAGGATTTCTATTATACACGAAGCGTTCAAAAATTCAACCAGTAAAAACGATAATTTTATTTTATAATCTCGTCAATTATTCCGTACTTCTTAGCTTCTTCCGCACTCATCCAATTATCGCGATCCATATCCTTTTCGACTTGCGATAATGTTTTGCCAGTATTTGCTGCAAAAATCTCAGCTAGGCGCTTTTTTAAAAACACACCCTCACGTAGCATAATTTCCTGATCGGTAATCTTGCCTTCGGTTCCAGATGACGGCTGATGAATCATAATTCGCGCATTCGGTAAACAATATCTTTTGCCTTTTGCACCAGACGACAATAGCATTGCCCCCATCGAAGCTTGCAAACCAATCCCAATCGTCTCCACATCCGGCTCAATATAATTCATCGTATCAATAATCGCGAGACCATCATAGACTGACCCGCCAGGTGAATTAATATATAGTTTAATCGGTTTCTTTGAATCTTCATGCGCAAGATAAAGAAGCTGTGCAATCACCAAATTTGCCGTGTGTGCATTTACATCTTCGCCAAGAAACACAATTCGGTCATTTAAAAGCCTCGAATAAATATCGTAAGCCCGTTCGCCTTTATTGGTTTCTTCCACTACTGTTGGTACTAAATAATCTTTCATGTTTTTTCCTTCCGTTATTATAATTTTTTCTTCCTCTGTTAAAACGCGTTTTATGTTTTTGAAACTACACATTATGATTTTTCGAGCGTCAATTTTCCTTTATTTAACTTTACTACCGGTATATCACCCTTCACAAATTCTCCAGCAATTATTTTTTCGGAAAGCAATGACTCAACTTCATCTTCAATACAACGTCTTAGCGGCCTAGCTCCATTTTTTGGATCATAGCCTTTCTTTATTAAATACTCTTTAGCCTTCTCATCCACTTTTAATCCCACACCTTTCGTCGCGAGTCGCCTCTTAAGATCATCAATCAAATTATCAAATATCTTCTCTACATCTTTTTTCGTCAAAGCATGGAATACTAAAATCGAATCGAGCCTATTAATGAGTTCTGGTCGCATTACTTTCTTAAGCGCCTTCATCGCATATGATTTGTTTTCTTCATATTCTTCAGCCAAAGCTTTTTTGTCCTTTGCCGTTTTTGCCGCAAACCCCAGCTCGCCTTCGCGATACATATCCGCCGAGCCCAAGTTCGATGTGAGAATCACAATTGTGTTGTTGAACTTAATTTTATTGCCCTGTCCATCTGTCAGCACCCCATCTTCCAAAATCTGAAGTAACAAGTTAAATACATCCGGATGCGCCTTTTCAATTTCGTCAAACAAAATCACCGAATATGGCTTGCGTCGTACTGCTTCCGTCAATTTGCCACCATCATCATATCCGACATACCCCGCCGGCGCACCGACAAGCCTAGACACGTTGTGCTTTTCGCCAAACTCACTCATGTCGATTTTGACCAGTGCGTTTTCTCCGCCAAATACTTCACGCGCAATCACTCGCGCAAGTTCCGTCTTGCCTACACCCGTCGGACCCATAAATAAGAA
This sequence comes from Candidatus Saccharimonadota bacterium, assembly GCA_017561575.1. Lineage (GTDB taxonomy): Bacteria > Patescibacteriota > Saccharimonadia > Saccharimonadales > Saccharimonadaceae > Nanosyncoccus. The sequence continues at coordinate 21,246 of JAFZBS010000002.1, forward strand.
TGAGCCAATCGGACGCCTCGCATCCGCAATTCCAGAACGTCCACGCCTAATTGCTTTTGACACCGCTTTAATTGCCTCATCCTGACCGATGATTGATTTTTTCAGTTCATCTTCAAGTCCCATTAACATTTTCATTTCTGACCCATGCACTTTTGACACCGGAATACCAGTCTTGAGCGATACTGCAGTTGCCAAGTTTTCTTCTGTAAGGACTGGGTTCTCAGTTTCCTTGACACCGGATTTTTCCAATTGTTTTATTTCTTTTTCAAGTTTTGCAAGCTCGGTTTTATACTCAGCTGCTTTTTCATAATTTTCCGCTTCCGCCGCCTCAGTTATTTTTTCTTCGAGCGACGACTTTTCGATTTTCATTTTCTTATATTTGCCCCCACCCTTTTTATCCGCCGCCACCTTCGCAATCGCCGAAGCTTCATCAATTACATCAATCACCTTGTCCGGCATAAACCGATCATTAATGTATCTTTGCGACATCGTAATCGCTGTCTCAAGCACTTCGTCCGGGATGATGACGCCATGATGCTTCTCATAATGTTTCTTAATACCCTTCAAAATCCGAAGCGTCACCGCCGCCGAAGGTTCCTCCACCATCACCGTCTGAAATCGTCTCGACAGAGCCTTATCTTTTTCAATTGTTTTACGATATTCATCTAAAGTCGTTGCGCCAATAAGATTAATCTGATTTCTCGCCAGTGCCGGCTTCAAAATATTCGCCGCATCCATCGACCCTTCCGAACTTCCTGCCCCACAAAGCAGATGTATCTCGTCAATAAACAGTAGCACCGTATCATCCGAAACCGCCTCGTCGATAATCCCCTTAATTCGCTCTTCAAATTCACCACGGAATTTCGTACCCGCCACCACACTCGACAAATCCACCTGGTAAATATGCTTACCGATCAGATTTCCCGGCACTTCATTTTTTACAATCCTAGTCGCAAGACCTTCCACGATTGCAGTCTTACCCACACCAGCTTCGCCAATCAAAACTGGATTTGACTTAGTTCGGCGTGAAAGCACCGTCACTACGCGCTCAATCTCGTTTTCGCGCCCAATCACGGTATCAAGATTGCCAAGCTTCGCCTCTTCCGTCAAATCCTTACCAAACTTTTTCAAAAACTTTAGTCCAGAGCTCTTGATGTATTTCGCCTTCTCCGCCTTTAGCTGTTCTTCTTTTGTTTGCTTTTCAACTAAATCCTCAATTTCATCCAGTACATTATCGTTATCTACTTTAAGCCCCTCAAGTATTAGAGAAGCCCTCGAATTTGGCTGTGAAAGGAGCGCATATAATATATGCTCAGTCCCAATCACCCTAAGGCCTTGCTCGTTTACATAATTTTGTGCCATCCGAAAAGTCAAAATCACCGCCTCAGAAAGTGACATCATTGCCATATCAGAACCCGGCACTTCTACCGCAACTTTATTTAAGGATTTTTCAACATCATCAATCGTCACCCCCTGTCCTCGTAAAATCTTCGCACCAGTCGAAGTATCAATCGCCATTACCCCCATCAGAAGATGTTCGGTACCCATGTACCCATTATTATATCGTTTCGCATAATAATCCGATTTCTGAAGCGCAAATCTCGCATTTTCAGACAAACGGCTCATTATTTCGCTAAATTCTTCTTGCATAGTATCTCTATTGTAGCAAATTAGCACTCCCACGTCAAGAGTGCCAGCTTTGCTGGCACTCTCTGTCCGCCGGGCGTCGTCTCGGAAAACATAATAAATTATGTTTTCACTCGTCTCCTACGGCGGTCAAGAGTGCTAATTCGTATTTTTTGTAATTTAATTTCTATCCACAAACTACATTATTCGCGTGGAGCCACCCCTCTACCGAACCACCATCAAGATACTCGCCGGTAGTTTTCGCTACTTTCATTACACCACCATTTTTAATATAATCGTCAATCGGATCAGTCACCATATATTCCTGTTCAGTTGGACCAAAATCATTTTCTTCGACATACTTTACTATTTTCTTCAATAAATCCGGCGTCATCACATATTTAGATACATTAATTAAATTAGATGGCGCCTCTTCTGGAGTTGGCTTTTCCACCACACCAGTAAGCTTCCCATCTGAAACCGACAACACTCCATATTTTTCTACATCCTTTTTGTCAATCTCTACACCAAGAATCGCGCATTCACCCTTAGATGATGCCTTTATTAATGCTTCCGCCGCCGATTCGCCTTTTGGATTCCAGATAAAATCATCACCCATAAATACCAAAACCGGCTCGTTAATCCCAAACTCTGTCACCGCGAGCGCAATCGGCACCGCTGTACCATACTTCGCTGATGGATCTTGTGCCACATAATGAATATGCACATCTTCCGGCAACGTTTTGGCTTTTTCTAACTTATCTTCTTTACCTCTATCCACCAAATACCGATTAAGCGCCAAATTATCCTGATAAAATGCCCTCACCTGGCATGGCTCGGTATTAGACACCACCATATAAATATCTTTCACGCCTGCTTTTATGAGCTCCTGTACCGAATAATCCACTAATGGCCGGTTTCCTACCGGTAACATTGATTTCTCCACTACCTTGGTAATTGGAAGTCGCCTAGTCCCCCAACCCGCCACTGGTATTATAGCCTTCGTAACTTTAGAATTCATAATGTGTCCTCGCTTTAGACTTATATCTCCCTAATTATATCACATTTCAAAGCGCGAGGAATCACTACTAGATAGTATTATTCCGCTGAAATTCCGAGCTTGGCATCCGATAAAGCCTCTGCAGAAAAAGGATTTTCATAAGCATCAACTGCATTTAGCTCTTTTTCAAATAATTTTAAATACTCCTCTAAAACATCTACCGTAAGTTTCCCGCTCTTCTCAAATTCCGGCACTTCCTCCTGGGTATCATCTGAGCTTTCCTCTTCATCCGGTAAATAACCAGGTCTCGAACGATCCAAATAGATATCTCCAGAATTATGATATAAAGCCAGCGACACACTTGTGGTTGCAAATGCTACAATCACCGAAACGATACCTAATATTGCTAAATTACGTCCACCTTTTGTCATAGTTTCACCTCCAGCTCTTTCACCAAGCTCACATGCTTTGCCGCCAATTTACGTAGTTTTATTACATCGCCCGCTACCGCAGCACGTTTTTCTCGCACCATTACAAGCTTATCATAAAACCTCTCCGGCTCCGTTTTGCAATCTGTTCCCACCAAATCCTCAAGGACTCTCTGGTATTCAACATATTCCGTCACAAAAGTTGACCGCGCTCTATTGAATTCATTTTGATTATTAATAAAATCAAGTCCAGACAAATTATTCTCTACAAGTCTAATATTAAGCGGCACAATGAATTTATTATAAAGAATTTCATAATACCGTCCAAGATAAACTCTAGTTCGCGAATCCCTTCTTTGTAAATCCTTTAAATTATCTTTAACAATTGCGCAATGATCTTTTATTGCTACTCGTTGCTCATCTGAAATCGCAAGTGCCACCCCATTACAAGAAACCACGGCAAGTACCAATGCAAATATTGCTAACTTAATCCTATTTTGCATATTTTTATTATAGCACACTAATCTCGTTTCAACATCACCGTGAACGCCTCAGATGGAATGTCAATTTTGCCAAATCTTTTCATCCTGGCTTTACCGCGTTTTTGTTTTTCAAGCAATTTCGCCTTTCTATCCCTATCGCCAGTATGGATTTTTACCGTCACATCCTTACGGTATGCGCCAATCGTCTCACGCGCAATGATTCTTGCGCCAATCGCCGCCTGAATCGCCACTTCCCAGTTTTGTCTAGGTATCACTTCTTTGAGCTTCTTCGTCGTTTCGCGCCCAATTGCATCCGCTTCAGATCGATGGCACATAATCGAAAGCGCATCTATCTTATGTCCACCCACCAAGAAATCTACTCTTACCAAATCTTCAGTCTTATATCCATTTAATTCATAATTAAATGATGCATATCCACTCGTTGCCGATTTCAACTGGTCATAAAAGTCCGTCAGAAGATTCGCCATTGGCGCTTCAAAATCAATCACTGCCCTATCTTCAATATAGCTAAGGCTCGTCTGATGCCCACGTTTCTTGTTAATCAAATCTAACACCGGTCCAATCATCGGCTTCGGCAAAATGATTTCACCTTTCACCCATGGCTCCCGAATCTCAAATATTTCACTCGCATCCGGCAAATCCGCCGCTGATTTGATTTCTAATATTTCACCATTGTTAAGCACTACTTCATAATTTGTCGATGGATTTGTTACAATCAAATCAAGTTTAAATTCTCTCTCAAGCCTCTCCTTGATGATGTCCATATGAAGTAGCCCCAAAAACCCAATCCGAAGTCCAAATCCGAGAACCGGTGAATTTTCCGGCTCATAGCGGAGCGCCGAGTCCGACAAAGCCAATTTTTCAATCGCTTCCTTTAGCTCCTTATACTGATCATTTGAAACCGGGAAAAACCCTGCATACACAAATGGTAACACATTCTTATACCCCGGCAATGGCTCGATAGCTGGATTTTTTACCAACGTCACCGTATCACCTACTTTTGCTTCACGTGTCGTCTTAAGATTCGTTACAATATACCCAATTTGCCCCTCGGTCAGCTTCTCTTGCGGTTTCATCTTTGGCGTCAAAATTCCTACCTCAAGCGCGAGACCTTTTACGCCTGCCGCCATCATCAAAATCTCCGCATTTTTTGGTATCTCCCCCTCAAATACTCTCACATACAACACTACCCCTCGATAATCGTCAAAATACGAGTCGAATATCAGCGCTTTAGTCGGTGACTGAACCGAAATCGATTGCAAAGTGTTTTGAGGACCTTGGCCCAATGTTGTTTCGGGGGATTCCGGAGGCTGCTGCCGAGGATTAGCGCCCGAGCCCCGTGAAGACGGGAGCGAGGGACGCGACCCCGAAACAATCGTTGGGCAAGGTCCTTCAGAAATAATTGAATCTAATACTTTATCGACTCCAAATCCAGTCTTTCCAGACGCTTCGATAATATCATCCCTCGAGCATCCAAGCAAATTAATAATTTGCGCCGCCGTCCCCTCGACATCCGCCGCCGGCAAATCAATTTTATTTATCACTGGAATAATCGTGAGGTCCTGCTCGAGCGCCAAATAAACATTCGCCAGCGTCTGCGCTTGAATTCCCTGAGTTGCATCCACCACAAGTACCGCCGCTTCCACCGCTTGAAGCGACCTCGAAACTTCGTACGAAAAATCCACATGTCCTGGCGTATCAATCAAATTCAGCGTATAGCCTTTCCATTTCATCGTCACCGGAGTCAATTTAATGGTAATACCTTTTTCACGCTCAAGCTCCATCGAATCTAGAAGCTGCTCTTTCATTTCGCGTTTTTCCACTGTACCGGTAAGCTCCATCATTCTATCCGCAATGGTTGATTTCCCATGGTCAATATGTGCAATAATACAAAAATTCCGTATCTTTTCCATATCACCAATTATACCACATTTTACAGGGGTAATAAAGTCAAACTACCAAGTGTCTTATTCCGGACGTACTTCAGATGCTTCTAAGCCATTATAACAGACATTACCAGCAAAAGCTTTTTGCAAATCTTCTGTATTATAATCGCTACAGTCTAACGGAGCTTGTCCGCCAGCAAAGTATTGCCACTCGTCATCTGGACTAACCCTATAGAAAAGCGCATATCCACCACCAATCGCTACCTGCAAAGATTGATATGGCTCATATTCGCTATCTTTTATTTTCCCACCGAGGCCATAAACTACCGTCGGATACCCACCTGTTTTATTATAGTAAGCTGTAGATAATTCTTTAACCAAAGTTTTCTCCTCTTCTGTAAGCCAAGACCAATCAGTTTTAGCACACGTTAAAACCGCACCTACATCAGCGTAAACACCACACACGATATTATCTTCAGAATTCAGATATCCATCTATCTTTGGACCTGCCGACCCAATAAATGGCAAAATACCAATCGAACTAAATCCAGCTCCTGTCAGCTTATTCTTCAAAGTGTTCACATTTGTCTCTACACTATACGAATTACTTATTTCTACCTCAAGATCAAGATCCATAGGGACAAACGTATTTGCTTCCTCCAGCTTATATGTTAAGCCACTCCCGTTTTCTGGGTTACTAGACCAACTATTTTCAATGCCATCTACTAAATCCATCATTACATCTTTAACTTCTTTGTATTCATAAGCCATGTCGTTCTTTGAGACCACCTGCGAATCCGGGGTTGCTGGATACGATGGTTTACTTTTACCAAAGTACATAATCCCAAAATAGATTGCAAGTCCAGACGCTATTAGTGCAACAGCTCCTAGCGCTAAGACCAAAATATTTGATTTCTTCCCCTCTTTTACGGGCTCAAATACTGGCGAATCCGATACGTCCGGCCCCGGTGTTGACTCACCCTCACCTTGATTTACTACAATATATTGATCTACATTATCTTGATTATTCATCGCTTTTTCCTATCTTACTTAAGCTTATTATATCACAAGTTATTGCAGAATATGAACAATAACCTTTTTTATCTCTTTATTCTACGCCAATCATTGATAGCGACAACTTACCATTATCAATCGCGACTAACCTTACACGCACTTTATCGCCAACATGTAATACTTCTTCCACAGACTTAAGTCTTTTGCCTTCACGAATTTGCGAAATATGAAGCATTCCATCAATTCCTGGCATAATATTCACAAATGCCCCGAAATCTTTAATCGTCACAACCGTACCGTTATAAATCTTCCCAACCTCTGGCTCCTCAACCAAAGATTTGATCCATTCCACCGCCTTTGCAATTTTTTCTGGGTCATTTCCAGACACCGTCACAAGACCAGAATCATCAATATCCACCTGAGCACCGGTTTCCGTAGTGATTTTATTAATCGTTTCGCCACCTTTACCAATAATCGTGCCAATCTTCTCCGGCTTTACCATAATCTTTTCAATCTGTGGTGCATACTTTGAGATTTCCGCACGTGGCTTGTCAATCACACTCATGATGTGATCCAAAATAAACATTCTACCCTCATGTGACTGCTTAATCGCCTTTTCAAGAATCTCTACCGGCAAACCATGTACCTTCATATCCATCTGAAGCGCCGTAATACCTTCAGTTGTACCAGTCACCTTAAAGTCCATATCGCCCGCAAAATCTTCTGCATCCATCAAATCAGTTAATACATATGCTTTATCAATATCTGAAGCTTCAATCGGCTGTCCCTTAGGTACATCAACCATCAACCCCATCGCCACACCAGAAACTGGCCTCTTAATCGGCACACCAGCATCCATGAGCGCCATACATGATGAGCAAGTTGCCGCCATCGACGTAGAACCATTCTGCGACATGATCTCAGTCACCGAGCGAATCGCATACGGAAACTCCTCTTCAGATGGCAAAACTGGGATCAAAGCTCTTTCCGCCAAATACCCATGACCAATTTCGCGACGTCCAGGCGAACCCATCCTACCCGGCTCACCCACCGTATAAGACGGCGCATTATAATGATGCATATAACGCCTCTTTCCATCAGTCACTTCCATCGTATCAACTTCTTGTGCATAGGACAAAGGCGCGAGTGTCACGATATTCATCGCCTGAGTCACACCACGCGTAAAGAGCGACGAACCATGTGCTCTCGGCAAAATTGACACCTGCGAGCTTAAGGGTCTTACCTCATTTAGTTTACGACCATCTGGGCGCACACCTTCTTCTACAATCCCACGACGCACCTCTTTAAACACCGCAAGTTCGAAAGCTTGATCATACACATCGCGTAAATTCTCATCATACCAAGCCACTTTTTCATTGTCCGTCTCACCTTCACCCTTTGAAAGTGCAAATTCATCATGCATTGCATATTTAATATCGTCAAGCATATGTGAACGTTCCATCACATTGCCGCGAATCTTTGAACCAAACTTCCCCTCGGTCCATTTTGCCACTTCCTCAATTACATCCTCGGAAGGCAAAACCAACTCATATTCTTGAACTGGAGCTTCTACTTGTTTGGCAAGCTCCCTTTGAAGGTCAAGTACCGGCTGGACATTCTCTACCGCCCAATGCATCGCTTCGATAATCGTTTCTTCTGGCACTTCTTTTGCACCAGCTTCCACCATTACAACTTTACCATCTTTACACGCCACCACAAGGTCAAGTGGTGAAACCTCACGTTCCTCAGGGCTTAAGAAGCCTTTAAATTCACCACCAATTCTGCCAATCCTAATCCCGGCCACCGGACCATCAAATGGCACACCGGCATTCATTAGTGCCGCCGATGCCGCAATCATCGCCACGCAGTCTGGCCTAAATGACGGATCCATAGAGAGCACAGTACATACTACCTGCACTTCCTGACGATAACCTTTAGGAAATAGCGGTCTAATTGGGCGGTCAATCAACCTACCAACTAACACTGCCTCGTCCGAAGGTTTACCTTCTCTCTTAATAAATCTCGACGACGAAATTTTACCCGCCGCATAATATTTTTCTTCGTAATCAATCGAGAGCGGGAAGAAATCTTGCACTACCGGCTTTGTTCCTACCACTACCGACCCGAGCACCACGGTATCACCATAAGTGACCAGCACGCTCGACGTCGAACGAAACCCTACTCGATTCACCTCAAGTGTCAGCTTTCGCCCTAGCCAATCAGTGGATACCTGAATGGTCTTTTTACCCATTGGATTTATAATATCCATAAAAATGTCCTTTCTTAGAGAAAACATCAGATACCATCAGCCAAGGCATTAGCCAATCATATCTGCCGTCTTCTCTAATTATTAATGTCATCTCTATTATACCAAACCTTGAAAAATATTGCAAAATATGCTATAATTAAGAGGTGCCCCCGTGGCACAAATCAAAGTTGGGGAGAGTAGGTTAACAATGAGCATCAGGGAAATGGAGGTCGAACCCTTTACACTCACTATAAAAGGGATAGATCTCAGCGACGAAACGATGAAATTGGTTGGCAATGTATGCCACAAGCACAAGCACCTGTACAAAGAAGGATACCCTTGCGGGAGAAAAACTCGCATGAAGACCAAAAAGAAATATGTCCGGCAAAAAAACCCAGGCATGTGCTTCACGTATCTCGTTACGAAGCACGACGGGATTCTCGTTATCCGTGTACTAGTCAGCAGTCTTAAAGAACTGCTTGAACGCTACACGCTGGACGAAATCCTGTTCCAGGTACAACAATATTTGCAAGACGTTGCTGACGAACTATTAAAAGTCATCGGAGAAGATGACATCTTCTCCCAATAAGCAACCCCAACCCCAGCAAAAATCCCCCGCTCCAACCGGAACGGGGGACATTTTTTTACTATTTCCTAAGTCCAAGCTTGGCGACAGTCTTCTTGTATAGCTCAAAGTCAGTCTTCTCAAGATATTTTAGCAATCTCTTACGTTTGCCAACCATCTGCATTAGACCTCTTTTTGCCATAAAGTCATGTTTATTATTCTTAACATGCTCAGTCACCTCTTTGATACGAGCCGTCAGAATAGCCACTTGAACTTCAGGAGAACCAACATCGTTCTTATTGCGAGCGACACTGGCAATAGCCTTGTCTTTATTCTCTTTTGTTATCATTGCTCAATTATACCACATCTGTTATAATTATGCAATGGAAAATCAAATCATCTTGATTGATAAACCAGCCGGCATATCGAGCTTCGGTGTCGTTGCCAAAGTTCGAGGTTTTTTGAAGCAAAAATATGGCCACAAAGTCAAAGTTGGCCACACCGGCACTTTGGATCCCTTCGCCACTGGCCTTTTGATATTGCTAACTGGTCAAATGACCAAAAAATCTAATGAATTTCTAAAAAAAGACAAAGTCTACGAAGCCACTCTAAAACTCGGTTTCACTTCCACCACTGGCGACCCTGAAGGAGAAATTACAGAAGTTATTTTTTCAAAACCTGGCGAGGCTTTTCCACAGGAAAAGCCGAGTGATTCGCCGGATTTTTACAACATTTCACCTCTGAAAAATTCCGTGAGCGAAGCGAACATAAAAAATTTTTCAGAGGCAGAACATGTTGTAAAAATAAACCCGCGCGAATACTATCCCAGTTTTGAAAAAGTTACTTCTTTAGTTAATTCGTTTGTCGGTAAAATCACCCAAACCCCACCCAAATACAGCGCCATCAAAATAAACGGCGAACGCGCCTACAAACTAGCCAGAAAAGGCACCGATTTTGAAATTCCCTCTCGCGAAGTTGAAATCTATTCAATAGATGTTTTAGATTACAATTATCCGGAGCTTACCATTCGCTGCCATGTCAGCTCTGGCACTTATATTAGAACTCTCGCCGAAGACATCGGCAAAAAACTTGGCACTGGTGCCTATCTTACCGCCCTTCGTCGCACCAAAATCGCAGACTACGACGTCAAGGACGCTTCCGCTCTTTCCGAATTTGTGTTATAATAAACTTATGTTAGTTACCGGTTCACGCCTTATTGGCACACCAATTCTTAGCATGCAAGCTTCTGGAGCTATCGGTCAAATCTCAGGCTCCATTATTGACCCAGATACTCTTAAAATCGTTGCTTTTTATGTAGCTAGCCCGCTCATCAAGAATTCAGAAAACATCCTCGCTACCAAATCAATCCGCGAATACAGTAAATTCGGCTGTGTTATTGATTCTATCGATGAACTTGTCGCAAAAGACGACGTTGTTAAAATTAGCAAAATTCTCGATCTCAATTTTGATCTCATTGGCCTTAAAGTTGAGACCAAAAAAGGCAGCAAACTTGGTAAAGTCTTAGACTTTACTGCCACCGATAACGATTTTATCATTCAACAATTAATCGTCAGACGCCCCATTGCCAAAGCTTTGATTGACCCAGAGCTAATCATCCCTCGCAGCGAAATTGTCGAGGTCAACGATTACAAAATTATCGTAAAAGACGAAGAAAAAACTATCAAGAAAAAAGCCGAAACCGTTGATTTTATTCCTAACTTCGTTAATCCTTTCCGTAAGACCGAACTTTCTCGTTCGCCAGCTCAAACGGAAAACCCTGACGACATAGATACTGAATAAGTTTTTCGTCATCATATTTCGCCCGTTTTTTTGCAATTATTTTCATTATCTCTTCTTCGTCATCCCTCGCATTTAGAACTTCCTCTATAATTTTCTGCGAAATACCTTTTTTAAGTAGTTCCATTTTAAGACGCTTCATAGACACGCCTTTTTTTACAAACCTATTATCCACATACCATTTAGCAAACGCCGAATCATCCACATAACCTTTTTCGACCAGCCGCGAAACTATCTCGAAAGGAAGTTTAGAATCTTCTTCTGAGGACCTTGATGCACTTTCAGAAGAAAACTTAGAAGTGTCTTCTGAGGGCAATCCGCAGTCGCTACGAGGACTGAGTGACGAGCCCCGTGAAGACGGGTGCGAGGAACGTCCCGAAGAAGACATTCTAAGTTTTCTATACAAATACTCTCGAGTCTCTTTCACCGACCTTGGTCTTAGCATCGCCCACTCTAGCGTTTTCTGATACAGCTTTCCATATTCCGACTGCCTCTTATACTCAGAAAGCTCCGCCTCGGTTATTTCATTTCCTACTTTGATTTTTAAATCCACTACTTGAGAAACATCTAGCGAAAACGAATACTTTCCATTCACAAAAATATTCACCCGATTGGCATTCTTTACCCCCTGCTTCATACTGGTAATTTTAAGAACATCGTCAGCATCCCCAGTTTTCTTAGAAACTGGTATCTCGTCACTTAGCTTGTAAATATCCATGTTGAGAAAACCATTCCTTCAAACTGATAAAAGTTAATTCTTCCTTTTTAAGAGGCGCTTTGGCATATTTTTTTCTAAACTCTTCAGTTTTATCAAATGCTATCCATTTTACTTCCGAAACCTCCTTATCATTAAATGAAAAAGTGTCATCCTTTCCGGTCCAATCTACCACAAAAATCCAAGCAAACCGATTCTTATTAAATGGTCGCATCGTTACAAACCTCAAGTCATCCGCCGATATCTTGGCGCCAATTTCCTCATAGCACTCTCGCACTGCACCTTCCACTATAGATTCACCCAAATTGATATGTCCTCCCGCTGAAATGTCATAATCACCAGGATATCTATCAACCTCACTAGACCTTCTCTGCCACAATAGTTCCAGTACGCCATCACTATTAATGCGATAAACAAATATTACCGACACTCCAACAATTTCATCCGCGTTGTTTAGTTCTGGATTGTCTAGAGCCGAATCCCACCCAAACCCCGGAATCGGCTCACCATTTGGCGCATAAACTTGCCACATTTCATCATGATGCATAATTATTCTTCAGCGGCTTTCTCTCGCACTTGTTTCTCAATCTCAGCCATTAGTTCCGGCTTTTCCCGGAATAGCTTCTTTACCGCTTCGCGACCTTGCCCTAAAGTCTCACCTTTATATTTTATAAACGCACCAGCTTTTTCTAGCACACCATATTGCACACCAAGATCAAGCACATCACCAGATTTTGAAATCCCCTCGTTATACATGATGTCAAATTCTGCCGTCCTAAATGGCGCCGCAATTTTATTTTTTACTACTTTAATCTTTGTCCGATTTCCAGAAATATTATCACCATCCTTAATCTGCCCAATCCGACGGATGTCAATCCGGACCGAAGCGTAGAACTTCAACGCATTACCGCCAGTCGTCGTCTCAGGATTACCAAACATTACGCCAATTTTCATACGAATCTGGTTGATAAATATCACCGTTGCACGCGATTTAGAAATAATACCAGTAAGCTTTCGCATTGCCTGTGACATCAGTCGCGCCTGAAGTCCCATTTGCGAATCACCCATATCGCCATCAATCTCTGCCTGTGGCACTAGAGCCGCCACTGAATCCACCACGATAAGGTCCACCGCATTAGACCTCACCAAAGTTTCACAAATCTCCAGTGCTTGCTCACCATTATCCGGCTGCGAAATCAACAAATTCGCCGTATCTACACCGATTTTCTTCGCATACGCCGGGTCAAGAGCATGCTCCGCATCAATAAATGCTGCCTGTCCGCCCTGTTTTTGAATTTCAGCAATTGCGTGAAGTGCCAAGGTCGTTTTGCCAGAAGATTCCGGCCCATAAATCTCAATAATTCTACCTTTCGGATAACCACCGCCCAGCGCTAAATCTAGCGATAAAGACCCAGAAGGTAAAAGTTCCACATCCATCTTCGGCGTCTCACCAAGTTTCATGATAGAACCATCACCAAACTGTTTTGTAATCTGAGCAATCGCAAGCTTCAAAGCCTCACTTTTACCATCGTTTTTTGCCCCCTCTTTTTCTGCCACCGCATCTTTTTTTGCCATATAGTATTACCTTTCTCTCTATATTATATATTATTTTTCCTAAATAGGAAATAGGGTGTTGACTCTTACACTAGTGTGTGGTACGATAGAATTATTAAAGGTTTATTTAATCTCTCTTCTTTCGAGGAGAGATTTTTAGTTTGATATTTACTTTAATTTCTTCAATATCAATCTCCATAAAACCTCCTTTCTATTTCAAACCACGTTTTAAAAACAGCGCCAGCCCTATTTCCTGCGCCTTTCTTAACACGTCAAAAATCCAAAGTCAACTCCCCACCTCCAATTTTTTAGGTAGAGGGTTGTCGCAAAACCTCATCCGTGCTACAATATTCACCCCCAAATATGTTATAATGTATCTATGAAAATACTTGAAAACGTTCCCTTATCAGAACTCACCACCATGCGTCTTGGCGGTCCAGCTAAATATGTTCTAGAAATCGAAACCCCAACCGATGTCAAATCTGCCTACGACTTCGCTAAAGCCAAAAACCTCCCCACTTTTGTCCTTGGCGGTGGCGCCAATACTATCGCGCATGATGAAGGCTTTGACGGTGTTATTATCAAAAACACCATCAAGGGAATAGCTGACAATAATGGTACACTTACTATTATGGGCGGTACTGTCTGGGATGACGCTGTTGAATATGCCTCTAGTAAAGGTTATACCGGTATCGAAGCTCTCTCCAAAATCCCAGGTCTCGCCGGCGCAGCACCAGTTCAAAATATCGGCGCCTACGGCCAGGAAGTTGCTGACACTTTTATTTCTGCTAAAGTTTACGACTCTAAAGAAGATATCTTCAAGACCCTAGAAAAATCCGACTTTAATTTCTCTTACCGACATTCCATCCTCAATACTACCGAAAAAAATCGTTATTTTGTCATCTCCATCGATTTAAAACTAGAAAAAGGCGAAATGCACCGCCCTTTCTATAATTCTATCGAAAAATACATTTCAGAGCATAACGAAACAGACTTTTCCCCTCAAAACATTCGCAAAATCGTTAGCATCATCAGAAAAAATAAACTCCCCGACCCAACCACCACCGCAAGCTCCGGCTCATTCTTTAAAAATATCTATTTGACCGACAAAGAAGCCGCAGCTGCAGAAGCCAACAATATCCCAGTCTACCGTGGTCACGATGGCCTCAAAATTAATTCCGGCTGGCTCATCGAAGCTGCCGGGCTTAAAGGCAAACTCCTTCATGGTATGCGTGTCCACGACGCTGCTGCATTAGTCCTCGTTAACGAATCCGCCACCAGCTATTCCGACCTTGCCGCCGCTCGCTCCGAAATCATCAAAGCCGTCAAAGAAAAATTCGGCTACACCCTAGAACAGGAACCAATCGAACTATGAAAATCTTAAATGGTAAAGAACTTGCTGGCTTTATTAAAGAGCGCCAAGCAAACCAAGTTAAAAATATGAGAAAAAAACCCAAACTTCTCATTATCCGCGATAGTGACAACCCCGTCATCACCAAATACGTCAATCTTAAAATTAAATATGGTGAAGATATTGGTGTTACTGTTGAGGATTACTATGCAAAAAATACCGAGGATTTAGCAAATAAAATTCTCTCTGCCAACAAAGACGAATCAATCCATGGCATTATTTTACAACTCCCAATTCTAGAAAAGGACAAAACGGAAGAATTAACCAATCTTATTGCTCCAAAAAAAGATGTTGACGGACTTTCAAGCAAAGGCGAATATGACTCTGCCACCGCTACCGCCATCGTTTGGCTTCTCACTGGCTACGATATTGATCTAAAACACAGCAGAATCGCTCTAGTTGGCCGCGGCAAACTCGTCGGCGCTCCACTTTTTAAAATGTTTACTAACTCAAATTACGATGTCACACTCTTTCATCGTGGCTCAGACTTGACAAAGCTTAACCAGTATGATACAATCATCACAGCAACGGGCGTACCGGGGCTTATTATTGACGATTACGTCAAATCCGGCGCCTCTATTGTGGACGCTGGCACCGCCAGCGAAAAAGGCATCTTAAAAGGCGACGTCGCAGACGAAGTCCGCTCTCGCACTGACCTTACCGCAATCACCCCTACCATCGGCGGCGTTGGCCCCCTTACCATCGCCTGCCTTTTCGATCACGTCATCACTGCCAGCACAAAGTAGTAACACTCCCTATTTTTCCGCCAGCGCAAAGTAGTGGCGACTTCTATTTTGTTTTTATAACACTATTACCCGACCAATTTCTATTGGAACTCTGTCTTGCATCAAATTGCCTCTTAGCATCTCTTGCCAAAGTTTCAAGATTTGGCCCAGTGATTATAGGAGAATTCTGAGCTGGAGCCGGAGCTGGAGCCGGAGCTTGGGCTGAGGCTAACGTCGAAGATTGAGCTGAGGTTACTGAAGCTCTAGCTGGAGCCACTTGAGTCTGAGCTCGAACTGGAGCCACTTGAGCCTGAGCTCGAGCTGGGGCTGCTGGAGCTTGAGCCGGGGCCGAAGCTGGAGCCTGAGCTTGAACCGGAGCCACTGGAGCTTGGGTTGGAGCCACTTGAGCCTGAGCTC
>JAFZBS010000003.1 GCA_017561575.1 Candidatus Saccharimonadota bacterium
CAGAACCAGAACCAGAGCCTGAACCAGAACCTGAACCAGAACCAGAACCCGAACCCGAACCTGAGCCTGAACCAGAGCCGGAGCCGGAGCCCGAACCAGAACCCGAGCCGGAGCCAGAGCCAGAACCAGAACCAGTTCCACTTCCCGAGCCCGAGCCAGAAAAGCCAACCGAAATTGTTAATACTGGTCCACTAGAGATTACTATGGCGGTTGTCGTCGTGCTAGCTATCGCCGGTGCCGGCTTCTACTACTGGCAGACCCATCGTACTCTTAGGACCGTAGAAGGCAAAGTTTCTGGCAAAAAAGAGTCTGGTGAAACTCCAAAAAATCTTAATCCAGAAGCTGAAAATCATAAAACGCCAAATAACAGGGAAGAAAAAGATCTTAATCAAAAACCCGACGAACATAATCCTTCACAAAACTAACAATCTATGGTATAATAGAATAGTTTTAAATAAAGGATTAATATGAAGAAAGCAGTTATCCTCGTTGGCGGGAAACAATATCTCGTCGAGGAAAAAGAGACCCTACGGGTGGACCTCCTCCCGGCAGGCACCAAAGAGCTCGAAACTGATGCTTTACTCGTAATTGATGGCGACAAAACTACGGTCGGCACACCTACAGTCAAAGGCGTTAAGGTTTCAGCCAAGGTTGTAGGCCAAGAAGTTAAAGGCGACAAGGTACGTGTGATTCGTTATCACTCAAAAAAGCGTGTCCACAAAGAGACCGGTCACCGCCAAAAATACTCAGAGATTGAAATCACTAGTATTAAGTAGCCTAAGAATAAAAATAATACCTTTCCAGACATTTCGCGACCAACGGGGAGCGAGTTAGCGAGGAGCCCCGTAATGATGGGCGCGACGAAGCGTGTCGAGAAAGGTATTTTTTTATTTATCTAGTTATGTTATAATCATAATTACAATGAGTGCGAAGGTAATATGTGTCACAAACCAAAAAGGCGGCGTGGGCAAAACCACCACCGCTGTAAATACCTGCTATTTTTTGTCCAAGGATAAGAAAAACACTTTACTCGTGGATTTTGACCCACAAGGGAATGCTACTTCTGGTCTTGGTGTTGATAAAAATGATATTAAAACGCTCGGTCTCACAATGACCGAAGTGATACTAGGCACCGCCAAAATAGAAGACGCCATCAGAAAGACCAAATACAAACATTTTGACCTTGCGCCAGCTACTCCCGAGCTTGCCAATGCCGAAGTCGAAGTCACCAGCATGGATAAAAAATTCGTCCGTCTTCGCGATGCTATCAATACGGTACGCGATAGATATGATTTTATCGTGATAGACCTTCCTCCATCCTTATCACTTTTGACCGTCAACGGCATGATTGCCTCAGACTATTTACTGCTCCCGGTGCAAACCGAATTTTACGCCCTGGAGGGTGTCGCTCAGCTTCTCGAATCTATGAAACTTGTCATGAAACAGGCCAATCCCAATCTTAGGCTGCTTGGTGTCGTTGCCACTATGTATGACCGACGCACTAGCCTTTCCGCACAAGTTTTTAAAGAAATCAAAAAATACTTCAAGGATTTAACATTCAACACGACCATTCCGCGAAATATTCGCCTCGCCGAAGCTCCCAGCCACGGCGTACCGGTCGGAGCCTACGACAAATTTAGCAAAGGGGCCAAAGCATACAAAGAATTTACAAAAGAATTGGAGGAAAGGGTAAAATGACAGCATTAAAAGGTTTAGGTCGGGGATTCGAATCGCTTATTCCAACGGATTTAGTTGATGAAGAGTTCGACCTCACCGCCAGCGAAGAAAAAGGTGAGCTAAAAAAACTCAAATTATCCGATATTATTCCTGACGACGAACAGCCACGACGTGAGTTTGACGAAGAAGCTTTAAATGCCCTGGCTGCCTCAATCAAAGAGCACGGGGTTCTTCAGCCGATTGTTGTCACGAGAGAAGACGGCAAATACAAAATCGTTGCTGGCGAACGTCGTTGGCGTGCATCCAAAATTGCTGGTCTCGATAAAATCCCAGCCATCGTCCGCTCCCTAGATTCGCAAAACCGCCTCGAGCTATCTATCATTGAAAATGCTCAACGTGAAGACCTTAATGCAATTGAGCTTGCTACTGCCTACGCTAAACTCAAAACTCAGTTTAACATGACTAACGAAAACATTGCTGCTAAGGTTGGTAAATCTGAAGCCTCTATTATAGGTACCCTGCGTTTGTTAAACCTTCCGGACGAAGCCAAAAAAATCATGGTTAAGGAAAAACTCACCGAAGGAGTGATGCGTCCGCTTGTCTCTCAAGACGAAGAAATCATCAATAAAGTCTTACCAAAAATTGTCGAAGAAGGATGGACTGCTCGCCGAGTTGAGCGATATCTCCAGGACAACAGAAAAAAATCCAGCGCCGCACTATTAAAGACTCGCAAAAATCACAAAGACGAAGATGCTCTAGCCAAAAAATATGGTACCACTGTCAAAATCTCCGGCAAATCTCTTACCTTTAAATGTAAAACCAAAGCAGAATTAGAATCGCTTATCAAATCTCTGTTATAATATAATACATGAAGAAAGATTCCGAGCGTGTAGCAAAAGCAGTTACAATAGCTAGAAAGGCTCACGAGGGACAGTTCCGGAAAACCGGCGAGCCTTACATCACCCATCCCCTTGCTGTCAAAAAGATTCTTGAAGAATGGGGCATGGATGAAGATACTATTATTGCTGGAATTCTTCATGACACTGTCGAAGACACCAGATTGACCCTAGGCGATATCAAAAAAGAGTTTGGCGAATCGGTTGCCTTTCTCGTAGACGGTGTCACTAAGCTTTCCACTGCTAGAAACGGTATGCGTGATATCGACAGCTATCTTCCAGAAACAAAAGATAATTTCTTGCGACTCATGATTGCTCTCGGCGACGACATTAGAGTGCTCATCATCAAACTTGCTGACCGGCTTCATAATCTCCGTACCTTGTCAGCTTTGCCTCCAGACAAACAGAAAAAAATCGCCAAAGAAACCCTTGAAGTTTTTGCTCCGCTCGCCGACCGGCTCAACATGGGGCTTCTTCGCGTTGAGCTCGCCGACCTTGCCTTTAAATATGTCGATCCTCGTCGCTACGAAGAACTAAAAACCCTCATCGAGAAACATAATAAATCTGCCGCCAAGTCGCTCAAAAGAATCGAAGAGGAAATATCTGAAGCACTAAAAAAAGAAAAAATTCATTTCGAACTCTCTGGCCGCGTCAAATCTGTTTATTCGCTTCATAAGAAACTCGCCAAACATAATCAAAACATGGGCGAAATTTATGATCTTACCGCACTCCGTGTGATTGTGGACGACATCACGGACTGCTATTTAACGCTCGGTATCGTCCATTCACTTTATAAGCCAATGGGCGGCCGCATCAAAGATTACATTGCTATGCCAAAGCAAAACGGCTATCAATCACTCCATACTACTGTCATCACCAAAGATAAACACATTGTTGAGTTCCAAATTCGCACTCACGAAATGCACGAATATGCCGAACGCGGATTGGCCGCCAGTTTTTATTACAACGAGCAAAAACTTACCGAGAATTACAAAAAAGGGAAGATTGAGCACCTTCCCACCAACCTTCTCTGGATTACCGAGCTCCAAATGACAGCAGCCAAACTACGCGAGGGCAAAAAAGTAGATCTAAAAAAGCTCAAACTCAATCTCTTTGCCGACAAAATATTTGTCTACACACCAAAAGGTGACATTATCGACCTTCCAAAAGGCTCACTCCCACTCGATTTTGCGTACCGCCTTCACTCTGAAATTGGCGATCACGTTGTGGGAGTCAAAATTAACGGCAAAATGAGCAATCTCAACAAAAAACTCGAACAGGGTGATGTTGTTGAGATATTAACCTCTAAGAATCAAACTCCCAAGACTTCGTGGCTTGATCGTATCATCACTCCTCACGCTCGGACCAAGCTCCTTCGTGCCCTCAGGATATCATCGGCTTATGAAACAGAAAAAGCCATCCCGCCGCTCAAGAAGAAGTAACGTGCCAATCTCGCCAAAGTATGGTATAATAGCTAAAGTGCCGTTGTAGCTCAGTTGGTAGAGCAGCTCATTCGTAACGAGCAGGTCACAGGTTCGAACCCTGCCAACGGCTCCATTTTTTATAATTTGTGTTATAATGGTTATAATAAAAAAGGAGATCCTATGCCAAAGGCAGAAATTATCAAACGCCCCGTCGAAAAAATCGGCGGCGACATCAAAAAATCAGCCTGGTCGGCAATTATTGAATCACTCGCTATCATGATACTAGGTATCATGTTTATCATTTGGCCAGACACCATGATTAAGATTTTGGCTTACCTTGTTGGTGCCTTTTTTATCGTCAAAGGCGGTTTCCAAATTATCACCTATTTTATGCAAAATGGACAAAAGGATTATTTCAACAATGGGCTTTTGTCTGGTGTAGTTGCCATTTTAATTGGCATTACGGCACTTGTTATTGGTGAAGATATTGCCGGAGTATTTCGTGTTATCATTGGGGTAATAATTATTTATGAATCACTTGTTCGTATCAATACTGCCACCAAGCTTGCTTCCGCCGGTATCTCAGACTGGAAAATCATACTAATCCTCTCACTCATTATGCTAGTACTTGGCATCTTTGTCACATTCAACACCGGTGCAGTGGTTGCACTTATCGGTGGCATGATGGTGGCTACCGGCCTAGTTGGCATCGTCGGAGATATTATGTTTATTCAACATATTAACATGATTATTGATAAAATCACGAACAAAACTATATGAAAAACATCGGAAAAGTATTCAAGCAAATCTACCTAGAAGAAAAAATCATGTTAGTTCTAATGATTTTAAACCTTCTTGGTTCACTCGCTCTTTTTATTTTTAGCCTAGTTACTTTAAATCCCTCCACCGCAGTTGTCAAAATTGGATACGGCGACATTGGGGGCTATCGTAATGGGTCATGGTCAGATATGTTTGCTTTTCCAATCCTCGCATTTATTTTTGGTATAGTGCATAATTTTATCGCAGTCCGAATCTACAATAAACGTGGTGCCGGCATGACCAAATTCTTTCTAATTGCCACTTCTGTGCTAATAATTGGTACGTTCATTGTATTACTAAGATTGCTAGAGAAGGTATAAATGCGTAGAAATCTCGAAATACCACAGGGCAAACGTACGGCTAAGTACCGTTTTTTTGAAATTTTACCGGGCGCCATTTCCTATGGCGCTATTATTTTGCTATTTCTTTTGTCTTGGCTTGACCCTACGCTGGGCGCCATTTATCTTTTTATTCTAATCGCGAGTACTCTGGTTAAGGCAATTAGTATCGCTTATCGCACAGTGCAGGGCTACGAAGTCATCAAACGCGCCAAACGCGTAGATTGGCGCGGTCGCATTGAGGATCTTTCGCATCCCCACGAGGCATTCGAGAAACTAAGAGACGATGATAACAAAAGCTATCACTTTAGCGAACATGTTGAAAATCTCAAATTAATGGCCGCTATGAAAGGTGATTATCCAGATCCTGCCAAGATTATTCATATTGTAATTGTTACTGCATATGATGAGAGTATTGAAATCTTGAGACCTTCTATTGAGGCCATTTCTAAAACCACCTTTCCAAATGACCACATAATTGTGGCTCTAGCTTATGAAGCAAGGGGTGGGGAAGCAATCGAAAAAACCGTCAAAACTTTGAACTCAGAGTTTAAATCTACGTTCAAAGATTTTATTCTGATAAAACACCCAGCCGATCTTCCAGACGAGGTTATCGGAAAGGGACCAAACCTTACTTTTGCTGGCGAAGCGCTTGCTAAGTATGTCGATAAAAAGCATCTTCCAATCGAAAATATCATCGTTACGTCACTGGATAGCGATAATCGCATGCACGAAAAATACCTAGATTCGGTTGCCTATGAATTTATTACACATCCTAGAAGACAGCACTTAAGTTATCAGCCAGTTTCTCTTTTTATGAACAACATTTGGGACGCCCCAGCTCCGACGCGCGTGATTGCTATTTCTAATTCGTTTTTTAATATCATCACGACAATGCGTCCGCACGCTCTAAGAAATTTTGCATCACATTCCCAGCCATTTCAAGCTTTAAAAGCAATGAATTTTTGGAGCAAACGCACCATTGTCGAAGATGGGCATCAATATTGGCGAAGTCTGTTTTTCTTTGGTGGTGATTATTCTGTATTGCCAATTCGCATTCCAATCTATCAAGACGCTGTCATCGGAGAAACCTTCTGGCAGACCGTCAAAGCTCAATTTGTTCAAGTACGTCGTTGGGACTATGGCGCCTCAGACGTTGCCTATGTCGGCACAAGGTTATTCACGTCAAAAGAAAATCGACCAGTTTCATTCTGGCGTCTCTTTCCAAAATTCTGGCGACTGTTAGATGGACACGTCACGCTTGCAATCATGGCACCAATTGTAGCTTTTGGTGGCTGGGTTCCAATGATTATGAACCTTTCTGCGCACACAATGGTGGGATACAATTTACCAAACATTGTTAGTATCGTAGAAACCTTCGCCGCTATCGGTTTGATAATCACGGTTTTAATATCATTTCGTTTGTTACCCCCACGTCCAGCCAAGTACCACAAAGGGAAGGAAGCGATTATGCTACTACAATGGATCCTAATCCCAATTACCTCAATTCTATATCAATCAATTGCGGCGTTTTATGCTCAAACTAGGTTGATGCTCGGCCTCTACATGGAAAAATTCGACGTCACTAAGAAAGTTATCAAAAAATAAAGCTTAGCGCTGGTCTTTTATCTAATAATGTGTTATAATTGACCAAGCGGGTGATTAGCTCAGTTGGCTAGAGCGTCTCGTTTACACCGAGAAGGTCGGGGGTTCGAGCCCCTCATCACCCACCATGATAAAAAAGTAAACCCCGAAGGGGTTTAATTTTTTATCATAATAAGTTATGAGAGGGGCGAGAACCCGCAGGGTTCGCTCGTGGTAGGAGCCGAGTGAATATCTAAAACTTGTTTTAGATATTCCGAGGCGACGCCCCACGAATTGTTTTCGCTTTAGCGAAAACAAAGCCCCTCATCACCCACCATAGAAAATACTCAACCTTTTGGTTGAGTATTTTCTATGGCTAGAGTTACGGGAATGGGGCGAGAATTCTAAGAAAAATTCTTAGGGTTTTTA
Organism: Candidatus Saccharimonadota bacterium; assembly: GCA_017561575.1. GTDB lineage: Bacteria > Patescibacteriota > Saccharimonadia > Saccharimonadales > Saccharimonadaceae > Nanosyncoccus. The sequence continues at coordinate 7,168 of JAFZBS010000003.1, forward strand.
TTCAATATTTTGAGATATGCAACAACCGTCGCATATCTCAAAATTATAAAAACATAGTAAAGCGGTCTTTTGCTACAATTTTAAGAAACAAAGGATTATTGAATGATTAAAATTGTAGTATTCGACATAGGATATGGCGGCGAACTCTTTGCGGACAGGCTAGAAACGGAGTTCCCAACCGCTGAAATTATACGCGTAATCAGCTGGCGTAACGCAGAAAAGATTACCAATCACCCACTTGGCACGCGCAAAATCGTTGAAGAGGCTCTGCGCCCATACCTAGGTTCAGCCGACCTAATTGTTATAGCAAATTATTTCATCTCCGCATTCAACTTGAGATATTTACGTCGTAAGTATAAAAAACAAAGTTTTATAGGCTTTACGCTGAGACCCAGTCGTATTGTTGCCGGCAAGCCACTTTTAATTCTCACTGAAAGACCAACCACAAGAAGCATCGCTTATTTTAGTTTGCGACGCTACACTGCGTCAAAAACTGTCTGCCTAGATGATTGGCCACGTCTTATTGATGATGGGGAACTGACTCAGGAAAAATTTACAAACGATTTGATGGTCGCGACAAAGCAACTAGGCGATTTCACACCAAAACAAGTTTTTCTCGCCAGTGGGCAATTCACTGAACTGATGCCACAATTTCGCGAGGTCTTTGGTCATAACACTCGCATGATTGATAGTTTTAATGAGACGATTAATTCAGTATACAAAAATCTCAACATTAAAAATCCTAAAAAACAACACTAGCTAAAATATCTTAGTTGTTTAGGGCTAAATTGCTAAACAATATCATTTATGCTAAAATAGTCATAAGAAATACTAAAGAGAGGCTATATGGAATCAGACGACAAAAACAATCTAGAACAAAAACACGCTGAAGTGCCAAAATCGTCAAGAAAAAGAAAAGGCATTACAATCAAAAACGAAACTATTACCGTTATAATCTGTTTAGTTGTAGTGTTATGTCTCACCGGAATCATTAATTTTAAATCGCTCTTTGATTTTTCTACTCCATCTTCCGCCAAAGCCGAGGAAGTATGTACTAAATATGGCAATAACTTCAGTACCAAAGAAAAAGATTTTGCTCCAGAAGGGCTGAGGGAAAACATCACAAACATTTATTCATGCACCGCCAAAGATGAAAACGAAAAAAACAATAACGCTAAAATGAGTTTTATTCTATACGAATTAAATGAAGATGCCCTAAATAATACCTACCTAAAAGAAAATGTCGCAAAAAGCGAGATTTATCCAGAAGTGGGAGTTTTGGAGGATTCAAATTCCTATTTCAAGGTGGCCATGAAACGCAATGGATATGCGTCTTACATCGCTCTCTACAAACAGTATTATGCTACAGTTGAAGCTTCCAGTATGGAGTTTGCAGAAGATATCTTAAAAGAGTTAGATTTTCCAGATCGAAACCGTATCACTACGATAGAATTCGACAATGAAGTAAATGAGATAGATAGCTACAATCAGGAAATCGTAAATAAAGTTGCCACTGCACTTCTTGACTATCAAGTCAAAGAAGGCAGCTTGCCACCAGTGATGCCAGACAACCCCGATTCTAATAAACAAACCAATATCGATGGTACTGGCAATACCGAATTTGATGTTTTTTATAATTCACTAGGAGAATTAAAAGACAGAGAAGGTAAGAAATATCTAATTGATGTAATGAATCCGCTTATTGAGATTGAGGGTAGCTGGGACGAGAAAAGCAACAACATCTTTATCAGGTATGGTTATTATTGTAACACCTACGACGGCGAGAACTACTACGCCCAAAATGCACAAGACGCTACTGTATTTGCCGTCACTTTGAAGAGCGCTGATGGGGATTCAATCTGCGCTGGCACTATGGGGTCAAGCGAAGAGAAAAACACTGAATATCCGGCTACCCAGGAGGATTGATGCAAATTGAATTAACCCAGTTTTATGCGCGACTTGGCTCAATTGGGTTAATTCTACTACTCGGTTTTTTATTAGGCAAATTAAAGCTGATTAGCGACACGACTAATAAAGAGCTCACCAATCTTCTCCTTACGGTGTTCATGCCGGCCTCACTCTTTATGGCCTTTCCAAATAGTTATGACGAGTCGCTTGTTGGTCTATTCTTGTCCGGCCTTCTGGGTGGCGCCATCATCATGTTCGCGCTAATTGTTTTTGCTAAGGTCGTCTTCAACAAAAAATGGATGAGGGGTAGTTTAAAAGAAGAGGCTCAATTTGCCATGATTTTTAATAATGCTACATTTCTAGGTTACCCCATCGTAGCAAGCACTTTTGGTGCGGAGGGAATCCTAGCCTATTGTGGCTTTATTATTTCATTTAACATAGCACTCTTTTCCTACGGCATTTGGCTCTTCAAGAAAAAATTATCCATAAAACTTTTGTTCAGTATTATTACTAATCCCAATATTATTGCAGTGATTCTTGGTATGGTGTTATTTTTGCTCGAACTTAGCTTGCCACAGTTTTTGACCGATGCAGTCGGTTTTGTCGGTAACGCTACAACGCCACTCTCGATAATATGTATTGGATATATGCTATCTCAAGCGAAATTAATAAAAGTGTTCAAAAAATGGAAACTAATGGTGACGGCAGTTATTCAACTGATTATTGGGCCACTTATTACTTGGGGGATTTTAACGTTATGCCAGTTTCCAACTGAAGTCGTTCAGGTATGCACATTAATCCAAGCTTTACCAACCGCAACGTCACTTGGCCTCTTTGCTGTAAAATATGGTGGCAATGCTGCCGAATCATCCGAGCTCGTTACAATTTCTACTATTCTTTCGGTCGCGACTATGCCACTTATGGTGTTTGTTCTTCTGGGTGGCTAATCCATCATCGTCAAAACTTCTCATCTGTGGTATAATATATTGAGTAACAGAAAGGGAAAAAATGAAAACCTCAGTCAAAACAACTGATTTAGAAAAAATGCGCCACACTTTAAGTCATGTACTCGCTGCTGCCGTGACAGAGCTTTATCCTACAGCGAAGTTTGGCATCGGTCCCGCAATTGATGATGGTTTTTATTATGACATTGATTTTGGAAAAGATAAGGTATCTGATGCTGATTTAGCAAAAATTGAAAAAAAGATGCGTGGGCTCGTTGCGAGAAAGCTTCCAATGGTCAAGCGCGAAGCGACTAAGATGGAAGCCTTGGACTGGGCACGCGACCACAAACAAGATTACAAAATTGAATTAATCGAAGAGCTCCCGGAAAGCGACAAAATTACTTTTTATGATATGGGGGATGTCTTTACAGATTTATGTAAGGGCCCACATGTTAAAGACACCGGCGAAATCGGAGCTTTTAAGCTCGTACGCGTAGCTGGCGCTTATTGGCGTGGGGACGAAAAGCGCAACATGCTTACCCGTATTTATGGTGTTGCATTTGCCACCGAAAAAGAATTAGAAGAGTATCTAAAACGCCAAGAAGAAGCCAAAGCTCGTGACCATCGTAAACTTGGCAAAGAGTTAGACCTATTCTGTTTTTCCGATTTGGTTGGCGCAGGGCTCCCACTCTTTACTCCGCGTGGCACCGAACTTCGTGAACTAATGGCCAATTACTCCCTTAGCCTCCGTGGTCGGGAAGGCTTTAAGAAAGTTTGGACTCCCCACATTACCAAAACTGACCTCTACAAAACCTCTGGCCATTATGCTAAATTTGGTGATGAGCTCTTTATGGTGCATTCCCAAGTAAATGGGGAAGATTTCGCCATGAAGCCTATGAACTGCCCGCACCACACTCAAATTTTTGCTTCTCGCCCACGCACTTACAAAGAGATGCCGGTACGCTACATGGAAGCCACCACCGATTATCGCGACGAAAAAACCGGCGAGCTAGGCGGACTTTCTCGTGTTCGTTCATTGACTCAGGACGATTCGCACGTCTTTTGTCGTAAAGATCAAATCAAAGACGAAGTCGCACGCCTTGTCAATATAGTAAAAGAATTATACACTACTGTCGGAATGCAAAAACTTCGCGCCCGTTTATCTTATCGTTCTGATGAAGATAAATACCTAGGCGACAAAAAACTCTGGGAAATGGCACAAAACCAAATCAAGCAAGCTGCCATTGATAACGGATTAGATTATTTTGAACAAGAAGGCGAGGCTGCCTTTTATGGTCCAAAGATTGATTTTATGGCGGAGGATGCCATTGGCCGCGAACACCAACTTGCCACTATTCAATTAGACTTCGTAATGCCAGAGCGTTTCGGCCTTGAATTCACCAATGAGAAAGGCGAAAAAGAACGACCAGTCATGCTTCACCACGCCACGCTCGGTTCTATTGAACGTTTCTTGTCGGTCTTTATTGAGCACACTGGTGGCTGGTTCCCATTCTGGTGTGCGCCAGAACAAGTTCGCATTGTAACGGTCAATGATAAGGTTTCTGACTACGTTGGTAAGATAACCAAAATACTTGATAATATCGTACTAGACAAGCCTTTGAAGTATAACGAACTTCGTTATACGGTTGATGAATCCTCTGACTCTCTCAGCAAGAAAATTAAACGTGCAACCGAAATGAAGATTCCTGCAATTCTGATCATTGGTCCAAAAGACGCCGAAGAAGGAGCCGTTTCTATTCGCCTCCGCGATAAAGAAGAAAAAATCAAGCTATCTAAGCTTGCTAGCTTCTTGAAAGGAATGTAATATGGCGGGTGACGCGCGAAGGGGGACCCCCAAAATGTTTGCGAAGCAAAATTTTGGGGGAAGAGCGCGGCAGGACCCGCCAGTAATCATCATACTTGGTCCAACAGGCTCTGGTAAGACTGGCGTTTCCATCAAAATTGCGAATAAAATTGACGGCGAAATTATCTCAGCAGATTCGCGCGCCATTTATAAAGGTATGGATATTGGCACTGCAAAGCCAACCAAAGAGGAGATGGATGATGTCCCGCACTGGGGTCTAGATTTAGTGGAGCCAGGCGACAGGTTCACCGTGGCAGACTGGAAAGAATACGCAACAGAAAAAATCAAGGAAATCAAAGCCCGAAATCACGTTCCGATTATCGTTGGCGGCACAGGATTATATATAGACGCCCTAATATATGACTACCATTTTAAAGGACCAACCGGCCACAAAATTGGCGATGTTGAACAAAAAAGTTGTTCAGACAGAAAAGAGGTAAAAGGCAACTTTTTAATAATTGGTGTCAAGACCAACACCGAAGAACTGCGCTCTCGACTAATAAAGCGTATCGACCAAATGTTTTCTCCAGAATTATACGAGGAAACAAAAAGACTAGTCTCAAAATATGGTTGGGAAAGTGGTGCTATGAAATCCGATATATATGAATACGCCTGGGGATACATTAATGGCACACTGACTTTACCCGAGGCAAAAGAAAAATGTTTTTTTGAAGATTGGCATTTAGCCAAAAGACAAATGACTTGGTTCAAGAGAAATAAAAGTATTATCTGGCTTACACTAGGCGAAGTGTATCCATATGTGGTTAGTAGTATTGGAATAAAATAATTTCTACAAAGTCTTCACTTTTTTATTCAATTCATGCTAAAATAGTATACAGAATGGGTAAAGTTGATAGTAGTCCAGTCGAAAAACTATTTGGCTCAAAAACGCGTGCCAAGCTTCTAAAACTTTTTTTTGAAAATCCCGACAAGTCATTTTATGTTCGTGAAATGACAAGAGTCATCGATGAGCAGATTAATTCTGTCCGCAGGGAATTATTAAATCTTGAGAGTATCGGTGTTATTAAAAATGAGACCTTCGACAACAAAATCTACTATTCAGCAAATAACAAGCACCCATTTTCTCATCCGCTAACCGAAATTTTTTCTAAAAAAATTGATTTAGCTCGCGAAAAGGATATTCATTCCACCACTTGGGATGAGTATATCCGCCCAGTTCGTCACTACATTAAAGGTTTAGTCGTTACTAATCGCCTGCCAGGTCAGGACGGCATCGATCTTCTAATAATTGGTAATGACAAGACCAAAAAACTCACACGTTGGGCAGAAGTTATTGAAAAAAAACAAGGTAAACCAATTAACTATGTAATTATGTCAGTTGACGATTTTAATTATAGAAGAAGCGTTAAAGACCGTTTTGTAGATGAAATATTTGAAATGGAAATTAGTGAGATAATCGACCCGGATAAAATTATAAAACCTTAAGGAGGAAATATGTTCGAGATAGAAAGCAAAAACCAAGACGAAATCGTAATTACTACAAAAAAAGGCGCTATTAAATTCAATATTTCCGATGCGACTATTGACGCAGGGCTTGCTGTCGGTAAGATAACCGGACCGGGCGAATTCGAAATCGGCGATGCTACGATTCGCGGCATTATTACCGAAAGTGACAACACTATCTACTCAGTCGAAATTGGTGGTGTCCATATTGGCATACTTGGCGGCATCGAAGAAAACCTCGATGACATCGTAGCAGACATTCTTTGCACATCTAGTGTTCGTGCTGTTCGTGAAATCGAACCAAAGCTTGTCGTCGCTATGGGAAATGTCGACGGAATGGTTTCGGAATTAAAACTTACTGCTCGTACCGAGAAAAAACTAAAAGTCAAAAACCTTGACAGCCTTCCGTCCGTCAGGGAAGTGGTGGTATTAAACTAATATATGAATATCATAGAGTTACTAGTAGTATTTATTATTATAATATGTTCCGTCATATTGCATGAGCTCGCTCATGGCGTAGTTGCTTACTGGCTTGGCGATCGCACGGCCAAAGATGCCGGCCGCCTTACCTTAAACCCCATAAAGCACATTGATCCGTTCATGTCTATTATTGTACCGATGCTATTATTTGCATTAAAAGCACCAGTCTTTGGTGGTGCAAAACCAGTGCCAGTTAATTATCGTAACCTCAAATGGCGTGAATGGGGAATGGCGCTAGTTGCTATTTCCGGACCGCTTACAAATTTTTTGATAGCCTTCATTGCGTTTTTGATTGCACGTTTCTCTGGCATGCTCTCTGGCTCTGGTGGGGAATTACCAGCATTTATTGCTGCCGAAACTATTTTTATCAACCTTGGTTTTATGTTGTTCAATCTTATTCCAGTTCCACCACTCGACGGCTCACGTGTCTTATATGCTATCGCCCCTGATTCGGTACGCAAATTCATTGGCGAGATGGAACGTTACGGTATTATCATTATTTATGTCTTGATACTTCTTTTTAGTGAAGTTTTTTCGTCACTCATGATTAACGGCATGAACGGTATACTTGAATTTTTCTATATGATTACCGGTTACTGATTGCTAAACATGGGGGCACTATGATATAATTAAATTAGCCCTACTGGTAACATGATTTTCCTGAATAATCATGTTTTAGGGATTTCGTGGCTTGTGTCCGTGGATACATCGCATAAGATTTTACCCACCTTGTATATATTACGGGGAAAACAGACCAGTAGGGTTTAAAGGGTGGCATGAAACAAAGAATTCGCGTAGTTGGTATTATCAAAACAGAAGACGGGGTATTAGTTTTGAAGCGAAACCGTGGTCGTTCAGAGGCCCCGGTTTTTTGGGAACTTCCAACTGGTAAAATTAAATTTGGCGAACAACCAGAAGAATCTATGGTCCGCTCGCTAGCTGAATATACTGGTATCACTGCAAAACAGATTAAATTAAAAGACGTTATCACTTTTCTTGCGCTCGAGGGTTCAAGCCGCCTAAGTAATCTCTATATTGTCTATGAGATTATCGCGGACAATGTCAAGCCAAACCCCAGAGAAAGGTATACCGGCTATAAGTACATTAGAGATTATAATACGGCAAATATTCGACTTAGCGAAGCCAGTCTATCAGTCATAGAAATTGTCGAAGGTAAGGTTAACCCTGGTCGCATTTCGCCCCGCGATACTGCATCATCTGTCACTATTTATGTTGACGGGGCTTCGCGCGGTAACCCAGGACCAGCCGGTATTGGCTATTATATCGTCGATACAAATGGTAACACCATTAAACAAGGAGGGGAGTTTATCGGTTTCGCTACATCCCGTGTTGCTGAGTATTATGCTATGAAAAAAGGCGTAGAACAAGCCATTGAAATGAATTTGGACACTGTAAGGTTTGTCTCTGACAGCCTCATGGTGGTAAACCAGCTGAATGGTATCTTCTCTGTCAAGAATCAAGATATCCTCCCCATCTACAAGAGCATTCAAGACAAACTAGAAAACTTTGATGCTGTATCATTTACTCATGTCAATCGAAGTGAGAACACCATTGCTGATTATGAGGCAAATCGCGCCATCAGCGAAATACTGCAACAAAAGACCTCTGATTGACCTATAAGCATTAAAGTGGTATAATTTAAGCATGGATTTAACAGAGAAATCCCTAGATATTATTGGTTCAACTGAGTATGTCGAAATAGATGGGAGAAAAATACCGGCAAAAATTGATACCGGAGCAGATTCTTCCGCTATTTGGGCATCCAATATAACCATGGAAGAAGACGGCGTGCTGAGCTTCTCGCTTTTTGGTCCAAAATCCCCATATTATACAGGTAAACGTCTCAAGACTACCGATTATACGGCAAAATCAATTCGTTCCTCCATTGGTAATGTGCAGGTACGTTACCGTATTAAACTGCCAATTACCATACTGGGCAAAACATTTGAAACTACGTTTACTCTAGCTGAGCGTTCACGCAATAGATTTCCGATTTTAATTGGACGACGTACGATATCTGGTATTTTTCTGGTTGATGTTTCAAGATCCGTTACGACACAAAGAAAACTAGCTAAGTCGTCTAATCTAGACCAGGAGTTACACGAGAATCCGTTTAAGTTCCATCAAAAATATATCAATAATAAGGAGGCATAAATGAAAATTGCTATATTATCTAATGGGCCAGGGAATTATTCCACCAAACGTCTCGTTGAAGAGGCGGAGAAGCGAGGCCACGAAGTTAGAGTGATTAAGTACAAAAACTGTTATCTTGCACTCGATGACAAGCATCCAGATGTTTTGTATGAAGGTGAAAAACTAAAAAACTTCGACGCTATTTTGCCCCGTATTTCCAACAACATGACTCGTTATGGCTGTGCTGTGGTTCGTCAATTTGAGATGCAGGGCGTCTGGACCTCAGCCGCATCAGTAGCTATTACTCGTGCTCGCGACAAACTGCGCGCTGCACAAATTTTGGCAAAATACGATGTTGATACACCAAAAACACTCGTTTCACGCAATACGTCCGATATTGATGACCTGTTAGGACAGATTGGACTCCCTGTTATTATAAAGCTTGCAACTGGTACGCACGGAAATGGTGTTATTCTTGCCGATACTCGCAAAGCGGCCAAATCTGCTCTTCAGGCTTTTTATCTTTACAATGAAGATGGCACAAACATTCTCTTGCAGGAATTTATCAAGGAATCTGCCGGAACCGATATCCGTGCCTTTGTGGTCGGAAATAAAGTTGTAGCCGCTATGCAACGTGCATCTCTCGATGACGATTTTCGCTCAAATCTTCACCAGGGGGGTCAGGGTACTTTAGTGAAGCTGACTGCCGAAGAAAAACGAACCGCCCTGAAAGCCGCAAGGGCTATGGGGCTTCATGTTTGTGGCGTGGATTTGATGCGCTCAGCTCGTGGGCCACTTGTACTTGAAGTAAACGCTTCGCCTGGCTTTGGTATTGAAAAAGTTACAGGTATCGACGTTGCTTCTAAGATTATTGAATACATTGAACTTAATGCACCCCGCCATAATGGCAAGGACCGTGTTGGCGCCTAAGCGTTTTTATGATATAATATATTGTGAGCCTTTAAGGCAATCGCTTGGGGTAAACTCAAGAGGAAAGTCCGGGCAACACAGAGTAAGGTAGTCGCTAACGGCGACCATCCGCAAGGATAGGGAAAGTACCACAGAAACATATACCGCCGGCTTGCCGGTAAGGGTGAAAAGAGTGGGGTAAGAGCCCACAACACGCTGTAGCGATACAGTGTGGAGGCAAACCCTACCTGTTGCAAGGAGTGCTAATCGCCTCTACTCGGGGACGCACGATCACCGCTTGAATATTATAGCAATGTAATATCTAGATAGATGATTGCCGACCATATATTATTAATATATGGCTACAGAACCCGGCTTACTAAAGGCTTATATCAAAAAACTGGCAAGAAAATGCCAGTTTTTTGTTAGATTGTTGTGAATGTGACAACAAAAATCACCCAACTGGGTGACTTTTGTTGTAAAAAATGCATGTAAAACGCACAACATTAAGCCTTTTTGGCTTTTGGTGACTCTACGAGCCCTTTCTTTTTTAATGTCCTTAAAGCAGAAGTAGAAATGTTGCACTTTACTTTTTGGCCATTAATGACTAATGTCCTCTTTGATACATTCGGCTTAAATACCTTACGTGTATGGCGTTGTGAAAATGACACATTGTGACCATACATTTTACCTTTTCCAGATACTTCACAAATTGCCATCTTATTTCTCCTTCACAGTATTTACAATTGCTTTAAATGCTTCGGGATTGTTTACGGCGAGATCTGCAAGAACTTTGCGATCAAGGTTAATATTTTTTGCCTTCATGCCAGCTATAAGCTGTGAGTAGGAAAGACCGAGCTCTCTAGAAGCATTATTGATACGGGTAATCCAAAGTGCGCGAAGATCGCGTTTGCGGTTACGACGGTCACGATAACTATAGCGAAGAGCTTTAATTACACCTTGCTTACCCAAACGAAAGCTACGAGTGCGTGCATGTTGCATGCCTTTAGCGGCTTTCAAAATTTTCTTATGTTTGGCCATTGCGGCCACACCACGTTTTACTCTCATAATTAAACCCCTAATGCAGTCTTAATATTTTTCTTAATTTTCCCACTCACGGAAGCCGAAGTCTTCATATTGCGCTTCCTAGCTTTTGATTTCTTTGCGAGAATATGATTCCCGTAGGCACGCTCGCGTGTAATCTTACCACTACCGGTGATTTTAATGCGCTTGGCAGTACCTTTATGCGTCTTTAATTTTGGCATAGGTTTTCCTTTAGTTTAAAATTAATATATATAATATACAATCAGAGGACCGTGGAAGTAGGAAATTACTTCTTCCGTATCCCGACTGATAGGTTACGTCCGTTGAATTGCATTTTTCCTTCGACAATAATATCGTCGCCAATTAATTTAAGTATCTTGTCGAGCAGCTCTTGCCCAATTTCTTTGTGGGCCATTTCGCGACCACGAAAGATGACCATAATCTTAACTCGATCACCATCGTCTAAGAACTCACGCATTTTGCGGACTTTAATGTTAAGATCGTTATCTGAAATTTTGAGGCCAATCTTCATTTGCTTAAGCTCGGATTGTTTTTCGCGGGCTTTTTTACGATTCTTGGCTTCCTCTTTCATCTTTTGATATTGGAATTTACCCCAATCAATGATTTTAACGACCGGCGGATTGGCGTTAGCAGCAATCTCTACTAAATCCACTCCCTGTTGCCTCGCAAGAAGTTGGGCATCGCGACTCGACATTATGCCTAGCTGCTCACCATTTGAACCAATTACGCGTACTTCCGGATAACGAATTTCTCCATTAATTCGGGTGCGTGATGAATTTTTGATAATAGTCCTTTCTTCTCTTGATTTAACCTGTAAGTATTATATCAAAACTCCACCGAAAAAGCAATAGGGAAAAAAGCTCAGTGTTTTCGGTAGGTCAGGGCCTCGGCAAGATGCTTAGCTTGGATTATTGCTGACTTGTCTAAATCAGCAATAGTTTGAGCTACCTTTATAATTTTAAAATACGACCTCGCCGAAAGCCCGAGCTTGTCAGACGCTTGTGCTAGTAGTTTTTCTGCCTGAGGCTCCATTTTTAGTTTTTGCGAAACTTCAAAAGACGAAAGGGAAGAATTATAGATACCATCCCCGTTATATCGAGCTCGTTGACGTCTAATTGCATCTGTTATAGTATTTTTTACAACATTATGTTGGACATTGGAATTCTCTATAGGCCTCATTAAATCGGTATTTTCAACCTTGTCTACCCCTACATACATATCTATGCGATCAAATAACGGACCAGATAACTTCTTCTGATAGTTCTGTATTTGTGTTTCTGAACACTTGCACTCATGTGTTGAATCCCCCAGGTAACCACAGGGGCAAGGGTTCATGGTTGCAACCAACATAAAATCCGCCGGGTAGGTGCTTTTGCGATTTGCTCTAGAGATAGAGATTTCCTTGTCTTCAAGTGGTTGCCTAAGCGCTTCTAGGACCGATCTCTGAAACTCCGGTATTTCGTCTAAAAAGAGGATACCTTTATGCGCCAAAGATATCTCGCCGGGCATCGCCCCGGCTCCACCGCCTATTATCGAGGTAGCACTAGCTGTATGATGCGGGCTACGAAATGGGCGACTTTCTATAATCTCGCCGGTGGACATTCCAGTAATGGAATAAATCTTGGTGATGCTAATCTTTTCTTCTGTAGTTAGTTCCGGTAGTAAATTGGCAGCAGCCTTAGCCAGAAGTGTTTTGCCAGCTCCGGGCGGCCCGGAAATCAGGATATTATGATGACCCGCTATTGCAATCGCCATAGCGCGCTTGGCTACGTCTTGGCCACGAATGTGGTCCAATATTGGCCCAGAAACGTTCTTAGAGGCCTTTTTGTAGCTTTCTGATGCCATTCTAGGGGTGCATGTTGTGCCTTGTTTTTTTAGCTGCAAGAATAGATTCTGCAAAGTATCCACACCGTAGATGTTAATGTTTTTTACCATGGAGGCCTGCGCTAAATTGCCGATAGGCACATAAACCTCTGATATTCCCAGCTCTTTTGCTACCTCTACGATGTTGATTATACCCCTAATATTGCGGACTTCACCATTTAAAGACAGCTCTCCGACAAATAGTTTATCCTTCACATCAGCCATTAGTAGTTGTCTAGATAGTGTTAGCACCGACAAAGCTATCGGTAAATCCAGATAGGAACCATCCTTTTCTAAATCCGCCGGAGCCAGGTTAATTGTAACTTTTCTATCGGGAAAGCTAAAGCCAGAGTTTACGATTGCACTCCTTACTCTTTCTTTCGATTCATTAATGGTTTTATTGGCCATCCCCACTATATTAAAGGCTGGTAAACCTCGATTAATGTCCCCTTCAACCTCGACCGCCTTACCACCGAAGCTAAAGGGTATTGCTGACTTTATTTTACTTATCATGCGCATACTACTAACATAGTTCAAATCTATTTTCAACCCCCCACCTTTGTGACAGGGAAAAACAGCACTAGATGATTTTTTATAAGAGCAAAGGAACTTAGGTAGATTTATTTAAAAAACTTGTGGAAAACTCACAAAAAATATACAAAAATTGTTCAAAAAATATATTGACATGAGCGTTTTTAGACGCTATAATAGAGATAGCTTCTGAATAAAAAAATTATACAGAAGGTCAAAACAAAAATATAGCCAAAATAACTCCACACTCTACTTAAAGAAGACCGGTTTTCCTCGCAGTTACCGGTCTTCTTCTATTGTCAAGAGGAAACGGATATGCTATAATTACTTCAGTTGGGGCTGACAAAGCTTAGACGGATCATTAACAGACATAATGCATACCGATTGAATACCGTAAGTATTAAATAAGTGCTAAAAACACTAAAACTGCGCATGTTGCATACATGCCAGCTTATGCCTAATTTATTATAGGCTGGTTCGTATTCAAGGTCCCGTAGAATGCGAATTATCATAAAACGGGAATAAGGTCATATAGTTGGCAGAATATGACATTAAAACCAAGCCAAGGCTCTTTTAAGTTTTGTTTCTTGCAGCTTAAGAAAAATGCCGAGAATAAAACAGGAAACTATGTATGTAGATTTATGTCCACGTGATGACTCGGACCCGGAGGCAGTATCCGGCAGCTCCACCATATTAAGTAGTCCAGTAGAATCTGGACGTTTTTTATGACAAACTCCAATATCGTTGTAAAAAAGACAACAATTTGAACAATAAATTAGAACAGGGAGCATATAGGGTAAATGTTGTAAATAGTACAACAAATTAATTGAACAAATCTATTGCATTTTTTATTATATTGTGCTAACATAAAAACAGTCGAGATGACTAAAACAAATACTAAAAACAAAAAAGGTAAGAATATGAAAAGAATCAAAAAAGCTAGAAATAAAACGTAAGCTTTAACGGGCGAAAAGGTAATTTCTAGCCATAAATTACATAGGAATTACCTAGAGCTCCGTTAAAGACGTTGAGCGCGCATCAAATCTTTCATTAGCACCTTCTTAGCAGCATAAACAAGAATGAAAGAAAAAAGATTGCAAGGATCATGCTTCACCTTGCGTGAAGCGGTCAAAAGGGAAAGCGGGATCATGGTTGTGGCCAATAGTTGTGATTTAATCGCCAGATAACCACCCGCTCCCTCCATATATAATCACAAATTCTTGGGGGTTTTACTAAAACATGATACAATAAAGTTATGAAGCATAACCGTATCGCCATATCAATTAGCATTATAGGACTCGCAGCTTTAATCTTAATGCTAAATGTAACATCACCTACGGAAATTGGTCCTCTAGGTGTTTTATTATTTTTTACAACATTATATATGATCACTTTTAGTGTTGCATCGCTCGTGATGCAGGCTTTTTTTTATTTCTCAGTAAAGAAAACTACACTAAATAATAAAGAGTACTTATACGCAGCAATCTTCTCTTTTGGCCCAATCATGCTCCTTATGGCGCGCTCATTTGGTGCTATTACACCGATAACCATCAGTTTAATAATCATTTTCCTATTTTTAGCGGAATTTTTAGTCTACAAAAGAATTTAAATGTGATAAAATAAGCATATGGACAATGGTCAAAAAGGTCAAAATTCAAATGATAACGGCTTTTTTGCGCCTGGAACTGACGGCACCCCAATAAGTCAAGGAATTGAATCGAATAATAACGCCAATTTTAGTAGTGATGAAGTAAATTGGACTCCAGAGCGCGACAATAGAAGTATTGGCAATAAAGCTATTTTTTCTGGCGAAGAAGTACCGAAGTCCGATGCTATTGAAATCCTACCACCGCCAGAGCCTCCTGTAGAAGATGTGGGCGACCCCAAGCAAGAACCTTCAGAATCAACCGAACTACCAACGGAAACTCCTGTTTTTGACGAAAAGCTCATTCGTACCGATGGCGATCGGATTGCTAGGTCGGCACTCGTAGAGATTGAAAAAGCAGAAGAAAAACTAAATCAGACCGGCAATGTGAGTGATTTTTATGAAGAAGCGCGGAATATGATGGAAAAGAATCTCGAAAACTCTTATAACAGAAAGCTGGCCTCGTAATGGAAACATGGGTGGTAATTGCAATTGTGGTGGCGATAGCTATCATTTTTGCTATTGTTATTTCTGTCACCAGAGTAAGTGGATTAAGGAAAGCAAAAAAATATGAGCGTGGCCTAAAAATGGTCCCACTCCTCATACATCTTCCTCCTACAACCGATGATATAGATGGCGGTGGACGCGATAAGCGTGATATCGCAAACGAAGTTATTTCAAAGGCCCAGGTTACTTACTCTATTTTAGCATCTACTATTACAAAAGGATTTAAAACAAAACTCTATGGTCAACGACATTTTTCTTTTGAAATTATTGCTAAAGACGGCTTCATTAGATACTACGCCATCGTACCAGCCGTTCTTACGGAAATCGTAAAACAAGCTATCCAATCTGCCTATCCTACGGCTCGCATCGAAGAGAAAAGAGAAGAAAACATCTTTGCGCCATCAGGCAAAGTTGAAAACCTTGCCGGTGCTGAATTTACCTTAAATAAGGATTTTTACTATCCAATTCTAACCTATGAAGAAAGTAAACGCGACGCCTCGATGGCAATTTTAAACGCATTGTCTAGTGTAGGTAAAGATGAAGGTGCTGCTGTACAAATTTTGTTTCGCCCTGCACAAAAAAATTGGTTCCTGCCAGCCAAGGAATACATCGATAACGTTAGCAAAGGTAAGAAAAAAACTAAGACCGTTGGGGCTGGAATAGGTCAACTCGCAATGGATATCATACGCGCACCATGGGAGGTGCCGGTCGAGCATGAAAAGCACGAAGAGACTGTGAATATTAATAGTGTCAAGCAAGATGAAATTACGGCCATTTCCAATAAAATGCGCTATCCTGGGTTTGAAACCTTAATTAGGGTTGTAGCATGTTCCGATAATAAACCGCGCTCAGATGCAATTATGAGCGGCATAATCAGTGCATTCTCACAATTTAACTCTACGGAATACAACGGTTTTAAAGTCAACGTTTTTAAAGACCCCAATAAAATAGCAGTAGATTATACATTTCGTTTCTTCCCATTAAAAGTTAAAACAAATATTTTAAATAGCGTTGAACTAGCAAGTATTTTTCATTTGCCAGACCAAAATGCTATTCCAAACTCCCAGGTTGAACGCCAGCTCACCAAGCAAGTTGATGGCCCAGCCAAACTGGCTACCGAGGGGCTCTTCCTTGGCACCAACGAATACAGAGGCAACAAAAAACCCATTTACCTTCAAGAAAAAGACCGTCGGCGTCATATGTATGTCATTGGCCAAACCGGTATGGGTAAATCCGTATTTCTTGAAAATCTTGCTTATCAAGATATGA
Source organism: Candidatus Saccharimonadota bacterium (assembly GCA_017561575.1). GTDB lineage: Bacteria > Patescibacteriota > Saccharimonadia > Saccharimonadales > Saccharimonadaceae > Nanosyncoccus. The sequence continues at coordinate 23,771 of JAFZBS010000003.1, forward strand.
ACGACGGTCGCGGCTTCGCATTCATTGACCCTCATGGTGATGCCGTCGAAGCTCTTCTGAAACGTGTACCAAAAGACCGCGTCGACGATGTGATCTATTTTGATCCAGCAGATATCGAACATCCAGTTGGTATGAACATGTTTGAGTTTACTTCGCCAGACCAAAAAGATTTTATTGTTCAAGAGGGAATCAGTATGCTCCAATCTCTCTTTGATCCGACTAATCAAGGCTTCTTTGGCCCCCGTGGTCAGCATATGTTTAGAAATGCCGCGCTTCTACTAATGAGCGACCCTGCCGGTGCCACCTTTATCGATATTCCTCAATGCTTCACTGACCCAGAATTTGTTAAATCTAAACTAAAATACGTCACCGATAAAGCAGTTTATGATTACTGGACTAAAGAGTTCCCAGCATCCCAAAAGTCAAGTGACGCCGGCGAAGTTATTACCTGGTTTGCCTCTAAATGGGGACCATTTATTGCCAATACAATCATGCGTAACACCCTAGGTCAAGTTAAATCGGGTTTCAATATTCGCGATATAATGGATAACAAAAAAATCTTCCTCGTTAACCTGTCCAAAGGTCGTCTCGGCGATATCAATGCTAATCTTCTAGGTATGATTTTTGTCATGAAATTCCAACAGGCTGCTATGAGCCGCCAAGATATCCCAGAAGATCAGCGTCAAGACTTTTGTCTATACGTAGACGAGTTCCAGAACTTTGCGACAGATAGCTTTGAATCAATTCTATCTGAAGCCCGTAAGTACCGCTTAAATCTCATTGTGGCAAACCAGTTTATGACGCAGCTGACGGATAAAATCAGGGAAGCTTTGCTCGGCAACGTTGGTACGGTTATCTGCGGCCGTATTGGCGTCACAGATGCCGAATTGATGGTCAAAGCCTTTACCCCGACCTTTACAGCGGAAGACTTAACAAAAACTCCAAACTTCGCCGCTGTGGCTAAAGTAATGATGTTTGATATGCCATCAGCGCCATTTACCATGAGTTTGCCAGCTCCAATGGGCGAGCCAAACGACGACCTCATGGAATCGCTAAAACTATATTCGGCCACAAAATATGCCAAGACGCGTTCAGAGGTAGAAAAGGAAATAAATGATCGTTGGTCCGCCGCCGAGCGTGAGCGCATGGAAAAAGAAGCTGAAAAAAAAGCCGAAGAACAAGCTAAAGTAGAAGCCGAAACTGCCCCTCAGACGCACGTAGAGGCCCCTAGCAGCGATTCTGGGTCTGGAGGTGGGTTCATTGACGCTTGGCTTGAAAAGAACAAAAAATCAGACGAATAAGGCCCTCGTAGCGCGATTATTTACGCATAGTCGAGCTATTTTGGGCATATATCCTTGAAAAAAATATCAAGATGATGTATAATAAATAGGTATATTTAAGAAGAGGTATAATAATGGCCGACAAAGCGGAAAGCTACGATTCGTCAGAAATTCGGGTTTTGGAAGGGTTGGAGCCTGTAAGGCTTCGTCCGGGTATGTATATTGGTTCCACCGGATATGACGGTTTACATCATTTGATTAAAGAAATTGCAGATAACTCTATCGATGAGGCGATTGCTGGTTTTGCCAACAAGATCGACATTACTATCCTAAAAGATGGTGGTGTTAGGGTTGATGATAACGGTCGCGGTATTCCAGTAGATATTCACCCTAAAACTAAAAAATCCACTCTCGAAACGGTCCTTACGGTACTCCATGCCGGTGGTAAATTTGGTGATGGTGGCTACAAAGTCTCATCTGGCCTTCATGGTGTTGGCTCGTCGGTGGTAAATGCGCTTTCAACCCATATGACTGCTGAGGTCTATAGGGACGGAAAGACGCACCATATAGAATTTGATACTGGTAAACCTACCATGGAGCTTAAAATAACAAGCGGAGCTCCACGTGAACATGGTACCTCTATAACTTTTTATCCGGATCCTACTATCTTTAGAGAAACTACTAACTTTGACTATACCTGGGTGGCAAATTATGCACGTCACCAAGCCTACCTCACCAAAGGAATCTTGATAACCGTAAAAGATGAACGTACGGGCGCTCACGAATCATTCTATTTTGAAGGCGGTATAAAGAGCTATGTTAAGCGTCTTAACTCCGGCAAAGAGCTTCTTTCTGATGATATTTTCTACGTAGATAAACAAGTTGGAGAAACTGGCGTAGAAATTGCACTCCAATACAATGACACCTTCGCAGAAATCATGAAACCTTTCGCCAATAACGTATTAACCCCTGATGGTGGCATGCATGTCGTTGGTTTTCGTACTGGACTGAACCGGGTTATTAACGATTACGCTAGGAAAAATGGCCTCTTGAAAGAGAAAGAAGATAATCTCACCGGCGATGACATCAAAGAGGGTTTAACGGCGGTAATCTTGGTTAAGTTACCAGACCCACAGTTTGAAGGCCAAACCAAAAACAAATTAGGCAACCCCGAGGTTCGCGGCATCGTTGATAAGGTGATGACTGAGTATTTTGGGTATTATCTCGAAGAAAATCCTCAAATCGCAAAAAAAATCGTCAGCAAAGCCACCCTGGCCGCCCGGGCTCGCAAAGCCGCCCGTGCTGCCCGCGATAACGTTATCAGAAAAGGTGCCTTTGAAGGACTAAATCTACCAAGTAAGCTTGCGGATTGTTCTTCTAGAAATCGTAACGACTGTGAACTCTTTATCGTGGAGGGTAATTCTGCAGCTGGTTCCGCCAAAGAGGGGCGCAACCCACAAATTCAGGCCATTTTGCCTCTAAGAGGCAAGGTTTTAAATACCGAACGCGCTCGTTTAGACAAGATGCTCGCCAACCAAGAATTAGTTTCGCTTATTAAGGGTTTAGGGGTTGGTATCGGTGACCAATTTAACCTCGACGGTCTCAGATACGACAAGATTATCTTTATGACCGATGCTGATGTTGACGGTCTTCACATTGCAACGCTTCTTATGACTTTCTTCTTCCGCTATATGCCACAAGTTATTGAAGCTGGGCATGTCTATCTAGCCAAACCACCGCTCTTTGGTCTTATTAAAGGTACAGGCAATACTCGCAAAATAGATTATGTTTATGATGAAATAGCACTCGAGAAAAAACTTACCGAAAAGATTGAAGAACGAAGAGCTGCTGGTACCAAGATTGATGAAACTCAAGAACGCTTCAAACAGGCCGGCTATACCGCACAACAACGATTTAAAGGCCTCGGCGAAATGGATGCCAAGCAACTCTGGGAGACTACCATGGACCCAGAGAACCGTATTTTGGTCAAAGTTCACGTCGAAGATGCCGAAAAAGCTGACGCCGTATTCACGAAGTTGATGGGGGATCAGGTCGAACTCCGCAAAAACTTCATCCAGGCCGGCGCCGCTTCAGTTAACCTTGATGATTTGGACTTTTAAGGAGGAAAGATGGAAGATAACAAAGACAAGAATATGAATGAGTCAACTCCAGGAATGCCATCTGAGGACCGTCCGCGACCAACGGGGAGCGGTGGAGCGAGCGAGCCCCGTAACGACGGGAGCGAGCGAAGCGCGTCCGAAGATGGCGTTACTGGAGTTGCAACAGCTATAGATGGCTTGGAGATTAAGCCAGTCGAACATACCATGGAAGACTACTTTCTTAAGTATTCCATGTCTGTTATTATTGACCGTGCTCTCCCAGATGTCCGTGATGGCTTAAAACCAGTCAACCGCCGTATACTATATGCCATGAATAAAAATGGCTGGAAGGCCCCACATCCGACAGTAAAATCCGCTCGTATCGTCGGTGAGGTCATGGGTAAGTATCATCCACACGGTGATTCATCAATTTATGATGCTATGGTTAATCTTGCTCAACCGTGGAAGATGCGCTACACCCTAGTAGAAGGCCAAGGTAACTTTGGCTCTGCCGATGGAGATGAGCCAGCCGCTTCGCGCTATACTGAGGCCCGCATGGATAAAGTTGGCGCTGAGCTTCTTGCTGACATCGAGAAGAACACTGTAGACTTCCGTGATAATTTTGATGGTACCGAAAAAGAGCCAGTAGTCCTCCCGGCCGCCCTCCCAAATATTCTCCTAAATGGTCAAATGGGTATCGCTGTTGGTATGGCTACCAATATTCCGCCTCACAACCTCGGCGAATTAGTAGACGCCACTGTTGCACTTATAGATGATCCGGAAATTACACTAGATGGTCTCATGAAATATGTTAAGGGACCAGATTTTCCAACCGGCGCCGAAGTCTACGGTGGCGCCCCAATGAAAGAAGCCTACGCGACTGGTAAAGGTTCCGTTACTATTCGTGGCGTTGCAAATATTGAAGAGCGTAAAAATGGTCGCTATAATATTGTAATTACAGAGATGCCCTATGGTGTCAGCAAAGAAAGTCTAATTGAGAAAGTCGTTCATCTCGCTCAAGAGAAAAAACTTTCACATATCGCTGATGCCAGAAATGAATCCGCCCGTGGTAAGACCAGAGTAGTCATAGAACTCAAGAAGGATGCTTTCCCAAAGAAAATTTTAAATCAGCTCTATAAATTGACCGATTTGCAAACATCTTTCCATTATAATGTCTTAGCACTCGTAGATGGTATCCAACCACGAGTACTCGGTCTAAAAGAGATACTGAGTGAATTTATTAAGCATCGCCAGATTGTTATTCGTCGCCGTACTGAATTTGATCTCCAAAAGGCTAAAGAACGTGCGCATATCTTGGAAGGTTTAAAAATTGCACTTGATAATATCGATGAGGTTATTAAGGTAATCCGTGCCTCCTATGATGACGCCGATAAACAGCTTATGACAAGGTTTGGTCTTTCCGAGATTCAGGCCAATGCTATTCTTCAAATGCAACTTCGTCGCCTCCAGGGGTTGGAACGAGACAAAATTGAGGAAGAATTGAAAGAGCTTCATGAATTAATCAAGAAACTTGAAGCCATCCTAGCTAGCGAACAGGAAATCTTACGAGTCGTAAAAGAAGAACTCCTTGTCATGAAAGAAAAATATGGTGATGAACGACGTTCGAGAATCATAAACCATGAAGTAGGAAAATTCTCCGAAGAAGAGCTCATCCCAGAGGAAGAAAGTGTCATTTTGCTTACCTCCGAGAATTATATGAAACGCGTACCTCAAGCAGATTTCCGCAAGCAAAACCGTGGTGGTAAGGGTAAGAAGGGCATGACTACAAAGGAAGAAGACGTAATTGCTCAGATTCTTACTGCATCTTCGCACGATTATCTACTCTTCTTTACTAGCCAAGGACGTTTATTCCGCATGAAGGCCTACGAAGTACCTCAAGCTTCTCTTGCCGCCAAAGGTACCGCTGCTGTCAACATGCTCAATATGCATCCAGAGGAAAAAATCACCGCCATCATCAAACAAGGTGAGACTGGTGGTGAAGGCTATCTCTTTATGGCTACCAAAAAGGGAACCATCAAAAAATCCGCTATTAAGGATTTCTATAATGTGCGTAGCAACGGTCTCATTGCTATTAAGCTGGACGCTGGAGACGAATTGAGATGGGTTAAAGAAACCACTGGTGAAAATGACATTGTAATCAGTACAAGCGCTGGCCAGGCTACTAGATTTAACGAGAAAGAGGTTCGTGCCATGGGCCGCTCAGCTATGGGGGTTCGTGGTATGCGCCTTCGTCCGAAAGATGAAATTGTAGGAATGGATGTCATTACGGATCCAAATCAAAAGCTTATCGCCGTATCTGCTAATGGTTACGGTAAAGCTTGCCTTGTTTCTAACTTCCCACCACATAAGCGTGGCGGCGTTGGCATTAAGGTTGCTTCGGTGACCGCCAAGACCGGCCCAATCGTAGCAGTTCACACACTTGATCCACTTGCTAAAGAAGTCATAATGATGTCTACTAAAGGTCAGGCTATTCGTGTTGCCATGAAAGAAATCCCGACACTGGGTCGTGCTACCCAGGGCGTTCGCATTATGAAAATGAGTGAAGGTGATACCGTAGCATCCATTGGCATTGTTCTTCCAGAAGAAGAAAACGATTCAGAAGAATCATCAAAAACTGAAAAATAATTACATTGCAAATAATTAAGCAATAGAATTACGTTTAAAATTACAGAGGTAATACTGATTATGCAAACAGAAATCAAGGTGGGGGGTTGATTTCTGTTTCATTCTATGCCTATACTCCTCCAAAATTAATAATAAAGAGGAGTATATGAGAAAAATACTATTATATGTAGCATCAATATCAACTATAATTATAGGTTTATTTAATACGCCGACAACCTTTGCAGTAGACACGGAAGCAGAATATTTAACACTCGACGATATGGAGGCACTCAGTCTTGAGACTTTGGAGGAAGTGAATTCAATCTGCGATCAAAGTGATAGGGGCTGTAGACTGGAATATTTGATGGAGCGTCGAAGGCGTGGCGATATTTATAGGGCGTTGGATTCTTATGAAAGTCGAAAGTTTTTTATTACTGCAGTAAATCCGAATAATAATACAATTAGATTTATTTACAATAATAAACTCAGAAGGAACCGTATTTTGGGGCAAGACGAAGGGGAAGGGGCAAGTCTAATACATCTCTATATTGGTAGGGTTGAATATGATGACCACAACAGGAGTCCGTGGCATGAAATGCTGAGCATTATGGAGGGCACCGAAGAATTCCCAGAGGTACATATTACATTTGCCTGGAACACTGAAGATGAAAATCGACCAGACATCTTACCGAATATTGAGTATGAGTTTGAAATGGCGGATGACGCGCTCCTTCAGGGCGTCAGAAATGTATTTTATTATGAAATGAAAGACACCAGTCCGAATGGCGGCAGGGATGTTTACAGATTAACAGATTGTCTAGCAAACTATCAACCTGGCACCGAATGCCAAATAAGGTTTAATAATACCGGTGAGGTACGATATATCCCAGTCAACGTTGAACAGGATAGCGTCGACGAGTCTAACGAAAATAGTGATGAACAGGAAATCGTTGGTGAACCTGGTGAAAACAGCGACGATACTACCACAGATGACGCCAGTGGGGCAACCAACGAAAATGAAAACAATGACGAAATCAATGAACTCCATACTTCGGATGTCGAAGACAACAATGCATTCACTGACAATATAAAAGATACTACCGTTGACAGTAGTGAAAATATAGATACTCTTGATGAGCCCGTGGACATTACCGACGATAAAACAGTGGAGGATAAAGATATTGAGTTGGAACCAGAACTCACGAATCAAGAGGATACGGGTATGGCAGATAATATAGAGAACAATAATAGTACGGAAACCCTAGATAAAGAGACGAAAGATGACAAAGATGAATCAGATGGTTTTGGCGGCGAACCGGAAACATTTTCGCATGAAGAACCAGAGCAAACCGACATAAAAGAGAACGAAACAAAGAAAAACCCCGAAAAAGCACAAAACGCGAACAATATTGTCAAACCAAAACCAAATATTATTTCATCAATAGATAAGAAATCTCCTGAAATTACTCCATTAACTCCAAACACCGGGCAGGCTCAAACGTCAGAGGAGAAGGAATGTAGACAATCAAAAAACGATAGTCTAAGCTGGGTAATCGGGCTCTCCGCTGCCAGTATTCTTTTTGCCGCGTGGTGGCTAATACCAGTAAGTAAAAAGAAACGTCAATAATAAAAAGCAAAGTCAAGTACTTTTTTCAAAAAAAGTGAAAAAAGTACTTGACTTTTTTATAGGTATAGAGTAAACTTAGATTAGTTTAAAGCTGCGAGAAGTTATTTTAGTAGTCTTTAGATATAATTTAACAATTTAGTTGTGCAATTAATCATCGTCAGTTCATTTTTAATTTGAGTTTTTCAAATTTTCTATAATGGAGAGTTTGATCCTG
>JAFZBS010000004.1 GCA_017561575.1 Candidatus Saccharimonadota bacterium
CGGTTATCTTCATAACCCAATTGCACACCCATCGACATCCAAGGTTTGATAAAATTGTGCAGATACTCAACATTATAAGTTCCAGAGAAATAGGTGTATTTCAAACGTGTTTCTCCATCTCCTTTTTTCCCGTCATTCGTTAGTCCGGAACCCCAAGTCTTTAATAGACCCGAGTACAGTGACATACCATCACAATAAAACACAGAAATCTGATTTTTTGGGTATTCAATCATTTGCGAATAACCGCAAAGCGAGCCGAGAATGGCAAATGCAATAAGTATTAGTTTTTTCATAGTAGTTTAAGTTTTAACAATTTGAACGATAGTTGGCATTAGAATCGTGCTCTTAAACCGACAGATGCAAAACCTTGAGCACCTATTCCCAACTCACCAAAAAACCTCACAAATTTTGGGCCGACCTCCAATCCGGTTGCTACAACAAAACAAGGAATCAAACCAAAATCATCATCAGTCTTCCCTGTATTATATTTAAGGTCCGTAAATATTAATCGTACACCTTCTCCCACCTTTGTGTATAATCCAACCCAATTGTACCGCAATAAATCAAATTGAGCCACACACATAATGTATAGTGTCCGCTCTTTTTCAGTCCAGAGATCGTTAGGTTGGGATGGAGAATAACTCCTTTTAAGCCAATGTTTAGAGTGGATCTCTTCATAACCTAATTGCGTACCTATCGACATCCAAGGTTTAAAAAAATTGTGCAGATACTCAACATTATAAGTTCCGGAAAAATCCGTGTATTTCAAACGCTCTTCTCCGTCTCCTTTTTTCTCGTCCCCGTCATTATTAAGTAGTCCTTGAATTCCTAAACCCCAAAATTCTAGTAGAGCCGAGTACAACGACTTACCCTCACAATAAAATGCGGAAACCTGATTTTTAGGATATTCAATCATTTGCGAATAACCGCAGAGCGAGCCGACAAGAGCAAGCGCAAGAAGTGTTAATCTTTTCATAATAGTTTAAGTTTTTAAAGAGTTGCTTTGCGCGATTATCTCGCACATCAATAAGACAATTTTGCGAGCCTTTACCCTACCCGTATTCTGATTTTTTGAGTGATTTGAAAGAATGTAAGGCAAGCCGTCTGAGAATAAAAAAGGCCTTGGCACGTCTAGCACCAAAGCCTTAATCTATAAAGACAAACTTAAAATTACTGTTTGTGTTTTCTGTCTAATAAAACAACATCGAAAGCAGATAAGCCACCAAGGTTGAAACCGATACGCAGATTAGTCCCGGCATCATAAACGAGTGGTTTAGCAGATATTTGCCGATGACGGTTGTGCCAGAGCGGTCGAAGTTGACGGTGGCAATGTCCGACGGATAATTCGGTATGAAGAAATAGCCGTAAACCGACGGCAGCACGCCCAGCAGCACCCAGCCCGGAATGCCCAAAGAGTAAGCCAGCGGAAGCATTGCAACCACCACGGCGCCCTGCGAGTTTATCAGCACCGACACGCAGAAGAACACCAGCGCAATCGACCACGGATATTCCGCCACAATGCCCGAAAGCATCGCCTTCATTTCGGTCATATAGTTCGAGAAGAAAGTA